>NZ_AASE01000017.1 GCF_000168715.1 Chlorobium ferrooxidans DSM 13031 | reverse complement strand
CAGGCGGGTTTACGGCGACGTACAGCTACAGCGGTCTGGTGAGCGGTGACACGTCAGCGACGTTGAGCAACAGTGGAAGCGCCTATAACAGTGCGAATGTCGTCGGAGCCAACAAGGTAACGGTAAGCGGCCTGTCGATAGGGAGCATAACGGGCACGAACAGTTCAGCGGCGAGTGACTACGTGCTGGACGCGACGAGCAAGGATGTGTCGGCGACAATAACGGCGAAGTCGGTAACGCTGAGTGGGGTGAAGACGTATAGCGGCACGACGGGTCTGAGTGGGTCGGTAACGATAGGCGGCCTGTTGAGCGGCCAGACGCTGGGCTATAGCGGCTCGACAGCCAGTGACGCGCATGTATCGACGACGAACAAGTATATCAGTGCGATAACGCTGCTTGACGGAACGGGTCTTGCGAGTAACTATGCGTTGCCGAGCCTGACGGGGTACAGCGCGGGAGTGAACAGCGTGACGATCAATGCGGCGACGCTGACGCCGACGGTGACGAACGCGGGCGTGACGAAGACGTACGACACGACGACGGATGCGCCAGGCGGGTTTACGGCGACGTACAGCTACAGCGGTCTGGTGAGCGGTGACACGTCAGCGACGTTGAGCAACAGTGGAAGCGCCTATAACAGTGCGAATGTCGTCGGAGCCAACAAGGTAACGGTAAGCGGCCTGTCGATAGGGAGCATAACGGGCACGAACAGTTCAGCGGCGAGTGACTACGTGCTGGACGCGACGAGCAAGGATGTGTCGGCGACGATAACGGCGAAGTCGGTAACGCTGAGTGGGGTGAAGACCTATAGCGGGACGACGGGTCTGAGTGGGTCGGTAACGATAGGCGGCCTGTTGAGCGGCCAGACGCTGGGCTATAGCGGCTCGACAGCCAGTGACGCGCATGTATCGACGACGAACAAGTATATCAGTGCGATAACGCTGCTTGACGGAACGGGTCTGGCGAGTAACTATGCGTTGCCGAGCCTGACGGGGTACAGCGCGGGAGTGAACAGCGTGACGATCAATGCGGCGACGCTGACGCCGACGGTGACGAACGCGGGCGTGACGAAGACGTACGACACGACGACGGATGCGCCAGGCGGGTTTACGGCGACGTACAGCTACAGCGGTCTGGTGAGCGGTGACACGTCAGCGACGTTGAGCAACAGTGGAAGCGCCTATAACAGTGCGAATGTCGTCGGAGCCAACAAGGTAACGGTAAGCGGTCTGTCGATAGGGAGCATAACGGGCACGAACAGTTCAGCGGCGAGTGACTACGTGCTGGACGCGACGAGCAAGGATGTGTCGGCGACAATAACGGCGAAGTCGGTAACGCTGAGTGGGGTGAAGACGTATAGCGGGACGACGGGTCTGAGTGGGTCGGTAACGATAGGCGGCCTGTTGAGCGGCCAGACGCTGGGCTATAGCGGCTCGACAGCCAGTGACGCGCATGTATCGACGACGAACAAGTATATCAGTGCGATAACGCTGCTTGACGGAACGGGTCTTGCGAGTAACTATGCGTTGCCGAGCCTGACGGGGTACAGCGCGGGAGTGAACAGCGTGACGATCAATGCGGCGACGCTGACGCCGACGGTGACGAACGCGGGCGTGACGAAGACGTACGACACGACGACGGATGCGCCAGGCGGGTTTACGGCGACGTACAGCTACAGCGGTCTGGTGAGCGGTGACACGTCAGCGACGTTGAGCAACAGTGGAAGCGCCTATAACAGTGCGAATGTCGTCGGAGCCAACAAGGTAACGGTAAGCGGCCTGTCGATAGGGAGCATAACGGGCACGAACAGTTCAGCGGCGAGTGACTACGTGCTGGACGCGACGAGCAATGATGTGTCGGCGACGATAACGGCGAAGTCGGTAACGCTGAGTGGGGTGAAGACCTATAGCGGGACGACGGGTCTGAGTGGGTCGGTAACGATAGGCGGCCTGTTGAGCGGCCAGACGCTGGGCTATAGCGGCTCGACAGCAAGTGACGCGCATGTATCGACGACGAACAAGTATATCAGTGCGATAACGCTGCTTGACGGAACGGGTCTGGCGAGTAACTATGCGTTGCCGAGCCTGACGGGGTACAGCGCGGGAGTGAACAGCGTGACGATCAATGCGGCGACGCTGACGCCGACGGTGACGAACGCGGGCGTGACGAAGACGTACGACACGACGACGGATGCGCCAGGCGGGTTTACGGCGACGTACAGCTACAGCGGTCTGGTGAGCGGTGACACGTCAGCGACGTTGAGCAACAGTGGAAGCGCCTATAACAGTGCGAATGTCGTCGGAGCCAACAAGGTAACGGTAAGCGGCCTGTCGATAGGGAGCATAACGGGCACGAACAGTTCAGCGGCGAGTGACTACGTGCTGGACGCGACGAGCAAGGATGTGTCGGCGACGATAACGGCGAAGTCGGTAACGCTGAGTGGGGTGAAGACGTATAGCGGCACGACGGGTCTGAGTGGGTCGGTAACGATAGGCGGCCTGTTGAGCGGCCAGACGCTGGGCTATAGCGGCTCGACAGCCAGTGACGCGCATGTATCGACGACGAACAAGTATATCAGTGCGATAACGCTGCTTGACGGAACGGGTCTGGCGAGTAACTATGCGTTGCCGAGCCTGACGGGGTACAGCGCGGGAGTGAACAGCGTGACGATCAATGCGGCGACGCTGACGCCGACGGTGACGAACGCGGGCGTGACGAAGACGTACGACACGACGACGGATGCGCCAGGCGGGTTTACGGCGACGTACAGCTACAGCGGTCTGGTGAGCGGTGACACGTCAGCGACGTTGAGCAACAGTGGAAGCGCCTATAACAGTGCGAATGTCGTCGGAGCCAACAAGGTAACGGTAAGCGGCCTGTCGATAGGGAGCATAACGGGCACGAACAGTTCAGCGGCGAGTGACTACGTGCTGGACGCGACGAGCAAGGATGTGTCGGCGACAATAACGGCGAAGTCGGTAACGCTGAGTGGGGTGAAGACGTATAGCGGCACGACGGGTCTGAGTGGGTCGGTAACGATAGGCGGCCTGTTGAGCGGCCAGACGCTGGGCTATAGCGGCTCGACAGCCAGTGACGCGCATGTATCGACGACGAACAAGTATATCAGTGCGATAACGCTGCTTGACGGAACGGGTCTTGCGAGTAATTATGCGTTGCCGAGCCTGACGGGGTACAGCGCGGGAGTGAACAGCGTGACGATCAATGCGGCGACGCTGACGCCGACGGTGACGAACGCGGGCGTGACGAAGACGTACGACACGACGACGGATGCGCCAGGCGGGTTTACGGCGACGTACAGCTACAGCGGTCTGGTGAGCGGTGACACGTCAGCGACGTTGAGCAACAGTGGAAGCGCCTATAACAGTGCGAATGTCGTCGGAGCCAACAAGGTAACGGTAAGCGGTCTGTCGATAGGGAGCATAACGGGCACGAACAGTTCAGCGGCGAGTGACTACGTGCTGGACGCGACGAGCAAGGATGTGTCGGCGACGATAACGGCGAAGTCGGTAACGCTGAGTGGGGTGAAGACGTATAGCGGGACGACGGGTCTGAGTGGGTCGGTAACGATAGGCGGCCTGTTGAGCGGCCAGACGCTGGGCTATAGCGGCTCGACAGCAAGTGACGCGCATGTATCGACGACGAACAAGTATATCAGTGCGATAACGCTGCTTGACGGAACGGGTCTGGCGAGTAACTATGCGTTGCCGAGCCTGACGGGGTACAGCGCGGGAGTGAACAGCGTGACGATCAATGCGGCAACGCTGACGCCGACGGTGACGAACGCGGGCGTGACGAAGACGTACGACACGACGACGGATGCGCCAGGCGGGTTTACGGCGACGTACAGCTACAGCGGTCTGGTGAGCGGTGACACGTCAGCGACGTTGAGCAACAGTGGAAGCGCCTATAACAGTGCGAATGTCGTCGGAGCCAACAAGGTAACGGTAAGCGGCCTGTCGATAGGGAGCATAACGGGCACGAACAGTTCAGCGGCGAGTGACTACGTGCTGGACGCGACGAGCAAGGATGTGTCGGCGGTGATAACGGCGAAGTCGGTAACGCTGAGTGCGATGAAGACGTATGATGGGAATACGACGTTAGGTTCCGGGACGGTGACGATAACGACGGGCATATCGGGAGAGGCGTTAGGCTACAGCGGAGCGACATCAATTAGTCCGAATGTATCGGATAACGGCACGAATTACATCAATGCGATAACGCTGCTTGACGGAACGGGTCTTGCGAGTAACTATGCGTTGCCGAGCCTGACGGGGTACAGCGCGGGAGTGAACAGCGTGACGATCAATGCGGCAGCACTGACAGTAACGGGAAGCCTCACCGGAAGCAGCAAGAGAGTATATGATGGTACATCTGTCGCTACGCTTACCTCTGAGAACTATCTGTTGAATGGTTTTGTGGGAAGTGAAGGCGCAACAGTTACCAAAACAACGGGAACATATGACAATAAAAACGTTGGCACAAACAAGACGATAACGGTTAGCCTACTTTCCGGTGACTATCTCGCGACAGGTTCCACAAATCTCAGCAATTACACCTTGCCAACAACAGTGACAGGTGATATTGGCGAAATCACCAGGGCCAATCTTACCATTAGCGGTCTTTTGGTCTCCAACAAGGTTTATGATGCTACGACAGCAGCGACGCTGACCGGTTCGGCAAAGGTTACACCACTTGGAAGCGATGTTGTGAGTGTTGGCGGCAGTGCGACGGGTACGTTTGCGGACAAGAATGTCGGGACATCCAAAGCGGTAACGGTGAGCGGCAATACCATAAGCGGCACTGATGCAGGAAACTACACCCTGCTGCAGCAGAGCGGTCTTTCAGCTGATATTACGAAGGCCAATCTTACCATTAGCGGTCTTTTGGCCTCCAACAAGGTTTATGATGCGACAACGGTAGCGACACTGACCGGTACGGCAAAGGTTACACCGCTTGGAAGTGATGTTGTGAATGCAGGCGGCAGTGCAACGGGTACCTTTGCGGACAAGAATGTCGGTACCTCCAAAGCGGTAACGGTAAGCGGTAATACCATAAGCGGCACTGATGCCGGAAACTACACCCTGCTGCAGCAGAGTGGACTTGTTGCGGATATTACAAAGGCCAATCTGACGGTTAGCGGTCTTTTGGCCTCCAACAAGGTTTATGATGCGACAACGGCAGCGACACTGACCGGTTCGGCAAAGGTTACACCGCTTGAAAGCGATGTTGTGAGTGTAGGCGGCAGTGCGACGGGTACGTTTGCGGACAAGAATGTCGGGACCTCCAAAGCGGTAACGGTGAGCGGCAATACCATCAGCGGCACTGATGCCGGAAACTACACCCTGCTGCAGCAGAGCGGTCTTTCAGCTGATATTACGAAGGCAAATCTGACGGTCACGGCTGGTGATGTGAGCAAGAAGTATGGTACGGTTCCGTCCTTAACCCTTTTCTCGATCAGCGGACTGATAGGCAACGAAACAGTCGGCAGTGTAACGCTGACAAGCGCCGGTTCTGCTGCAACAGCTTCGGTTGCAGGCAGTCCATACCCGATTACACCAGGTAATGCTGAGGGCGGAACCTTCTCTCTGAGTAACTATACAGTCAGTTATGTGGACGGCCAGTTGCGGGTTGAGGATATTCCGCAGACCGTTATCCCCACTATTACGGTTACAATCAATGTTCCAAGTGTTGTTCCGGCAGGCATAACAACGCAGCTGCCGTCCGGCACGATGTCGATTGGCAGGGCGCTTTCAAATTCAACGACTACGTCACTCTCTTTACCCTCCGTTACAACTGTAGCATCAGCGGGGACATCCGGTGGCGTTGTGCCGGAGAATAACGCAACTGCCCCCACGAACACCGGGACGCAAAACAGCAGCGGCAACACCCTGACGGTTGCTGATACCGGAAGTACAGCGGCTGTGACGAGCGGCACTACGAATCAGGCGGCGGATATCAATCAGGCGAGTCTTCCTCTTGGCAGCACGGCATCAGCCGGCGAAACTCCGGCACCGTTTACGGGAGTGATCAATGTTTCTGTCGGAGGAAAGCTCGTTCGCCAGTCACAAAACGCTGTTATACCTCTGCCTGATAATGTTACGACAGGCCTTTCAAAAGGGACCGGAAACGAGAAGGTTACCCTGGATAATGGGGCTCCGCTCCCGTCATGGCTTCAGTATGATTCCGCAAGCCGTTCTTTCAAAATCATAAGTCAGCCTGAGAAGTCTTTCAATATCAAGGTTCGTGTGCAGGATAAAAACAGGAGTTGGGAAGTGAATCTTTCCAGCTCCTGATCGGCTGATCAGCGGCAAAGCGTACAGGGAGTTATAAGGGGCGTTGAGATTTTTGGATGTGATCTTGAGCGTTATTCGATTAAATTTTAATTACATATATAGATAATGAGTAAGGTAATGTATGTCACGGGAGGGGCGAGGAGCGGCAAAAGCACATTTGCCCTGCAACTGGCTGCTGACTACCGGAACAGGGTGTTTGTTGCGACGGCTGAGCCGTTTGATGATGAGATGCAGCATCGTATCGGCAGGCATCAGGAGGAGCGGAGCAACCGGTTTATGACACTGGAGGAGCCTCTTTTTCCGCAGCGTGCTTTCCGGAATCTGCCTCTCGGTACTGATGTTGTCCTGTTCGACTGTCTGACGATGTGGACACGAAATCTTACGCATCATTTGGAAGATCATCGGGCGATTGATGAGCAGATCACTCATTTTCTTGATGTTCTTCAAAAGCCGCCCTGTGATGTTATTCTTGTATCAAAAGAGATCGGTATGGGTGATTTGCCGGATAGTGCCATCTCCCGTCAATTCCGGGATGCAGCCGGTATGATAAACCAGAAGGTAGCCGCCATAGCCACCGAGGCCTGGTTGCTCTGCAGCGGCCTCTCGGTTCGGCTGAAATAACGGCAAGGGAGAGTGTCGTGAAAAAGGGCTGAAACAAACTCAAGGGCAAGGCAGCCCAAAAAGGGGGGGGCTTACACCACCTCCTTTTTTTTTGTATCTTGTCCGGCACTTCAGGACATGAACACAGTACACTCTGTTTGAAGCTGTAAAGAACAGTACACAGAACAACCTAAATTGAGTGATATATCCTATGCATAACGAGTTGCTGCAACTTTTGAGCGCTATCCACCCTGCTGATCCGGCGCTCAGAGCCCCGGCGCAGGCACATCTTGATGACCTTACCAAACCGCAGGGGAGTCTTGGCCGACTTGAGGAGATTGCCCTGAAATATGTGCTGGCGACAGGCAAGCTTGATCCGGAGCTTTCAAAAAAGAAAATCTGCTGTTTTGCCGCTGATCACGGCGTTGCGGTGGAAGGAGTCTCAGCCTTTCCGGCTGAGGTTACGCCCCAGATGGTCTACAATATGCTCAGCGGCGGAGCAGCGATCAATGTGCTTTCACGTCATGCCGGAGCTGATCTGGCGGTTGTTGATATGGGTGTCAATCATGACTTTCCGGACACACCGGGGCTTCTGAAATACAAGGTTAAACCGGGTAGTGCCAACATGGCATCAGGTCCGGCCATGAGTGAGGAGGATACCTTGAAGGCGCTGCTTCGCGGAGTATCAATAGCATACGATGCTTATGATGCAGGTTACCATATTCTTGGAACCGGCGAGATGGGTATTGCCAACACCACTCCGGCAACGGCACTCTACGCTGTTCTTCTCGGTGTTCCGGTTGAGAGCATAACCGGCAGGGGAACCGGCATTGATGATGAACGCCTCCAGCATAAAATTGAGGTTATCCAGAGGGCACTTGCGATCAATGCCGCCCGTTGCACAGCGCCATTCGAAACGCTTGCCGCACTCGGCGGCTATGAGATTGCCGCCATCACCGGTTTTATTCTGGGGGCGGCATCACGGAAACTGCCCGTTGTAGTTGACGGCTTTATTTCGTCAGCCGGAGCCGTTGTTGCCCTGAAGCTCTCTCCGGCAGTGGAAGACTACCTCTTTTTCAGCCACACCTCCAATGAGCAGGGGCACAGGGTTATCATGCAGAAGCTTGGAGCCAGACCGATTCTTGATCTCGATCTCCGTCTGGGCGAAGGAACCGGTGCTGCTCTGGCCATGCAGATGATTGAGGCTTCCGTTAAAATCTACAAAGAGATGGCAACTTTCAGTTCTGCAAAAATCAGTGAAAAAAGCGCTCTCTGATGTTGAAATCTCTTATTACAGCCATCAGAACACTGACGCTGTTTTCTGTTCCGGGGCGAGATACAGAGAGCTTCAGCAACACCCTTTTCTGGTTTCCTGTTGTCGGGCTTTTTCTCGGCTTGTTGCAGGCACTCTTTGGCTATGGCGCTCATCTCTCGGGATGGAATGAACTGGCGGCGGCACTGGTCGTTCTCGGAGGAGTTGTGCTCACACGGGGTATGCATCTTGACGGTCTTGCCGATCTTTGCGACGGCTTCTGGGGTGGACGCACAAAGGAGTCGATACTGAGGATTATGAAGGATCCGAATGTCGGTTCCTTTGGCGCCATTGCGCTCTCAATGCATCTCCTGCTCAAATGGATTGCCGTGCTTAAACTGGTTGAGCTCGGCGCATTCACCTTTATTGCTGCCGGAGTGCTGCTTGCCCGTCTGACGCAGGTGGTTCTGGCTTCAGCGCTCCCTTATGCCCGCCGAGAGGGTGGTACAGCTCAGGCTTTTGTAACCGGTGCCGGATGGATGCATATTTCGGTTGCTTCGCTCTTTACCCTGCTTTTTCTTTTTCCGCTTCTCCATCAGGATCTCCATGCGCTGCTTGCCTTGCTTGCCGCCTCAATCGCTGCAGGAGGGATGACCGGCCTGTTGAGCTATAAAAAAATCGAAGGGGTTACAGGTGATGTCCTTGGAGCCGCCAGTGAGTTGACCGAGGTTTTTGTCTGGATTTCGGGGGCACTCTACCTTTTGTTGAGTGGAAACGGATGATACCCTTTTTTCAATACGTCAAGGTAGTGCCGAGATGAGTGAACAGGATTTTTCCCTTCTTCCGCTTCCGGCCATTCACTTTGGAGCGGGCCGGTTTTCTTCGCTTGCTCAGCATATCGCTCCATTAGGCAGAACAATTCTGGTTGTTACCGGCGCTCATGCACTCCGGCACTCGGGTCATTTCACCGGGCTTATCGAGAGCCTGGAGCAGAGCGGGTTGAGTATACACCATCTTGCTGTTGAGTGCGAGCCCTCTCCTGAACTGGTCAACAGTGCGGTTTCCAGCTTCAGGGCATGTTCCGTGGACGCGGTTCTTGCCATCGGGGGAGGGAGTGTTCTGGATGCAGGAAAGGCAATTTCGGCAATGCTGCTCCAGACTCTTCCGGTTGAGCGGTTCATAGAGGGGCAGGAGGGGTTTACGGCGCATGACGGACGGAAGGTCCCCTTTATAGCTGTTCCGACAACCTCCGGCACCGGTAGCGAAGTTACCAGTAACGCCGTCATCAGCAGGGTAGGAGCCGGCGGTTTCAAGCGCTCTCTCCGCCATCCGGCGTTTGTTCCCGATATTGCCCTGATCGATCCGGAACTCATGCTCACACTCCCGGAAGCGATGACCGCCGCTTCAGGAATGGATGCCTGCACCCAGCTGATTGAAGCATATACATCGCCTTTTGCCTCACCCTACACGGATGCTCTTGCCTGCAACGGTCTCGAACGGTTCAGCCGGTCGTTTCCGGGAGTCTGCACCGATCGCGCTCTTGACAGCAGTGCAAGGGGAGATATCGCCTGGGCCGCCCTCCTCTCCGGTATCGTGCTTGCCAATGCCGGGCTTGGTGTCGTACATGGATTTGCTTCATCGGTAGGCGGACTTGTCAACATACCGCACGGCACACTCTGTGCAACACTTCTTCTTGAGGCGACCCGAGAGAATATTGCCACCCTGCATCAGCTTGACCGGAACCATCCGGTTCTGCATAAATATGCCAGAGCGGGAGCCCTGCTCTCCGGCTCTGCATACGGGGATGTTCATTCCGGATGTGAAAAACTGCTTGAGAGGCTTGAAGTCTGGCAGGAGCAGCTCCGCTTTCCGCGCCTGAGCCGTTACGGACTGGCGCCCCGCGATATTGACCACATTGTTTCTATCACCCGATGCAAGAGCAACGCGGTTCAGCTTGATGAGGCGGCGATGAAGCGGATTCTCTCAAAGCGCTTGTAATGCAGGCGCCACTATAAATCTATTCCGCGATTCGATTGTTTCGTTAGTCGGTGCTCGGTGCTCGAAATCCTCAAGTACTGCGTGTACATTCCGGTTTCTGCGCTCCGACCGCCTTGCACTCAAACCGCTCACCACAATTTATTGTGATGCCTGAACGTTGATCCAGGGAGATTCGGACAGTAATTTCTCGTGATAGCGGATATGACTTTGTTTGAGATTTGTTTTCTTTTCGGTTAAAATTCCTTACCATGAAGTAAGAAATAATCTGAATGGTAAGGAGGGATTTTATGGCTATCGCAACAATAACGAACAAAGGACAGGTTACCATTCCGAAAGCAGTTCGGGATACTCTTGGATTGCATTCCGGCGACAAGCTTGATTTCTCATGCGATAAGGGAGGACGTATCGTTGTTACACCAATCAATAAAAGTGTTGATGATCTTTTTGGCAGGTTTTTTGACCCTGAAAGAAAATCAATTTCAATTGCGGAAATCGATGATGCCGTTCGGCGAAAATTCAGAGAGCAGGAGAGATGAAAGCGCTTGATACCAACATTCTTGTTCGTTTTCTGGTTCGTGACGACAAGGCGCAGGCCGCAACTGTCTACCGCTTATTTAAAACGGCAGAAGAGGAAAAAACAGAGTTTTTTGTCTCTGTTCCTGTGCTGCTTGAACTGATCTGGGTGCTGGAATCCGTGTATGAAATAAAGCGTGCAGATATCCTTGATGCTTTTGCTGAGCTGTTACTGCTACCCATTCTTGTTTTTGACAGTCACTTCGCAATACGGTCGTTTATATCTGATGCACAAAAAAACAAGGTTGATCTGTCGGACCTGTTGATCGCCTTTGACGCAGCCGTGTCCGGTTGTGTGCAGGTATTGACTTTCGATAAAAAAGCAGCCAAATCATCGCTGTTTGAACTGCTTTCGTAATCATTGGCTGTTGTTTTAAGGTTTACCCCTGACGGGTTGCCCACCACTCGTCACCGTAGTTGTAGAAGAGCTCCTCACCCTTTTCAATATCGCGCAGAGCATAGAGTATCAGTTCATGTCCGATATCCGTCTGCTCAAGATAGTAGGCAACATTGGGTGTGAACGAGTGGTTGAAGAGCATGCCGTTACCCATGACCACCAGGCGTGAGTTTTCCCTGCTCCCGTAGAACACGTAGTTCAGAAGCTCTCCGCCGATATCTTTGTCCGTTACCTCAAGCGCCGGGCAGCGCTCAATCACCGCACCATTCATGATCTTATTAGAAGCAAAAGCACCCCGTCCGCTGACGCTTGAGGCTGCAATGGTAACATTGTGCTTCATTGATTGCTTCCCTCTTTTATTGAAATACCGGCTGATCAAAAAACCGGAGAACATACCCGCACTGAAGAGGAGGGCTGTGAGAAGGGGGGAATTGAGATCCATAGGTGTATAGAATTGTCCTTGTAGAAGTGGATGTTACAAAAATCCCGGCATAATTATACAGTTTCAGCGCTCATGAAACCCGCTTCATTTTACAAATCAAGTGTGCAAAGCAGTAAAAATTTCGGATTTCACTGCTCATGAACCGGAGCGGGTTTTGTATTTTATCGGAAACGGTAGTCTTCGTTCAGAACGCATGCACAGGTGCGGCTTTCAATAATCCAGGGCACTGTTCAAGGGGATGTCATGAAACGAGTAGTGATCACCTTTCTTCTTCTGCTTTTTTGCGGAAGAGCTTATGCAGCAAACTATGCAAAAATCGAGCTGAGGGATATCCAGGGCATGTTTGGCGGACAGGAACTGACGCTCAGGGAGAACGGTGAAGTTATAACAAGTATAGTCAAGCCTTTCAAAAACAGACTTTATGAAAAGAGATATTCCGGTCGTCTGAATTTTTCGGAAACAGTTGCCGCTCTCGATCTGCCACTGCTTGTGCGTTACAAGGAGACTCCGAGGGAGGGTATGCCTGATGAGTCTCGCCCGACCATCTGCGTTGTGATGAAAACCGGCACGGTTCTGAATTACGCGAAATGGGCGGAAGAGTCAGAAGAACATTTTGACCGTGTATACAAGCGGCTTTTAAAACTGGTTCGTTCAAAAACCGGGCGACTGGTTTACAGCGGTTACTGGTCCGGATCTTCAAAATAATGGCTATGCAGGCTGACAGATCCGGCATTGGTGAATCACAGGCGGTGCTCCGGATCAGCGATCTGTCAAAATCCTACATCATGGGAGAGGTGCAGGTCGATGCGCTGAAACAGGTATCCCTTGATTTTTATGCCGGTGAGCTGGCCGTGTTGCTTGGTGCTTCCGGCAGCGGCAAATCGACCCTGCTCAATATTATCGGCGGACTCGATACACCCACCTCAGGCAAGCTTTTTTTTCATGGCCGGGAGATTACCGCCGCTACGGAAGCGGAGCTGACGGCCTACCGGCGACGCTCAATCGGCTTTGTTTTCCAGTTCTACAATCTGATTTCGAGCCTCTCCGCACTTGAAAACGTACAGCTGGTTACCGAGATTGCTGAAAACCCGATGAAGGCCGATGAGGCGCTTCGTCTGGTTGGGCTGGGTGACCGGCTGAACCATTTTCCCGCGCAGCTTTCCGGAGGGGAGCAGCAGCGGGTAGCTATTGCAAGGGCTGTAGCCAAGCGGCCGGAACTGCTTTTATGCGATGAACCAACCGGTGCGCTTGATTTTCAGACCGGGAAGCTGGTTCTTGATGTCATTGAAAATGTCAACCGTGAACTCGGCACAACAACCCTTGTCATTACCCATAACGCATCCATCGCCGGTATGGCTGACCGGGTGGTTCGCCTTCGTAGCGGGGAGGTTTCCGAAGACCGCAGGAACCTGACCCGGGTTTCCCCTTCGGAACTTGTCTGGTAGATGCCGGAATGAAGCAACTCCAGAGAAAACTGCTGCGCGACCTGCTGCATCTCAAAGGTCAGATGCTCGCTGTGGCGGCTGTGGTTGCCTGCGGAATATCGGTTTTTGTCTCCATGAGCAGTGTTAAATACTCGCTTGAGGCCTCCCGTGAACGATATTACAGCCGCTACCGGTTTGCCGATGTATTTCTGCAGGTCAAGAGCGCTCCGGAGTTTTATCGGGAGACCGTGAGCCGAATCCATGGGGTTGCATCAGTCACTACCCGTATCACCACCGATGTTACGCTTGATGTTCCGGGTCTTGACGAGCCGGCAACAGGCAGGCTGGTCTCGATTCCCGAGTATCGGGGAGCACCGGTACTGAACGATCTGTTTCTGAAAAAAGGGCGCTACATTGAACCGGGAAAGCCTGAAGAGGTGATTGCGAGCAAACCCTTTCTTGAAGCCAACAATCTTGTGCCGGGCGATCATATCAGCGCGGTGATCAACGGGCACAAAAAAGAGCTGCTCATTGTCGGCATGGGCCTCTCGCCCGAATATATCTATGAGGTTCAGCCGGGCGCCTTTTTCCCTGACAAACGGCGGTTCGGCGTTTTCTGGATGAGCCGCAAGGCGCTCGAATCCGCGCTTGACATGACCGGAGGGTTCAATGACCTCTCGCTTACGCTGGCTTACGGTGCATCGGAAAAAGATGTCATCATGCAGCTCGACAACCTCTTCCGGCGATATGGCTCCCTCGGGGCATACGGGAGGAGCGAGCAGCTCTCCGACCGCTTCATTGTCGACGAAATCAAGCAGGTCGGCATCCAGATAACCTTTCTTCCTCTGGTCTTTCTTGCTGTCGCAGTCTTTCTGCTCAACATTGTGCTTCGCCGCATCGTCGCCACCCAGCGCGACCAGATAGCCGTGCTCAAAGCGATGGGGTACTCCAATGAAGATGTCGGTCTGCACTACCTCGGATATGCCATGATTCCTACGGCTGTCGGTGCCATTGTCGGAACGGCGCTCGGAGCCTGGCTCGGCCGAGGACTGATGAACATCTATGCGGACTTTTATAATTTTGCCGAACTGGTCTATTACTTCCGAATTGAGGATGTGGCCCTCTCGGTTATTCTGAGCTTCATTGCGGCTCTTTTCGGCGCACTCGGCGCTGTGCGCAGTGCCGTCATGCTGCCTCCTGCCGAAGCGATGCGTCCTGACTCTCCGGTTATCTACAAGCCTGGTCTCTTTGACCGTGAACCACTTCGCCATATAATGCCGGTACCGGTCAGGATTATTGTCCGGAACCTTGAACGGCATCAATGGAAATCAGCTCTCTCGGTGCTCATGATCTCTCTGGCCGTAGCCATTCTTATTGCCGGCCGTTACACCTACGATGCGGTCGACCGCATGGTTCAGGTTGAGTTCAGCCGGAAACACCGCGAGGATGTTACGGTTATTTTCAATGATCCCATGCCGCCTTCCATAGCCTATAATTTCGCATCAATGGACGGAGTTCTTGAACGGGAGTTCTACCGTGAAGAACCGGTCAGAATGAGTTTTCTGCATCGATCCCGCCGGCAGTCCATCAAGGGTCTGGAGTCAGCTGTGGGGCTGCAGCGGCTGGTTGACAAATCAAACCGGCAGGTCAATCTTCCACAAAACGGCATACTCCTGACCACCACTCTTGCCGACATACTCGGCGTAAGGCCGGGCGACAGGCTTCAGATTGATTTTCTTCAGGGAAAACAGCTTCATCGCGAGCTTCTTGTCGGCGGCACAATCGATGAAATACTCGGTCTTTCTGCCTACATGAACATCGCAGAGCTGAACCGGCTGGCAGGCGACGGAGGAGCGCTGAACGCCGCCTATCTGCGCATAGACCGGTTAAAGGGAGCGCAGCTCAACACAACCTTTAAAAAAATGCCCGGAGTTGCCGGAATCATGATGCTGAAAGCTCTCAAGGAGAGTTTCGATGAGCTGATAGCCCGAAGCATGACCACCTCCACAATCATTCTTACCACGTTTGCCTGCGTGCTCGCCTTTGCCGTCGTCTACAACGGCGCGCGCATTTCACTTTCCGAACGGGCACGCGAGCTTTCAAGCCTGCGGGTGCTCGGAATGACCAAAGGCGAGATATCCTTTATCCTGCTCGGCGAACAGGCACTTCTAACTCTGGCAGCCATACCGGTCGGCTTTCTCATCGGTATAGCGCTCTCGGCACTTCTTGCCCGTGCGCTCAGTTCCGAGCTCTACCGGCTTCCTTTTGTGTTCAGCGCCTATAACTTTCTGTTTGCTTTTATCGTTATAGTCATTGTTTCGTTTGTCTCCGCTCTTGCGGTCAAAAAACGACTGACATCGCTCGACCTTGTCGAGGTATTGAAAACCAGAGAATAGATTATGACCTTATCGAAAACACAGAGAATAGCAGGGCTCTCGCTTGCAGCAGTTGCTCTCATCCTCTTTTTTGTATTCAGACCCGCTCCGCTTCCCGTTGATACCGGTGTCGTCCGCCGCGGCCCGCTTCAGGTAACGCTTGACGGCGAAGGCGTTACGCGGGTAAACGACCGGTATGTTCTTGCCGCTCCGGTAACCGGAAAGCTTTTGAGAATGACCATCGAGGAGGGTGACAGTGTCCGCAAAGGCAGTGTGCTTGCCTCACTTCTTCCGCCGGAACTTGACTCAAGAGCCGGGCAGGAAGCCGCAGCAAAAGCCGAAGCCGCCCGTGCTCTATTTGCTGAAGCCAATGCGCGTCACCGCCGTGCTCTGCTCACTCGAGAACAGGCAGACCGCCACGCTGTGCGTTACCGGAACCTCAAGCAGGAGGGTGCCGTATCACTTGAAGCCGCTGAACTTGCTGCGAGTGAGGCGGCAATTGCCCGCAAAGAGGCCGAAGCCGCCGGTGCGGCAGCAACAGCAGCCCGTTACAGCCTGGATGCGATTCAGACCTTTACCAACAGTCAGATATCAGGAAAGCCTTTGGCGGTGATCTCACCTGCCGATGGACGGGTACTGCGAATCCATGAAAAGAGCGAGAGGCTCATCACTGCCGGATCTCCGATTGTCGATATCGGCGACCCTTCGGCAATCGAGATTGTCATTGACGTACTCTCAAGTGAGGCCACAAAGGTGCGTCCCGGAAACCCTGTTGTGATCACCGCATGGGGTGGCCGGAAGGATCTGCGGGGAGTGGTGAAAAGCATCGAGCCTGCAGCATACACCAAAGTCTCCGCACTCGGCATCGAGGAGAAACGGGTCAATATTGTGGCACTCCTGAACGCGTATGAACCGCTTCTCGGCGATAATTTCCGTGTTCAGGCAGAGATTGTTCTCAGTGAAGCAAATAATGTGCTCCAGGTACCGGTAAGCGCCCTGTTCAGGGGAAAGGATGAGTGGCACCTCTTCGTCATTGATGGAGGCAAAGCTGTCGAGAAGGCCGTCAGGATCGGCATGCGTGGGACCTGGCAGGCCGAGCTGCTCTCCGGGCTCAGGGAGGGGGAGAAGGTCGTTGTGCATCCCACCAATGAACTTCGTGACGGCATGAGGGTAAAGATCCAGGAGTAGCTCCCGGTGGAGTGTTGTACCCCTCGTTTGCAATGAACTTTCATCTCAAAAAGAACACTTGCACATTTCCCCTGCCGGTGTAACTTTACCCCCATGAAAAAAACTGCACCAGTAAAGGAGAGAGAGCGAACCCCAATCGCCTCTCACAGCTCTATTATCATTATCGGAGGGGGGGCCTCAGGGTTGCTGGCCGCCGTCTCGGCGAGGCGGGCAGCCGAAGATGCCGGAATCGGCACTGAAGCATGTACCATCACCCTGCTTGAGCGCAACCCCCGTACCGGAACAAAACTCAGACTCTCCGGCGGAGGCAAATGTAATGTCACCCACGAGGGCAGCCCGCAAGAGCTGCTTGAAAAAGGTTTTATCCGCCGCAATGAACAGCGTTTTCTGCGCCATGCATTGTACAGTTTTACCAGCAGTGACCTTCTTCAGCTGCTGCTTGCACGAGGTGTTACAACCGGGGTGAGAGCCGATGGAAAGGTGTTTCCCGATAGCGGCGAGGCCTCATCGGTAGCGATTGCTTTTGAGGAGCTGCAGCGGATCTCGTCGGTAGTTGTGCGCACCTCCTGCAGGGTCAAAAGTGTTGAGCAGCGGGATGGCCTGTTTCAGGTCAGAAGTACAGGTACACTATTCACCTCGGATGCCCTTATTCTGGCTACCGGCGGCGTTTCATACTCCGGAACCGGAACAACCGGAGACGGCCTTTCGATTGCAAAGACATTCGGTCATACGGTCATGGCTCCCTCGGCCGCACTCACTCCGGTTTATACCATCAAGCCGCCTCCGGCCTCTCTTGCAGGAGTTGCCCTGCGTTCGGCCGGACTTGTCGCATCCGGGGGAGGGCGGAGTGTCGAACGGCGAGGAGATCTGCTCTTCACCCACCGCGGTTTCAGCGGGCCTGCGGCACTCTCGCTTTCACGCGATATTGCGGAGCTTATGCGGGAGTCCGGCAGCTGCCAGCTTTTTGCCGATCTCTTTCCTGATCATACAACCGCCGAAGTCGAACAGTTTCTGCTTCGCCAGACCAAAAAAAATGGCGCACAGATGGTGCGCAAATTCCTGCAGATCTGCCCGATAGCGCCGCCCGAGGGAGCATTCGGCACGGCACCCCACGGCACTATACCTACCGCTCTTGTGCCCTCGATCATGCGTCATGCCGCAATTGAGAGCGAGGTGACCTGGAGTATACTTCCCAAAGAGAAACGGCTCGCCTTGCTCGCTGTGCTGAAGCGCTTTCCGCTTGGAAGCGTTCGTGAAACAGTGCTTGATCAGGGGGAGGTATCGGCCGGCGGTGTTTCACTTGCAGAGGTGAACCCGAAGAGCATGGAGTCTCGGATTGTGCCGAAGCTGCTTTTATGCGGTGAACTGCTCGACTATGCCGGAGAGATCGGAGGCTACAACCTCCAGGCAGCATTTTCAACCGGCTGGATGGCCGGCCGGAATGCGGTGAAGAGTTTGAAATTCTGAGATTTAAAATAGGACTTAAAGGACTTCAGGGACAGCAATTAGGGCAACCACAAGGGATTGCCCCTACAGTAATTTGTGAAATTCGTGGACAACTATCTTCTTTTCAATCTTGTCCACTTTCGTCCACTTCTGTCCACCATTTCTTCGTCCACAGTGTCCACTTTTTTCCTCTTTACCCGCAGGAGTAGAGGGGTTCTTTGGTTACGCTGTCCATCTGCATGATGGCAAAACGGCTTTTTTCCAGATCGAAGGAGAACTCCGGATTGTCGTGAAAAACAACAGCTCTCTTTTCGAATCGTACTTTCATAGGCACGCTGACCTTGCGTTCATCACCGCACACGTTGTTTTTTACTCCGGGCCTAAAGAGTTCACTTCCGGAACCCGGTATTGAAACCTCTACGGCATGATCAACCGTACTGAGGGCTTCAACCGATCCATCCACCGAGAGCTGGACGGAGTTGATATCACCATGAATGCCGTTCGGCTCGTTATCGTAGGCAGTCAGTATGCCGATTGGCGTCGGGATATCAATTTTTTTAAGCGGCTCAAACGAGCGTATTTCACCCGATTCATAGAAAGCCAGTCCCGTCCGGATGGTGATCTCTCCAACCGGGGTTGTCACCTTGAGCGTTTGACCGGGCCAGAGGGTTATGCTTTTCAGTGCGCCACTCTCATAAAACTGGAGCGCTATAATTTTCGCGGTGAGTTCACCGGCCGGAGAACGGAAGGTAAGTGCCTCTGCAAGGGCAAACTCGTTTTTCCAGGACCAGAATCCACTCAGCTTTCCGTCAAGGGGAAATATCCGCTTGATGCTGCCGTTTTTGTGAAAGGTGACCAGTTCAGCAGGGATAGCTCCAACCGGCGTTTCAAGCATGGTTTGTGACTGCAGTGCTATCGATTTGAGCGAGCCGTCCTTGTAGAAGTAGAGCGGTTTTACCGCTCGCCGTCCCATATCCTCCGCTTCATACTGGGGAACAAGGGAGCCGTAGGGCGTTGTCAGGGTATTGGGCTCTGTGACAAGACAGCCATCCATCTTGCCGTTTGAAAAGAGAGTGCGGAACTCCACTCCCGAAAGATCCCCGTAAAGAGTGTTTACGCTGCTCATGTTTATCGCTTGTTTAAAGGGTTGTCAGGGTTACCTCTCCTGCCTGCCTTTAATTAAGCAATAACCGTGCCGAAAAGAAAGAGTATCGTTAACTGTATATCTTGAAAGAAGATGCCGAATCTTTCTTTGCGATTTCGCCGGGAGTATATGCTACAAAAAGGTAGAAAACTAAACAGACGTTACCTTCTGGTAGGAAAATAGATATAAATTATCCGGATTATCACTTCCTGAAGCAGCTTCTCTATGATAGAGCAGTGCACTTCCGGCTTTCAGGTGCCTGTTCGATTTGTGCATGGTAAAGGATCAAGAGCCACTCTCGATAGGTTCAGAACTTTGACTTTGCTTTTCTGAATGCCTTTTTCAGGTCGTTAAGGGCAACTTCAGCACCCTTTCTCATCTCCATCCAGGCATCCTCGCTGCTGTGCAGAAGATCAGCAGCTTTTGTCGCTGTGGCTTCACGATGCAGTTTTACCTCTTCGATATGCTTCTTCAGGTTTTGCGTGATCTTCTCTGCTCTCTTTTCAAGCTTTGCTATATCGCGATCCCACGACCTGAGTTTGCGGTCGAACTTGTTGATAAAGAGTTTGCGTTCCATAGTGTTGTTATCTGATTGATTATACCGGATACACTTCAGGTTTTCTCATTACAACAACAGTTATCAGCGCTTTTTCGTTTTGTTTTGCAATGATGTATTGTGAAAATCGGGGAGATTAAACGCTTTTTTGACTGTTCAGGAAGGGAGGCAAGGGGTGTATAAAGCGGGAGGAACCGGGATGAGGGCCAGAGATGCTGCAAATGCAGGGCTATTTCTTCTGCATTTGCAGTGCTTTTTCCGATATGATCTCTTCGACATTTGAAGAGATGGAGAGACTTCGCATGAGTTCAAGCAGATTCTGCTCGACATTGAGATTCAACTCCACCGCCCGTCCATTCTGAAAATCGGGATTGCTCCCCTTGAGCTGGACTGCAATGACAGACTTGCCGTCAGGGGTCATGCTTAATGAAGAGTTCAAATGCACATAGAGAAAGTTTGAAAGGGCCTCATAGGTTGTGCGCAGCCCCTGGTTGGCGGCAGCCCGCTCCTCCGCAGTCGAGGCATAGATGATCTGACCGTTCTGTTCGGCATTCATTCCTCCATTTCGGATTTCAAACAGCTCATTCTTTAAGGCAATGGGGATGTCGCCCTTGATCGTACCGGTTGCAAAAATCTTTTTCGTTCCCTGGAGATCCAGCAGTTTCTGCAGGGGTATGTTGTTCACATGAAGGGTGGTTTCCGCGCTTTTTTTTGCCATATCGTAGTCGACGCGTGCGATAGAGAGCGAACCGTCAAGCAATCCCGAACTGAAGTCAGTCAGTGATACAATATCAGGATGAAGCCTGTTCTTCCAGAGGGTAATCGTTCCAAGTGGAGCGATCAGCAGCAGCTCTCCTGATGATGTTTTGCGGCCGAGGCGGCTGAGTTTAAAGCGAATGGCGAGGCTTCCATCCAGTGTCCGGGTGAGGAGTATGTCAGGTTCGGTAAAGGTGTAGGTTGCATCAGAGTTTGCACTGCTGAATATGCGCTCCTGTGTGGTTTGCTTTTTGCGCGGAGTTGCAATGGTCACTTTTCCTCCGCCCGATGAGTGCAGCCGGGCGTTGTTCACGGCAAACCGTGATTTGTCGATAGTAATCGGCACGACTCCGCTGATGGAGCCGGAAAGCGAACCCTTGAAATCGCCGTGCAGCTTTACCCGTTCAAGCGCTTTGATATTGTTCAGTTTGATGGTGAATCGGCTGATTCTGGTTGATGGATCGAAACTGAAGGGGGTTGAGGAGATCTTTCCTCCGAGCAGCATTGCCGACATGCTTCGAATTGCGAGTCCTGAAAGTTTTTTGTTGCTGCTGTTAAGTTTTATGGTTGCGTTGAGCTCATGCAGGAGCTTGTCGCCCCCTTTGGCGTCGCCGATATCAAAAGAGAAGAGGGCTCTCTTCTCTTTGCTGTAGAAGATGATCCGGGAGCCTTTTGTGGCCGCAAGCGCAGCATTTCTGACGGTTATTGTCGAGTCCTGAAACTCGATAGGCAGTGATCCGCTTACCATGCCGCTGGCGGCAGGGGTTTTGCTTCCGCCCCGATCAAAACCCGGCAGTTGGGAGAGCGGAATTTCTGCAAGAGAGAGCGTAAATCTGGTCTTTTTATCCTTAAGGTTGTAGTCGATTTTCTGTGATGAAGCCTGCCACTCAAAGAGGTCAACGGAGCAGTTGCTGAGTGTCAGCGTGCAGGGGTTGAGCGGATCCCGCTTTGAGCCGAAAAGAGCCTTGAAATTACTGACTGGCGAAGCTGCGCCGTCACTGTAGAGAGCTGCAACACGGAGCGTATCCACGGCTTGCTGCCACTTTCCCGCTTCACTGAGTTGTACCCTGTAGTTTACTCCTTCCAGTCGAAGCTTTTCACGACCTGCCTTCCCATCAATCACCGGATAGGAGAGAGAGAGCGGTTTGATGGAGAGCCCCCGGCTTCGGGAGGCTGTTATCCTGGCGGTTAGCTGGGGAGTTCTGTCGCTGAATACAAAAAGCTCGGGATTGGTGCCCAGAGAGAGAGAGTCAGCCAGCAGGGTGATCTCGGTATCAACATTGTCCGGCATGATCCCCCATGATGCAGGGCCGTATGAGAGCACGGGATGAAAAGAGAGCCGGCCGTTAATGAGTGAGAGGGTAAAGGTTATCGG
Organism: Chlorobium ferrooxidans DSM 13031; assembly: GCF_000168715.1. Lineage (GTDB taxonomy): Bacteria > Bacteroidota > Chlorobiia > Chlorobiales > Chlorobiaceae > Chlorobium > Chlorobium ferrooxidans. The sequence continues at coordinate 37,341 of NZ_AASE01000017.1, read as the reverse complement.
CTCATCGCTGCACCCGTCCGGAGGGGGGGTAAACGAGGCTTTCAACTGGCGGAACCCCAAGCCAGAGAGGCCGGGAGATGTAAGACCGGAAAGTTCAATCCGGAACGGTTTTCCTTCCAGAGCCCGGCTGAGAAGCAATGGCGCCACAAAGGGAAAAGAGAACCATGCTGCCACCGGCAGGAGTACCAGCAGCAGAAGGAGAAAAACAAGCGTGCCAGGCAGCCATTTTTTCACGGAAAGAAAATTTTATGGGGGCGTCACTCTTAATTGATTCCGCAGTACGATTCCGTTATCGGTTCCGATACGTCGTAATCAGGACAATGAACAGCGATACCCGGGGTTGTTTACTTTTTTACCCAGTTGCCCCTGACCTGGACCCACGTACCGGCCGGAAGCCGTGAGTAGATTTTTTCGTACATCATGGCACCGACAACATCAAGTGTCAGGTTGTTCTGTGCGGCAACTTTTGCATACTCTGCGCGGCGGGAGTTGTTGATGGTGGTAATCAGCTCCTGTGCTGCAGTTGAGGCTCCGGGAGGAAGGGCAAGCAGCCCGTTATCCACTTCTCCGGCAAGACCGCTGGATCGGGCAGTATCAAGGTCAAGCGCATATGCCGGGAGGGTAATGCTGAGCGCAAGCATGATCAAGAGGGCTGTTTTGGACGCAATTCGCTGTATTGTTCTCATGGTTGTGTTCCTCCGGGTTAGAATAATCCTTTTTTGGTGTCAAGCAGGTTGTCCAGTTCACGGTCAACTCTGATTCTGATTTCGTGATCGATTTTTATGTTCATGTTGATCACGATGGGTTTATCGGGAGCTTCAACTTTTACCGTCGGGCTGCACGCACTCATGAGTGCAGCGGAAGTAAAAGAGAAGAGGGTTAACAGACTGATGGTTGATTTCTTCATTACGGTTCCTTTTGTTAAGGGTAACTCTGCGGTTAGAAATAGTTCATTGAAATACTTAACTCAAGCTTTGAGGTGTCAAGCGAAAAAAGTGCATCACTGAATGATGGCGGACCACGCCTGATTTTAGGGTTGTTTGAAACACCGAACCCCTCATTTGGAATGCCGATAAAGTTCTTGTCCATTTTACCATTGCTGTTTTCATCATGCAGTACACTTACGGCATAGGATCCATAGGGGATGTTTTCAAATGTGGCGTCAATTGAGGAACTTCCGTTTTTACATACTCTTGTCGCAAAGGCGCAATCGGGTTTGTCGGGAAAACCTCTCTTTGTCGTATAGAGTGCAAAGCCAAGCATGCCGTCGGGATTTTTAAGCCCCTTGATGTGAACGGTGATTGAGCCGGTCTGATATATCGCTGAGCTTGCCGGAACTACATTTTCTGCTGTAAGCGGCTTCGTTGCCGGCAACAGCAGGAGGATTGCAAGCGGGAGAGCTGTCTTCATGAGGTTCCGAACGGTTTTGGTCATTGCACGTCCGGCAGCATATCCGGAGTATTCCGCAATATCGTTATTTGTAAAGCAAAGTACAAGAGCTGATAAATGGCCCAGCCTGCAGAATACCACTCCGGAGTGCTGAACGCTTTTTATAGCTCTTTTCAGGGAGGTAAAACTATTAAATCTCCGCATTCGTTTACAGAAAACTGTCAACCATTAACCGGAGAAAACGATGACCACTGAAGTTAAAAACTATCACATTCTTCTCTATGGCTCTCCTGATGGCTATCAGACCAACCGTGCCCAGATTGCACTTTACGGGCCAGGTGGAGCTGTCGCCGGTTACATCAGGTTCAATGATCCGGGGATGCTTTTTGAAAATGACAGCCAGTCGGGAAGCACTATCTTGATGCATCTGCCATCATCCATGTTTCAGAGTGTGCTTGACGTGCTGCGAAACGAAAAACCGGTCTATATCTATTTTGCCCAGGGGAGAGGTTTTCTTTCGACATCAACCGAGCCGGTGGGAGAGGGGGAGTAACCAAAATGACCAGAGATATGAACAATACCATAGAAACAATCCTCAGGCGACGGAGTATCCGCGCTTACGAGCCGCGGCAGGTTGAAGAAGATGCGCTGAACACCATTCTCCAGGCAGGACAGTATGCTCCGAGTGCCATGGGTCAGCAGCCATGGCATTTTACGGTAATCGAGCATCACGACAAGCTTGAAACCTTGCAGAGTGCGTGTAAAAATGTTTTTCTCTACTCTGACAATGCAGCACTCCGCGAAACGGCAGCCAAGGATGGTTATCATGTCTTTTACCATGCGCCGATGCTTCTCATCATCTCCGCCGACAGCTATGCCGTTGCTCCCAGGGAGGATTGTGTGCTCGCCATGGAAAATATGCTGCTTGCTGCCGCCTCCCTCGGTATCGCTTCCTGCTGGGTCCATTCACCCATCATCCTCTACCAGAGTGCCGGTGGTCCCCAGACTTTTGCTGAAATCGGCGTGCGGTTCCCGGAGGGTCATCAACCCTATGCTTCAGCTGTTTTCGGTTACAGTGCCCTGCCCTGGCCGGATGCCGCACCAAGAAAACCCGGCACGGTTACCCGGATAGCGTAAAGGGTTACCCGTCTGTTTGTTTACCTGTTCAGGCCTCGGAGTTAAGAGGCAGGGAGAGATTGCCCGGTATCATCTCGTCGATGTTGCTGACAGGAATGAAAAAGCGGTTCATCGGCGTATTTTCAGTCCTGCTGTGCAATATTCCCCGAGCCGCACCTGAAGTGAGTGTTGCGAGATGGCCGGCAAAGTTTTTTGGAAGCGTTAAAAAGCCCTGCTCTTCGCTGCAGAAAAGGTTCCAGGATTCAGGGTCAATGGCAAAGACACATCCGGCTTCAATGGTGATGAAGGGGATATTCTCCTGGTGAAAGGTGGTTTTAAAGAGCACTTTAAGCAGGTTCTGGCTGCTCTGTATGCCAAAATCGAGACCGGCACTCATGGTTACCGGTTTTTCCTCACTATAGAGATCCATAGAGAGATCAAGCTGCTCGGTTGTAATCTGGACAAGCGCAAAATTAACCTGTCGGCTGTTGTTTTCAGGCATGGTGTTTCTTTAAGGTGTGCTGATGCTGGTAAGGAACAGTTCGCTCTTTTTGCTGAGCGGGAAGAAAATATGGAATATATCTGAAAGTGCTCTTTATTTGTTTTCCTGCTGAGGATTATAACTGTTGGATTGCTGAATTCTTTCCGTATGGTTATGTTACTGTCCAAAGTCCGGCGTGCCCTTGTAATGATTTCTCCCTATCGCAGTTGCCATGCGTGAGTTAATCCTGCCCTCTTTTTTCGAATCCAATGTCCCACTCAGGGAGCGGGGCTATTATGCCATTGGCGGCACAGCCCGTTATCTTGCCCGGCCCGAAAGCATCGCTGATCTTGCAGCGCTTCTCTTCTGGAACCGCGAGCACCGGCTTCCTCTTGCCATTATGGGAAAAGGGAGCAACATCATCTTTTCCGATGAGGATTTTCCCGGGATTGTACTCTCTCTTGAAGGGATGCAGAGGATCAGCTGGCTCTCTGAAGAGGAGCTCCTCTGTGAAGCGGGAGCTGACAACACCCTTATTGCCGAAGAGCTGCTGAAAAGCGCAAGGAGCGGCGGGGAGTGGCTCTACCGTCTTCCCGGTCAGATAGGATCAACCGTCAGAATGAATGCCCGCTGTTTCGGCGGCGAAGTTTCAGTGATCACCGCAGGGATTCTGACGCTCTCGCTGGACGGCCGGCTCTCCTGGAAGCCGCCCGAAGAGGTCTTTCACGGCTACAAGCATACCTCCCTGATGGAGAACCCGGAAATTGTGATTGCGGTTTTGCTCCGTTTTCCCGCACAGAACCGGCAGGAGGAGATCCGGCGTCAGATGCAGGCGCATGAGCTGGAGCGGGCTCAAAAGCATCATTTCGATTATCCGAGCTGCGGATCCACCTTCAAGAACAACTATGAGGCCGGCCGTTCAAGCGGCAGGATTTTTGAGGAGCTCGGCTTCAAGGGCGCCGTTGAAGGCGGTGCCATGGTCAGTCGGCATCATGCCAACTTTATCTACAACACGGGAGGAGCAACGGCTGTTGATGTGCTCCGGTTAGCCTCGCGCATGAAATCCGTCGCCCTGGAGCAAGCCGGTATCACTCTCGATCTTGAAGTGCAGTGCATCGGACGTTTTGAGCAAACACTGCTTGACTCCTGTGGTGTCGACTGTAAGCCGGACCGGAGTGATCCCGCTAAAGGGTGGGCCGGACTTCTCTCCTGCCCGGATGATGATGATCCTTTGCCGCCGCACTTTCCCCGGACTCTCCTCAACGGCCCGATTGTCGGCTACTCCGCTCTTGATCGTGAGCTGCCTGCCACGGCTTTTGTTAAGGTGACTCAGCTCCGTTCACTTGCTGATGGAGCCTCCGATCCCGAAGCTCCCTTTCTTCGCTGGACAACCATGCACACCGACCCGGAACTCTTTGCCTGTAAACCGCCCAAAACCGGCCATGGGGGCACTTTTGTTGACGGTTTGTGGCAGTATGGGGTCTCCGAACTCTTTATCGGTGAAGGGGGTGCCGGAGAGGGATATCTTGAATTTGAAATGACACCGGAAGGGCACTGGGTGGCGCTACGATTTGAGGGGCCGAGAAAAAGGGCGGTGGGGTACACCGAACTTTCGGCGGATCCCTGGAATCGCGGTTTGCAGCAGGTACATGATGAGGCGGTGTTCGGTCTGGAGTTCACCTACGCTCTGCTGCAACCCTTTCTTGCTGGCGGGAGACTCTCCCTGCAGTGCGCTCTGTCAACGGGAAGGGGGGAGTACGGACTCTTTCCCTGGTGGAACAATCCGAAAAAACCGGCCGATTTTCATCAGCCGGACCGGTTTTTCAGGGTAATGCTCTCTTGACTTGCTTTTACGGTTACAGATCAGCAGCCGGCATGCGGGAGACCTCTTCAGCCGTGAATACCGGTCCCTCCTTGCAGACATAGATTGAACCGACATTGCAGCGGCCGCATTTGCCGAGTCCGCACTTCATTCGGTTTTCAAGGGTTGTATAGACATTTGACTCATCAAAGCCGAGCTTTTTGAGCGAAATCAGGGTGAACTTGATCATGATGGGCGGCCCGCAGAGCACGGCAACACAGTTGTCGGGCGATGGAGCAGCCTCTTCAAGCACGGTCGGCACAAATCCGATACGATGCTTCCAGTCGGGCGACTCTCCACCCGGATCAACCGCCAGTACCAGCTCCACATCGTCGCGCTGCATCCACTCCTCAAGTTCATGCTTGTAAACCAGATCAGCTACGGTGCGGGCGCCATAGACAATGGTCACCTTGCCGAATTTCTCGCGCTGGTCAAGGCATGACCAGATAACGCTTCTGGTGGGAGGAAGGGCAATACCTCCGGCTATGAAGAGCAGGTTCTTGCCGTAGAACTCCTCAAGCGGAAAGCGGTTGCCGTAAGGCCCCCGGAAGGTTACAAGGTCGCCGATATCGGCGCGCGCAAGCGCCGAGGTTACTCTCCCCGACTCACGAAATGTGCACTCGATGTACTCCTTGCGGGTCTCCGGACTTGCCACGCAGAAGGTGCTCTCGCCCTCTCCGTAAACACCGTAGAGACCGAACATGCCGGTACGGTAGGTCTCCTTGAAGAGCTCATGATCGGCCGGGTCCTGAAACTCCAGCTTCATGGTTCTTACACCGGGCGCTTCGTCGCGGCGGTCGACGATTTTCATGGTGGCCGGCTTGTAGATGTTCTGTGCCGCGTTGTGGTTGTTTTCTGTCACTGCGATAATTTTGAGATCTCTTGTAAAGTTTCTGTTATTCCCATGTCAACCGGGCACTCTCTGGTGCATCGGCCGCATCCGCTGCAGCTGTTTGCACTGAACTTCCCGGGAAAATAGTTGAACTTGTGCATGATGCGCTGGCGCCAGCGGGCAGACTGCGTTGAGCGGGGGTTATGACCCGATGTATGCATGGTAAAGAGTGCAAAGGAGCAGCTGTCCCAGTTTTTGCGTCTGATACCCTCAAAACTGCCCCCTTCGTCCTGGATGTCAAAACAGTGACAGGTCGGACAGAGGTAGGTACAGGAGCCGCAGCCGATACACCGGGCCGAAATCTCCTTCCAGAACCGGCTCTCGAAGTTTTCAGGGTTTTTCAGCCACTCGGCACAGGCATCGGCGTTGAACTTTTCCGGTACCGTGACGGTAGCAGCTGCGGGATCGGAACCCTCCTGAAGCAGGTCGGCAACGCTCTTGAACGCTTCGCGTCCGCGATCTGTCAGCTCCTCAACCTGCCACCCTTTATTGTTCTCAAGGGGACGCAGCAGGATATCGGAACCTTTGGTGCTGTCAGGCGAAAGCTTCAGGGAGGTGCACATGCAGAACTCGTCGGCTTTGGTACAGGCGATGGTCACAATCACCGACTCGTTGCGCCGCTGAAACCAGTACTCGTCCTTGTAATCCCATCCGAACAGCGGATCGTCGATAGCGAGTCCTGAAGCATCACACGCCCGTGCGCCGAAGATGATGCGGGGGCCGGAAGGGGGGAGGAACTCATCAGTGTTGATTTCCGCTTTGGTAATGGCGTAACGCAACATCGGTTCGCTCTGCGGAAAGAAGAGCTCCTTGATTGAACGGTCGGTGAGAACCAGATTGAGATCAAGCTCCGAAGCGGATTTAACCGCGTCGTATACCGAACTGTTGGCCCTCTGAACAGGACCGATTACCGTCATGCCTGCCGAGCGCCATCGTTCGACACAACTGTCCAGTTTATCGGTAAAAAGGATTTTAGTCATACGCGTTGGTTACTTAGAGAATGAATGTCTCGGAATCGTCCTTTTTGAAACTTGCAAGCACCGGTTCCTGGGTTTTGCTGGTACCGGCGAAATGGTTGAAAGAGTCCAGCACCTCCTGGGCCATCTTCCGGTTGATGAGGCGGAGCGGAATGTTGACCGGGCAGGCCCTGTCACAGTTGCCGCACTCTACGCACCGGCCGGAGAGGTGAAATGCCCGGACGATATTCCATTCGAAATTTCCGAGTGTATGGGATGAGGTGTTGACCCACTGCGGCTGATTGCTGTCCACAATACAGCGGCGGCAGTAGCACATCGGGCATGCCTGGCGACAGGCATAGCACTTGATGCACTTTGAAAACTCCTCCTGCCAGAAGGCAAAGCGCTCCTCGGGGCTCATCTTCTCAATCTTTTCCAGCAGCTCCCTGCCGTCAACATCAGGAGTGCTCTCCTTCAGTGCACCGAGAAGATCGGTAAAATCATCGACCGAACTGCCCTGGAGCGACTTCAGCTCCCCCTTTGGAAGGTCAAATCCGATAATGACGACCTGCAGCGGATCAAGCTGGGCCTCGGCAGCCAGCACATTCAGGGCGCGGATACCTTCGGGGCGGAGAAAAACAGCGACACGCTTCTCATCGCTCAGGAGCCCTTCGGTAACCAGATAACCGGAGAGGTTGGCGATGCAGGCACTGTCCAGCACAAGCCGTTCGGTCTCATCAGGAGAGGTGATAAAAATGGGACGACGGCGCTCAGCGGTAGTGCCCGCACCATAACCGATAACCATTTTCACCTCACCGGCTGAAAGAAGCTCTTTTGCCCTCGTTCTGTATTGTTGCTCGATACTCATTGCGTAATGTTGATTATTAGAGTGAAGCCTGGGCCTGGGTCTCTTCGATCAATTTGTGGTACTGATCAAACGGACCGAGTTTACGGATATCTTCAGTGATATTGTTGATGAGATCGGCAAACTTGAGACCCTCGGCAGCACTGATCCATGAGTACTTGATCCTCTCCTCGGGAATACCGGTAAAGGAGAGCAGGGCGCGAAAAACCATCCAGCGGCGCCGGGCGTGATAGTTGCCGTGGGTGAAGTGACAGTCACCGGGGTGGCAGCCGCTTATGAGAATGCCGTCGGCCCCTTTTTGCAGGGCCTTGAGAATAAACATCGGACTTATCCTTCCGGTGCAGGGAAGCCGGATAATACGCACATTGGGTGCATACTTCAGCCTGCTGGTTCCCGCCAGATCAGCTCCGGCATAGGTACAGTAGGTGCAGACAAAAGCCGTAATTTTCGGTTCAAATGGTTCACTCATCAGCTTACTCCTGTAGCAAATTTCTGTTCATTCACGAAAAAGAGTGCCTCTTTTCAGAGACCCATTACTTCAGCAAAGATCTGTTTTTCGGTAAATCCTGCCAGATCGATGCTGTTCGAGCGGCAGAAGGTGACGCATGTTCCGCATCCCTGGCAGAGGCCGGGATTGACCGATGCAACCCGTTTGATAACCTTTCCGGAGCGGTCCTTGATATCCTTTTTCTCGATCGCATCGTAGGGACAGGCAAGCACACAACCCCAGCACCCGGCGCAGGTCGACTCGTTGTTTACGGCAATAACCGGTTCACGCTCAAGCTTCTCCTTGCTGAAGAGCGCAAGCACCTTGGCTGCCGATGCCGATGCCTGGGCAACCGAATCGGGAATATCTTTCGGAGACTGGCATGCTCCGGCAAGGTAGATTCCGGCGGTTGACGACTCAACCGGACGAAGCTTGAGGTGTGCTTCATTGAAGAACCCGTACTCATCATAGCCGATACCGATGGTTTTGGCAAACTCCTTGGCATCAGGCTGGGCAATCATGGCTGTAGCAAGAACCACCATATCAGCGGCAATTTCAACCGGCTTGCCGAGCAGCGTATCAACTCCCCTCACCATCAGCTTGCCGTTTTCGAGCCACACCTTGCTGACTCGACCGCGCAGATAGCCGGCCTCATCCTCCTCAATAGCCCGTCGGGTAAACTCGTCATACCCCTTACCGGCGGCGCGGATATCCATATAGAAGATCCGGCTCTTGCCCCCATGAACCTTGTGAGCGTAGAGCATGGCATGTTTGGCGGTATACATGCAGCAGATCTTGGAGCAGTACTTTACCCCTTTGGAGGGGTCGCGTGATCCGGCACACTGGATAAAGACGACCGTCTCCGGCTCTTTTCCATCTGAAGGGCGCTGGATTTTTCCGGCTGTCGGACCGCTGGCGGAGGCCAGGCGCTCAAACTGGAGGCCGTTAATAACATCCTGATATTTTCCGTATCCATACTCGCCGTACAGGGCATTATTCTGAACCTGAAATCCGGTCGCAACCACGATGGCTCCGATCTCCAGATCCTCAAACTCATCCTGCATCTCGAAGTCGATACAGTCGAGCGGGCAGCTCTTGACGCAGATTTTGCACTTGCCGTTTTTAAAGTAGGTGCAGTTGTTCTTGTCGATGACCGGAATATTGGGGACTGCCTGGGCAAAAGGGGTGTAGATTGCTGTTCTTCTGCCGATTCCGCAGTCGAACTCGCTTGCGATTTTTTTTGATGGACACTTGGTTATACACTCTCCGCACCCGGTACAGGTGCTCTTGTTGACATAGCGGGCCTTCAGGCGAACCTTCACCTGGAAGTTGCCGATGTAGCCGTCAACACTCTCGATTTCGGCATAGGTAAGCAGGCGGATCTTGGGATGCTGGGCCGCTTCAACCATTCTCGGGGTCATGATGCACTGCGAGCAGTCAAGTGTCGGGAATGTTTCCGAAAGCTGGGCCATATGGCCGCCGAGAGAGGGCTCGCGTTCAACCAGCACAACCTCCTGACCGGCATTGGCAATATCAAGCGCAGCCTGGATACCGGCAATACCGCCGCCGATAACCAGCGCCCGGCGCGTAACCGGAACCTCGATGGGCTGCAGGGTATTGTTGCGTTTTACCTTCTCAACCATTGATCGCACAATGTCAATGGCCTTGTCGGTAGCTTTTTCACCATCATTGTGTACCCATGAACACTGTTCGCGGATGTTGGCGATTTCACACATGTAGGGGTTCAGACCAGCCTCGGCGCAGGCCTTGCGGAAGGTTGCCTCATGCATTCTCGGAGAGCAGGCCGCCACGACGACACCGGTAAGATTGTTGTCGCGTATCGCTTTTTTGACGCTCTCCTGACCGGGGTCGGAACAGAAATACTTGTATTCGATGGAAGAGGCTACACCGGGATGATCTCCCAGAGCTGAGGCAAGTCTTGTACAATCAACCTTCGCCGCGATATTTTCACCGCAGTGACAAATGAATACACCTATTTTCGACATGGTTCAATCGTTTAGAATGAAGCCGCATAACGGCACGGTACTGCAATGAAGCGGGTGACAGCAGCTCACTCCGGTTTCATCATTTTCAACAAGGCATGAAAATTCCCCGCAAGCCATCGCAGTTCTTGTGGATCGGGGATGATCGTCTCTGTCTTTCCGGTGATTCCGTCGTCTGATACGTATTGACTGTGCACTGAGCGGATAAGGCTCGCAAAGGTAATGCTATCAGTGTATTTCTGCAGGTACCCGGACATTTCCCGAAAACGTAATCGTCACTATCGGCCCTCCTACCCGGCCATGAAGGGGACCGGGGGAGAGCGGCTAACTTGCTGTTATCCGTTCAGAATTTCGATACAAGCTCAAGAGCAGGCACAAAATGTTTGCCGACGGCAACTTCGGAAGGTGCTGCACCGCAGGCGATAGCTACCAGCTCCGAAATATAGTAAACAGGCATCGGCTTCACATCACCGAATCGCTTGATCATGCTCTCCTGACGCATATCAAGGTTGGCCTGACAGAGAGGACAGGCAACAACAAATGCTTCAGCACCGTTTGCCGCTGCATTTCTGGCGATTTTATGCGTGAGATCCTCAACCAGATCCTGCTGGGCAAGCGTAAGGCCGGCTCCGCAGCACTCGATCTTGAATGCCCAGTCAACCGGTGAGGCACCAAGAGCCGAAACAATTGCCTCCATTTTATCCGGATTTTCAGGATCGTCAAAACCCATATCCTCCATTGGACGAACCAGAAGGCAGCCGTAATAACAGGCAAGATTGAGGCCGGTAAGCGGTTTTTTGACCCGTTTTTTAATCTCTTCCGGATCCATGGCTTCAAGCAGCTGGGTAACGCCGATGAACTGCGTGGTGCAGGCCGGTTCAATGCCGGTGATGGAGTGTACCTCCCGGCGCAGCGCCTCTGATTCCATCAGGGCTTTGCGCGTGGTGACCTGCCGGTTCTGGCAGGCAGCACAGGGAGCAAGGACAATATCAAGCCCCTGGGCCTCGGCGAGTACCTGATTGCGGGCAGGCAGAAGCAGGGAGAGTTTGTGGTTGGTTGCATGTGCCGATGTTGCTCCGCAGCAGTTCCAGTCCTCGATCTCCCTGAGGTTAAGACCGAGCAGTGAGCACATTTTTTTAACCGAAATACCGTACTCCTGTGCGGTACCGTCAAGCGAACAGCCGGGGTAGTAGCCGATAGTCATGCCGGGTTTGACCGAGAGGGGAGCATTCTCAACAAACTCCTTCTTTTTCGGGCGTCGTTTCGGTGCCGGTGAATGGGACTCCTCTTCGGAAGCGAGGAAAATTTTCTCTATCTGATCCTTTCCCTTGATTCCCCCTTTTCCGGTGAGCGTATGCATCGGATTGATCTTCCCCTGGGTGATCATCTTGACACCCGGTACGGCATCCTGGAGGAAGGTTCTTGTGCGGAGTTTGTAGCTGTTGACCAGTGAAAGCTCCTGAAGACGGCCGTGTTTGCGCACGTTTTTCAGGAATGAGACATGAAATGCGGTAACCAGTTTTTTTGATCGCTCCTCTGAGACAATGTTCTTCTCAAGAGCCATCGCCCTGAGTGAGTCCATTGTGGCGGCGATATCAAGATTCTGCGGACATCGGGATGTACAGGTCATGCACCCGAGACAGTACCAGAGCGCATCGCTTCTCAGAGCATCCTCAACGTAGCCTGCCTGCACCAGACGCATGATCCTTGCAGGGGGATTATCCATAACTCCGCCCGCCGGACATCCAGCCGTACATTTTCCGCACTGGTAGCAGCAGTTGTAGTCGTTCCCGGTGGACTCCTCAAGTTGATGCTTGAGCGCGTCCGTTTCTGTCATGTTGATTTTTGACACGTGGTATATGTTGCTTTTCGTGGAGCGGGGAGCTAAATGGCACAAACATGGTATGTTACACAAAAATACAATAATGTCAAATTTTTATGCCTGTTTTATTCCATGCAGCCATCACTTTTCACTATGTGTAAAAGAACTACGGTAAACGGGTTTTGGTAAAGCGCCAGTAACAATTGTTAAAAACAGAATCCGTAGTATAACAGTTTCCGTTATATCTTCTATAGTACAAAAAAGCGGACAAAAAAAATCCCTAAATCATGTCAAGGGACTATTTTTTTTATCCGTACTGCTGCATGGAGAGCAGAGAGACAAGTGAAGGGTGAAAAATATTCAGAGCGCATTGATATGATACTCTTTTTGCTTATGATAACAGTGATATTTCCTTTTTGTATCATGAATTATTTTTTGACAAGCCTATGTTCGACGAAATAGAGTTTGACAAGATCAAACGACTTCCGAAATATGTTTTTGCTGCGGTCAATGAGCTGAAGATGGCAGAACGGCGTGCGGGTGAGGATGTTATCGATTTTTCCATGGGTAATCCTGACGGCCCCACTCCGCAGCATATTGTGGACAAGCTTGTCGAGAGCATCAATAAACCACGGACACACGGCTATTCGGTCTCAAAAGGGATCTACAAGCTCCGCGGAGCGGTAGGAACCTGGTACAGGCAGAAGTACAATGTTGATCTCGATCTTGATCGTGAAGTTGTTGCCACGATGGGCTCCAAGGAAGGTTATGTCCACCTTGTCCAGGCAATCACCAATCCCGGCGATCTGGCTATGGTGCCTGACCCCTGTTATCCGATCCACTCCCAGGCATTTATTCTTGCCGGCGGCAATGTGCACCGTCTGAAACTTGAACTGAACGATGATCTGACGCTTGATGAGGCGGGCTTTTTTCGCAACATTGAAAAAGCGCTGCGCGAATCATCTCCGAAGCCGAAATTTCTTGTGGTTAATTTTCCGAACAATCCGACAACGGCAACCGTAGAACTTCCTTTCTATGAAAAGCTGGTCGATATTGCCCGCCAGGAGCGTTTCTACATTATCAGTGATATTGCCTATGCTGAATTGACCTACGACGGCTATGTCACCCCTTCTATTCTGCAGGTTCCGGGAGCCAAGGATGTGGCGGTCGAGAGCTATACCCTGTCGAAAACCTACAATATGGCCGGGTGGCGTGTCGGCTTTATGGTCGGCAATGCCAAACTGATCGGGGCGCTTGAAAAGATCAAGAGCTGGCTCGACTATGGCACCTTTACCCCCATCCAGGTCGCCTCAACCATCGCCCTCACCGGAGACCAGAGCTGTGTGCACGAGATCAGCGAAGTCTATCGCAAGCGGCGTGACGTTTTAGTGAAAAGCTTTGAAAATGCGGGCTGGCCGGTTGTCTCTCCGCGTGCGAGCATGTTTGTCTGGGCTCACATTCCCGAGCCCTTCCGTCACCTTGGAAGCCTTGAATTCAGCAAGAAGCTGTTGATGGAGGCCAAGGTTGCCGTCAGTCCCGGCATCGGGTTCGGTGCCTATGGTGATGAGTATGTACGTGTGGCGATGATTGAGAACGAAGAGCGCATCCGCCAGGCCGCCCGCAACATCAAGAAGTTTCTTCGAACGCCTGAAATGTGAACGTCAGATGGGCACCTCCTATAAAATCGAAGCGAGTAACAGATTTATAGCGGTGCCCGTGCGTTACTCTTCACGCTCCAGTTCGAAAATCTCTCCTATAGCGAGCTGAATCGCATCTGCGACCATACCCGCCGAGACCAGGCTGGCAATATCTCCGGCAAGGTCTCCGGCACGACCGTGGAACCATGCTCCGGCAGCCGCAGCGTTGAAGAGATCAGCGCCTTTGGCTGCAAGGGCGGCAATAATGCCCGCAAGCAGATCTCCAGTGCCCGCAGTTGCAAGGGCTTCTGTGCCGCTTGTATTCACGAGTACCGAACCTTCCGGATTGGCAATGACTGTGGGACTCCCTTTAAGCAGGAGGTTTACCCCGAAACTTGTGGCAACGGCTTTTGCGGTCTCAATGGGATTGCGGGCAATCTCTTCTGCGGAAAGTCCACAGAGACGGCTGAGTTCGCCGTAGTGCGGTGTCAGCAGCACCTCACCGGAGAGGTTCAGGAGAGACTCAGTGCCGATTACCGAGAGAGCATAGAGGGCGTCTGCATCAAGAATGAGCTTCTTTGCAGTGAGCGCATCACTTTCGAGCAGTTTCCCCAGCAACTCGATCGCATCCCGGTCCCGGCCGATTCCGCAACCCACAAGGATTGCGTCCGCCCAGCGGGCTTTTTCGGCAATTGAGTCCATATCCCTTCCGATGACCACAACTTCCGGCAGAGCAGTGTGCATGGCTCCGGCAAGCGCAAGCGGCATGCTGATCGCGACATATCCCGCCCCGGTTTTAAGCGCACCCCTGGCGGCCAGAATTGCCGCACCGAGCATGGAGCTCTCTGTACTCTGTGAACCGGCAATGATCAGCACCCGGCCATTGGTGTGTTTGGCACTTGATGGCTCTCTGAGTATGAACTGTTCGGCGGCGAACTCCTTGTCTGTAAGCCGTGCGCAGGCGCGTTCAGCAAGAAAGCCGGGGATGGAGATCTCCGCAACATGGAGCTCTCCCGAGCACTCCGGCCCCTCGTTCAGGAAAAAGCCGGTTTTCAGAAATGCCATGGTAACGGTCGCATCTGCCACGACAACCGGCGTTGCCGCTATGCCTGTCGTTGCGTCAAGCCCGGAAGGAATATCAACGGCTATAACAGGAGCCCCGCTCTCTATGCGGAGTGCGTTGAGAAGCTCTATACCTGAAGAGAGGGGAGCAGCAAGCTCCATTGACCCGGCCTCAAGGCGCAGTCCGGTTCCGGTGATGGCGTCAACAAGGGCGTCGTAGGACCCCTCTGCGGCAAACGGCAGGGCCTCCTCAAGGCTGTGAAAGATGCGCAGGGGAGTATCGAAGGTTTCGTAGGCTTTGAGAATTGCAAGCCCTTCCCGGTTGATGCCGCTCAGCAGGGATTCCGGATAGAGCAGGATGAGATCGACCGAAGCGTCAAGGTTGAGCAGATGGCGGGCAAGTACAAAACCGTCCCCGCCGTTGTTGCCTTTGCCGGCCACCACCAGAAAGGATGTTCCGGCAAGGGAGTCTCTCTGGAGGGTTTCTGAGATCATGCGGAGACATTCCCGACCGGCCAGCTCCATAAGACGGGTTTCGCCGATATGGAGCTCTTCGATTGCCTTCCTGTCGGCTTTTTGCATCTCAAGAGCAGTCAGAACTGGCAGCATAACAGGTCTCCTTTTCTTGTTTAAAGGTCAGCTCTCTTGATTGTCCGTAATCCTAAAGTTCGTCGAGGTGCAGCGCATGCTCCAGCGAATGGTAGTAGGCTCCGGCAAGTTCTGCGGTGGTGAAGTGCAGGATCTCCTGGCCGTTCACGGCTATGGTTGCAGTTCCGGGCACTACCTTTCCGATAACGCGCACCGGCACCTGATGTTTTACCGCCTCACTGATAACCTCTTTGGCCTTCTCGGGCGCGATACTTAAAAGTACCCGACCCTGTGCCTCGGAGAAGAGTGCCCTCTGAATCCGGACCGGACTTGTTTCAGCCGCTTCAATATTTACGCTGAAGCCGAGCGGCGCCTCTTCATTCATAATCGCTTTTTCAGCCAGGGCAACAAACAGACCGCCGTCGGAGATGTCGTGTGCGGAGTGCACCAGTTTTCCGGCAGCAAGCGCTACAAGCAGCTCCTGCACCTTTTTTTCATGCTGCAGATCAACCGGGGGAGCATCCTCACCGGGAGTTCCGTACTGCATGACCAGGTACTCTGAACCCTCAAGCGTGAGATCAGGCTCTCCAAGCAGCAGGATGGCATCGCCCTGATGGGTGAAGGTGGAGCCGACAAGGTTGTCGATATCATCAAGCAGACCGATCATGCCGATGGTCGGAGTCGGGTAGATGGCTGTACGTACGCCGCCGATGGATGATTCGTTATAGAAACTCACATTGCCTCCGGTAACCGGAGTGTTGAATACCCGGCATGCTTCGCCCATCCCCTCAACCGATGTCTTGAACTGGAAGTAAACTTCGGGTTTGTAGGGGTTTCCGAAGTTCAGGCAGTTGGTGATGGCCAGCGGTTTGGCACCCGAACAGGCGATGTTTCTGGCGCATTCGGCAACAGCTATCCGGCCTCCTTTTGCGGGGTTGAGGTAGACATAGCGGGCGTTGCAGTCTGTTTTCATTGCCAGCGCCTTCTTTGTGCCCTTGATGCGGATCACTGCCGCATCGGTATGGCCGACCGGCGTAACGGTATTGGTCTGCACCATGGAGTCATACTGATGGTAGACCCACTGTTTGCTTGCGATATTGGGGCGCGAAAGCAGTTCAAGGGTGAGCGCGCGGAAGTCTAAATTTTTGTCATCCTGAAGCTTTGCCGCCGCTGTGTCGGGCCTCTTTTCAACGGCCTCACGGATATAGACCGGTGCTCCGCCTCCCAGAACGAGCGATTCAGCCGGAATTTCCGCGACCACTTTGCCATGCTGGCTGACACGAAGCAGGTTGTCACTGGTGACGCGGCCGATTACAATCGCCAGAACATCCCATTTGCGGTAGACCTCGATAATCTTCTCTTCAAACCCTTTTTCGGCCACAATCAGCATCCGCTCCTGAGACTCGGAGAGCATGATCTCGTAGGCGCTCATTCCGGCCTCACGGATCGGTACAAGGTCCAGATCGATCTCGATGCCGCCGGAACCGGTCTTTTCAATGCCCCGTGCGCTCATCTCGGAGGTGGAGCTGGTGATGCCCGCCGCACCCATATCCTGCAGGCCGACTACATAGCCGGTGGCAATGGCTTCAAGAGTGGCTTCAAGCAGCAGCTTTTCAGCAAAAGGATCGCCGACCTGAACGCTCGGACGCTTGTCTTCCGATGCCTCACTCAGATCTTCCGATGCAAAGGTTGCGCCGTGGATGCCATCCCGTCCGGTTGATGACCCGACGATCAGCACAGGATTGCCCTCTCCGAGAGCGGTTGCACTGACGGTTTTGTGGTGCTCGACAATACCGACCGACATGGCATTGACCAGCGGATTGCCGGTGTATCCCTCTTCAAAATAGATCTCTCCGCCGACCGTCGGTACACCGAAGGAGTTACCGTAATCACCGATACCGCGCACCACGCCGTCTACCAGATAGCGGACATGCGGGTCTTTGGGCGAGCCGAACCGGAGCGAGTTGAGCGAGGCGACCGGCCGGGCTCCCATGGTGAAAATATCGCGGTGAATCCCCCCGACACCGGTAGCGGCGCCCTGGTAGGGCTCCACGGCGGAGGGGTGGTTGTGTGACTCGATTTTAAAGGCAACGGCAAGGTTGTCGCCGATATCGACCAGACCGGCATTCTCCTCGCCGGCGCTCGTAAGCAGGGCCCCGCCCTCCCTTGGAAGGGTTTTAAGTACTGCTATGGAGTTTTTATAGCTGCAGTGTTCCGACCACATGACCGAGAAGATTCCCAGTTCGGTAAAGGTAGGGGTTCTTCCGAGAATGGTGCATATTTTGCCGTACTCTTCAGCATTGAGTCCATGTTCTTCAGCAAGAGCATGGGTGACGTCCAGTTCAGTGTGTTTCATGGTTACCGGTAAACGTTATCTGGGGGTCAGGGCTGCTGGCCGTGACAGTTTTTATATTTCTTTCCGCTTCCGCAGGGGCAGAGGTCATTTCTGCCCGGTTTTTTATCGACTACAACCGGCTGCTGAAGACTTTCGTGAGGTTCTTCACCTGCAACGCCGGTACCCGGCTCAATTTCGTATGATGCGGTGTAGACGCTCTGGGCCTCATCATGCTGTGCCACAAGCCGGTCAAGATTTCCGGCGGCCTGCCGCTGGCGCTCTTCAATTTCCCGCGCCTCATCCGGATTGATGGGGAAGAGCTTGAAGGCAAGCGAGAGGGTTTCAAGTTCGATCTCACGAAGCATTTCGATAAAGAGCTTGTAAGCCTCCTGCTTGTACTCGAGAAGCGGGTCTTTCTGGCCGTAGGCGCGCAGATTGATGCCCTCGCGCAGCGAGTCGATCTCGCGCAGGTGCTCTCGCCACTTCTGGTCGATAACGGAGAGAACGGCATACTTCTCGATCTGCTGCATGATCTCCTCCGCCATCGCCTCCTCCTTTCGGCGGTAGAAGGCCAGGGCTGCGTCGTAGAGCTTTCCGGCTGTGATCTCAATACCGTCACGTTCAAACTCGTCACGATCGGGCTTGAACTCGATGGAGAGCTCGCGCATCACCTCCTCCTCAAGCGCAGCAACATCAAAATGGCGGTGATGATTTTTGATGACCGTCTCGCAGTAATCCTTCAGGAGGTCGAGGATGTCACTGGTCAGGCGCTCCTTGACAAGGCCGTTTCTGCGGCGGGAGTAAATCACCTCGCGCTGCTGGTTGAGAACATCATCATACTCAAGCAACCGTTTGCGGATGGCAAAGTTCTGCTCCTCAACCTTCTTCTGGGCCCGTTCAATCGATTTGGTGATCATGGAGTGTTCAATTACATCACCCTCCTCGTGGCCGAGGCGATCCATCACCGAAATAACCCGGTCGGAACCGAAGAGACGCATCAGTTCATCCTCAAGGGAGACAAAAAAGACCGATTCGCCCGGATCTCCCTGCCGACCGGCACGGCCACGGAGCTGACGGTCAATGCGTCGTGACTCATGGCGTTCGGAACCGAGAATGAAGAGCCCGCCAAGCTCCTTTACGCCCGCACCGAGCTTGATATCGGTACCACGTCCGGCCATGTTGGTGGCAATGGTCACCGCACCTCTCTGCCCGGCTTCGGCGACAATGTCAGCTTCACGGTCATTCTGTTTGGCGTTCAGGACATTGTGGGGGATTTTTTTGGCACGAAGCATGCGTGAGATGGTCTCCGACACATCCACACTGGTGGTGCCAACCAGTACCGGCTGCCCCTTTTTCTGCAGCTCCTCAACCTTCAGCACCACGGCGTTGTACTTTTCACGCCGGGTTTTATAGACCAGATCGTCCGAATCCTTCCGGACAATGGCGGTGTTGGTCGGAATAACAACAACATCGAGCTTGTAGATTTCGTAAAACTCCGAGGCTTCGGTCTCAGCCGTACCGGTCATACCGGCAAGCTTCTTGTAGAGGCGGAAAAAGTTCTGGATGGTGACTGTCGCCATGGTCTGTGTTTCACCTTCAATCTTCACATTCTCCTTGGCTTCAATTGCCTGGTGCAGTCCGTCGCTGTACCGGCGGCCGGCCAGGATACGACCGGTGAACTCATCGACAATCATCACCTGACCGTTCTGTACCACATATTCATCGTCGCGTTCAAAGAGCGAGTAGGCTTTCAGAAGCTGGCTGATATTATGCAGCCGTTCGGAGCGGTCAGCGTAGAGGCGGTAGATGGCATCCTTTTTATGCACCTTCTCTGCGGTGCTGACCGCTGCATCGGATTCAACCGCTGCAACCTCGGTGCCGACATCGGGCAACATAAAGATATCGCTGTCCTGATGGCTCAGTTTGCTCAGAAATTCCCGTCCCTTGTCGGTCAGATCAATCGTACCGGCCTTTTCGTCAACAGCGAAGTAGAGCTCATCGTCAACCTCCTGCATCCGGCTTGCATTGTCCTTGAGATATTCGTTCTCGGTACCCTGCACCAGTTTGGCTACACCCTGCTGGGAGAGCATCTTGATGAATCGGGAGTTTTTTGGCTGTCCGCGCTTTACACGCAGAAGGGCAAGACCAGCATCACTGTCGCCGGGTTTTGTTTTCAACACCTTTTCGGCTTCCGAGAGGTATGATCCCACCAGTTGCTGCTGGGCACGAACCAAAAGTTCAATCCATGGCTTGATCTCCTGGAACTTGCTGTTGTCGGCATTGGGAACCGGACCGGATATGATGAGCGGAGTTCTGGCCTCATCAATCAGTACGCTGTCCACCTCATCAACAATGGCAAAGTAGAACTTCCGCTGCACCATCTCGTCCGGGGTTCCGGCCATGTTGTCGCGCAGATAGTCAAATCCGAATTCGTTGTTCGTACCGTAGGTGATGTCACAGTGGTACTGCTCCCTGCGCTGTTCCGGGAACATGGTGTTGAGAATAACACCTACCGTAATGCCGTGAAATTCAAAAACCGGGCTCATCCACTCCTTGTCCCTCTGGGCAAGGTAGTCATTGACCGTAACAACATGGACACCACGTCCGGTAAGGGCATTGAGAAAGACCGGAAGCGTGGAGACGAGGGTTTTGCCTTCACCGGTAGCCATTTCGGAGATTTTGCCGGAATGGAGCACCATTCCGCCGATCAGCTGAACATCGTAAGGCACCATATCCCAGGTGAACTCGCGTCCGACAACCGAATAGACATGGCCTTTGAGTCGCTTGCACGTCTCTTTGACCAGTGCAAAGGTTTCCGGCAGCACCTCATCAAGCACGGTTGCGGTTGCTTTTTCATACGCTTCATCAAGAGCATCAAGCTTGTCATTGATTGCATCAGCCTCTTCAAGGGTGATGTCGCTATTGTCAAGCTGCAGAAAGAGATTTTTTTTCTCGAGCTCGATCGGCTCAAGAACCGCGCGCACCCTCTTTTTCAGCTCCCGGCCCTTCTCTTTGAGCTGATCGTCACTCAGCGGGTTCAGGGAGGTATAGAGTTCATTGATACGGGTGATAACGGGCTGGATTTTTTTGATATCCTTGTCGTGCTTTGAGCCGAAGATCTTTTCAAAAATTTTCAACATGTACGGGGTTTTGTTCGCTCTTGAATTTCATTGATCAGAAAGGGGAAACAACGCACTTTTCGCTATATCCTTTCGTTCCTTAAGGTATTGAATTAGCTATTGAGAAAAAAGCGGGTTGCAACTAAAAAAAAAGGGAAGGAAAAAGAGCTGAAACGGCAGCCACAGCGCTGGCGAAACCGGGTTCCTGTTAATTAAAAAAACAATCAAAAGGAGTTCAGAGACGGCAGGGAAGCAGAGACAAAGCATACCTGTTCATTCCTCCAAAGTTAAACACACAGGCTTGAGCCTGCAAGGACTCAGCGGATTTGTAAACGTAATCCTGTCCACTGAGTCCATTTTGTCCACCATTTCTTCGTCCACCCCGTCCACGTTCTTCAATTTCTTTCCGTCTGTTTTGTGGTCAAACAGCTTTCTTTTTAATTCAGAATTCATAATCTCTTTCAATCCTGTCCACTGAGTCTACTTCTGTCCACCATTTCTTCGTCCACCCCGTCCACTTTCTTCTCGTTTGTTCCTCTTCAGTCATGCTTTCCTGCCGAGGCCAGCCCGGCAAAAAAATCCTTGAGATGGTGTGATCCGTAGGCGGGTGCGACATGGTCGAATTTGAGTGCCTCCACAGCAAAAGAGAGCAGATCCGCCAGATTGCGGTTAAAGAGCCCTGTAACCATGAGTGAGCCTTCGGCCAGCCACATCGGCATTGAGGTGATCCATGGGGATTTTCCGCATGCATGGAACGCCATCTCCATAACCGCTCTGAAGGTATAGATATCAGGGCCTCCGACGGGGATTTCCCGGCACTCGCCATCAGCGGCATCGGCACAGACAACCGCCAGATCAGCACCGTGGATCGGGTTGATTTTTTTCTCCCCCTCACCCACCATGAAGAGGTGCCCGCTGCGGGCCATCGAAAAGAATCTGCCCATATCGGAAAAATAGCCGTTCGGACGAATGACCGCCCAGGATAGACCCGAAGCCTTCAGGTCGGCAACAAAGCGCTCATGCGCCTTTATGGTCGGAATCTCAGGCATTTTATCCTGGTTGAAAACCGATACATAAATAAACCTTGACACCTTCTGGCCGATAGCCTGCTCAAGAATGCGACCGTTGCCGAGGTGATCAACATCGTAGCTTGTGAGTTTCGGATCGGGCGCCGTAAGGCCGAGAGCGGAAAAGACAATATCGACACCGTTGCATACACCTTCAATAGTTGCAGGATCAGTCACATCACCAATCACAATCTCGTCAACCAGATCATAGATTGCCGGTTCGCCATGAGGGCCTGCGGTTTTGATCTTCTCAGGGTTTCTTACCAGTGCGCGGATCCTGTAGCCCCGTTTACTGAACTCACTGACAGCGTATCTGCCGAGATATCCGGATGCGCCGGCGATCAGTACTCTTTTTGCAGCACTCATGATGCTTCTGCTCCTGTTTAAAGATTGTCATTGATAACTCTGCCCATAAAAACAAGTGTTCAGTCGACTAAAACGTTCTCAGTTTTTTTATCTCCCTCCGCCAGCAGTGAAAAAGCAGATGTCCGGCATATCCTGCCATATCAGGATTGAGAATGGTGCGGGCTTCACAATCAAGTTCAAGATAGCGCACCGGACTCAGGGGTTTGAGTGCATTTGAGCTATGGAACCAGTACGCAAGATACTGTTTGACATGGGTGTCAACAGGGAAGGCATCAAAACGGCCAAGACCGAAGAGTGCAATGCAGTCGGCGATCTTGTAGCCGATACCGGGGTTTCTGCAAAGCATGCTGCGGAGTTCCGGAAGGGGAAGGTGCGGGTTGCGGAGAAGTTCGGGATCAAGGGCACCGTCCATAAACGACCGGGCGGCACGGGAGATATTTGTCGCCCTGATCCGGTTGTTGTTGGTGCAGCGGCTGAGCATAACGATATCAGCCTCGGCAAGAGATAGGGGAGTGGGGAAGCTGTAGAGGGTAATCGATTTTCCGTTGAAAAGGATGCTTCGTTTCTCTCCAAAAGTATGGCAAAGCATGGTGACCTGTTTTCTGATCAGATGCATGCCGATGCCCTGGGCACACATGAAGGTGATCAGCGTCTCAAAAAAATCCTGTCGCAAAATCCGGAGTGAAAAATATCCGGAGAGCAATTTCCAAAGCTCGGGATAGTGCTCTGAAAAACCGGAAGGAAAAAGCCGGTTTATGTCGATATCAAGCGTCAGGTAATCGCGTATATATTCGGATATTGAACGCCCGTTAATTTTTTCAGATTCAGAAATAACCTCAAAAGAGCAAACCGTTAACTGTTTTAACAATATCGGTGTAGAATCGACTAATGAGTAAAAGTAATCCGGCATGGAATCAACGGAATCCCATAAAAAAGATTGGCCGCTAAAGAGGCTATCGCTAATGTTTATAATACTGCTAGTGTGTATTACTGTTCTTATTTTCAATGTATATAGTCGGCGTTATGAGTTGTAAAAATGAACTGTCTCACGCATGATAAAATTTATGTCCAAAGTATATATAAACAATTGTAATGAAACAACATAAACATGTTTATATAAAGTTTGTCTATTGCGTGTTGGCTCTTGTTTTGTGTGATCATAACGGGTTTATAGTTTTTTATGTGATGTTACGATATTGTGTTGGTGATTTTGATTGATAATGATTGTAAGTAGTTGTGTGATCTGATAAAATTGATATCTATTGGTGGTTTAATTATAAAAACCGTTAAAGATGAGCTGTGTTTAAAAAAAGAATAATCTGAATAAATACGTCGTGCATAGGTATATTTATTTGTTTTTAATGTAGATGTATTGTGTGGTTATTGCGCCAACTGTTATTGTTTGATAATATTTTATGAGCTGATATGAATCCGGTTACTGTCAGATTATAGAGCATTTGAACCTGGTAACTTTTGCTCGTTGGGGGAGCTCCCTGTACGAGGATATCCGGTTCGGCTTCGTGTGTTCAGGAGTGAATCTGCTTGAAAAATGGTGCGAGTGAGGCAAGCGAAACTTCCTCTTTCTCGATGAGTTCAAAGGTCAGATTATGGGCTTCAGGGGTGAAGAGAGAGAGGACGGCAACCTCTGCAACATCGCTTCTCTGGATAACTCCGGTGGTGATGTTGTCGCCGGTATCAAACAGTAGATTATGCTGAAGCGGTGCTCCGTCAAGCAGCCCTCCGGGCCTGAGAATGGTATAGGTAAAGCCCGGTTCGGAGTAGAGTCTGCGTACCTCGTTTTCAGCTTCGAGTTTCATGGAGAGAACCTGACCATATTTGTTCAGGGGATGATCAGGCTTGGTAACACTGAGAGAGCTGACAAGAATAAAGTGCCTTACATCCTCCTCTTTAGCTATGGTTGCAAGGTTGATGATGCCGTCGCGGTCGATTGCCGAGGGTGGGGGTGCAGCCGGATCGGTTACATTTCCTCCGATAGCGGAGATAACTGCGGACGCATTGCGAACCGCAGCCCTGATTTCAGCGGGATGCTCCACCGAGCCGATGGTCAGCCGGTCAATGATTTCAGGCCCGAAAAGCCTTATTGCTTTTTCGCCAGAGCGCACAAAGAGCCGAAACGCGATGCCGTGAGCCTGAAGGCGCTTCACTACCCACTCCCCGGTTCTTCCGGTAGCTCCGGCTACCAGTACACTGCCCTTGAATGCACTCATGTTCAGGTAGTTTGTATGGTTTTTTGTCTAAAAGAAAAGGACTAAGACGACTTCAGGGAGTGCAACGACGAAGAGGATTGGCACCCTTCACCCTTCCTCAACCGGAGAAACCCGCTCGGTTGTGATCGCGCCTGCAATTTCAATCCAAAAAACGGAATTCAGAATCCAAAATCTCTTCAAAGAGTGTCATGGCGAACAACGAGAGGCATCTCCTGATGGTTCCCCTGTTCAGATACCTCTTTGAATTGTCGTGAGCAGTTTAAATTTCAAGTTCTCCAATTCTTACCATTTCGTCAACTTCTGTCTACTCTCTTGTGCGTGTCATGTCGAACGAAGAGAGAGATTTTCAGCGTTTCAGGTTGAGATCCCTCACACAACTGCGTTGGTTCGGGATGAAATGAAAACATAAGCCTATGTTTTCATTTCAGTTAAAGAGCGAAAACCTCACATTCAGGACCATTGTCAAATCTACCAGAGCGTGCAGGAAGATGACGGTTCTGATGTCGCGGTACCAGAAAAAGGCGAGTGCCCAGCTTGAGGCGATAAGGAGCTGAACCGGCATGAAAAAGGGCTTGTAGGGGCTCGTCTGTACCACATGCTCAGGGAGGATATTGATCCAGAAGAGGCCGTGAATCAGGCCGCTGTAGGCCATAAAGCAGAAGAAACCGACAAGGAATATGGCCCACGGGTTTTGTGTAACCTTTCCTGTAAGCACGGCACCGAGCTGAAAGACAGCATAAAACATGAAGGTCTCGGCAATGCCGTTACCGATGCTGAACACCAGCACAGTCAGGGGATCAATCGCGCGCCCCCCGTCGGTAGTGGAGTGGGAGTAGACCCAGGCATTAATGGCTATGATCAGGAGTGACGGCCCCGAGCAGCGCTATCCTCCGGGTGTCGAACTCGCGGTTGAAGGCAAGGATATCCTTTTTGAAAAACAGAAATCCGACCAGAAGCGCAAAGGCCCAGTAGGCATAGATCATTATCGGTACCGATAGTTCCATTACTCAGTAGAGGTTAAGGGTTGGGGGAGAGCTTCGATGGTATTGCTGAATGCTTCGGCATGATAGGAGCTGCGCACAAAGGGGCCGGACTGTACATGGCGGAACCCTGCCTTTTCAGCGACCACCCTGTAGGCTTCAAACTCCACGGGAGTAACATAGCGCTCGACCGGCAGATGGGCCTGAGAGGGCTGAAGATACTGGCCGATGGTGACCATATCGCACCCGTGGCTGACAAGGTCCCCGAGAGCGGTTGCCAACTCATCGGCACTTTCACCCATACCGACCATCAGCCCTGACTTGGTTGTGAGGCCGAACTCCTCTTTTGCCCGCTGCAAGAGCTCCAGTGAGCGGCTGTAACTTGCCTGCGGTCGCACTTTGCAGTAGAGCGAAGGGACGGTTTCAATGTTGTGGTTCAGCACCTCCGGAGCCTCAGCCATAACCAGGTCAAGCGAATACTCATTCCCCTCAAAATCGGGGATAAGGCACTCTATGGTGAGCGAAGGTTTGACTGCGCGTATTGCCCTTATGGTTGCTACCCAGTGCCCGGCCCCTCCGTCAGGGAGGTCATCACGGGTAACACTGGTGAGTACAACGTGTTTGAGGCGCATGGATTCAACCGCCATGGCGATATTCTCCGGTTCAAGAGGGTCGGGGGATGGCGGTTCTGCGGCCGTGCCGACCGCGCAGAAGCGGCAGGCGCGTGTACAGATATTGCCAAGGAGCAGAAAGGTTGCGGTGCCTCTCGACCAGCACTCCTGCAGGTTCGGGCAGAGTGCCGACCGGCAGACCGTGTTGAGGCTGTGGCGGTTCAGCAGCTGACGTGTCGAGGCAAACGATGCCCCTGAAGCCATCCTGATTTTCAGCCACTCCGGCTTTTTGCCCGCGCCCAGTCGTTCCATAACTTCCTTCAATAGATTGTAATCGTGCAATATAGATAATCCGGAAATTCTTTCACTCCCCAACATCTTTCCATGCATTCAGGATTATCGTTTTACTGATTTTATTGCTGCTCATACCTGATGATTGTATATTTATTTTATTTTTTACCAAATATCTGCCACTGCACTGCGGGTTATTCGGGTGATGTGCAGCGGAACATGAACTGAACAGGGGAGAGTGAGAATGCAGAGATACCTGATGATGTCGGTTGTGCTTTTCTTCATGCATGTCGGGGCGCTGCATGCGGCGGAATACCAGAATGTGGAGGTGAAAAAGCTTCTCACCGCCACCAAAACGACAACCAGCGGCGAGAAGATCAGATACCTTAAAAGCAAAAACCCCGAGGTTACCGCTCTCACGGTACGCATCCCTCCAGGAGGTTCAACCGGATGGCACAAACACCCGGTGCCGGTTTACGCCTATGTGCTCGAAGGGAGGCTTACGGTTGCGTTAAAAGACGGCAGAACCTTTACCTTCAACAAGGGAGATGCGCTTGTCGAAGTGGTCAATACCTTTCACAACGGCACCAACTCCGGCCCTGAACCGGTCACGCTTGCTGTATTCTATACCGGTGCAGCGGGCCTGCCGAACGTAATCAAGGAGGAGCCTGCCGCCGCTCCGTCAGCCCCATAACGCAGCAAGCGTTGCAAGCCCTTCAAAAATCAGTACTGATTACCGTAACGGCCTCTCCTGAAAAACAGGAAAAATCACCGATTGAAGGCTGTTCCGGTTTTTTATTCGGGCCATGATCTTGCCGGGTTCAGCACAAAGCATTTCAAGTATTGGTTTTCCCGCCATTCTCTTCTCTTTTCCTCTTGAAGATGAATCTGTCCGGCGAAATCAACGACGTGCGGTGCTCACTCCTGATATACCACCGGATCCGGCGAGTCGATCATGGGATTGAGACGAACCGCCAGAGAGAATAGATAGGGGTAATCCTCCTTGAGATGCTGCATATAGAGGATCCATTCCCGGATCAGATGACCGAAAACCCGCTTTACATCGCCATTGAGGTGCTCTTTGTCGCTCGGAGGCATACGATCGAACGACTCCCGGGCCTTGAGCTCTTCGGTGAGATGAAACACTGCCCAGAGAAGGTCAGTAAAATTTTCATGCTCAAACAGATTCTGGTTTTCCAGCAGACTCAGCAGGAAGCTCCGTTTTCCGGACATGAACTGCTTCAGCGAGGTGAGAGCGTCACTATCGATGCTGATCCTCTGGTTGTTTTGGCGCAGATAGTCGAGTGCCGCGTCAAAATCCTGTTTTTTCCATGAGCCTGTCATACGCAGGCGGTTTTTCAGTTCCTCGCTTCCGGCCGCGTGTACCGACAACTCTTTGAGCAGGAAGTTGCCGAATTCACTGAAAAAGACGCCGATAACCATGTTCAGTTTTCTCATGACTGACTGGCGCTCCCTCTCCCTGAGCACCTTTTCGAAGAGGAGCGTGACGACAATGATGTAAATTGGCAGGAAGGCAAGATTGCCGAGAAAGCTGGCAGATATCTCCCTCAGGTTGCCGAAAATGCTGAAGTCAATACCATAAAGAGCCACCGAGATGGCGAAAAGCGCAGACACCGTCCACACCTTGTTGATAAACAGTTTTTTCAACATGAACACCCGCTACGTTATTTAAATCGGAACCAAACAACCCCGAATATCTCGCACCATTAAACAAACAGCCAAAAACATCTCTCCGTTCATGGATTAGGGGACGTAAGTGACAGAGGTAATTAATAAATCATTTCCTATCTTCGTGGAAAGGAGCAGTCATTGGCAGTCGTTTTGAGTGAACCCGTAAAGGAGAGTTACCCATGCCAAGAGGAGCGAGACTGGATGCGCCGGGATCGTTGCATCATGTGATGGTTCGCGGAATTGAGCGGACGGCTATTGTATTTGATGAACAAGACCGACAGGATCTATTATACCGGATTGGCAAAGCAGCAGAAAAAACAGGAACAGTGATATATGCCTGGTCGCTGATGACCAATCATGCGCATCTGTTGCTCAGAAGCGGATCGTCGGGATTACCGACCTTCATGCGAAAGGTGCTGACGGGGTATTCGGTATCGTTCAACAAGAGGCATAATCGATCGGGCCATCTGTTCCAGAATCGCTACAAGTCGATACTCTGCGAAGAAGAGCCCTATTTCGTCAAGCTGGTGAGTTATATTCATCTGAACCCCTTGCGAGCCGGATTGGTCCATTCTCTGGAAGAGCTTGATCGGTATCCGTGGAGCGGCCATAAGTCGCTTATGGGATTGGCCAAATATCCCTGGCAGGATACGGAATATGTTTTACAACAGTTTGGCAGTGCAGCAGGGAGAGCGCGGAAGCTCTATCTTGAGTTTGTTCGGGAACAAATCCAGCTTGGTCGACAGTCAGAGTTGACGGGGGGCGGATTGGTGCGTTCAGCAGGCGGTTGGTCTGAAGTGCTGTCGATGAGAAAACGGGGAGAGCGTCGGTTCAGCGACGAGCGGATACTTGGCAGTGGAGCGTTCGTAGAAGAGGTGCTCGGAGAGGTAGGTGATGAACAAAAGGAGATGATGCCGATGAGGATGAGGCAGGCAGATGCTCATGAGTTGATCGAACAGCAGTGTAAAGAAAGGGGACTGTCGATCGATGCCCTGCAGGGAGGGAGTCGAAGCAGAGCGTATTCTGCTTTGCGAAGGGAGCTTTCGATGAACCTGGTTATCGAATTCGGATTGTCGCATGCAGATGTAGCCCGAATGCTGGGGATTTCAAGGGCAGGCGTGAGCCAGATGATGCGACGCTGACTTGCCGGGTTTTGGGCCAAATTTCGTTGTTCTTTTGATTTGTTACCTCCGTCACTTACGTCCCTTAAAAATAAAAAATGTGCAATGCAGCGAAAACTGGCGGAGAGTGTTGTGGTGCTCGATTTCGAGACGACAGGATTGTCACCGGAGTATGGTGACCGGGCTATCGAGATCGGTGCGGTGCTGCTTGAGGAGGGGGAGATTGTCGGGCGTTTTCAGAAGCTGATGAATCCCGGTTTCCGGATAAGCCAGTTTATCGAAGGCTATACCGGTATCACCAATGAGATGCTCAAAGGCCAGCCCTGTTGTGAAGAGGTGATGGCCGAGTTTTCAGAGTTCATAGCCGGACGGAATATCGTTGCACATAATGCCGCATTCGACCGCCGTTTTCTTGATTTCGAGCTCAAGCGGGCGAAACGTGCCTATGAAGGCTCCTGCTGCTGCTCTCTGCTTGTCTCAAGAAGGATTTATCAGGACTCTCCGAACCACAGACTGCAGACGCTCGTTTCGCACGCGGGCATCAGGCAGACCGGCGTGTTTCACCGCGCACTGGCAGATGCCGAGATGACCGCACAATTGTGGCTCTCCATGATCGAGCGGATTCGCCGGCAATACGGCATGCCGACAGTTTTCTTTGACCAGCTGTGTGAACTCTCAAGGGTTGATAAACTCTATACGCACCGGTATCTTACCAACCTGGCTGCTGTGAAAACAGGAGAGGAGGGCGGGGATGTTCGCGCCTGACTGGCTGCTCGACAGAGCCATCACCCTGATCGAGCGGACACACCGGGTGGAACACCTGAAGAGCTATGAACTTGCGGCTATGCTTGCCGGAGCGGATCCGCCGTTACTGTTTGACACCCGCACCGCAGAGGAGTATGAAGTGAGTCATATTGCGGGCGCTCTCCCTATCAATCCGGATACCTCTCAGGATGACTTTACCGCACGTTACGGTTCACTTCTAAAAGGGCGCGACCTTATCGTTTACTGTTCGGTCGGCCAGCGCAGTTCGGATCTGCTCGAACGGGTGGAGAGTGCTTGCGCCAAGGCGGGGGCCGGCAGCTGGCGCAACCTCAGCGGCGGCATCTTTCGCTGGTATAACGAGGGCCGTCCGGTCGTCAATGCAGAAGGCGTGACGGACGATATCCACCGCTACGATCCGATTTGGGGTATGATGGTTGAACGCCGCAGGTAGCCTTGCTACGAACGGAACGGCCTTTGGAGCAGGGCGAAGAGCTGCTGATTCCGGGAGTCGCTTTCACCGTCGAGTCCGATCTGAAGATCGTCGAGATTCTCTTTAAAGAGAAAGGTCCCGAAGAGTCGGTCCCAGAAGGAGAGCATGCTGCCGTAGTTGGTGTTGTGTTCGCTCATGAGCTTCGAATGATGCAGGCGGTGCATCATGGGGGAGGGGATGATGAACCGGGCGACTCGATCCAGTGCGGGCGGAATGGAGAGGTTGCTGTGGTGGAACTCAATGACCGGTGTCATGAAGAGCGAGTAGAGCAGCAGGTGTTCGATACCCGCCCCCATCAGCATGAAGAGGGGGAGGCGCAGCAGCTCCGAGAAGAGGATCTCCATCCAGTGGAAGCGCCAGCTTGACGTAACATCGAGGGTGGCATCGCTGTGGTGTACGGAGTGGAAGCGCCAGAGCACTCTTGTTTCATGGTTAAGACGATGCCAGAGGTACATCCAGAGGTCGATAAGCAGGATGATCAGGATCGCTTCGGGAGCGGGCGGGAGGTTCAGCATCCCGATTCCCGGCCAGAGGCTATTCGACCACTCCAGCATGAAGGCCATGAGGATACCCGAAGGGAGCAGGATCAAGAGATTCAGGGCGGCTATTGAAAGGTTGAGCCTGGCATGGAGGCCTCGCTTCTGCACAGTGGAGAAGAAGGGCTTGAGCCCTTCGATGATCCAGAAGAGCACTCCGCAGGCAATGGTGGTGCCGTATGAGAGTGTGCGGAGGTCGGATAAGGAAAAGAGTTCTCCCATGCTGTTCATGATTGAAATAAGGGCATCCCAATAAATCTATTACGCAATCTGATTGCTTCGTTGAGCGGTGCTCGAAATCCTCAAGTACTCAGTGTACATTCCGGTTTCTGCGCATCATTCGCCCGCTCACTCAAATCGCTCTTGACGATTTATAGTGATTCCCGACGATTTTCCCCCCACCAGGAGGAGAACTTGAGGTGGTTGGTTGCCGGATTGAAGGTCAGCCTGCTTCTGCACTCTTTTTTGCCGGACGTTCGTACTTGAAGATGCAGACCGGGCTGCCGTATGCCTGCCGGCTCAGAATTTCTCCCTCCATTTCCGGGAAAGCCCTGCGGGTCGCCTCCATATCAAGCTCGCAGATCACATGGCAGGGTATATCAAACCCGAACTCATTGCCTGCTTCCAGATAGGGGCAGACCTTCTGGATTTCAAGGGCGGCATCGATACCCCGGTTTGAGATGTCCACGGCCACCATATCCATGCCGATTGCATTGAAGATGGGGATGGATTTCCGGAAGCCTTCGATGAGGGTCGGCAGTGCAAGCAGCGGGCCCATGCGCTCCTTCTGCAGCTCGGGGAACCCTTCGAGCATCGTTTCCCATGCCATCTCCTCTCCGAACTCATTGCTGAGCTCCCTGAATCTCGCAAACTTCTTTCTGGCGGATTCAAGTAACTCCGTGTTAGCGTTCTTACTCATGGATCTTCTCCTTGATTAACGTTCATAGCGTGCCCTATTGCAAAGAGTCATGTATAACCAATGTACGGGGTGCAGGGCGTATGTTCAAATATCAGAGCTCCTCATCCGGGAGCGGAGCTAAAAAGCCTTGCGTATAATCGCGGAATTTGCTGATCTTTATGATAGAGGAGAGGTATTTTCAACCTTCACAACCGAGGAGCGGAGATGAGTGAACAGGTTCCCGAAATCTTTACGAAAAAAGTCGAAAGACTGCTTGCGCAGGGAGAGCTTGAAGCGCGTATCCTGAACTTTCTCGCCTCCCGGCGTCTCTGCGTGCTTTCGACCAGCCGTGACAATGAGCCGCGTTCAACACCTATTCTTTTCCGCTCGAAGGGGTTCACCCTCTACATGGCCGGCGAACCGGGCCTCAAGCTCGGCAACATCATGCAAAACCCGGACGTCAGCGTTGGTATCTTCGACCCGAAAGCGGAGTTCTCCGATGAGATAGAGGATATCACCGGCCTGCAGATAAGCGGCCATGCAAGGCTGATCAGCAGGGAGGATGCCGGTTTCAGTGAGGCGTTCAAACTTTTTGGTCGTCCCCAGGCGTGGGCTGAACACTGGTTCGGCAAGATGATTGAGGTGATACCCGACCGTATAGAGATGCTCTCCATGGGGCTCAAACTTGAGGGGTATGCCGCAAGGCAGATATGGAGTGCAGCCGGGGAGAAAAAATGAGAGCTAATAGAGTGTCAGCGGCCTTTACCACCAGCCGCGTAGAGGAGACGCGGGATTTTTATCTCCGATATTTCGGGGCAAGAGTTACCTTTGATTGTGGCTGGTATGTAATCCTTGAGTTCGGTTCACCGGTTTCAACCCTGCAGTTCATGGCGCCCGTGAAGCCGGAGCACGAGCTGAGCAGTGGTGCGGGACTTATCTACAACTTTATGGTGGATGACGTTGATGAGGAGCACTTGCGTCTGACACAGGCAGGGCTGCATGTGGTTGTTCCGCTCGAAGACCATCCCTGGGGTGATCGGGGTTTTGTTGTCAAGGACCCCAACGGCATCTCCCTCTATATCTATTCAGATCGTGAACCGGACGAGGAGTTCAGGAAATACTTTACATAAGGGTGAGCTGACCGGCTCATTCAGTCGTGAATGAAGAAAAGTTTTTGTAACCAACATTGAAGGGAAAATGGAAACAACGTATGAGGTGGGTGGAGATTTTTTTCGTGAAAAGATTATAGCCGCAATGTTTTATGGATTCCGTGCCATCAAAAATCCCGTATCCGTAACGGTTCATCCTGAACTGATGAAGCGGATACGGGACGATTTCAGCAAGAAGGTGACTGCGCCAAAGCGTGTTGGCGGAGTGGAGCTGTTTTTCGGACTGCCGGTAATTGAGGACCCGTCAAAAACAACTGATTATATCGCCGTAGAGTAAGGCCACAAAGAAAGAGAGCACACCCATCCCTCCGGGTCACAAGCTTTTCGATTGCTCTCACGGCTTCATCCCGCAAGTTCCTTTCCCATTACTCAAACTCACGGTTTAACATCCGGGGCGACCCTCATCCGCACGATTCTGGTGGGATTGGAGACCATGCCATTATTGAATTGTGAACCGGCCCTGACCTTGTCGACAAACTCCATTCCTGATACAACCTGCCCCCAGATTGTGTACTGCCCGTCGAGGAAGGGTGCCGGTGCAAAGCAGATGAAAAACTGGCTGTCGCCGCTGTTCGGATCAGAAGCGCGGGCCATCGAGACGGTGCCACGGATATGCTGCTGTCGAGAAAATTCCGCTTTAAGCTGCTGTCCGGAACCGCCTGACCCGTCGCCCTGCGGGTCACCGGTCTGGGCCATAAATCCGGGAATAACGCGGTGGAAGGAGAGAGCGTCATAAAACCCTTTACGGGTCAGCTCCTTGATGCGCGCTACATGGCGGGGGGCGAGATCGGGAAGCAATCGGATGACAACCCGGCCGGCGGGAAGGTCAAGGTAGATGGTGTTTGCGCGATCCAGTGCCGGTGCACCGTAAACGGAGAGAGGGAGCAGGGTGGCAAGAAGCCCGAACATGAGGGCAAGGGTTCGCAATGGTCGGTTCATTATGGGCAGTGGTTAGTTTTGGCTGCGTATGTTTGTTGAATAATAGCATGAATGCAGAGAGATGCAAAGTAAAATTGCAAGTGTACGGTTGATGACCGGTGAGCGGAGCATTGCGGGGAGGTCTGTTGAGAAGTGCTCGGCATGAGATTCTCCGATCTCATTTTTGTAACTTGCACGTACAGTGCAGTTTCCGGCTGAACGGCTAAACAGGGAGGAGATGATGACTATAATCAATTTCAGCGCTTTCAGGAAGTATACACTACCGGTTCTTTTTTCACTCATGCTGCTTGGGGGAACTCCCTCTGCCGCGTCACCTCATGCGGCTGCGCCTTCGGGTGAAAAACTGCTTGACATGACCTATCCGTTTGACGAAAACACCATCTACTGGCCGACCGCCGAACCCTTTAGCCTGACCAAACTGGAGTGGAAGGTTACTCCGGGCGGGTGGTGGTATGCCTCCAATAACTATGGAGCTGCCGAGCACGGCGGCACCCATGTTGATGCCCCCATACATTTTGCGGAAAAAGGCCGGACCATTGACCGTATTGCGCTTGACGAATGGATCGGACCGGCGGTTAAAATTGATGTTGTTGCCGCATGTATGAAGAACAGAGCTTACCGGCTGACGGTAAACGATGTTTTGCAATGGGAGGCCAAACATGGCCGCCTGCCGGAGCATGCATGGGTGCTCATGTACACCGGCATTGATACGAAATACTATCCCGACCGGAAACTGGTGCTTGGAACCCTGAAAACAGGAGCGGCGGCTCTTTCGGAACTGAACTTTCCGGGCTTTTCGCCCGAGGTCGCTACGTTTCTTGTCAAAGCGCGTAATATCAAGGGGATAGGGCTCGATACCCCGAGCATTGATCCCGGCGACTCAAAGGAGTTTAAGGTGCACCGGATCTGTTTTGAGGCCGATAAACTCGCGATTGAAAATATTGCCGCTCTTGACAGACTGCCCGAAAAGGGGGCAATGCTCTATGTTATACCGATGCTGATAAAGGATGGCACCGGCTCACCTGCCCGAATTTTTGCACTATTGCCGTAAACAGGAATAACAGGAGATCTTGACTATGTCATTTATTCACAGGGAGTCACACCGCTCGGATCGAATCGGCTGGCTTCGCGCTGCAGTGCTTGGGGCAAATGACGGCACCATCTCGACAGCAAGTCTCTTGATAGGCGTAGCTGCTGCAGGTTCCTCCGAACAGAGTATTTTGCTGACAGGGGTAGCGGGTCTTGTCGCCGGAGCCATGTCAATGGCAGCGGGGGAGTATGTATCGGTGCAGTCCCAGGCCGACACCGAGGAGGCCGATATTGCGCGCGAAAAGCGCGAGCTGGCGGAGGATCCGGAGCATGAACTGGAGGAGCTGACCGCTATCTATGTGAGTCGCGGACTTGAAGAGCCGCTCGCACTGCGCGTAGCGGTGAGCCTGATGCAGAAGGATGCTCTCGGAGCACATGCACGTGATGAGCTCGGCATTACCGATACCCTGCGGGCACGGCCGATCCAGGCGGCACTCTCCTCCGCGCTCTCATTTGTTGCCGGTGCGGTTATCCCGATAGGCGCAGCTCTGCTTGCCCCTTCACCCTGGATTGCCGAAGTTACCTCCGCAACCGCGCTTGTTTCCCTGCTCTTTCTTGGTGGAATGGCAGCCTGGGCAGGCGGGGCATCGCTTCTGAAAGGAGCACTCCGTGTTGCCTTTTGGGGTGCGCTTGCCATGGGGTTGACGGCGGGGGTCGGAAGGATATTCGGAGCGGTCGTATAGTTCATCGATAAATCGGTTGCGCACTCTGATTGCTTCGTTGGTCCGGTGCTCAAAATCCTCATGTA
The DNA here is from genome assembly GCF_000168715.1 of Chlorobium ferrooxidans DSM 13031. GTDB lineage: Bacteria > Bacteroidota > Chlorobiia > Chlorobiales > Chlorobiaceae > Chlorobium > Chlorobium ferrooxidans. Next base: position 1,738 of record NZ_AASE01000017.1, on the reverse strand, counting down.
CTCTGAGTACACTCCGGTTTTTGCGCTCCGTCGGTCTCGCACTCAAATCGTTCATGACGAGGTATAGCGCAGCACGTAATTATCGGGACTCATTTTTTTGCGGATTTTACCGCGAGGTAAATTATTCGGCCCGGTTCTCTGTTTAGAATGCAGAGAACATATACTTCATTGAACCAGACTGCAATGCTATGGCCCGATCAAAAGAGGAGTGGATTGAACTGCTTGAACGCCGGCTGCCGCCGCTCGACAGGATTGCGGATCGCAACCGGGCCATCACCGCGCACTATGCCCGCTGGTATCTTGAGAAGCCAGAGCTCTTCAAGTGGAGCGGCATGGCGGCCTTTGCCTCGCGGCAGGTCGGTGTGGCGCTTGGGGTTTGCGAGCTGCTTCATGCTCCGGAGCACAGAGAGAGCACCGATGAGCAAGAAGGAGGCCTTTCCTCATTTGATGCGGGTAAACTGTTGCAGAACAGCTTGAACAACCTGCTTTTTATTCCATCCTTTATGCATTCGGCTGCCGCTCAGCAGTTTTTTCTTGCCGACCTTGATCAGCTGCGGCTCGGTAACAACAATATCTTTACCGATATCGGATGGGCCCATGCGCTTTTTCTCGAAAGCGGGTTTGGTGCAGTGGAAAAATGCTGCGGACCGAGGGAGCAGGAGTTTCTCTTTGAGGGCTTCAGGCTGATTGATGAGGGAGAGCAACTGCTCAAGCGTGGAGTTGAGGAAGAGCGTGCCCGCGCGCTCATCTGGGAGGGCAATGTGCTTTTGTTGCCCCATGAACAGATCTCGACATTGCAGCGATTTTTGATGCTATCAGCCAGCAGGGGAGGATTTTAATCTCCTTCGGCAGCGAGCTTGATTTTTCCGGAGGAGTCAGAGCCTCATTTTCAACATATTCGGGTTATTTCGAAACCCTGACCGGCATGAAAAGTGTCACCGATTCCCGCCTCCGCTGGCAGTGGATCGAGCATGATGTGCTTCCGGCATGGAGGCGCATGGAGTGCACCTTCTGCGAAGGTTCACCCCTGAAAAGGGAGCTTGAAGTGTTCGCAGCAATACCTTGAGTTACCGTTTCTTTCCAACCGGAGCAAGGTAGATGGTGAACTCCTCCTCTCCGTCAATATTCAGCAGCCGGTCCATCACCTCCTGGTCATAGGCTGCAATGGCGCAGGTTCCTGCGTTTATTGCCTCGCAGGCCAGATAGAGGTTCTGGCAGACGTGACCGGCGTCAAGGGCGATCACTTTATGGGCGGCCAGACCATATCGCCACTCCATGCGATAGGGGATTACTGTCCAGATGAAGGTGACGGCGGCATCTCCGGGGAATGGCTGGCCGAGCGCGGCTCTCGTTACCCGCTCTTCCAGGTGTTCAACCTGCTCTTCCAGGATGAGCTGGTGTTCAACGGGCAGGTAGCGGTAGATCCCTTTTTCAAGACCGGTTACGTTCAAAATGCAGAGCAGGGTTTCAAAAGCGTGGCGGCATCCTGCTGAGGGTACCGTCCTCAGGGCGTGGCCTGCATCGAGTTTGAGCTTTATTCCCTGGGTAGCCCAGAGCAGGAAGGAGAGCTCCTCAAGGGAGAGGGGGAGATCGCTGTAGGTGCGGCAGCTTTCGCGGCGCCCGATAGCGGTTTTGAGGTCGATATTGCCGATATCCGTCAGGCTCCCGATTTTCGGAAGCTCTATCGGATGAACATCCTGCCCGCAGGGTTTCTCAATCGGCGGGGGTGGAATCCGGC
>NZ_AASE01000018.1 GCF_000168715.1 Chlorobium ferrooxidans DSM 13031 | reverse complement strand
GGTTCGAAAGTGTTTGAAATGACCGATATCGAGGTGCCGAAACAGTGGTCGCAGGTTGCCGCAGATATTCTTGCACAGAAATATTTCCGCAAAACCGGGGTGCCCCAGCGGGACGAAAAGGGCGAAATTATTCTTGATGCCGAAGGTCATCCGGTGACCGGCAGTGAGCACTCCATCAGGGAGGTTGTTCATCGTCTGGCGGGCTGCTGGAAGGAGTGGGGTGAGAAAAACAAATATTTCGATACAGTGGAAGATGGACAGACCTTTTATGATGAGGTTGCGTTCATGATTCTCAAGCAGATGGGTGCTCCCAACTCTCCGCAGTGGTTCAATACCGGCCTTAATTTTGCCTATGGCACGACCGGGCCTGCACAGGGTCACTACCATGTTGATCCTGAAACGCGTGAGGTGAAGGAGTCCGAGGATGCCTACAGTCGTCCGCAGGCTCACGCCTGTTTTATCCAGTCGGTCAGTGACGATCTGGTCAATGAGGGTGGTATTTTCGATCTGGCGATCCGTGAGGCGAGGGTATTCAAGTTCGGCAGCGGCTCGGGTACCAACTACTCCAACCTTCGCTCAGGTGGTGAAAAACTGAGTGGCGGCGGAAGTTCGTCAGGTCTGATGAGTTTTCTGAAGATTTTTGATTCTGCGGCCGGAGCTATAAAATCAGGCGGCACAACCCGCCGGGCAGCCAAGATGGTTATTGTCGATATCGACCATCCGGATGTGGAAAAATTTATCGAATGGAAGGCCAAGGAGGAGGACAAGGTTGCCTCTCTTGTGGCAGGATCAAGAATCTGCTCCCGTTTTCTGCAGGCTATTGTTGAAGAGGCACTTCTGAACGGTTCTGACCGCAAGGAGAATCCGGCACTCAACCGCCTGATTCAGAATGCGCTCAGCAGGGCTGTACCGATGAGCTATATTATACGGGTGCTTGCTCTGGTCGAACAGGGTTTCACCTCGCTCGATTTTGACGAGTATAACTCCAATTATGAGTCGGAAGCCTACCAGACGGTCGGCGGCCAGAACTCCAATAATACCGTCAGGGTGACCAACGAGTTCATGAAGGCGGTGGAGAACGACGATATCTGGCAGCTTCGCCAGCGTACAACCGGTAAGAACGTCCGTGCCGTAAAGGCGCGTGACCTGTGGGAGAAAATTCTGCTCAGTGCATGGAAGTGCGCCGATCCGGGCCTGCAGTTCGATACAACCATCAACGAGTGGCACACCTGCCCGGCAAGCGGCCGTATCAATGCGAGCAACCCCTGCTCGGAGTATATGTTCCTTGACGACACCGCCTGCAATCTTGCAAGTCTCAACCTTATCCATTTCATTGATGAGGAGTCGGGCAGGGTAAAGATCCGTGAGCTGCAGCACGCTTCAGCGCTCTGGACTATCGTGCTTGAAATTTCAGTGCTGATGGCTCACTTCCCCTCAAAGGAGATCGCCCGCCTGAGTTACGAGTACAGAACGCTCGGGCTTGGTTTTGCCAATCTCGGCACCGTACTGATGGTGCTCGGCATCCCTTACGATTCACCCAAAGCGCTGGCCCTTGCCGGTGCAATTGCATCGGTCATGACCGGTCAGGCCTATGCCACATCGGCAGAGATGGCGCATGACCTCGGCGCTTTTGCCGGTCACAGCGCCAATGCAAAGGAGATGCTCCGCGTCATCCGCAACCATCGCCGGGCAGCACACAACCTCTCTGAAGAGGAGTATGAGGGGCTTTCGGTCAGCCCTCGCGGTATTGATTCGGAGTACTGCCCGAAGGAGCTCTTCGAGGCTGCCGGAAAGATCTGGGATGAGGCGCTCCAGAAAGGCAAGAAGTATGGTTTCCGAAATGCGCAGGTGAGCGTGATTGCGCCTACCGGCACCATCGGACTGGTTATGGATTGCGATACAACCGGAATCGAGCCGGAGTTTGCTATTGTCAAATTCAAGAAACTGGCCGGTGGAGGATATTTCAAGATTGTCAACCAGTCCGTGCACAAGGCGCTTGAACGGCTCGGTTACACCCCGTCACAGATTGACGAAATTGAGCACTACTGCAAGGGGCATGGCACGCTTGCCGGTTCGCCCTCCATCAACCGCCAGTGGCTTAAAACCCGCGGCTTCAGCGATGAGAAGATTGAAGTTGTAGAGTCGCAGCTTGAAACGGTTTTTGATATCCGTTTTGCCTTCAACAAATGGATTCTCGGTGAGGAGTTCTGCGCTTCGCTTGGTTTCAGTGATCAGCAGCTTAACGATCCAGATTTTGATCTGCTTCAGGCTCTCGGCGCTACGGTGGAGGATGCCGAGTTGGCCAATGATTATGTTTGCGGCACCATGACCATCGAAGGGGCTCCGCATCTAAAGCTGGAACATCTGCCGGTATTTGACTGCGCCAGCCGGTGCGGCAAGAAAGGGCAGCGCTATATCAAGCATATGGCCCATGTGCGCATGATGTCGTCGGTACAGCCCTTTATTTCGGGCGCGATCTCCAAAACGGTCAACATGCCCTCAACCGCCACTACGGCTGAAATCGGCGAGGTCTACACCTCGGCATGGCAGCATATGATCAAGGCCATTACGGTCTACCGTGACGGTTCGAAGCTCTCCCAGCCGCTCAACAGCTCCAGCTATCAGGATCTTGACGAGGTCATCATGCTTGGCACCGAAGAGAGCCTTGACGAGACCAAGGGTCCCAAAGAGGTTCAGGAGCAGATCGTGGAACGGGTCTATCACCGCTCCGAGCGCCGCTATCTGCCGAAACGCAGAAAGGGGTACATCCGTGAAGCGTACGTCGGCGGCCACAAGGTCTTTCTCAGAACAGGGGAGTACCAGGACGGCTCTCTCGGTGAGGTTTTTATCGACATGTACAAGGAGGGCGCTTCTTTCAAGGGGCTGCTCAACTGCTTTGCCGTGCTTGCCTCCAAGGCGTTGCAGTACGGCATGCCGCTTGAAGAGCTGGTGGACAGCTTCACCTTTACCCGGTTTGAACCGGCAGGTGCGGTTCAGGGTCATAATGCCATCAAGAACTCCACCTCCATTCTTGACTACGTTTTCCGCTCAATCGGCTATGACTATCTCGGCCGGAAGGATTTTGTGCATGTCAAGGCGGTTGATGAGGTGCATGACGGTGATGCCGAGGGCATTAGCGGTTCGAATGGACATGCTCCGGTTGCCGAGCCGGCCCTTGCCGTTCACAGCAGTTCAGAAGGCTCCTCAACCCGCAAAAGCCAGGTCTATCAGGCCAAGGTTCAGGGCTATACCGGTGAGCAGTGTGAAAATTGCGGCTCCATGCGCGTCAAGCAGAACGGGACCTGCAAGGTTTGTGAGGATTGCGGTATGACTACCGGCTGTTCCTGAACCTCACTGTACCTGTTGCGCGGCTCGATTGCTTCGTTGGGCGGTGCTCGAAATCCTCATGTACTCTGTGTACATTCCGGGTTCTGTGCTCCGTCCGCCATGCCCGGCTCACGACGGTACAGTGATGTTCATATTTGATTCGGGGATTTATTTTGAATGCTGGATTTTGAATTTTGCATTAAAAGAGTCAGGATGGCTGAAGAAGCTCTCCTGACTCTTTTTGTTACCACTCATTTTTCGTCTCGTTGAAAATATCCTGATACCGGTTCAACTAATTGCTTCCCACTGACAGGCAGAGGCCCGTTATAAGGCTAAAGGCTTGTTTTGATGGCCTGAAATTGTTTGTTATACTTCAAAAACAGGCCGTTTTGACAAACCAATCCATGCCAAAAGGTTATGGGCAAAGTTGTTCTCACAACCGTGACTCGTTGGATAGAGGGCAATCTGTGGTATTATTGTTTGAGATAAACGAAAAGTGGAAAGGAGGATAAGTGCCGGAACTCAGCAGATTTCTCGGGATAATCATCACTATGCTTTACAGTGATCACAGTCCACCACATTTTCACGCTCAATATGGCGACTACAAAGTCACTGTTGAAATTCTTTCAGGAATAGTTGATGGTCGTTTCCCAAAGCGAGCCCTTCATTCCTTGATGGAATGGTATGAAATTTATAAAGACAATCTTCTTGAAGACTGGAAACTGGCTGAAAGGCACGAGCCTTTAAACAAAATCCCGCCACTGGAGTAAATATCATGTTAGAAGTTACCAAGGCTGAATACATGGGGGAGTACCGCATACAGATTACGTTTAACAACGGGGCATGCGGGGTGGTTGACCTGAAGGACGCGCTGTGGGGCACTATGTTTGAAAAACTGAAAGATTTCAACACATTCAGGAAATTCGAAGTTTCGGATGTTGTCCATACTATCAGATGGGAAAATGATGCAGACCTTGCTCCAGAGTACCTGTATGAAAAAATGGTTGAACAAAGTCCGGTGTAAAATCGGGATGAACAGGCATAAACCACAATGTTTATAAGAATATCAGACTGCAAGGTCATTGAACGCATGAATGAATATGAACGCACTGTACAGAAGACGCTTTGGTTAATCGTGACGTTTTCCGCTATTGCTGTGGTTGCGCTACTATTTCCCTTTGCAGGAGTATTTAAGCCCTGTGGGGAGTCTTTTGCCTGCTGGTTTTCGCGGGCCGGCGCACCGATGACTATTTTTGCACTGATTGCTCAGAACAGGGTCGGCCACCTAAGCGAGCTACTTACTCCGAATAATTTCTCGACGAAATAGTTTAACGAACTTATCCTCAAGTACCAGCGGTACGTGTTCCTTGGTAACTCTGTGTCGCTTGTCCTGATTGTGGCAGGAACAATCATTTGGGCATACGGTGACCTTTTCTGGAATGCACTATGCCCATAATTGCGACAAACTCATCATATCAAAAAACCTGCGAAAAAAGCAACTCAGAACGATTAAGTTAGATCAGCGCTTGAGTGTCCTGTGGAAATTTTCGTGGGAGCCCAAGAGAAGCAGGAGACGGCTTGCGGCATCATACTCGTAGGCGAGCAGGGTTAGCTGGCCGTTACATTTGAATTTATAGACAAACACACCAGCCAGATCACCCTTTTTGGGTTCACCTACACTCGGGTCTTTGATGATTTCAGTAATGGCATCATCAACATCAGCCTTCTGATTCGGGTCCAGCTTCTTGTAGGCACGCCTGAAAAGAGTGCTTTGATAGACCTGAATGTCACTGTTCATCAGGAACGATTCCCTTCCGGGATAAATGGTGTTGAGTTTTCCTTACCTTCTGCCCTCACAATCAGCAGATCCCGAATGAAATCGATTGGCAAATCCGGATTGTCGAGAGCTGCCCGTCCGATCATCGCCCAAAACTCAATCTGTCCGGCAATTGTCCGATGCTCGGCCCTGGCCTGGGCTCTTGCTTGTCCGTACAAGGTATCATCTATTCGTACCGGCATTCCCATAATAGTTTCTCCCAGGATAGTTTTGCTACAAATGTAGCGAAAAGCAATACGGAAAACAAATTCCAGCAATCTCCCGGAATCTGGGGTTGTTGCGTTTGAGAGATCTCTCACCCCGATGGATCGGGATTCGAGATGACCAATGGGACAGTTGAGACGACTCAATTCGAAATTCAGAATTCAGCATCCAAAATCCCTCTTCATCCCGCAGTAATTGCAGGGCGGAAACCGGTGGCGGAGGGTTCGATGGTGGTTTCAACCAGGTTCTGATTGGAGATCAGAAGGGTTCTGGATGGGGAGTGGCGGACCAGTTCGTAGTCGTGGGTACCGACAAGAACAACAATCCCTTTCTGGTTGATCCGTTTCAGGTAGTCGAGAATTTCGAGGGAGGTGTCTGGGTCGAGATTTCCGGTTGGTTCGTCGGCGAGGATGACGAGGGGTTCGCGCACCAGTGCCCGGGCTATGGAGATGCGCTGCTGTTCTCCTCCGGACAGCTTCATGGGCATCTGTTTGGCTGCGTGCTCAAGTCCAACGCTTCCGAGCGCATGCATGACCATATCCTTGATCAGCTTTTCTTTTGTGCCGGTAACCTTGAGCACAAAAGCGAGATTGTCGTATACATTGCGGTCTTCGAGCAGTCGGAACTCCTGAAAAACTATGCCGAGCTTTCTGCGAAGGAGCGGAATCTGCCGTTTTTTTATGGTTCGGGAGCTGAATCCGGCAATGCGGATCTCTCCTTTTTTCGGGCGCACATCCATGTAGAGCGACTTGAGCAGGGTTGTTTTGCCGCTGCCGCTTTTGCCGACGATGTAGACCAGCTCTCCGGCCTCGATGGTAAGATTGAGGTTTTTGAAGAGGGTTTTTTTATCAAGTTCAAGCTCTGCGTCGATAAATGAGATCATGATTCTGTCTGTTTTCTGTTTTGGGCTATCCTGCCGGCGAGCTTCGATGCTTCGAGGAAGCTCCGTTCTGATGCAACTCCTTTGCCTGCAATATCGAAACTGGTGCCATGGTCAGGTGATGTTCGTACAATCGGCAGTCCGAGTGTGACGTTAACACCGGTGTCAAATGCGAGCACCTTGAAGGGGAGCAATCCCTGGTCGTGGTACATGGCAACCACAATATCGTAATCGCGGTACCTTTTTGCACCGAAAAAACCGTCAGAGGGAAAGGGACCTTCAATATTGATTCGATCCGAGACTCTTTCAATGCATGGTTTGATGATTTCGGCCTCTTCGTTTCCCATCACACCGCCGTCGGAAGCGTGCGGGTTGAGCCCAAGCAGGGCTATACGCGGCGCTGCAATCCTGAAATCGGTTTTCAGTGACCGGGCGAGATCCAGAAGAAAACGGTCAAGGTCCATCCTGCCAATCAACTCCGGTACCTCTTTGAGGGGTACATGAATGGTTGCGAGGGCAACTTTGAGATCCAGAACGGGATCAAAGAACATCATACAGGGAGAGTGGACACCGAACATGTTGCCGAGAAACCCTGTGTGACCTGATTCCCTGAACCCGGCCAGAGCGATTGCCTCCTTGTTGATCGGTGCCGTAACCAGTGCGTTGCATACACCGTCACGGCAGAGCTCTGCTGCGACCCGGAGTGACTCCATGGCAACTCTTCCCGCATCAGCAGAGAGGGTTCCCGGTGTGATGGTTTCGGGTTCAGCTACCGAGAGTACGGGCAGAATGCCGGGTTGAAAGGTGCCGGCACTCTGGAGTTCTGATTTATCGTCAACCTTCAGGAGTTTTACCGGCAGATCGAGCTGTTTTCTGTAATACTCCATTGCAGCAAAGGAGCCGCAAACAAGAAAAGAGTGGCCTGATTGCTCCAGTTTCAGAAAGCTTTTCAGAATGATTTCCGGACCGATGCCGTGAGGGTCACCAATCGACCAGACAACGCGCATTTTCAGAGTCTTTTGTAGGCATTGGCAATCTTGTCATCCTTTTTTACTCCGCCGAGGGCCAGCCAGAAAAGAACCGGTTCCGGTAGCAACAGGTATAATCCGGCTTCCGGTCTGTGGGAGAATGTAATGCAGGTGCAGTTGAAATACTGGTTCATGAAGTGTGCTGCGGCAAGGCCGGAGAGCAGGTCTCCAGCGAAGAGCAGGATGCCGAGCAGAATAAGTTTTTTCTGCAGATCTCTTTTTTTATAGAGAAAGATGGCGGCAATGGCAACGATGGCCGTCAGGGGAGAAAAGATGCCGGCGGCAATGTTGCTGGTGACCTGCATGATGCCTGCTTCGGGGTAGGAGGTGAAATCGGTAATAAAAAAGAGTGTTGCGGTACTGAAGCTCCAGAAGGGGAACATCATACTCGCGATGGCCAGCAGGCCCGCAAGAAAGAGGTAGAGGGTTTGAATTCTGGCTAACATAGGTAATGTTGGTTAATTTAGGGCTTCTCACGACAATTAATAGAGGTGCCCTTTAGTCAGTAAGTTCAACGAATATACATAATCAGGAGAAAAGTGTCCTGCATTATGCCCTTTTATGAGCAGCGTACTCCCTTTCAATACCGGTTACAATGATGGCCGTCGCTCCGGCTCGCTCTCTGACGAATCTTCCGGCAATCTCTCCGGTTGCGACTCTTTTTGCGCTCTCATCACTGAAGATTTTCAGGGCAGCGGCAAGTTCGTTCCCGTTATGAATGACGGTTCCGCCTCCGCTCGCCGCCAGATCTTCGGCTTCAGGGGAGTTGTGGTAACGGGGGCCGAAGAGTACCGGGATGGCAAAGACTGCCGGTTCGAGCGTGTTATGGACGTTGACACCGAACCCTCCTCCTACATATGCCATTGATGCAATGGTATAGAGTTCTGCCAGATAGCCGGTCTGGTCAATGATGAGAATCTGCCGGCGCGGATCAAATGAACCGTTCAATTGAGAGATACGGACCGACGATAGCGAGCGTTTCAGCAGATCAGCTTCGAGGTGTGCAAGGTTTTCAGGGGTGACCTGATGCGGTACCATGATGAGTGAAGGTCTCTTTGCAAGAGTTTGCCATGCGTCAAGCAGCACGGTTTCATCTTTTTCCCAGACACTTCCGGCAACCAGCACGGTCAGGTTTTCAAAAAGTGGTTTAAGGTGATCAACCCGTGCATGATTCCGGCTTCGCAAAACCACCTGGTCGAACCGGGGGTCACCGGCGGTTTCCACTCGCATGCATCCGAAAAGCTCTCTGAAAGCCGTGGAGTCTTTTTCGGAAGCGGTATAGATGGAGTCGAAGAGGTGAAAAATGGTTCGGTAGAAGCTGTTCAGGAGGGGGTTGAAGTAGGGCGCATGCGTTTGCAGCACGGCTGCGGCAAGCATCAGTGTTGTCCCCTGTTTTTTTGCTTCAAGCAGATGGTTCGGCCAGAAGTCGTAACGCATCAGGAGCAGCAGGTCAGGGCGGAGCAGTGCGATTAATCGTTTTGCATTATTTGCGGTGTCGGGCGGCAGGTAGAAGACTGCCGAAGCATCCGGGAAGTTCTTCCGGGCATTGTATCCCGAATCGGAGAGAAAGGAGACAAACAGTATAATATCCGGATGTTTCTCTTTCATTGCGGCTATGATAGGCCGGGCCTGTTCGAATTCACCAACCGAGGCGGCATGTACCCACATTCTGAAAGCGGAAGGGGGGAGCTTTTCGGCTGTTTTTTCGAGTTCTTCGAAGAGCCCCTTCCTGACTGAAAAAAATGTGCGGAGTCTCGGGTGCAGACGGTTGAGAAGTTTCGCCGCGCCAAGAAGAACCGGAAAGAGGAGTTTATAGATAGAGAGGGCGGAAGAGTGCATTATTATTTTTTTTGCTTCTGTCACATTCCGGGATGCTCCGAAGAGCAGGATGGGTATGCCGTTATCTTGCCTGAATGAAGATAAGGAGATTTCTCTATATCGCAGGGTAGAGCAGTTACATTTTTTCTTCCGTGTATCATTCAGGTTAAACCGTTTTCATGAGCATATTCCGGCGGCTTTTCGGGTATGGGGTTGGCCGTTTTCCGATAAGCGGCCGGTATAAAATAAATTCGTCTTTAAGGAAATAAAATCGTACTATGCTGACGTTTTAAATGCGTGGTGAATATGCTAAGAAAGGACGCAGGGAATGTAAGTGCTTTATTTCCCGGTGTTTGTGACGAAACAATGGCGCTTGGTAGACCTTTGTAAGCTGCCCGGATGTTTTCGGTTGATGAGAACTCTTCTTCATTTTTTTCTTTCCTGCATTGCTGCCACCTCCGCCTCATTCGAGGCTTTTTTTATCAATGATCTGGAAATGAAAATACAATGAGCGACAACTCTCTATTGCCGAAGGATTTCCGCAGCCTTCAGCTTGCGGAACCATTAATGCAGGCGCTTGAAGAGGTGGGATATGAAAATCCGACCCCGATTCAGGCCGAAACCATTCCACTGCTTCTCGAAGGACGTGATGTTCTCGGGCAGGCACAGACCGGAACAGGAAAAACCGCTGCGTTTGCCCTGCCGGTACTCTCCAATATCCGCCTTGCACTTGCCGAGCCCCAGGCTCTTGTACTTGCTCCAACCAGGGAGCTGGCTATACAGGTTGCCGAGGCTTTTCAGCGTTATGCAGTACACCTCAAGGGGTTTCATGTTGTTCCGATCTATGGCGGTCAGGATTACGGCATTCAGCTCCGCATGCTGAAACGCGGTGTGCATGTCGTGGTTGGTACTCCCGGTCGTGTCATGGATCACATGCGTCGGGGATCGCTTAATCTTGACTCTCTGCAGTGCCTTGTGCTTGACGAGGCTGACGAGATGCTTCGCATGGGATTCATCGACGATGTCGAGTGGATTCTTGATCAGACGCCAAAAGATCGCCAGGTGGCTCTTTTTTCGGCAACCATGCCCTCTGCCATCCGCCGTATCGCACAGAAGTATCTGAATAATCCGGCCCAGGTAACCATACAGACCAAAACCACAACGGTTGAGACTATTCGTCAGCGCTACTGGATTGTCGGCGGAAGCCACAAACTTGATATCCTGACCCGAATTCTTGAAGTTGAACCGTTCGACGGGATACTGATTTTTGTACGCACAAAAACCATGACGATTGAACTGGCTGAAAAGCTTCAGGCCCGAGGCTATGGAGCTGCCGCCCTGAATGGCGATATGGCCCAGAATCAGCGGGAGCGCACGGTCGATCAGCTTAAGAACGGAGCGTTGAGCATTGTTATTGCCACCGATGTGGCAGCACGAGGTCTTGATGTGGAGCGTATCAGCCATGTTATAAACTACGATATCCCTTCCGACACGGAGTCCTATGTTCACCGGATCGGCAGGACCGGTCGCGCAGGCCGCACCGGCGATGCGATTCTCTTTGTCTCTCCGAGGGAGAAGAATATGCTGTATGCGATCGAAAAGGCGACGCACAGCCGTATTGAACTGATGGAGCTGCCGTCAACGGAGATCATCAACAACAAGCGGATAGCTAAATTCAACCAGAAGATCACCGATACGATTGCGGCTGAAGACCTTGATTTCTTCACTCGTATTATTGAGCAGTACTGTCATGAACATGATGTACCGGTCATTGAAGCTGCGGCAGCACTGGCTTCACTGGTTCAGGGTGAAACACCGTTACTCCTTTCAAACAAGCCCGAAAAAACGCGTTCCCACGATGATCGCGAAGGTTCCGGCAGGGATCGGGGTTCAGATCGTGATCGCGGATTTGACCGGGATCGCGGCCCATCCAAACGCAGAAGCAGTGATGAGGGTAAAGAGCGCTACCGTCTTGAGGTAGGCAGTGAGCATGGTGTGAAAGCCGGCAATATTCTCGGCGCTATTCTCAATGAGGTCGGTCTTGATCCTGATTCAGTCGGCCAGATCTCCATCAATGACTCCTACAGCACGGTAGAGCTGCCGCAGGGTATGCCTGATAATGTGTTTCATGAACTCCGCAAGGTAAGGGTTTGCGGACGTCAGCTCAGGCTCTCCAAAATGGAGGATCAGGATCGCAACTCCTCTCCCTATGGTATCAAAAAAGCGTTCAAGAAGCCTTTTGCTAAACCGGCAGGCAAGGAGACCGCTTTCTTTACCGGTAACAAAAAGAAACGCAAAGGATGATCCTTACACGATAACAGTTGTAAAGCGGGGACGTGAACTCCCCGCTTTTTTTTTGCTCTTTTTTCCCTTCTCCGAGATCTTCCCGTTCTACTCTACCGTTGAGGGTTGTATATTAAACGTATCGATTCACGCCAATCCCGGGAGGAACCATGGAGCTTGAATTCTACGGAGCAACAGGCAGGGTTACCGGCTCCTGCCATATTCTCAGGGTTGGTGGAGCAACGGTGCTGCTCGACTGCGGTCTCATACAGGGTTCAAGGGAAGATGAGGCTCTTAATGCCGAGCCGTTTCCCTTTGATCCATCGGCTGTTGATGCGGTTGTCCTTACCCATGGCCATATCGACCACTCCGGACGTCTTCCTCTTCTCGTCAAGAAGGGGTTTGCCGGTCCGGTCTATACCCAGCAGGCAACTGTTGATCTCTGCAGGGTTCTGCTTCTTGATTCCGCTTCACTTGGTGAACGTGATGCCATTTTTCGCCAGAAGCACCCCCAGAGTGCCGGTGACCGTCATGCTGAACCGCTCTATACCCGTGAGGATGCCGTGCGGGCGCTGAACAGCTTTGTCGGCTTGCCATACCATCAAAAGCAGGAGATTCTTCCGGGTATTATCATCCGTTTCATGGATGCCGGTCATATTCTCGGTTCCGCTCTGGTTGAGGTGTGGCTGCATGAAGGCGATGTTTCAAGGAAGCTTGTGTTCAGCGGTGACGTGGGTCAATACAACACCCCTATCATGAACGATCCCGAGACGATCGAAGAGGCCGACGCAGTAATTGTGGAGAGCACCTATGGTGACCGTCTTCATCGGGAGATAGCGCTTACCCTTGCCGAGATGGGTGAGATTATCCGCAAGGCGGCTGCAGGTGGTGGCAATATTCTTATCCCTGCATTTGCAATCGGACGAAGTCAGGAGCTGCTCTACTTTTTTTCAGAGCACTATGAGGAGTGGGAGCTGGATCGCTGGCAGATTTTTCTCGACAGTCCCATGGCCATTGAGGCCAGCCGGATCTACTGGGATTACCCTGCGCTTGTTGATGAAGATGCGGCTTCGTTCCGCAATGGCAGGAGCTGGATGCCGCATCTGAAAAACCTGCATTTTACCGCAAAGCCGGAGCAGTCGAAGGCCATCAATGCCATAAAACAGGGGGCCATCATTATTGCCGGCAGCGGTATGTGCAATGGAGGCAGGATTCTGCACCATCTGAAGCACAATATCGAGCGACCGGAGTGCAGTGTGATCATAACCGGTTTTCAGGCAGCGGGAACCCTCGGGCGTCGTCTGGTAGAGGGCGAGCAGGAAGTGGAGATTCACGGACGGAGTTATCCGGTACGGGCAGCGCTCCATACCATAGGCGGCTTGTCAGCGCATGGAGACCGGAATGATATTCTTCGATGGCTCGGGGGATTTACAAACCGACCTGAAATTTATGTTGTGCATGGCGATGAGCCGGTAAAAACAGTGTTCCTTGATGCAATTGAAGCCGAGCTGCATCTGAAGGCATCCATCCCACAGCAGGGAGAGATTGTCAGGTTTGCGTGATCACTCTTTTTGTATAATGCCTGCGCTTTGCAGGGAAATGTCACGTTTATGCAAAACCTTGCCGGAAGGGTTGCATGCGAAGCATTAGTTTCTATTTTAATCGTGAGTTACAATAAATGTTATGTGCGGCAGAGATGCTGCCTGATATCATGTTGACGATTGTTTTTTAATGCCTAATAATCAGGATACGATGTTAATTACCACCTTCAGGGAGCTTGTCCCTATTCTTCAGACCGCAATCGGCCCTATGATTCTTATCTCGGGTCTTGGTCTTCTTCTTCTCACCATGACCAACAGGCTTGGTCGTATCATCGACCGTTCAAGATCCCTGATTGATAATCTGGAGTCATTTCCGGACCTCCATATACAGAGAATCAACGAGGAGGTTGCCATTCTCTGGACAAGAGCCCGCTACATCCGTACAGCCATTCTGCTTGCAACCATGACCTGCCTGGGAGCCTCGCTTTTGATTATCATGCTCTTTCTCAGCGCTCTGGTCAATCTTGACCTGCCTCTGGTGCTCTCGGCCATATTTATTCTCAGTATGCTCTGCTTGAGCAGCTCGCTGGTCTTTTTTGTGCTTGACGTGAACCTTACCCTTGCTGCGCTGAAAATAGAGATGAGAAGTCACAAACATTAAGAGGGGCACGCTCACTCTGCCTGCTTTTTGGTTCTATCCTCTCGGATGAAAGGTTTTGTGGACCTCCTTGACAAACGACCGGTCGATATGTGTGTAGATCTGGGTTGTGGATATGGAGCTGTGGCCGAGCATTTCCTGTACCGCGCGCAGATCTGCGCCACCTTCAAGCAGATGGGTTGCGAAGGTATGGCGGAAGGTGTGCGGACTGATCTGCTTTTCAATGCCGGCAATGATGGCGTATTGCCGCACCATAGAGAAGATGGCCATGCGTGAGAGCGGTTTTCCCCTTGCATTGAGAAAGAGATAGTCGCCGGAGTTTCGCCCTGAAAGTCCTTGCCGCAGTTCCCGCTGGTAGCGGGTGATCCACTCTGTTGCCGCACTGCCGACCGGCACAAGACGCTCCTTTGATCCTTTTCCGAAGATTCTTACAAAACCAGCCTCAAGGTAGAGGTTCTGCTGCTGGATAGAGATCAGTTCGCTCACCCTTACTCCGGTTGCGTAGAGGAGTTCAACTATTGTTTTGTCACGCAAGAAGTATTTACTCTGCGGGTTTTGCAGTAGCGGAGCTTCAAGCAGGCGAAGGGTTTCATCAATTGTCAGGACGGTGGGCAGGTATCGCGCCTGTTTTGGCTGATGAAGGTTTTCCGCCGGGTTGATGGAGGTTGTGCGCTCAGAGAGCAGGAATTTGTGGAGGGAGCGGATTGCTGAAATGTTCCGTGCCAATGAGCTTGCTTCAAGTCCCGTCAGGTAAAGTTCGGTGATGAACTCCCGGATCTGGTTGGGAGTAATGCTTTCGAGCGATATGGCGTTTTGCTGCATGAAGAGCAGGTAGCGCTCGAGATCGTTGCGGTAGGAGACCCTTGTGTTTTCCGAAAAGTTGCGTTCAATGAGCATATAGTTCAGGAAGCTCTCAAGCACGTTGCGGCTGGAGTCATGCAGGGTGTTCATGGTTTTTTGCCGGTTTTGCGGAGCCGTTGAGCGAAGCCTCCGTCAAATCCCGGATACTCTCCCGGCAGGGTGAGGATGGCTCCCTTGAAGCCGCTCTTTGGCAGAAACGGTTCCGGTACTTTTCCTCTGTCAGGGTCCACAGAAAAGTCGGGGTGCCGCTCAAGAAACGCTTCAATCTGCAGGGCATTCTCTTCGGGTTCGATGGAGCATGTGGCATAGACAAGCACTCCGTTTTCCTCAAGCAACTCTGCGGCATGGTCGAGAAGCTCCATTTGCAGGGTGATCAGTTCTTGAATGGTTTCAGGTGTCAGTTTCCAGCGCAGTTCAGTTCGCCTGCCAACAACGCCGCTCCCTGAGCAGGGGGCGTCAAGCAGGATTGCATCGGGGCGATTTTCCGGTTTGAAGCTCCTTGCGTCGGCGGCCACTGTTCTAATGATGGTAATGCCGAGAGCTTCAGCGTGCGTGGTGATTTTTAGGAGTTTTTGTTCATAGAGATCAAGTGAGGTGACGCTTCCGTTATTTCCCATCAATTCAGCCATAAAGGTTGATTTTCCACCCGGTGCAGCGCAGAGGTCGAGAACAGCACTTCCCGGCACCGGATTCAGCAGAAGGCAGGCGAGAGCCTGTGTCGGATTCTGGACGGTGAGCCTGCCATCGCTGACCGCAGGCTCGAAGGTGCTGAACTCTTTCGAAATGAAGAGGTTTTCAATACCGCACGCTTCATATGCTGCGGAGGAAAACAGGGGATCGGAAAAAAGCTGCTCTTCTGAAGTTTTCAGCCGGTTGATTCTGAATCCGAAGAGCGGGAACCGGTTGTTATAGGTCAGGAGGGCTTCGGTTTTTTTAAGGCCATAGTCAGCTATCCAGCGTTCAACCAGCCACTTCGGGTGGGAGTGTTTTATGGCCAGCTGTTCTGAGGGCTCTCTCTCCTTGAGCCACTCATCAAGGGCTATGCTTTGCGGGGTGATTTTTCTTAAAACACCGTTGACCAGTTTTGACATCCGGTCACCTTTATATTTTTTCGCAAGTTTTACGCATTCATTGACTGCCGCCCAGTCGGGAACCTTGTCAAGGAAAAGAATCTGATAGAGGCCGAGTCGAAGAATATTTTTCAGTACCGGTGCGGCTTTTTCCAGTTTGTGGTGGTAGTAGCGACTGATAATAAAATCAAGCTGAAGCCGGTAGCGAAGTACTCCGTTGACCAGTCCGGTTGCAAGTGCCCGGTCAATGCGGTTCAGTGCACTCTGTTCCAGAGTCCGGTGCAGTATCTGGTCGGATCGTTTTTTTCCTGTTTCGAGGGCCTGCAGAACATTAAGTGCTGTTTCTCTGGCTGTAATCATCGGGAGCTGTGGATTTTAGAGTATTGTACCCATTCGGGTGATTTGTAAAATACTATTCCCTGTTGTAGATTAACCGAACTAAATGTTCTTTTCAAGATTTTACGCTATCATCGAGAAAGGTGGAGGGACTGGCCCTGAGAAACCTTGGCAACCGTCAATTCATAATGAAGTATGAACGGTGCCAATTCCATCCCGGTATAAAGGTCGGGAAAGATGATGGTATGCATGCCCTATGTATGCTTATACCTCATTGCAGTCATTTTCCGCACGATTTGTTCCTCTCAGGATTACCCCCTCACTCATCGGGTGTTAGCGGCATTTTCAACAGCTATACAGATGACAGAGCGATCGCATCCTCAATACAAGTTTGAAACGCTGCAGGTTCATGCCGGTCAGAGGCCTGATCCCACGACAAAGTCGAGAGCAGTGCCTATCTATCAGACCACCTCCTATGTTTTTGACAGTGCCCGTCACGGTGCTGACCTTTTTGCCCTGAAGGAGTTCGGTAATATCTATACCCGGCTCATGAATCCGACGACCGATGTTCTTGAGCAGCGAGTTGCTGCACTTGAAGGGGGCAAGGCTGCCCTGGCGGTGGCAAGCGGTCATTCGGCACAGTTTATTGCTATTGCCACTCTCTGCCAGGCAGGTGACAATATCGTCTCCTCAAGTTATCTCTATGGAGGTACCTATAATCAGTTCAAGGTCTCTTTCCGTCGGCTCGGTATCGGTGTGAAGTTTGTTGACGGGTGTAACCAGGATGCATTCCGCAGTGCAATCGACAGCAGTACCAAGGCGCTCTATCTGGAATCGATCGGCAATCCGGCTTTTCATGTGCCTGATTTTGAGGCGATTTCGGCCATTGCGGCTGAACATGGCATCCCCCTGATTGTTGATAATACATTCGGCTGTTCCGGCTATCTCTGCCGTCCGCTTGAGTACGGAGCTTCGATTGTGGTGGAGTCTGCGACCAAATGGATCGGAGGACATGGAACCTCCATGGGTGGTATAATTGTTGACGGCGGAACCTTCAACTGGGGAAACGGAAAGTTTCCTCTGATCAGTGAGCCTTCAGAGGGCTATCACGGGTTGAAATTTCATGAAACGTTCGGGGATCTTGCTTTTATCATCAAGGCCCGGGTTGAGGGGCTGCGTGATATCGGCCCGGCGATCAGCCCGTTCAACTCTTTTATGCTCCTGCAGGGTCTGGAGACGCTCTCGCTCCGTGTTCAGCGGCATGCCGACAACTCAATGGAGCTTGCCCGCTGGCTTGAGGCGCACCCGGCGGTAGAGTGGGTTAACTATCCCGGTCTTGAGAGTCATCCGACCCATGAACTGGCACAAAAATATCTGCAAAACGGATTCGGCGGCGTGTTGACCTTCGGTATCAGGGGCGGATACGAGCAGGCGGTCGGTTTTATCGACAGTGTGCAGCTGGCAAGCCATCTGGCCAATGTGGGTGATGCCAAAACGCTGGTGATTCATCCCGCCTCAACCACCCACCAGCAGCTTTCCAGAGAGGAGCAAGAGTCTGCGGGCGTATTTGCCGATATGGTCAGGGTCTCTCCGGGAATTGAACATATTGATGATATCAAGGCTGATTTTGAACAGGCATTTGCACAATTGAGAGGTGACGTATGAGAGCATATACCGATGTTATTTCCGGAAAAACGCATTTTTTCGATTCAAGTGAACCATATACCACCGAATTTGGAGCCGAGCTGCCTTCCCTGCGTGTGGCCTACAGGACATGGGGCACCCTCAATGCAGAGAGAGATAATGTGATCCTTGTCTGCCATGCTCTTACCGGTTCGGCTGATGCTGACGGATGGTGGGAGGGGATGTTTTCAAGAGGGGGTGCGTTTGATGAAACAACCGATTTTATTATCTGCAGCAATGTGCTCGGAAGTTGTTACGGTTCGACAGGTCCTGTTTCACTGAATTCGCTGACCGGTAAAAACTACGGGCCTGATTTCCCCCTGATTACGATCAGGGATATGGTGCATGTGCAGCGCAGGCTGCTTGCTGGACTCGGCATTGACCGGGTAAAACTGGCGGTAGGGGCCTCTCTTGGCGGGATGCAGGTGCTGGAGTGGGGGATGCTCTATCCTGAGGTTGTTCAGTCGCTGATGGCAATGGGCGCTTCAGGCCGACACTCCGCATGGTGTATTGCGCAGAGTGAGGCACAGCGACAGGCTATCTATGCTGATCGTGACTGGAATGGCGGATGGTACACCAGGGAGCAGCCGCCTGCGGCAGGGCTTGCTGCGGCAAGAATGATGGCCATGTGCACCTACCGCAGCTTTGAAAACTTTCAGACCCGGTTTGGCCGTGAACTGCAGAAGGGTACAACTTTCAAGGCGGAAAGCTATCTGCACCATCAGGGGCGCAAACTGGTAGAGCGATTTGATGCCAATACCTATATCACACTCACCAGGGCGATGGATATGCATGATCTTGGAAGGGGCCGGGGAGTCTATGAAGAGGTGCTCGGCTCAATGCCGATGCCGGTCGAGATTCTCTCCATCAATTCCGATGTTCTCTACCCGAAAGAGGAGCAGGAGGAGCTTGCCCGGTTTATTCCAAAATCAAGCATTCTCTACCTTGACGAACCCTATGGGCATGACGCTTTTCTGATTGATGTTGAAAAGGTGAGCCGCATGGTAAGGGAGTTTCTTGACGGAAGGGCAGTGGAGGAGCACTCCGCCGCCTGAGAAGGGGCGTATCGCAAGACGCCCCTGTGGAAAATTTACGGTGCCGTGATTTCGTCAAAGCGGGTATAGTGCCTTAACACCTCAGGGACTCTAATATTGCCTTCCGCTGTCTGGTAGTGCTCAAGGAGTGATACCATAAGGCGGGATGTTGCCAGCCCCGACCCGTTCAGGGTGTGCACGAACTCCGGTTTTGATTTGCCATTGGGTTTGAAACGGATGTTGGCGCGTCGAGCCTGGTAATCTTCGAAGTTTGAGCAGCTTGATGCTTCAAGGTATTTCTGTTCCGCCGGTGACCAGACCTCGATGTCATAGCATTTCGCTGCATTGGCACTGATATCGCCGCTGCAGAGGAGGAGAACCCGGTAGGGTATTTTCAGTGCAATGAGAATGGCTTCAGCGTTTCTGCGAATCTGTTCAAGTGCTTCATAGGACTCTTCAGGCCGGGTAAACTTTACCATCTCCACCTTGTTGAACTGGTGTACTCTCAGGAAGCCACGGGTATCCTTGCCGTAGCTGCCCGCTTCACGACGGAAACAGGCGGAGTAGGCAGCATAGGAGATCGGCAGAGCTCCGTTGTCAAGCATTTCCCCCCGGTGCAGGTTGGTGACCGGCACTTCGGCGGTGGGGATGGCGTAGAGGTCGTCCTCCTGCATATGATAGACCTGATCGGCGAACTTCGGCCACTGACCGGTTCCCCTCAGTGACTCCCTGTTGACAAAAAAAGGAGGAAATACCTCGGTATAGCCGTGATTTTCCGTATGCATGTCAAGCATGAAGTTGATCAGAGCCCTTTCAAGCCGGGCACCTTTGCCCATATAGGCGGGAAAGCCTGCCCCGCTTACCTTTGCACCCCTTTCAAAATCAAGGATGCCGAGTGATTTACCCAGTTCAAGGTGATTTTTAACCGGGAAGTCAAGATTGTGCACGAACGTTACCGGTTCACCAAAAACCTCGTTCTCTGCAGCACTTTTTCCGGCCGGAACCGAAGAGTGGAGTTTGTTGGGGAGTGCAAGAAGAATACTCTCCATCTCCTCTTCAAGCTGGCTGAGCCGGTTGTCCATCAGGGCAATCTCTTCTGAAACGGATTTCATCCGCACGATCAGCTCTTCTGCAGAGCCCTGCCCGCTTTTTTTTATGTCGGCCACCTCTTTTGAAACCTTGTTGCGCAGGGCTTTCTGATCGTCCGACCGCTGAACCAGCTCCTTGCGCTCTTTGTCAAGATCAAGAAGCTCCTGGAGTCTGGGCACTTCAACAGCCAGCTGGCGCTGGTGCAGCATATTCATGACTTCCACCTGATTCAGGCGGATATAGTTGATATCAAGCATGATGGTGAAAAGAGTGGGTTATGCTGAAAGCAGTGATTTTACGATCTGCTGAACCTTGGTGCCGTCAGCCTTGCCTTTGAGCGCTTTCATCGATTCGCCCATTACCCGGCCGATATCTTTCATGGATGAGGCTCCGGTTTTTGCGACGATCTCTTTAATGATGCGTTCTATTTCATCATCCGAAACCGGTTCGGGCAGATACTCTTCGATTACCTTGAGTTCTGACTGCTCTGTTTCTGCAAGATCGGGGCGGTTTCCTGCGGTAAACTGCTCAATGGCATCCCTCCGTTTTTTTGCCAGACTTACCAGCACTTCAATCTCCTGCTCATCAGTCAGTAACGCTTTTCCTGCAACGCGGATTGATACCTCTTTTTCCAGCAGTGCGGCGCGAATGGAACGGATGGCGTTGAGGCGGTCTTTTGCACCGCTTTTAAGGGACTCCTTCAGGTCCCGATCTATAGTCTCTTTCAGGCTCATGGTGGTTTTCAATGGGTTGTATTCAACAAGAAGAATCTGAAAATACAGGAAAAAATGGTGCTTTCCCACTCAATCATTGATGTCCCCGCCGACGGGACGGATTACCAGCTCTTCTACCGATGTCCTGCCGGGAAGAAAGTAGGCATTGAGCAGGGCTGACGAGATCTCTTCAGGTCGCATCATGACAGATTTCATCTCCTCCGGCAGCTCGCCCCACATTGGAGTATAGACTGCACCCGGCATGATATTGGTAATTCTGACGTTACACTCCCTGGCGTAAAGACGCAGCGTCTCAATCAGCCCTTTTTGACCGAACTTCGACATGCAGTAGATCGCTGAGCTTTTAAATGCTGTTTCGGCTGCAATGGAGGTTATAAAGAAAATATGGCCTGACCTGTTTTTCTCCATCGCAGCAAAGACCTTTTGTGTCAGGAAAAAAGTTCCTTTGAGGTTCGTCGATATGGTGTAGTCAAAATCCTCTTCGTGAAGCTCATCGAGAGGCTTGAATCGTCCGACACCGGCATTATTGATCAGGCAGTCAATGGTTCCGTATCGCTTGAGTGTTGTTTCAACGAGCCGGTCTGTTTGTGATTTGTCTGCAATATCAATGGTGAAGAGTTCAGCAACGGCTCCATTTGCCCGGCATTCAGTTGCAACAGATTCAAGATCTGAAGCTGTCCTTGATACAAGAATAAGAATTGGCTCAAAACCGCTCTTCTCTATTGCTGCACGTGAAAAGTCAAGTGCAATTGCTCTCCCAATCCCCTTCCCTGCTCCGGTTATAATGATGATTTTTTTCATATATGAATTGGTTTTGACGGGTATTTATATGGGTTATGTATTAATGATGTAATAACGATAATATATGGCGGTAATTGCAGGTCTGAAGCGGCTAAATAAGTTGCTGTATATATATAGATCAGAATAAATATAGTTATATTAACTACTAACTATATACCCTTATAACGTCTGAGATGGTAACAAGGTAGTGTTTTTATCATAAAGATTTTGAACATGGCCAACCATCTGGTTTTGGAAGACTTTAACAGCGGATTATGATGATTGTAACGTGCAGCTCCGGAATTTTATAACCTTTAAAAGTGGTTTATAAAAGAGGGGTAATATTTTCTTCTGTGGCAAGATGGATAGAGCAATATCATAAACTGTTTAGTGTATATCCGTTTCGCGATTTTGCGAAGGATCGCATTGATAGCTTACATAGACAATGCCTATTAATAATTGAGACATCCTGGATACCGGGAGTGTCGACTTGACTAAAAACAAACGCCGTGCCGAATACTACTGATGGACCAAATGCGATAATTACCGGGACGAGTACAGCCAGCCTGACGGAGACGAATGCGGTACTGAAAGCAACTGGTGATTTGAATGTCTATGATATAGATAGTTCAGAGACTTTTGTTACCCAGTATAATGTGCCGGGTGATCATGCTTATGGTACATTTACCATCCGCAGGAACGGTGGTTGGACCTATACTACCAACAGTGCTCACAATGAATTTGTAGCTGGTCAGAGCTATACGGACAGCATTACGGTAACGACAGCCGATGGCACAGAGCAGGTGCTGAGGGTGACCATTACGGGTACCAATGATGCTGCGGTGATAAGCGGTACGAGTACAACAACCCTGACAGAGACGAACGCTGCTTTGACTGCGACAGGCACATTGAGTTCCACTGATGTTGACGGTACAGCAAACCTCTTTACTGCACAGAACGCTCCGGGCACGAATGGGTACGGAGTGTTTACTATCGGCACGAACGGCGTGTGGACGTACACGGCCAACAGCGCTCATAACGAGTTTGTCGGAGGCCAGAGCTATACGGACAGCGTTACGGTAACGACCGCAGACGGTACGTCGCAGGTCGTGACGGTGACGATGACGGGCACTAATGATGCTGCGGTGATAAGCGGTACGAGCAGTGTCAGTCTGACGGAGACGGATACTGGTCTGACTGCGACAGGCTCCCTGAGTGCTACGGACTCGGACAGTTCTGCGGCTTTTGTCGCTCAGAGTAATGTTGCCGGAACAGGCGGATACGGCAAGTTCAGCATCGGCACGAACGGCGTATGGAGTTACACTGCCAACACTGCCCACAACGAGTTTGTCGGAGGCCAGAGTTATACGGACAGCATAACGGTAACGACCGCAGACGGTACGTCGAAGTTGGTAACCGTGACAATGACCGGTACCAATGATGCGGCGGTGATATGCGGTACGAGCTCGGCGAGTCTTACGGAGACGAACACAGTTTTGACGGCTTCGGGCACGCTGAGTGCAAATGACGTAGACAGTTCAGCGGTTTTTGTGGCGCAAAGTAATGTTGCTGGATCAGGCGGTTATGGGACGTTCAGCATCAGCACGAACGGCGTGTGGAGCTATACGGCAAACAGTGCCCACAACGAGTTTATTGGAGGCCAGAGTTATACGGACAGCATAACGGTGACGACCGCTGACGGAACGCCGAAAATGGTAACGGTAACGATGACGGGTACCAATGATGCGGCGGTGATAAGCGGCACAAGCACGGCAAGTTTGACAGAGACGGATGCGGTGTTGAGTGCGACAGGCACGTTGAGTGCCACGGACGTCGATAGTTCCACAGATTTTGTTACCCGGATTAATGTTGCGGGGAATAATGGTTACGGCAAGTTCAGCATTAATACGAACGGAGTGTGGAGCTACACGGCAAACAGTGCCCACAACGAGTTTGGTGCAGGCCAGAGCTATACGGACAGCATAACGGTGACGACTGCTGATGGTACGTCGAAGGTTGTAACCGTAACAATGACGGGCACCAATGATGCGGCGGTGATAAGCGGCACGAGCACGGCGAGCCTGACGGAAACGGATGCTGTTCTGACTGCAACCGGTACGTTGAGTGCGACAGACATCGACAGCAGTTCAGCCGCTTTTGTTGCACAGACCAATGTCGTTGGAACCGGAGGTTACGGCAAGTTCAGTATCTGCACGAACGGTGTGTGGACGTATACGGCAAACAGCGCACACAACGAGTTTGTCGGAGGCCAGAGCTATACGGACAGCATAACGGTGACGACCGCAGACGGAACGCCGAAAGTGGTAACGGTGACAATGACCGGTACCAATGATGCGGCGGTGATAAGCGGCACGAGCAGTGTCAGTCTGACTGAAAGTAATGCTGCTTTGACTGCGACAGGAACATTGAGTTCTTCAGACTTGGATGGTACTGCAAACCTCTTTACAGCGCAGACCGCCCCGGGAACTAATGGATTCGGAGTGTTTACTATCGGCACGAATGGCGTGTGGACGTACACGGCCAACAGCGCTCACAACGAGTTTGTCGGAGGCCAGAGCTATACCGACAGCATTACAGTGACGACCGCAGACGGGACATCACACGTCGTCACGGTGACAACGGTTGGCACGTATGATGGTCATGATGGTCATGGAGATCATGATGGTCACGGTGGTCATGATGGTTACGGTGGTCATGATGGTCATGGAGATCATGATGGTTACGGTGGTCATGATGGTCATGGAGATCATGATGGTCATGGAGATCATGATGGTTACGGTGGTCATGATGGTCATGGAGATCATGATGGTCATGGAGATCATGATGGTCATGGAGATCATGATGGTCATGGAGATCATGATGGTCATGGAGATCATGATGGTCATGGAGATCATGATGGTCATGGAGATCATGATGGTCACGGTGATCATGATGGTCATGGCGGTCACCATCATCACCATCATCACGATGACGATGATGTATCAAATGCGGTTATAACGGGTACCAGCACAGCGAACCTGACGGAGACGGATGTTATCCTTACCGCGACGGGTACCCTGATTGTCACTGACCTGGATAGTCCTGAAACTTTTGTTGCCCGGAATGCTGTAGCAGGAAGTAATGGTTATGGCACCTTCAGCATCGACACGAATGGCCTTTGGAATTATTCGACTAACGGTGCACATAACGAGTTTGCAGCAGGTCAGAGCTATACCGACAGTTTCACGGTCTCAAGTGCTGATGGGACGACGAAGGTGGTAACGGTAACGATAACTGGCTCGAACGATGCAGCGGTGATAAGCGGCACGAGTGCGGTAAGCGTGACGGAGACGAATGCTGCGCTGAGTGCGACAGGTACGTTGACGTCGACGGATGTGGACGGCACGGCGAATCTGTTTACGGCGCAGAGTGGGGTATCGGGAAATAATAAC
Source organism: Chlorobium ferrooxidans DSM 13031 (assembly GCF_000168715.1). Lineage (GTDB taxonomy): Bacteria > Bacteroidota > Chlorobiia > Chlorobiales > Chlorobiaceae > Chlorobium > Chlorobium ferrooxidans. The sequence continues at coordinate 28,154 of NZ_AASE01000018.1, read as the reverse complement.
TATGGCACGTTCAGTATCGGCACGAACGGCGTGTGGACGTATACGGCAAACAGTGCGCATAACGAGTTCGTAGGCGGCCAGACCTATACGGACAGCATAACGGTGACGACTGCAGACGGTACGTCGAAGGTTGTAACGGTAACGATAACCGGCACGAACGACGCGGCAGTCATAAGCGGCACGAGCAGTGCGAGCGTGACGGAGACGAATGCGGCGATAACGGCGACGGGCACGTTGAGTGCGACGGACGTCGATAGCTCATCGGCCTTTGTAGCGCAGACGGCAGTAGCGGGAACGAACGGCACGTTCAGCATAGGCACGAACGGCGAGTGGACGTACACGGCGAACAGTGCGTTTAATGAGCTGAATGTCGGAACGAGCGTGACGGAAAGCTTCACGGTAACGACGGTAGACGGCACGTCGGAAGTGGTAACGGTAACGATAACCGGCACGAACGACGCGGCAGTCATAAGCGGCACGAGCAGTGCGAGCGTCTCGGAGACGAATGCGGCGATAACGGCGACGGGCACGTTGAGTGCGACGGACGTCGATAGCTCATCGGCCTTTGTAGCGCAGACGGCAGTAGCGGGAACGAACGGCACGTTCAGCATAGGCACGAACGGCGAGTGGACGTACACGGCGAACAGTGCGTTTAATGAGCTGAATGTCGGAACGAGCGTGACGGAAAGCTTCACGGTAACGACGGTAGACGGCACGTCGGAAGTGGTAACGGTAACGATAACCGGCACGAACGACGCGGCAGTCATAAGCGGCACGAGCAGTGCGAGCGTCTCGGAGACGAATGCGGCGATAACGGCGACGGGCACGTTGAGTGCGACGGACGTCGATAGCTCATCGGCCTTTGTAGCGCAGACGGCAGTAGCGGGAACGAACGGCACGTTCAGCATAGGCACGAACGGCGAGTGGACGTACACGGCGAACAGTGCGTTTAATGAGCTGAATGTCGGAACGAGCGTGACGGAAAGCTTCACGGTAACGACGGTAGACGGCACGTCGGAAGTGGTAACGGTAACGATAACCGGCACGAACGACGCGGCAGTCATAAGCGGCACGAGCAGTGCGAGCGTCTCGGAGACGAATGCGGCGATAACGGCGACGGGCACGTTGAGTGCGACGGACGTCGATAGCTCATCGGCCTTTGTAGCGCAGACGGCAGTAGCGGGAACGAACGGCACGTTCAGCATAGGCACGAACGGCGAGTGGACGTACACGGCGAACAGTGCGTTTAATGAGCTGAATGTCGGAACGAGCGTGACGGAAAGCTTCACGGTAACGACGGTAGACGGCACGTCGGAAGTGGTAACGGTAACGATAACCGGCACGAACGACGCGGCAGTCATAAGCGGCACGAGCAGTGCGAGCGTCTCGGAGACGAATGCGGCGATAACGGCGACGGGCACGTTGAGTGCGACGGACGTCGATAGCTCATCGGCCTTTGTAGCGCAGACGGCAGTAGCGGGAACGAACGGCACGTTCAGCATAGGCACGAACGGCGAGTGGACGTACACGGCGAACAGTGCGTTTAATGAGCTGAATGTCGGAACGAGCGTGACGGAAAGCTTCACGGTAACGACGGTAGACGGCACGTCGGAAGTGGTAACGGTAACGATAACCGGCACGAACGACGCGGCAGTCATAAGCGGCACGAGCAGTGCGAGCGTCTCGGAGACGAATGCGGCGATAACGGCGACGGGCACGTTGAGTGCGACGGACGTCGATAGCTCATCGGCCTTTGTAGCGCAGACGGCAGTAGCGGGAACGAACGGCACGTTCAGCATAGGCACGAACGGCGAGTGGACGTACACGGCGAACAGTGCGTTTAATGAGCTGAATGTCGGAACGAGCGTGACGGAAAGCTTCACGGTAACGACGGTAGACGGCACGTCGGAAGTGGTAACGGTAACGATAACCGGCACGAACGACGCGGCAGTCATAGATGGGCAGAGTTCTGCGTTTCTGACCGAGACGAATGCTGTACAGAGTGCGACGGGTACGTTGACCTCAACGGATGTTGACGGTACCGATAATCTGTTTATATCGCAAAGTGGTGTCTCCAGAACATATGGTACGTTCAGCGTCGGTACGAATGGGGCATGGAACTATCTTATGAACGGAGCGCATGATGAGCTCGTGGCTGGTCAGACGTATACGGACAGCTTTACGGTAGAGACAGCTGACCATACAACACAAGTGGTGACGGTAACGATAACCGGCACGAACGACGCGGCAGTCATAAGCGGCACGAGCACTGCGAGCCTGACGGAAAGTGATATCGTGTTGAGTGCTACAGGTGCCTTGGCCTCAACGGATATCGACGGAACTGCTAACCTGTTCATATTGCAGAGTGGAGTAGCCGGAAATAATGGCTACGGCACGTTCAGCATCGGAACAAACGGTGTCTGGACGTACACGGCGTACACTGCGCACAACGAGTTTATAGATGGTCAAACGTATACGGACAGCTTTACGGTAGAGACCGCTGATCACACAACAAAAGTGGTGACGGTAACGATAACCGGCACGAATGATGTAGCGGTTATCGACGGTATTAGTACCGGTTACCTTACGGAGACAAATGCTATCCAGAGCGTTATGGGCTTGTTGAATTCTGCTGATGTTGATGGCACGGATAACCTGTTCATATCGCAGAGTGGTGTCGCCAGAACATATGGTACGTTCAGTATAGATACTGATGGGGCCTGGAGCTATACGATGAGCAGTGCACACAACGAGTTTGTATCTGGCCACACCTATACTGACAGCTTTACAGTTGAAACTGCTGATCATACACCAACAGTGGTGACAGTAATAATATCAGGCTCGAATGATAATGCATCGATAGCGGGCACGAGCACGGGGTCGGTGACGGAAGATGTTTCGGTCACCCCACAAAACACACTGGTTACCAATGGTTTACTCACAGCAAGCGATCCTGATACCGGTGAGTCAGTCTTTACTGCACGTCCCAGCGTCGCCGGGCTTTATGGTACATTCACCTTGGCGGCCGACGGAAACTGGACCTACACGGCCTTGAATGCGAATACTACGATTCAGACGCTTGCCTATGGAGCTTCCCTGACCGACAGCTTTACGGCAGTAAGCAGTGACGGCTCAGCCAGCCAGTTGGTGACGGTGACGATACACGGCACCTATGACCCGGCTTACACCCAGGGAGTTGATACATCGCTTGTATCGGAAACGGATTCACCGATTACGACCGGTGGTATCCTGAATTCTGCCACTGTGGATGGATCATCGGCATTTATAGCGACGACAGGAACGGGAACGAACGGAAACGGCACGTTCAGCATAGGCACGAACGGCGAGTGGACGTACACGGCGAACAGTGCGTTTAATGAGCTGAATGTCGGAACAAGTGTAACGGACAGCTTTACTGTTCAGACTACAGCCAGCACAGTAGCAGTAGTGACGGTGACCATTACAGGCACGAACGATGCCGCGACCTTTAGCGGAAACTTCAATTCAAGTGTGGTCGAGACGGATGCGGCAATAACAACAGGCGGCACCTTGACGGTAACCGACGTCGATAGTTCGAATGCTGTGATTGCACCATCGCAGCCGCTGTATGGCGATTACGGCTTGTTCAATATCGGCTCGAATGGTGTTTGGAGTTATACTGCAAATGAAGCGTTTGATTCCCTTGCTGCAGGATCCTCTCAGGTTGACAGTTTCAATGTAGTAACCGCTGACGGCACTTCAACTGTTGTGACTATAACGATAAACGGCACTAATGATGCTCCGGTATTTACGAGTGGTATGAGTGGCAGCGTTGATGAGAATGCTCCTACGTCAACGGTTATCTATACTGCGACAACGACAGATGTAGATTCCGCAACCCGAACCTATACATTGAGCGGTACCGATGCAACACTTCTTGATATCAACAGTACTACCGGTGCGGTGACGTTAAAAACGTCGGCGGATTATGAAACGAAAGCGAGCTACAGCTTTAACGTGATAGCCAACGACGGCTCGAATGACACGACGCAGGCGGTTACTGTATCAGTAGACGACAAGGATGATCCTGCTGTGATTGGCGGAGTTATCAGTGCCGGTCTGACGGAGACGGATACGGCCTTGAGTGTGACGGGTACTTTAACAGTTTCGGATCAGGATGCCGGGGCTATATTGCCGACTTTTGGTGCCCAGAGTAATATTGCAGGAAACCATGGCTATGGTAAGTTCAGTATCGGCTCGGACGGCGAGTGGACATACACGATGGACAATGCTCATAACGAGTTTGTACTTGGCCAGCCCTATACCGACAGTTTCACTGTTTATGCAACCGAAGGAAGTAACACCACCTCTCAAGTTGTGACCGTAACGATAACCGGTACGAACGATGCTGCGGTTATAGCCGGCACGAGCACAGCGAGCCTCACGGAGACGGATGCGGTTTTGAGTGTGACACGCACCTTGACATCAACAGACGTCGACGGTACTGCTAACCTGTTTACAGCGCAGAGTGGAGCTGGAAACCATGGCTACGGCACCTTCAGCATAGGCACGAATGGAGAGTGGACATATACGACAAATAGTGCGCACGATGAGTTTGAAGCGGGTGTGACATATACGGACAGCATAACGGTATCAACAGCCGACGGTACAACGCAGGTTGTTACAGTGACAATAACCGGAACGAGTGATGTGGTGGTGCCAATCGTCACTGGTGATATAACAGGGGCACTGGTCGAAACTGATGCCGCGGAGAGTACAACCGGCACCCTGACTGTTAACGGAGCTTCAGGCACCTTTGGGAATCAGACGAATGTAGCAGGAAACAATGGCTATGGTAAGTTCAGCATCGGCACGAACGGCGAGTGGACATACACGATGGACACTGCTCATAACGAGTTTGTACTTGACACGCCATATACCGATAGTTTCACTGTTTATGCTATCGAAGGCAGTAGCACTTTGTCCCAGCTCGTAACTGTGACGATAACGGGTACGGATGACTTGTCAACCATTACCGGTAACAGCAGTTCGACCATATATGAAACGGATGCGGTGCTGACGACAACCGGTGTGCTCGAAGTTGATGATGTTGATAGTGACCCCGTGCCAAGCTTTATTCCGCAGGAGGACTCGGGGCAATATGGTTTGGGTACATTCAGCATAAATACCGCTGGAGAATGGAGCTATACGGCCTTTGATGTCTACAACGACCTGAATCCTGGAGCTACAATCATTGATACCTTTATTGTCGGAACAGATGATGGTAATTCTCAGATCTTGACGGTGACGATAACCGGCACGTATGAGTCGGTTTCGGGTACCTCCGGAGATGATGAATTGGTTGGTTCTGATATTGCAGACAGGATCTTAGGTCTGGATGGCAGTGATTCCATTGATGCTCTTGAAGGTGATGACTCCATCAACGGAGGATTGGGTAATGACACTTTAACCGGTGGAGAGGGTCATGATATTTTTGTCTTTGATACCGTACCTGACCCATACAACAATGTTGATACGATCATTGACTTCAATCATGATGATGACACAATTCATCTTTCGTCATCTGTTTTTGATGCTTTGACCTCTACTGGAGAATTGAGTGCTGCTGCATTTTATGTTGGGTCTGAAGCCCAGGATGGTGACGACCGGATCATCTACAATGATGCCACCGGAGAGTTGTTCTATGATGCCGATGGAGATGGATTGGGTGATGCGGTACAGATTGCTGTACTTACCGGGGTACCTACGGACATTGATCACACAGACTTTACTGTGATCTGACGGGATTTACTGGAAGTTGACTGAGATGGTTTGCTTGAAAGAAGTGGGCCAATGAAGAGTATACATGATGACTGACGCAGCGATCAGGAGGCCAGACCGGTATAAGATATTTTTTGTCAATAGAGGGGAGCTTTAATGAATCAGAGAGACGTTTGTCGGTAAACTGTTAACACGCTGTTAACATTGAAAGCTTTATTATTTATTTACTGAGAGTCGATCATGTGCATGCGTTGAGCGGCAGTACTCTTTGCGTGGTTTGAGCAGGCGGTTCGGATAACTGTTTTTGAGATAACCGGAATAGGTCGTGCATCGTTGTCGGTTTCAGTACGATTTCCGGTTATTTTTTTACTCTGTAGTGCGGTGTAATTATGGTGTTTTTATTGATTATTTTTATGTGTTCCCGATTTGGGTTATCTGTTTGCCATGAAAAGTGATGATGAAAAAGGTGGTTATACCCTGGTTTTCTTCAATGCGGGGTGCCGCAGGAGGTATTGATGAGCGCTTGATGGATTCATGATGAAAACAACTTATGTGAACAGCTTTTATACTGTTGCCGGTATGGCAGGCAGGGATTTTTTAGCAGTAAAGATCGAATTACGCTACAAGTTCATTTTTCAGAGCGCCCAAAGCAATACATCATCATGGACAAAACGCTTTTATCCGGTAAAACGCAACATGGCAACTCGAACATGAGCAATGTTGCTGAGCGGAGCCATTCAAATTATGGATGGCATCATTATCATGATAACTCGGATGCTCCAGGCCATATCAGGCATGACCATACGGGCAACTTCGGGATGAACCGGGCGATTATTGAGGAGACGAACGTTTCGTTATCGACCGGAGGTATGTTGATGATAAAGGGCAACGAGAGTCCGATGTCGTTTATTAAACAGGCTGACAACGTCGGCCGTACCGGAACCTTTACTATCGGGACGAACGGCGTTTGGAGTTATACGGCAAACAGTGCGTTTGACTCACTGAATGTCCGGGAGTCGATACCGGAACGCTTTAGCGTAACGTTGACAGACGGTAAAACGCAGGTTGAAAGGGTGCAAATAACCGGCACCAATGATGCTGCGGTAATTAGTGGAGATGTCAGCACCACTATCGCCGAAACGGATGAGGCTCTCACGGCAACGGGTCAGCTTGCTGTAACTGATATCGATAATCCTTCACTCTTTGTTGCTCAGATAGAGACTGAAGGTATTCATGGCAAATTCAGTATTGATGAATCCGGACTTTGGAGCTACATAGCCAACAGTGCCTTTGATGAACTCAACGAAGGAGAGTCCCTGACCGACAGCTTTATTGTTACTGCGGCCGACGGGACTACTGAAGTGGTGCGTGTTACGATAACCGGTACAAACGAAATTCTGCCAGCCGGCGGTTCAGTTGCTGAAAGTTTACCGGTATTGTCGTCATCAGGTAACAAGAGTGTTGCAATCATAACGGGCGACATCAATGCAAGTGCGCTGGAAACGAATGCTGTTATTACAGCTACGGGTAATCTTTCGGTTGCCTCCAACCCACTTCCCTTTGTTGCAGAGAACGGCAGGGTAGGGAGTACGGGGATATTCAGTATCGGAGCGGACGGGTTGTGGAACTTTACAGCAAACAGTGCGTTTGACGGCATGAATGTTGGCGAAACCGTAAAAGAGTCCTTTACGGTTTCGACCGTGGATGGTATGACGGAAGTGGTGACGGTGACCATAACCGGCACGAACGATGTTGCGGTTATTTCTGGCGACTTCAATGCAACGGTATTGGAGACGAATGCTCTGATAGCGGTAACGGGCAGGCTTTCTGCGGTCGATATAGATAACCCGGCCATATTTTCAGCACAGAGCGGCATTAAAGGCATGTACGGCGTATTCGATATGGGTAGTGACGGTGCATGGAGTTACAGGGCAGGCAGTGCGTTTGACAGCCTGAATATTGGTGATACCCTCACGGAGAGCTTTACGGCATCGACAATTGACGGTACCTCCGGGTTGGTAACGGTGACGATAGCAGGTACGAATGACGCAGCGGTCATAACCGGTGACTCAAGTGCGAGTTACGTCGAGACGAATGCGGCCATGACGGTTATGGGCAGGTTACTGGTTAATGATGTTGATAACCCGGCCGCCTTTGTCGCGCAGAGTGACAGCAAGGGGCGGACAGGAACATTCAGTATCGGAACGGATGGCGTCTGGAGCTACACAGCGAACAGTGCGTTCGACGGATTGAATGTCGGCGGCAAGGTAAAGGATCTCTTTTCAGTATTCACTTCGGATGGTACATCGCAGGTTGTGTCGGTTACGATAACGGGTACGAATGATGCGGCAATAATAACGGGTGATTTGAGCCCCACGGTATTTGAGACGAATACCGCAGTTTCGCTCACTGGAAGGTTGAGAGCAATGGACATGGATAACCCTTCTATCTTTGTAGCACAAAACGGTATTACGGGGTTGACGGGTACGTTCAGTATCGGAATGGACGGAGCATGGAGTTACAGGGCAAACAGTGCCTTTGACAGCCTGAAGGTCGGTGAAACGGTAACGGAAAGCTTCTCGGTATCGACAGTAGACGGTACGTCGGAGTTGGTGACGGTGATCATAACGGGAACCGATGATGCCTCTGTTGTGACGGGTAATTTCAGTGCCAGTGTCGCCGAAACGGATGCGCCAATAACAGCAAACGGCACGCTTACGGTGAGCGATATAGACAGCCCGTTTGCTTTTGTGGCACAGAGCGGCACAAAGGGAACTCTTGGTCTCTTCAGTATCGGTATAGACGGAGCCTGGGATTTCAGGGCCAGCAGTGCCTTTGATAATCTGAATGTCGGTGATACGCTTACAGAAAGTTTTGCGGTAACGACTATAGACGGGACAAGTGATCTGGTGACGGTGACGATAACGGGTACGAATGACGCAGCCGTGATAACGGGGAGCTTACATGCCAGTGAGGATGAGAGTGATGCGATGATAACGGCGACGGGTACGTTGCATGCGACGGACGTCGATAGCTCATCGGCCTTTATAGCGCAGACGGATGTAGCGGGAACAAACGGCACATTCAGTATCGGGACCGATGGAGTATGGATTTTCAGTGCAAACAGTGCGTTTGATGGTCTGAATGTGGACAGCAGCGTGACGGAGAGCTTCACGGTAACGACGGCAGACGGCACATCGGAAGTGGTAACCGTAACGATAAACGGCACGAACGATGCAGCGGTAATAACCGGTGATTTCAGTGCCACTGTAGCCGAGACTAATGAGGCAAGCACGGCCACGGGTCATCTTACCGTGACCGATTTAGATAATCCGGCTATCTTTCTTATTCAGACTGATAATGCAGGCTTCAATGGCAGCTTCAGTATCGATAGTGATGGACTTTGGAGTTATTCCGCCAACAGTGCGTTCGACTATTTGAATGATGGAGATTCGCTCGTTGAGAGTTTTATTGTAGAGAGTGCAGACGGGACGTCACAGATCGTGATGTTGACGATAATGGGAACGAATGATGCGGCGGTGATAACCGGTGATTTCAGTGCAAGTGTAGACGAGACCAATGTGCCGATCACGGCAACGGGCCATCTTTCGGTTACTGATGTAGATAATCCGGCTCTCTTTGTGGTTCAGACCGATACCGGAGGCATCAATGGCAGTTTCAGCATCGATGCTGCCGGACTGTGGAGTTATGCAGCCAACAGTGCCTTCGATGAGCTGAATGCTGGAGATACCCTCACAGAGAGTTTTACGGTATCGACAATGGATGGCACGACGGAGATCGTAACGGTAACGATAACGGGCACGAATGATGCCTTGACTACGAGCCAGATTGTTACACAACTTACCACGTCATGGGGTAGCGGACTTACCGGTTATACCTTTACCTGGCCGGCTGATTTAACCTCAATTTCCTATGCAATCAATGAAGGAACACCGACCAATGTGGACGGTTATACCCCTTCAGAAGGAGGTACCAGTCTGGTTCAGATGTCAGCGCTCCAGGTTGCAACCGCCCGGCTCTCTTTTCAGCTGCTTGATGATATCATGGCCAAATCATCGGGAGCTGACCATCGGCTGGTTCAAATCGCAGACCCATCAGCCAATATTACGCTGAACTATTCGAGTAACACCGGAGGGGGGACCTATACCATAAGTTTTGGTACCGTGGATACGGTAACCCAAAGCTTTTCCATAACCGCAGAACAGATCTGGTTAAGCTCTGCCTGGAGCTCCAATAGTGATATCGGAATGAGTCTGGGAAGTTATGGCTTGTTTACCATGATCCATGAGATCGGACATGCTCTGGGTCTCTCTCATCCCGGCGTATACGATGCAGGAAATGGCGGTACTATTACCTATCAGAATAACGCAGCGTTCGCGGAGGATAATCGTAAATATACGGTTATGTCCTATTTCGGGGGATATCTGCCAGGGTATGGCTGGTATCCGGATGGCACCTATTCCTCTTTTATATTTCCCCAGACCCCGATGCTCTATGATATTGCTGCCATTCAGGCTTTGCATGGTGCTGATACGGTAACCCGCACCGGGGATACCATATATGGATTCAATTGCAATCTCGCTTCAACTGATGCCGAACGGCCGATTTATGACTTCACCTCCAATGCGACGCCAATTTTTACCATCTGGGATGCAGGCGGCATGGATACCATTGATTGCTCCGGCTATACAACACAACAGATTATCAATCTGAACCCAGGCACCTACTCCTCTTTAGGCGGTATGACTGAGAATGTAGCTATTGCTTTTGACTGCACGATTGAAAGAGCTGTTGGTGGTTCCGGTAATGATGTGCTTATCGGCAGCGCAGCACTGAATTATCTGAATGGCGGAAATGCCGGGGATTTCTATATCGTCAATAGGGCAGGAGATCATTTAGCCGCCGAATTTGCAGATACCGGAACCACTGGTTCTGATGAAGTCCGCTTTGCCTCAACAATTGAACATGATACCTTGACCCTCTTTGCCGGGGATACAGGCATAGAGCGTGTTGTGATTGGTACGGGAGTTGGGATTAGTGGAGTGACTACCGGGACTACCTCCCTGGATGTTGATGCATCAGCAGTTTTGAATCCGATTGTTATTACCGGAAATGCCGGAGCCAATAAATTGACCGGTACAACCTATAACGACGTTCTTTATGGAGGAAAAGGGACAGATCTGCTCAACGGCGGAAATGGTTCGGATATCTATCACATCTTCTCTGCTGATGAGCACTTGTCTGCCGAATTTTCCGATACAGGAACAACAGGCAGTGATGATGTGCGGTTTGGTTCAACAATAGCAAATGATACCCTGACCCTTTATGCCGGCGACACGGGGATTGAACGCGTGACAGCTACCGGTACAGCAACACTCAATATTGATGCATCCGGAGTGTTGAACGGCCTTCTCCTGACCGGAAATGCGGGAAGCAATACGTTAACAGGAACAGCCTATTGTGATACTTTTACCGGAGGATCGGGAGCTGATAGCTTTGTCTTTACTTATCAGCTACAACCGGTAGTCAATAAAGATACCATTATTGACTTTCAGTCGGGTTCAGATGTTCTTGCATTCAGCAAAGGGAGCTTTACCGGGATAACCAGCTCTGCGGGTGGTTTGCTCAGCTCTGCAGAATTTTGGTCAGAAGCCGGAGCAACGGTTGGTCATGACAGTGACGACAGAATCATTTACGATACAGCAACAGGCAACCTGTATTATGATGATGATGGTAATGGAAGTGCAAACGCACGACTTGTTGCGCTTATCGGCACAACAGCGCACCCCGCACTGCTCTATACGGATATTTCGATTATCTCCTGAGCAACGTCTGGTTTGCCGGGTATTGTTTCTATGTTTTATGTGAAATATTTTTGTTATATCAATATAATGATGTAATATTATAGTGATTACTGCGGGTTTGTGAGGGTTTGGTGTGGGTTTGTGTATATTCCCTTTATAATACAAAGTGTATGGCGGACGAAAAAATGGAATGGATTTTTCCTCATAATGATAAAGCACACTTTTTATCATGGCAATCAGTAAAGTGAAATGGTTTGACGGCAAAAAGGGCTATGGCTTTATTTTGAATCCGGATGGCGGTGAGGATATTTTCGTTCATTTTTCAGCCATTCTTTCAGAACAGAGCTTCAAGGTCCTCAACCAGGATGCCGAAGTGGATTTCGAGCTTGATACAACCCAGAAAGGATTACAGGCAAAGAATGTTCGCGATATTTCCGGTATCAGTCAGTCAGAGGAGCAGCATCCGCAGATTCAGTCATATGGCTAACGTGCTCCTGTTTTATGCAAGCAGGGAGTTCTCCCTGAAGCTGAACCAGCCTGTATTGCCAATGATGATGTGATCAAGGAGATCGATCTGGATAAGTGCGCTCGCCTCTTTGAGGAGAGCGGTAACCTGCCGGTCGGCATTGCTTGGTTCAACATCTCCTGACGGGTGGTTATGTACGACAATGATTGCATGGGCACTCTCCCTTATTGCTGCTTTAAACACCTCTCTGGGGTGGATAAGTGATGCGTTCAATGTCCCGACAGAGACCAGCTCGCTTTTGATGATCTGGTTTTTTGTGTTCAGGTGCAGAACAAAGAGGTGCTCTTTTTTCTCGTCGGGAATCCGCCCTGCCATATATTCAAATACATCCCGTGCTGCCTGAATTTTTTTATTCTGGTTTCGACTGTAGTGCAGCCGTCTGTTCAGTTCAAAGATTGCCATAATCTGCATGGCTTTCGCCTCTCCTATTCCCCTGGTTTTCTGAAGCTCACTCAGAGTTAAATCGCTCAGCTTTTCAAGCCCGACCCGTGCAATCAGCTCATTGCAGGTATCGACGATGTTATGATTTTTTGTACCTGATCGCAGGATAATCGCCAGAAGCTCAGCTGGGCTGAGTGAGGCCGGTCCGGTGGTGAGAAAACGTTCCCGGGGCCTGTTCTCCGGGTCCAGATCGTGGATTCGCATAGTTGACTATAGTAATATTAATCTGTATTAGTGCGCAAGAGTATAATAAGTGTAATATTTTAAGGTACAGAAAATGAGTTAGACACAAAAGCAGATTTGTGTCAATACCGTTGTTGATTTGTTGGCGGGAAGATGAGGTTTATCGTTCAGGGATTTACAGCAGCACCATGGGGTGCTGCCGAAAATCATTTTGTTCAGGATTGAGGTAAAGGGGATTCAGCTGCGGGGAGAGCAGCTTTGACGGTGAAGAGGTGGTAGTTCATGCTGTCCTGAAGAGCCAGAAGGCTTGCTTCAATAATGTTGGTGGAAACGCCGACCGTGCCCCAGGTGTTGCGGCCATTACTGCTTTCAATCAGCACCCTCACTTTGGCGCTGGTGCCGCGTTTCTCTTCAAGCACACGGACCTTGTAGTCAATCAGCTTGATGGCCTTGATTTCAGGATAAAAATGGATCAGTGCCTTGCGCAGGGCCTTGTCGAGTGCGTTGACCGGACCGTCACCGTCAGCGGCAATATGTTCAATCTCACCACCAACCATCACCTTTAGAACGGCCTGATCGACATTTTTGGCATCCTTTCCGGATTCAATATGCACTTTGGTTTCAACTACCTCAAAGAACGGTTTGAAGCTGCCAAGCTCTTTCTGAAGGATCAGTTCGAACGAGGCTTCAGCGCCGTCAAACTGGTACCCTTTGTGTTCGAGTTCCTTGACATGGTTGACAATGTTCTTGATAACATCGCTTTTTTCGGGAATAGCAATCCCGAGTTCCTGGGCCTTGTAGCGAATATTGCTCTGACCGGCAAGTTCCGAAACCAGAACCCTCTGCCGGTTTCCGACAAGCGCAGGGTCGATATGCTCGTAGAGCGAACTCTCTTTCATGACCGCACTAACGTGGATGCCTCCCTTATGGGCAAATGCGGACTTTCCTACAAAGGGGGCCCTTGTGTTGGAGGGCATATTGAGAATCTCGTAGACAAACTTGGAGAGCTGAGTGAGCTTGCCGAGATTGTTTACTGAAGTTGAGGTACCCTCAAGTTTCAGCATGATGTTCGGAATGATGCTGATGAGGTTGGCATTGCCGCACCGCTCACCGATACCGTTTATGGTACCCTGCACATGGGTTGCACCAGCCTGGAGAGCCGCGATGGTATTTGCTACGGCAAGATCTCCGTCATTGTGGCTGTGGATCCCGACAGGGATGCCGGTAACCTGGAGCACATGGCGGACCATCTCGGTCACTTCATGCGGCAGTGAGCCTCCGTTGGTGTCGCAAAGAACGATTCTTGATGCACCGCCCTGAACTGCCGAGAGCAGCATTTTCAGCGCAAACGGCGGGTTATTTTTGTAACCGTCAAAAAAGTGTTCAGCATCAAAAAAAACCTCCCGACCTTCACTCTTGAGGAAAGAGACCGAGCGATAGATCAACTCGGCATTCTCCTCGTCTGATATCCCGAGACTTTTTTCGGAGTGGGCCTGCCAGGTTTTGCCGAATATGGTGATGACCGGAGTTTCTGACTGGAGGAGCCCCAGGAGATTGGGGTCGGTTTCAACACTTTTTGCAAAACGGGCGGTCGAACCGAACGAGCAGAGCTTTGCCTGTTTGAACTCCAGCTTGCGGGCTTTGATGAAAAACTCCTCATCCTTGGGATTACTGCTTGGCCATCCGCCCTCTATGTAATCCATGCCGAACTCATCAAGCCTCTCGGCAATAAGCAGCTTGTCCTGAACCGAAAGATTGATATGCTCACCCTGCGTTCCGTCGCGCAGGGTGGTGTCGTAAAGTTCTATTTTTCTTGATTGAACACTCATAAATCAGCTTTGTGCCATTAAATTTTCCTGTCGGGCATAAGCGAAAATTCCGCCGGCCTCTATGATGCTGAATACATCACCCAGAGCACTGAGTTTGTAGGTGACCTGGCGGCTCAGGTTTTCGATGGTGTTGGCCTTTACATCGATTTTCAGCTCATCACCGGTTTTGATAACCTGGTTGAGCTCTTCGGCTGTCTCATAGGGGATAACAAAGCCGCCGTCTACACAGTTGCGATAAAAAATCCGCGCGTACGATTCCGCGATAATGGCTTTCGCGCCGGCAACTTTCAGGGCGAACGGAGCGTGCTCCCTTGATGAGCCACAGCCGAAATTCGGGCCTGCAATGATGATGGTGTAGTCGGAGCTGAACTCTCCTTCACGGATGAAGGGGATGTTCCCTTCCGGCAGTCCACCCTGTTCGGGAGGAACACCTGAAAGGGCATATTTGCCGTAGAGCTTTACCTCTTCCGGATCGGAGAGGCTGTAGACAAGATGTTCGGCCGGAATAATCTGGTCGGTATCAATATTTTTGCCCAGTACATAGGCTTTGCCCTGAATGATGGTCTCCATAGTGGTAGTTGTTTCCTTACAAGTTCATAGTTGCCTGTTCCGCCGCTCAGAGAAAATCTCTCGGATCGGTGAGTTTGCCCGTAACTGCTGATGCTGCCGCTGTGAGCGGGGAAGCAAGGTAGACTCCTGCATGTTTGCTGCCCATGCGTCCGGGGAAGTTGCGGTTGGTGGTTGAAACCACAAGGTCGTTATCTACCGAACGTCCGACCGTATCGGAAGGTCCGCCAAGGCACGCAGCGCATGAAGGCAGGGCGATGCTGCATCCGGCATCCTCAAAAATCTGCTTCAGGGTCACTCCCTCAAAGCGTTCGGTTTCAAGCGCTCTGGCAACAAGAACCGTAGCAGGTACAATGTTGGTGGTTACCGAAACCTTTTTTCCCTTCAGGATCTTTGCCGCCATCACAAAGTCGGTCAGTTTTCCGCCAGTGCACGATCCGATATAGGACTTGGTTATTTTCGTGCCCTGGACGCTTCTGACGGTAGCCCGGTTATCAGGGCTGTGCGGCTGTGCCACAACCGGCTCCAGTTCGCGGACATTGTAGTGATACCTGCTGTGATATTTTGCATCCGGATCGCTCCGGAAGATTTCGTAGGGCTTCTGGCTTCTTGCCCTGACATAGCTTTCGGCGACACTGTCGGCAGCGATAATGCCGTTCATCCCTCCGGCTTCAATTGCCATATTGGTGAGGGTCATTCTCTCCTCCATAGGAAGCGAAAAAATTGCCTCACCGTCGAACTCCATTGCCTTGTAGGTAGCTCCATCGGTAGTGATATCGCCGAGAATCTGGAGAATCAAATCCTTTGCCGTGAGATATTCGGGCATAACGCCATCGAAGGTGAACTTGATCGATTCAGGGACTTTTTCCCAGAGCTTGCCGGTGCCGAGAATGAATGCGGCATCAGTGTTGCCGATACCGGTACCGAACATGCCGAATGCGCCTGACGTACAGGTGTGCGAATCGGTTCCGAAGAGCACGGTGCCGGGAATATTGAATCCCTCTTCGGCCAGGGCAACATGGCAGACGCCCTTGTAGCGATCGGAGCCGACATCATAGTAGTGGGGAAGATGCTGTTCGGCGGCAAACTGGCGCAACAGATCAATATTGCGGTGTGCATGCTCGTTGGCTGTGAAAATATAGTGGTCGGGCAGCACGACAACTTTTTGCGGATCCCACACTTTGGCGTCCGGTCCGAACTCCTGCTTGAAAATATCAAAAGTCGGAGGGCCGCAGACATCATGGGTAAGCAGGATGTCGACATTCAGCCATACGCTCTCTCCCGCATCGACAAATTTGCGGTTGGCTGCCCTCGAAAGGATCTTCTGGGTTATGGTTTGTTGCATGGTTTCTTAAACCCCGTTATCTATGGTTTCTGTAGAGTTGTTTTCAAAATGATGCTGGCGCAGGCCGAGAGCCTGGAGATAGGCTTTGGCACTTGCCTCAATAATATCGGTCGAAACCCCTCTTCCGTTAAAGGATACATTGCGGTCCCTGATGCGTACCAGTGCCTCTCCGAGAGCCTGGCGGCCGGCAGTGGTTGAACGGACCGAGTAGGAGGTGACCATCGATTCAATGCCCAGTGCCCGCTCAATGGCCCTGAAACAGGCATCGACAGGGCCGTCCCCGGTAGCTGACTCTTCAAACACCTGTTCATTGTGTTTTATTCGCACGGTTGCCGTCGGAATCGAAGCGGTACCGCTGTTGATATGCAAATAGTCCAGTTCAAAAGCGCTTCCGGGTCTGGTCAGTTCGTCACCCATCAGCACCCTGAGATCGTCATCGTAGACCTCTTTCTTTTTGTCGGCTATATCGACAAACCGCCGGTATACCGCTTCAAGTTCAGCATCCTGCAGTTTGTAACCGAGAGCAAGAAGACGGGACTGCAATCCGTGCTTTCCGGAGTGACGGCCCAGCACAATACTTGTACGGGGTACGCCAACTGATTCGGGCGTCATCACCTCATAGGTCTCACGGTTTTTAAGCATGCCGTCCTGATGAATGCCCGACTCGTGAGAGAATGCGTTGTCGCCGACAATTGCCTTGTTTGGCTGGATAATGATGCCGGTAAAGGTCGAGACCATGCGGCTGGTGTTGTAAAGCTCTTCAGTGACGACACCGGTACAGAAGTTATGCAGGTCACTGCGCACTTTCAGCGCCATGACAATCTCCTCAAGCGATGCATTTCCTGCACGCTCTCCGATGCCGTTCATGGAACACTCCACCTGGCGGGCTCCGTGCTGGAGAGCGCTGAGGGTGTTGGCTACGGCAAGACCAAGGTCGTTATGGCAGTGGACACTGATGACGGCATTGGCGATGTTTGGTACACTGTTCCGGAGACGCTCGATTTTCTCTCCGAACTCCGAGGGCCAGGTGTAGCCGGTCGTATCGGGAATGTTGACCGTAGTCGCACCGGCCGTTATAACTGCCTCTATAATCTCTGCCAGGTAACCGGGATCGGTGCGTCCCGCATCTTCAGCGGAAAATTCAATATCGTTTGTAAAGGTTTTTGCAAAGGCAACAGCATCAGCCGCCATTCTGAGAATGGTTTTGCGCTTCTCCTGCAGGGTAAGACCGTAGCGTTCGCTGCCGAATTTCCCGGAAATATGGATATCGGAGGTGCCGATAAAGGTATGGATGCGGGGCTTTCGCGCCTGCTGCAGGGCCTTCCATGCAGCAGTTATGTCGCCTTCAACTGCTCTTGCAAGGGCCGCCACAATTGCTCCCGACTCTGCTCCGACACGCTGTACTGCTTCAAGCTGCAGGGGAGAGGAGGCCGGAAAGCCGGCCTCTATGACGTCGACGCCAAGCTTTTCAAGCTGCCGGGCAATCTCCACCTTCTCCTGCACATTGAGCGATGCGCCGGGTGATTGCTCCCCGTCGCGCAGTGTTGTGTCAAATACCAGAATCTTCTCTTTCACCGAATTCTCTCCGCCTACAGGTTGTTCAGGCGCCAAGATGGCGGACAATTGCCTCTGTCATCTCTGTTGTCGAAACTGTTTTCTCCCCCGGTGCGGCAATATCAGCCGTCCGCAGTCCCGCTGCAAGAGTTGCCTCAATAGCCGCTTCAATCTCGCGGGCAATTGCCGGTTTGTTCAGCGAGTGTTCAAACATCATCGCAACGGAAGCAATGGTAGCAATCGGGTTGGCAATATTACGGCCGGCAATATCGGGTGCGCTGCCGTGAATAGGCTCGTAGAGGGCATAGGTTGTGCCGATACTTGCCGAAGGGAGCATGCCGAGGCTACCGGTGATCATACCAGCGATATCGCTCAGAATGTCACCAAAGAGGTTGCTTGTTACAATAACATCAAACTGTTTCGGGTTACGAACAATCTGCATGGCTGCATTATCGACATACATATCGCTCAGCTCCACATCAGCGTACTCCCTGTGGATTTCATGCACGACATTTCTCCAGAACTGGGAGACTTCAAGCACATTGGCCTTGTCGATGGAGATCACCTTCCCCTTGCGTTTCCTGGCGGCTTCAAAAGAGAGTCGGGCAATACGTTCGACTTCATAGCGCTCATAGACCATGGTGTTCCAGCCCCGGTTCTCATCGAATCCGCGAGGCTGACCGAAATAGATACCGCCGGTAAGCTCTCTGAAGACAAGAAAATCTGTGCCCTGAACCACTTCAGCCTTGAGCGATGATGCGTCAATAAGTGCATCGTAGACTTTTGCCGGTCTGAGATTGGCAAAGAGCTCAAGCTCCTTGCGGATTTTAAGCAGTGCAGCTTCCGGTTTGTGCTCGTGCGGCAGCTTCTCCCATTTCGGGCCACCGACAGCGCCGAGCAGCACGGCATCACATTTTTTACAAGCCTCAAGCGTGGCACTCGTGAGCATCTCGCCATGCAGGTCATAGGAGGCTCCGCCGAATGGATGCTCTTCTATCACTACGTCAAAGCCATGTTTTTTCGAGAGCTGCTTCAATACAGAAACAGCTCCGGCAACTACCTCCGGGCCTATACCATCTCCCGGTATGGATACGATCTTGTACATTCTTCTTTCGAGTTCTGTTATTTTTTTATCAGCCAGCTCATCATGTCGCGCAGTTTGGCACCGACCTTCTCAATCGAATGGCCGCTGTTTTCCGCTCTGAGCTTGTTGAGATTTTTGTAGCCGCCGTTGCACTCGTCAATAAACTCCTTGGCGAAACGGCCGTCCTGCACCTCCTCAAGAATCTTTTTCATCTCGGCCTTGACCGCAGGGGTGATAAGGCGGGGTCCGCGGGTCATGCCGCCGTACTCGGCTGTATCGCTTACGGAGTAGTTCATTCTCGACAGGCCACCTTCATAATAGAGATCCACAATCAGTTTCAGCTCGTGCATGCACTCAAAGTAGGCAAGCTCTTCAGGGTATCCGGCTTCAACAAGGGTTTCAAATCCGGCCTTTATCAGTTCGGCTGAACCGCCGCAGAGTACTGCCTGTTCACCGAAAAGATCGGTCTCGGTTTCATTTTTGATGGAGGTTTCAATGACGCCTGCTTTCGTGCCGCCAAGAGCTTTTGCCCATGCAAGTGCCTGCTGTTTGGCCTCACCGGTATAGTCCTGATGAACGGCGATAAGACAGGGAACACCGTTACCCTGGGTAAAGGTCCGGCGAACAAGATGGCCCGGGCTTTTCGGCGCAATCATGATGACGTTGATGGTCTCTGCCGGAACAATCTGTTTGTAGTGAATATTGAAGCCATGAGCAAAAGCAAGGGTGTTGCCCGGAACAAGGTTTGGCAGAATCTCACTTTCATAGATCGCCTTCTGGGTCTGGTCGGGAAGCAGGACCATGACAATGTCAGCCCATTTAACCGCTTCAGCCACGGTATTGACCTGTAGGCCGGCTTCGCGTGCTTTGGCCGCCGAAGAGCTGTCGCTGCGAAGACCGACGCAGACGTTCAGTCCGCTCTCCTTGAGGTTCAGGGCATGAGCATGGCCCTGGCTGCCGTAACCGAGAATTGCAATATTTTTTCCCTGCAGATAACCGAGATCGGCATCCTGGTCATAATAAACGTTCATCTCTGAAATAGTTTTGATTGATAATTACAGTAAAAATGGTTTCACTCTCCCCGCTGGATCGCAACAGCCCCGGAACGGGCAAGTTCCCTGATGCCGTACGGCCTGAAGATATCAATAGTTGTGTTGATCTTGTCGGGAGTGCCGATGACCTCAATAGTAATTGATTTTTGTTTTATATCCACGACTTTTCCCTTAAAAACATTGATCAGCTCAAAAATCTCATGCTGCACGCTTTTGCTGAGTTTCAGGGTCATCAGAAGCAGCTCCCGTTCAACATGAGGCTGCTTTGTCAGATCGGTAACCTTGATCGTATCAATCAGCCGGTTGAGTTGTTTTACTACCTGGCTGATGATCTGGTCGTCACCCCTTGTCACAATGGTCATGCGTGAGATTTCGCTGTCTTCGGTCTCTCCGATGGATATACTTTCGAGGTTGAAGCCGCGTGCGCTGAACATGGCGGCAACCCTGTTGAGGGTGCCGAACTTGTTTTCAACCAGTACAGAAATAAGATGTTTCATAGTCCGATTCAAACCATTGTTTTTGGATTTAACCTTGCCAGGAGCATATCTGAAATGGAGCCTCCTGCCGGAACCATAGGGAAGACCATATCTTTTTTGACAACCCTGAACTCAACAAGTACCGGCCCTTCGTTCCATGCAAGGGCTTCAGTGACTGCGGCTTTGGCGGCAGCAGGGGTTTCGGCAAGGAGAGCCTTGCAACCGAATGCCTCTGCAACCTTTACAAAGTCCGGGTTGCTGTCGCCAAGATCGGTAAAAGAGTATTTCTCCTTATGAAAAAGCTCCTGCCACTGTCGTACCATTCCGAGATAGCTGTTGTTGATCAGGAAAATTTTGACCGGAATTTTATGGTGAACGGCGGTAACAAGCTCCTGCACATTCATCATGAATCCTCCGTCTCCGCAGAAGAGCACAACGGGCCGGTCCTTGATGCCGAAAGCTGCACCGATGGCCGCCGGCAGGCCGTAACCCATCGTGCCGAGTCCTCCGCTGGTGATGATGGATCGCGGATTGATGAATTTGAAATACTGCGATGTCCACATCTGATGCTGGCCGACATCGGTAACAACAACCGCATTGCCGGCGGTCTGTTTTGAGACCTCTTCAATAACAAACTCGGTTCTGAGTGTCTTCTCATCGTAACTGTAGCTCAACGGGCAGCTCTCCCTCCATGAGTTGATCTGCTCAAGCCAGGGTTCGCGGTTCGCCGACTTCTCCGGCATAACCTCACGCAGTGAAGCGAGAAAGTGTCTGGCATCGCCGACAATCGGCAGATCAACCTTGACATTTTTATCGACATTGGTAGGATCAATGTCATTGTGAATCTTGTAAGCCTGGGGCGCGAACGTCTCGATTTTTCCGGTTACCCGGTCATCAAAGCGGGCACCGACGGCAATCAGAAGATCGCAGTTGTTGACAGCCTGATTGGCCCAGTAGGTTCCGTGCATGCCGAGCATCCCCATGCTGAGGGGATGGTTTGCAGGGAATGCGCCCAGTCCCTGAAGGGTCATGGTGACCGGTATGTTCTGTTCTATAGCAAAAGCCCGAAGCTCTTCCGATGCCTCTGCGCTGATCACTCCGCCACCGATATAGAGCAGAGGACGCTTTGCCTGCGCGATTTTCTGGGCAGCTTTCTCGACCTGGTTCAAGTGACAGATGAGTGTTGGCTTGAAGCCCCGGATATCAACGGTCTCAGGCCAGTGGAACGGGCATGAGGCATTCAGTACATCTTTCGGCATATCGATAAGAACCGGACCCGGTCTGCCGGTAGTGGCAAGGAAAAACGCCTTGCGGATGGTCAGAGCAAGCTCCCTGACATCCTTTACAAGGAAGTTGTGTTTCGTTATCGAACGGGTAATGCCGACAATGTCGGCCTCCTGAAAGGCATCGTTACCGATCAGTGAGCTTGGGACCTGCCCGGTAAAGACCACCATCGGAGATGAGTCCATATAGGCATTGGCAATACCGGTAACGGTGTTTGTTGCGCCGGGCCCGGAGGTGACAAGTACAACACCCGGTTTGCCGGTAGCACGGGCATAACCCTCAGCCATGTGGGTAGCACCCTGTTCATGGCGGACAAGGATGTGCTCTATATCTTTAACGTCATGAAGCGTTTCATAGACTTTCAGCAGCGATCCGCCTGGATATCCGAAAATATATTCAACGTGTTCGCGCCGCAGACATTCAAAAAATATCTCTGAACCATTAAGTGTTTGGTCTGAAGAGTGCATAGCTCGATTATTTTGATTCACAAGGTTCACAGGATCCCGGGTTTTTCAGTATGGCGCCTGTATTGGCTGATGTGACCATCTGGGAGTAGCGCGCCAGATACCCTTTTTTTATTTTCGGTTCAAACGGCTTCAGTTTTGCCAGCCGTTCTTTGATAACGTCATCGGTCAGCTCCATCGAGATGGTTCTTTCCGCAATATCGATGGTGATCAGGTCACCGTTTTCCAGCGCGGCAATAGGCCCTTTTTCTGCTGCTTCAGGCGATACGTGACCGATGCAGGCTCCCCGTGATCCACCGGAGAATCGCCCATCGGTAATGAGTGCCACCGACTCTCCGAGTCCGCGTCCCATGATGGCGCTGGTGGGGGAGAGCATCTCCGGCATTCCAGGGCCTCCTTTCGGCCCCTCATAGCGGATAACAACGACATCGCCCGGTTTGATATCGTCCCCCATAATACCTTTGATCGCATCATCCTGAGAGTCATAGACCTTTGCCGGACCGGTATGTTTCAGCATGGACGGGCTCACCGCTCCGGTTTTCACTACAGCACCCTGCGGGGCAAGATTTCCGTATAGTACTGCCAGGCCGCCGGTTGCGGAGTAGGGATCCTGAACACTTCTTATGACGGTTCTGTCCTTTACTTCCGAATGAGCAATATTCTCTCCAAGAGTTTTTCCTGTTACCGTCAACGCCGAGAGGTCAAGAAGCCCATCAATCCGGCTGAGCTCATGCAGGATTGCCGATACACCACCGGCCCGGTCTACATCCTCGATATGGACCTCCATGGTGGCAGGGCTGACTTTGCAGATATAGGGTGTTTTTGCCGAAAGAGCGTTCAGCTCCGAAAAGTCAAAATCAAGCTCTGCTTCATTGGCAATGGCCAGGGTGTGCAGAATGGTGTTGGTGCTCCCTCCCATTGCAAAATCAAGGGCAAATGCGTTTAAAAGCGCACTTCTTGTAAGAATATCCCTCGGTCTGATATTGCGGTTTACCAGATCAATGATGCGGCGTGAGGCCTCTTTAACCAGCTCATTTCGCCGTGGATCAACGGCCAGAATCGTTCCGTTTCCCGGCAGGGCAAAACCGAGAGCCTCACTCAGGCAGTTCATTGAGTTTGCCGTGAACATTCCGGAGCAGGATCCGCATCCGGGGCACGCGCTATCCTCTATGGTCTCCAGTTCACCTTCACTGATTTTACCGCTGCTGAACTGGCCGACAGCTTCAAAAACCGAAATCAGGTCAACCGTTTTACCGGCAGGTGTATGGCCTGCTTTCATGGGCCCGCCGGAAACAAAGATAACGGGAATGTTGATGCGCAGAGCGGCCATCATCATGCCGGGGGTGATCTTGTCGCAGTTCGGAATGCAGACAAGCCCGTCAAGACGGTGGGCTTCGGCAACAGTCTCGACACTGTCGGCAATGAGTTCACGGCTTGCAAGCGAGTAGCGCATACCGATATGGCCCATGGCGATACCGTCACATACACCGATGGTATTGAACTCAAAAGGGACTCCGCCGGCTTTTCGCACCTCTTCCTTTGCAATTCTGCCCAGCTCCTGCAGGTGTGCATGACCGGGAATCAGTTCATTAAAGGAGTTACAGATCCCTATAAATGGTTTTTTAAAGTCACTGTTGGATGTTATTGAGCCTGTGGCTTTCAGCAGGCTGCGGTGCGGTGCTTTTTCAAATCCGCTCTTTATCGTATCAGATCTCATGGCAGGGAAAGATTATTTTTTTCGCCAATTATAAAAAAATCTCCTGGACTGCCGTTCCCGAAGCCACTGAAAGTAAAAGGTCTGAAAAGAGAGTGATGGACTTGGGACCGGTTGCTTGTTTAGAGCACAACAGTGCTCACCTGCGGAATCACCACAGTGTACACTATTTCGATCCTGGAATTGAAGGAGTTCAGCAAAATCGCGACCATACTACCGCCAACAGCATTATTTCCGGAGGCCGGTTTTTCGTATCCGTTGCTTGTGCGGAATAGATGTCGATTACATGCGGACATTGATGGGTACAGGTTTCTTCGAAAGAAAACGAAAACTGGAGTTAATTTACGTTTAATGTTCTACTAATACAAACAATAAAAATATTAAACGAGAGTGAATATTTGCTGTTTAATCTATAGAGTTAAAATGATATTTTTTAAGCAGTCGCATTCTTTTTTCAGTGCTGATATTTGCGCAATAAACAACAAACAACAGAATCATGCTGAACCTTCAGTCTCCGTTGTCTCAGGACATCCCGGTCTTTTTTCTGACTCTTTGTCTTGTGCTCCTTTTTGTTCTTCTTGCGGAACTGCTTACAAGAAAATTCGGAATCTCTCCTCTGGTGGTCAGAAAAGTCATTCACCTCTCTATGGGTGTTGTGCTGTTTTTTATACCAACCTATTTTCAGTCAAACTTTTATCCCGTGCTTGCAGCTCTTTTGCTGCTGCTGCTTAATGCACTGAACATGCGATTTAGCTGGTTCCGGGCCTTGCTTGCCGAGAGCGGTGATCTTCAGCCGACCGCGACCGTTAAAAGCTATGGTTCGCTTCTTTTTCCTCTGGTCTTTCTTTTTCTTGCTCTTTTTCTCTGGGAATCGCATAAATGGATACTCCAGATCTCCGTGCTGGTCATGGGGGTGGGTGACTCGCTTGCGGCTCTTGTAGGGAGTTCCGTCGGCAAAAAACATATCGAGCATCTGACCAAAAACCCTAAAACAGTCGAGGGATCGCTCACGATGTTTTTCAGCAGCCTGCTCTTGCTCGGTACAACCATGATGCTTTTCCGTCATGAATTCAGCGGAGGCCTTGCGGGCACATCAACCATCTCTCTTTTTGCTCTTGTGCTGCTTCTTGCGCTTGTTGCCACGGCGGTTGAAGCGCTGCTCTCCTATGGTCTGGATAACTTTTTTATACCGGTTTCCATTGCCTATATCCTCTATGTGCTTGAGATGAATCATACTATTCTTCTTGAGAATTTTCTCCTCGGAGGATTTTTTGCCTTTCTCCTTGCGTTATTCTCGATCAAGGTTAAATTCCTCAATAACAGCGGAGCAACGGCCACATTTCTTCTGGGAACAACGATATTCGGCATAGGCGGGATGGCCTGGACTGTTCCTCTCCTGACCTTTTATCTTCTCTCATCGGTATTGTCCAAAGTTGGCAAGAAACGGAAGGCGAAATTTGATCTGGTCTTTGAAAAAGGTTCACAGCGTGATGCCGGCCAGGTGTACGCCAACGGGGGAATTGCCTGGATGATGATGGTGGTGTTTTCCCTGACCAACGATCCGGCAATCTTTTTTGCCTACCTTGGTACGCTTGCGGCCGTGCAGGCCGATACCTGGGCAACAGAGATAGGAACCATGTGGCCAAACCCGAAGGCGAGACTGATCACGACCTTCAGGGAGGTTCCCGTAGGTACTTCCGGCGGTGTTTCTGTTCCCGGTACATCAGGGGCATTTCTCGGTTCCCTTTTTATCTGTGCAAGTGCCATGATCGTCGATGTGCAGTGGCTGGCCGATTTTGGCGTTCTCCAGTCCTTTCTTCTCATCGGCTTTTCCGGACTTCTGGCAAGTCTTGTTGACAGCTTTTTCGGCGCAACAGTGCAGGCCCAGTATTTTGATCCGATCCGGGAAAAGGTTACAGAACGGACCCACAGCCTCGCTCCTGACGGGTTGATGGTTGAAAACCGGCTGCTCAAGGGCGTCCCTTTTGTCAATAATGATCTGGTCAACACACTCTGTGCGCTTTCCGGTTCAGCGCTGGCCTACATGGTGATTGAGAATATGAATTTGTTTTAATGAACCTTTAATTAGTTACCCTTCTGATGCTTGATTCTAAACTCGGGATTTTCGGACTGGTTTCGGATGCCGGACCTGTCGTCTTGTTTGTTCTTTTTGTACTCCTCTTTTTCTCTGTGGTATCCTGGGCAATCATTGCCTACAAGTTCGGTTATGTCCGTAAATCACTCGGCGAGTCGAAAGTGTTCCTTGACTTTTTTTTCGATGTCTATAATGTCGACAAGGCTTTCACCGAGAGTGAACAGTACCGGCATGGCTCCCTGCCCAGGGTGTTCCGTGCAGGCTATATCGAGTATCGGGCACTTGGAGAGAAAAGCGATATCCGGCAGGCGCGTGCCCGGATTGCAAGAGCAATCAAACGTGAGGCAAATCTGGAAGGCAAAAGACTTTCGTCACTCATCTCTTTTCTTGCAACTGTCGGTAATACCGCACCCTTCATCGGGCTTTTCGGCACCGTTTGGGGTATTATGACCTCTTTTCAGAATATAGGCCAGTCTCAGTCAGCCTCTCTTGCCATTGTCGCTCCGGGTATTTCTGAAGCCCTGATTGCAACTGCCGCCGGTCTTGCCGCAGCAATTCCGGCGGTTATCGGCTATAACTATTTTTCGCAGCAGATCGGTAGTATCGAACATGACCTCGAGGAGTTTTCTCCGGAATTTGCCGCTGCATTCCTTATTGAACCCTCTTCTCAGCAAGGGATATGATGACTTCCGGAAAAGGTCGTTTGATGAGCGACATCAATGTAACGCCATTTGTTGATGTCATGCTTGTGCTCCTTATCATTTTTATGGTAACGGCACCCATGATGACGCATGGAGTCAAGGTTGAGACCCCGCAAACAACCCACGAGAAGATGGACGTCTCGGAGAAAGCGCTGGTGATCAGCATTGACGGTTCAAGGCGGGTCTATATCAATGAATATCAGTTGAACGCCAGTGAAGTTCGCCAGAAACTGCCGACGATCCTTGATGTCAAGCGGACAGGGGAGGTCTACCTGAAAGCCGATAAATCGCTCCCCTACGGATTGGTCATGGATGTTATGGCCCAGATCAGGGATGCCGGAATTGAAAAGATCGGAATGGTGACGGAACCGGCGGCTGTTATCGGCAAAGAGGGGAGATAAGTGGGGAGTATGAAAACAGCTCAGAAGAGAGTTCCTGCTGAAAAAAAGTTTTTTTTCTGGCTTGCCGCTGCAGCAGCCATGCATCTCCTGCTCTTTATATTCGCGTTGTATCTCCAGATTCTGGATGCAGAGCGGCATGCCAAACCACCAAGGCTGGTAAGCGTCACGCTTGTGTCGCTCTCCGGTCCCGGAGGCCCTGCCGGTTTTTCAGAAGCACCGGGCGAGGGATCCTCACTTCCGGCAGCTCAAACTGTGTCAGAACCGCCTGCTCCGGTCGAACCAAAAGCCTCGCAGCCGGCCTCACAGCCCCCGCCGACCCCGGTACAACAAAAGGCAAAGACTATTTCCGATGTTGTAGCCAAGCCGGCCAGCAAGCAGGATGAGATCAACAAGGCCCTTGAGCGCCTCAAACAGGTCGTTGCCAAGAGTTCGCCCGCGCCGCCCAAACCATCTCCGGCAGGGAGTATGGGTAATCTGAACAAAGCGCTGGCGCAGCTTCAGCAGAGAGTGAATGCTGAAGGAAATCCGGGAGGACGGGGCGGCTCCGCAGGGGGTGGAAACGGGTCCGGCGGCAGCG
Organism: Chlorobium ferrooxidans DSM 13031; assembly: GCF_000168715.1. GTDB lineage: Bacteria > Bacteroidota > Chlorobiia > Chlorobiales > Chlorobiaceae > Chlorobium > Chlorobium ferrooxidans. The sequence continues at coordinate 276 of NZ_AASE01000018.1, read as the reverse complement.
GCAGAGGGGGCGGCCCCTACAAGGCAGTTATAGCGGACCGTATCCAGAAAAACTGGGAGTTCTCAAATAAGTTGCTGAAGAGCAACTATGGAATGGAGGTCTATGTTCATATACACATCCTTGCAGACGGAACGATCGATCAGATTGTTATCGACAGGAGGGCTCCAAGTGAGTACCTGAACAACTCGGTGAAACGGGCACTTGAGAAATCCTCCCCGCTTCCCGTTATTCCAAAAGAGGAGCGTACGCGTGAGCTTTGGGTCGGTTTTGTCTTTA
>NZ_AASE01000019.1 GCF_000168715.1 Chlorobium ferrooxidans DSM 13031 | reverse complement strand
ATTGATCAATGCATTGGTTGAGCAGTCATGAGCGGTAACCGTTTGCGTTCCCTGAATTTCCGGATAGATCGCTTTGGCAAGCTGTTTGCCGAGTTCAACACCCCACTGATCAAAGGAGTTGATATCCCAGATAACCCCCTGAACAAACACCTTGTGCTCATACATGGCGATGAGCTTGCCAAGATTGAATGGCGTGAGTTCATCGAGAAGAATGGTGTTGGTCGGCCTGTTACCCGGAAAAACCTTGTGCGGAAGCAGCGCTTCAAGAGCGGAAGGCTCCATTCCCGCAGCTTCAAGCTCAAGACGGACCTCCTCGGCGGTCTTTCCTTTCATAAGCGCTTCGGTCTGGGCAAAGCAGTTTGAGAGCAGAATATCATGATGCTCCCCTGCCGGATTCTGACTTTGAAGCGGCACAATAAAATCCGCAGGAATAAATCCGGTTCCCTGGTGCAGAAGCTGGAAAAATGCGTGCTGGGAGTTGGTTCCGGGCTCGCCCCAGATTACCGGACCGGTCGCATAATCCACGGTGTTACCATCCCGGTTGACTCTCTTGCCGTTACTCTCCATATCGAGCTGCTGGAGATAGGCCGGAAAGCGGTGCAGGTACTGGTCATAGGGAATGACTGCGTGTGAGGAGACACTGAAAAAGTTATTGTACCAGACGCCGAGCAGCGCAAGCAGAACAGGGATATTATGCTCAAGCGGTTCGTTCAGAAAATGCTCATCCATCGCCCAGGCTCCCTGAAGGAGCTCCTCAAAGCGCTCAAAACCGAGATAGAGCGCGATGGAAAGCCCGATGGAAGACCAGAGTGAGTAACGCCCCCCTACCCAGTCCCAGAACCGGAACATGTTGGCCTCATCAATTCCAAACTCGACAACCTTTGCCCTGTTGGTCGATACAGCGGCAAAATGCCTTGCAATATGCGATTCACTGGCGGCATGCCTTAAAAACCACTCGCGGGCACTCATGGCATTGGTGAGCGTCTCCTGTGTTGTAAAGGTTTTGGAGGCAATAATAAAGAGTGTCGTTTCCGGATCGAGTTTTTTCAGGGTTTCGGTGATATGGGTGCCGTCAATATTGGAAACGAAATGCACCTGAAGCCCTCCATGCGCAAAGGGGCGAAGTGCCTCTGTGACCATACAGGGGCCGAGATCGGAGCCACCGATACCGATATTGACCACATCGGTCAGCACTTTACCGGTGTAACCCTTCCAGGTGCCCGATATAATCCGCTCACAGAACCCTTTCATCTGCAAAAGAACATCGGCGATCTCCTCCGATAGATTGAGACCCTCTACTTCAAGCGCATATCCTGAAGGCCTGCGAAGAGCGGTATGGAGCACCGCACGATTTTCGGTTGAGTTAATAGCCTGGCCTTCAAACATCGCACTCCGTTTTGCTTCTACTCCTGCATTGCGAGCAAGTTCCACCAGCAGCTCCATGGTGCGCGGAGTTATCCTGTTCTTTGAATAGTCAAGAAGCAGTTCCCCACATCTGAGAGAAAATCGTTCAAACCGCTGAGAGTCGTTCCGGAACAACTCCCTCATGTGCAATGTTTCGGTTTCATGCTTGTGCGAGACAAGGGCACTCCATGCAGCGCTTCGTGACAGGTCCATGACAGGTAGTTTATTTGTTATAGAATAAAGGCTTGAAAAGAAGGGCCAGTTACAGAATCAATAGGGAATATAACGCAACACCAGGGTTGATCCATCCCGGCTTCGCTCGACATTGATGCTTTCTGCAATGCTTTTGATAATATATACCCCCCGACCGGAGAGTTGAAAGCGATTATGGGGATCGAGAGGGTCCGGAAGTTCTTCAGGATTGAAACCCTCTCCGCAATCCGTTATGGTTGCAAGAAGCATATTCCCTTCGGCGCAGAGTGAACATGATACGGAAAGTTCATCACTCTCCCTGTTTCCATGTTTGACAGCATTGATAAACGCCTCTTTCAGAGCGAGCTGCAGGTCGTCCGAAAATTGAGCACTGTACCCTTTCGATGCGGTAAAAGATGCTATGAAATCATGGAGAGCGCTGTATTGACTCTCTCCCCCGGTGAGCACTATCTCATGTCGGCAAACAGGCATGATTAATTCAGGAGAGCGTCTGGCACGGCGGCAGGTCCGTCAAGAACGCCATAAAAACGGGAGCAAAGAGCCATAAACGTAATATTCTTAGTTATGCGCAGTGAAATGACTAATAATTTATTACTAATTTGTAATATTTAGTTAAAATATTATATTTATTCAATGCGGATGAACAAGAGCAGGTGCCTTTTATTTCAAGAGTCGAAAATAAGAATTGATTCCGCAAACAACACACAAAAACATAACAAGGAGTTCATCAATGAAAAAAACAGCAAAATTATTAACGCTCGCTGTTGCAATTTTTGCAGGCTCGGTCGGAACAGCCCAGGCTGAAGGGTTTAAAGTAGGCGCTGATGTCGTGAGCAGCTATGTATGGAGAGGCGGAGAGCTTGGTAACTCACCGGCAATCCAGCCGGCACTCTCCTATACCTTCCCTGGAATCGGTATTGTTGTTGGTGGATGGGGATCATATGCCATTTCACAGGATGCAGGAACCCGATACAAGGAAGTTGACCTTTTTGCTACCATTCCGGTTGGACCGCTCAGCTTTACGGTAACCGATTACTATACATCAACGGCCACCAGCAGATCATTTGACTTCACCAATGACGGTCCGAACATTGTTGAGCTCAGTGTTGCCTATGCAAAAGAGAATGTCTCCCTTCTTGCAGCAATCAACGTAGCTGGCAACAATACCGGAGCCAACAAAAACGCCAAATACTGTGAAGCCGGCTACAAGTTCTATGACAAGGATGGCTATACAGCCAAAGGTGTTGTAGGTCTTGGTGATGAGGACGTGTATGGTGACAAGGAGGGCGATAAAATCGCTGTGGTAAACACCGGCGTATCGGTTTCCAAAGACCGCTACACCGCATCTTACATCTACAATCCTGACACGGAAGCTTCAAACCTTGTCTTTATGGCATCGTTCTGAAGATGATTACTGTCTGAGTTTTGTGCTCTCAGGCAATACAAACGAAAAGAGACCGTCAAAAGCGGTCTCTTTTCGTTTGTATAAAATGAAAAACGATGATCAAATATCGGCTTCGTAAATGATATACTCCTTGTAGGGTTTGCCTCCGATCACCTTGGCCAGTTTGCTCATGGCCTCATTGCACTTGAGAACCCAGCTCATTTCACTGGCAAAGACGCCATGTTTGCCTCCGTAATCGGCAATGTGTGTATTAAGAATGCTGTCTACACCCTTTTTGCGATATTCTGGCAGCACACCCATGGTTATGGTACGGACCATGGTGATTTTACGGCTGTACCAGAGATATTTAAGGAGGCCGATCGGAGAGAATGGATTTCCGTTGACATGCCTGAGCGCCTGGTTGACATCCGGAAGAGAGAGGGAAAAGCCTACCGTTCGTTTGTTTCGATCTTCGACAAAGTAGATATAGTGAGGATTCGCAAGCGGTTTCAGACTTTTTGCGAGGCAATCGAACTCTTTTGTGGTCATTGGCACAAAGCCCCAGTTACTCTCCCACGCTCGGTTGTAGATCTCTCTGATTCGTTCAATCTCGCCATCAAAATCCTTCATATTCAGAATCCGTATCGAGAGCCCCTCCTTTTTCATGACATGCTCCGAAATGCGGCGAAGACGCTCAATATCGATTATTTTCTGGTCGATATACCAGGCAAGAAGCTCCTGGCCGACACGGTGACCATAGTTTCTGGTCAGCTCATTGTAGTAGGGTGGATTGTAGAGCATAAGAAAAACCGGCGGACTGTCGTAACCTTTTGTCAGCATGCCGCACTGGTCGTTCATGGAGGGACTGACAGGTCCGCGCATCGCATTGAGACCCTTCTTCTTCAGCCAAGCCGCAGCAGCATCAAAAAGGGCATCGGCAACCTTCTGGTCATTGACCGATTCAAAAAAACCCCAGAACCCGACCTTGTCGCCGTGAAACTCGTTATGCCGGCGGTTCTCTATTGCCGCAATCGTACCGGCCATAACGCCATCTCTCCATGCCGTAAACATGGCAAGATCGGCATGTTCATAGAGGGGAAACTTCCCGGTATCGAGCGTTTTCATGTAATCGTCTATGACCGGGGGAACCCAGTATTTATTGAGTTCAGGATCATTCCGATAGATCTGCCAGGCAAATTTGATGAACTCCTTGCGCTCTCTTTTGTTGCCGACCTGTCGAATCTCAATAGCCATAAACCCTCTCGTTATGAATTAATGCTTCCCGGCAAGCGTGCGCATAACCGCAGCACCCTCCCGGAGCATCCGTTCGGTCTCTTCCCATGAAATACACTCATCGGTAATGGAGACTCCGTAGCGGAGTTTTCCCGGCTCTTCAGGAAACGGCTGGTTACCCGCACAGATGTTGCTCTCGATCATAACACCGATAATACTTCTGTTCCCTTCGGTTTTCTGCTTGAGAACATCCTCCCAGACCTTAAGCTGCTGTTCATGTTTTTTTCCTGAATTGGCATGGCTGCAGTCCACCAGCAGTGACTGTTCAAGGCCGGCCTTTGTAATCCAGGACTCGGCAAGAGCAATGCTTTTTGCGTCATAATTGGGTTTGTCGCCTCCCCGAAGCACAAGATGACCGAAAGGATTTCCTTTTGTCGTTATAACACTGCTGTATCCGTCAGGGTCAATGCCAAGAAAACTGTGCGGGTGCATTGCTGAACGGATCGCATCAACAGCCACATTGATACGGCCATCAGTAGAGTTCTTGAAGCCGACAGGCATCGAGAGACCACTGGCCATCTGCCGGTGGGTCTGCGACTCGATAGTTCTTGCTCCGATGGCTGCCCAGCTTACCACATCGGCAACATACTGCGGCGATATGGGATCAAGAAACTCCGTCGCTGCAGGAAGACCCATCTGATTGATTTCAAGCAGGAGCTTGCGGGCGTAAAAAAGACCGTGTTCGATGTCGTAGGTATCATCAAGATGAGGATCGTTGATAAACCCTTTCCAGCCGACTGTGGTGCGCGGCTTTTCAAAGTAAACGCGCATCAGGATACAGAGATCATCCTTGAGTTCGATCCTCAACGCAGCAAGTTTACGGGCATACTCAAGAGCCGAGTCCATATCATGTATGGAACAGGGCCCGACTATAACGAGCATCCGTCTGTCCTTGCCAGTCAATATATTTTCAACTTCACGGCGACCGTTAACAATAGTTGCGGCGGCCTGTTCATCAACAGGTAACTTCTCCTTGAACTCCCTCGGTGAAGAGAGGCGAATAATTCGTGAAACCCTTAAATCATGTAACTGTTCCATCAGCTTTCCAACAATAGTATCGTCATTAAAATTCACTGGATGCAAGATAAAAAAAACCTTTATATATAATCAGTATCGAATCCTATAAATTCCGGACAAGAGCACTGCAAGTTGAAGAAGGTTATTGAGGGCACCAGTGATATCCTGAAAAGAGAGACAATATTTCCTGATTCTTATCGTCCTAAAAAAATATATTATACTCGTAAAGAGCTGCGGGAATAAAATCTGAATACAACGCCTGCACTCATAACATAACGGGCAATCCTAATCATTCAAGAACATGAAAGTACTGATCACTGACGGTATTGATTCTCAATGCGCTCAAATCCTCAAACAGAACGGTTTTGACGTTACCGAAAAGCCAAAAATCAGCAAAGAGGAGCTCAAGGAGATCATCGGCGACTTTGACAAGCTGATCGTCAGAAGTGCAACAAAGGTAACGAGCGAAATTATTGAGGCGGGAAAAAAACTGCAACTTATCGGCAGAGCCGGAGCCGGTGTTGACAATATTGATATTGAGGCAGCCACCCGGAACGGCATCATTGTTATGAACACTCCTGGTGGTAATACTATATCCGCTGCTGAACATACCTGTGCCATGATGCTCTCGGCAGCACGCCTTATTCCCCAGGCTACAGCAGACCTGAAACAGGGCAACTGGAACAAAACCAAATTCACAGGGGTGGAACTTGAGGGAAAAACACTCTCTATTATCGGTCTCGGCAAGATTGGCCGCGAAGTTGCAAGCCGTATGCAGGCGTTCGGAATGAAAACGATTGCCTATGATCCGATGATCCCCGATGAATTTGCCGCACATCTTAACATAGAGCTCCTTCCCCTGCACGAAAACTTTATTCGGGCTGATTTTATCACTATTCACTCATCACTCAACGAGTCCACCCGCAATCTCATTTCTGAAGGGACTTTTGAGCTCATGAAACAGGGCGTGATTATTGTCAACTGTGCCAGAGGCGGAATAATCAATGAAGCTGATCTGGCTGAAGCCATAGAGTCCGGAAAGGTGCGAGCCGCAGCGCTTGATGTCTTTGAAACCGAACCGGTAAAAGCTGATAATCCCCTTCTGAAGCTTGAGCGCGTTATTGTCACTCCCCACATTGCGGCATCCACCAATGAAGCGCAGGAAAAAGTTGCTGTCCAGATAGCCGAACAGATCGTTGAATGGAAACGAAGAGGAAAACTTGAAGGAGCAGTCAATGCTTCCGCGGTAGAACTTGCCCAGGCTCCCGGTGTCAGCGCATACCTGGCTCTCGCTGAAAAACTTGGCGCCACACTTGCCCAGCTTGCTCCATCACAAGCCAATAAAATGACCGTATTTACTTCCGGCGAGTTTCTGCATAAATTCAATGAGGTTATTACGGCGGCAGCATTGAAAGGCTTTCTTGATGTCCGTCAGTCAAAAGACACCAACTATATCAATGCATTCACGATGGCAAAAGAGTGCGGTATAGGTCTGGAGCAGAAGTTTGAAAAGGAAAACCCCGATTATACCAACCTGATACGCATAGAGCTTGAAAACGGAAGTGAAAAACGCATGATTGGCGGCACCGTTTTTGGCGACAAAGAGATCCGGATTGTCATGATTGATCAGTTTCTGGTCGAGTTCAAACCGGAAGGCCACATTATTATCTACAATAATATCGACAAGCCGGGTGTTATTGCCCATGTCACCCAGCTGCTGCTTCAGCATAACCTGAATGTCGCCTATGTAGCCCTATCAAGGGACGAGGAGAAAAAGGTTGCCATGACGGCAATTGTGGTTGATGGTGAGGTATCTGATGCGCTGCTCCAGGCCGTAAGCAGTGTAAACGGAGTGTCCAGCGCTAATCTTGTGTTACTCTGAAGAGTTAAGCGAAGTAACGGTAAACAAAAAACCTGCCCGGCGGCAGGTTTTTTGTTTTGTGTACAGGTCTGTATCAGATCTTGGCTGATATTCTAATTCAACCCTTTGTGAAATCAATGCTGAGCCACTTGTCTTCGTAGGATGCCCCTGTTGACTCCATACCCGCAAGGAAGATCGGCAGTGCAACAATCTTCTGGTAATCGCCGATGCGGATGGTCAAATCATCGCCGAGTTTGAGGATTTTCGGTTCAAGACCCATGTTCTCCATAAACGGCAGTCTGACACGAACCTTATAGTGTCCGTCCGAAACCTTTTTAATATCAATCGGGTTTTCGGTGAAAAAGACATCAAGCGGATTCTGGTCGGCATAGACCTTTTCGCCTACCCTGCGGAGCATTGCCAGACCGACAACTTCATCATCAAACAAGGGGACTTCAGCAATCGGAATAGGAGCAAATGCTTCGGTGATCTGCTCAATATATTTCTGCTGAATGCCGCGCCATTTCTGGAAGTATGGATCAGGGCTCTGATCAGGCATGACCCGGTTGATGGTGATGCGATCAACCGTAATACCGTAAAGGTTAAGATAGGTCAAGGCACGCATAGACTCCTTGATAACCATCTTCTCGGGGTTCATGACAAGACGCATGGTTGTTTTTGAGCCATCAGCAAGCAGGTCAATAATACCTTCCGTTGACGAGAAGAGATTGTCAACCTTGTCATAGACCTCTTCGGGAGCGACAAAGTCATCGATTTTCTTGATCTTCTTGGAAAGAGGACGAAGTACCGGTTTGACCATGAATTTTTCAACATTGCGAATCATCTTGATAAACCAGCCGAATGTCTCGGGCAGGGAGAGAAGACGGAGCGTCTCGCCTGTAGGAGCGCAGTCAACAACAAGAAGATCATACTCATTCTGTTCATTATAACGCTTGATATAGGAGAGCGAAAAAAGCTCTTCCATACCTGGCAGCACGCCCATCTCTTCTGCGTACACCCCTTCAATTCCACGGGCTTCCATCAAATGAGCAAAGTGCTCTCTGACCACATCCCAGTTCAGATTGAGATCACCAAAAACGCTGACCTCCTGACCCCAAAGATTTTCGGCAATTTTAACAGGTGAAGGTCCAAGCTGTACATCAAGCGAGTCACCAAGACTGTGAGCCGGATCGGTAGACATGATCAGGGTTTTGTACCCCATGTCTGCCGCCTTGAGAGCCGTTGCCGCAGCAATGGAGGTTTTACCAACACCACCCTTTCCGGTAAAAATGATATTACGCATACGTTTTAATGATTCTCATTTAAAGAATTATTGAATAAAGCAGTTTCTGCCAACCATTATTCTCTGTCAGTCGAGCAATCTGAAAAGGCTTAAGATAAAAAATTCTTATGTAATCGCACAGGTTAAAAGCCCATAATTATCGGTGCGATAAAATAAATAACAGAACCCGACCCGCTGGCGTTAACGCTTTTTCCTGCGTTTTGAAGGGGCTTTTTTGACTGCTTTCGATTTTTTGTTTTTTTGGACTTTCTCAATTCTGGTTCGCCGGGAACCGTGGCGGACCGGGTTAGAAACCACGGCATCCACCTCCCTTTCCACCTTGATCTGTTGTCCGGGAGTAATACGGCGCCCTTTCAACCGGTTCAATTCACTGATTCTGTCAACAGTTATCCCGTACTTTCTGGAAATAGAAGAGAGCGTCTCCCCTTTTTTTACCTTGTGACGCAGAACTATTTTTTTTCCGGAAGATGACCGTTTTGAAGAATTCCCGGTATTATCACTTCCGGATGCAGCGTTACTGTCATTACCGCCGAAAACAACAAGCTTCTGGCCGGGAGTGACATCCGCATCTTTCAGACTGTTCCAGACGATAAGCTGACTGATATAGGTCCGGTAGAGTCGTGCGATGGAACCGAGGCTTTCGCCCTGCTGAACAACATGAATTTTCTCTGCCTTACCTGTTGCGCTGTTGGGGGAATTGAAGGCAGAATTGAGACTTTCAACCCGGGCAAGCAGTTGCTCGCGCTCAATTGTTTTCGGCGACTTGTAGGCATAGATCTCCTGCTCCCTGCGCTGAAACTGGGAAATATATTTTCTCGGAAGACGGAGCACATTGCCGGTAGCGTCTGAGGGGATGATACCAAGCTTGTACTGGGGATTAAGAAACTGGAGATCGCGCATCGGAACCCCTATGGTCTCATTGATCTGATCAAAGGAGAGCATGCGTGAAGTTCTGAGGGTATCAATATCCTTATAGAGAAAGCCGGGTTCGACAGGGCGGATATTGTGCTCGTTGTAATAACTCATGATGTAGTTTACCGCAATAAATGCCGGAACATATCCTCTTGTTTCTGCCGGAAGATAATCCCAGATGGCCCAGTAGTTCTTTACACCCCCGGCCCGTCTGATCGCCTTGTTGACATTACCCGGACCAGAGTTATAGGCGGCAAGAGCAAGGAACCAGTCTCCATAGATGTTATACAGATCCCGCAGGTGGCGGCTGGCTGCAACCGTAGCTTTTTCAGGGTCATACCGGTCTTCGATAAAAGAAGATGACTGCAGGCCGTACATTCTTCCTGTACCGTACATGAACTGCCACAACCCTTTCGCTCCGGCTGAAGAGACCGCCGTCGGATTGAGAGCTGACTCGACAATGGCGAGATACTTCATCTCAAGCGGAACATTGTAGGCATCAAGTTTTTCTTCAAAGAGCGGGAAGTAGATCTTGGTCAAACCAAGAATTTTAGCGGTCATGTTACGGCGGTCAACGGCATAGATTCTTATAAAACCGCGTACATGTTCATTATAGACAAGATTAAAAGGAGTTTTACGGTCAAGAGCCGAGATTCTGGCTGCATAGACAGAGTCGCTGTACTGGGGTATAAAATTGGCGGGAAAAGCGAATTTTTCCGACTCCCTGGTTGAGCGGGTAAAGTACTCATCCTTGAAGTAGGTTGCCGTAACAAGACTGTCAAGAATATCCGAAACAGATGACTTTCTGAACACGGCCCGGTCACTCGAAAGAGGATCAACAGCAAAAACCGGGAGAACCGGCAACTGCAAAACCAGTACAGTCAGTAACACCTTGAAGATCTTGTAATAAAAGCTGATTTTCACAAGCGGTACGTTCTTTAGAGGGGGGAATACGAAAAGATCAATACTTGTTAGGCAAAAATCTTTCTTGAAAAGATAACATAAAAACAGTTCAGGACTAATACAAGGGAGCACCGTTAATTGTCATAAGCGGTTTGATGTTCAAGCCCCGGAGGGGCGAAAGATGTGCCGCGCAGAAACCCTCTTTCGGCACAACTACAGCGCGAATCCTTCAGTAGGTTACTCTCCAGAGAAAGAGCCCCGAGGGAGCAACAGGATTAAGCTGTGTAGTCATAACCCCTGTTTCAAGCATCCTTTTGAACTCCTCCGCGCTGAGTGTTCCTTTTCCTGCGCGGAGCATGCCGTCAACAAGATATCGAACCATACTGCGCAGAAACCGGTTGGCTGAAATACTCAGGACGAGGAAGTGCTGATATCGATACCACTGGCAGGCCGTAACCGTACAGAGCCGACCGGGACTATCCCGGTCCTCCCTTGAAAATGCAGAAAAATCGTGAACACCCCGAACCGAGCCTGCAACCTGCTGCATCACGGCAAGATCAGGTGTGCCGAACGAACAACCGGAAAATCTGCCGTATATCGCCGATGGCTCGGCTATAAGAAAATATCGATAGTGGCGCTCCCGGGCGCTGTGCCGGGAATGAAACTCCTTCGGCATCTCAAGGGGATCAGTGATCCGGATGGTATCGGGCAACAGTGCATTGAGCGAGTGGACCATTCTTGAGAGATCCATCGGTGATGCGGTCGAAAAGTTGGCAATCTGTGCTTTGGCATGTACGCCCTTGTCTGTTCTTCCCGCAGCGGCAAGGGAGATCTTCTCCTGCAGAATCATCCCGAGTGCCGACTCTATCTCACCCTGAACAGTTACACACCCCTTGCGGTTCTGTCGCTGCCACCCGGAGTAGGGCGTGCCGTCATACTCAACGGTGATCCGTATGTTCTTCATATCTGGGATGTGCAGCCGGGGCAACGGGTGGCCTTAAGGGGGACGCTGCTCAGGCAGTATGGGCACTCTTTTGTTGTGGGCGCAGAAGGTGGAGCCGCCGCCGGCGTTTTCTCCATCCGCCGAAGGGTGTTGATGGCCTTGACAAGCAGAAAGACGGCAAATGCCATAATCAGAAAGCTTATCACCGAGTTCAGGAACACGCCGTAATTGATGGTGACGGCTCCGGCCGCTTTTGCATCAAGCAGGGCTGAATAGGGGCCCGCCTTGGCACCCTCTTTCAGAACGATGTAGAGGTTTGAAAAATCCACGCCGCCAAGCAGCAGGCCGAGAGGAGGCATCAGAACCTCGGAGACGAGGGTTGTAACAATTGAGCCGAAGGCACCGCCGACAATGATGCCGACCGCCATATCAACAACATTTCCCTTTACAGCAAACTCTTTAAACTCTTTCAGCATAATCTGCAATCCGGTAAAAGTTTGATTGAAGTCGCGATTTTGGTCTGCTTTTCAGGTTAAAATAACATTCTTTACAACCCGCCGAAAGGACAAACCGTCTTAAATCCCCATACCCTGAAACCCTGAAGCAAGAGGCGCCGCTCATGTTATGCAGGGATGATTATCTTTAGTACATTCCTCTTCAAAAACCGTTATCTTCTCCTTTTTCCTGCTTAAAATATAATACGTTGCAAACAACTTACCTTTCACTGCTCGTCAAGGCACTGGAAAGCCTGCCTGAGCTGTTACCCGGAACCACCTACAGAGTTCCATCCATCTGGACCGGAGATGAAACCGGAGCACAGCAGGTCAATCCCGCCCTATACTTCGGCACCATCATCAGCGAGATTCTGAAAAACCACAACCATGCCGGGGACGATCACTCCGGGAGTGCGTGGCGGTCTGAAGCTGTTGTCTATAACCTTTTTGTCCGCCTTGCGGCCGCATTTGATCACAACGGCGATGGCTGCATCGGAACAGAACCACTTGACTGCGGATTCAGGGAGACAGGAACACTCCTGAAAGCCATTGCTCTCCTCCCCTATATCAAAAAGCTTGGAGCCAATACCGTCTATCTTCTCCCGCTAACCGAAATAGGATCAGCATGTAAAAAAGGATCGCTGGGATCGCCGTATGCCATTAAAAATCCGCGCAAGCTCGACTCCCTGCTCGCCGAGCCTGCACTCGGCCTCTCAGCGGAAGTGCTGCTCAAGGCCTTTGTAGAGGCAGCTCATCTGCTCGGTATACGGGTTGTTCTCGAATTCGTTTTCAGAACAACATCTGTTGACAGCAGCTGGATTCAGGAGCATCCGAATTGGTTCTACTGGATTCGTGATGATGAAAGCGCCGCTCACTACGGCCCTCCAGGTTTTGATCCTGATACACTCAGCAACATTTATGGCCGGATTGAGCGCCATGATATGCAGAACCTCCCCGCTCCATCCTCTGAGTATCGTGACAGGTTCGTTTCACAGCCGGTTACCGTTACCCGAAATGATGGCGGACTTCAAGGAAGCAGTGCTGATGGTTCGCCATGCAAAGTGGCTACAGCTTTCTCCGACTGGCCCCCTGACGACAAGCAACCGCCGTGGAGCGACGTCACCTATCTGAAAATGCACAACCACGACGCCTTCAACTACATCGCCTATAATACCATAAGGATGTACGACAGCGCACTCGACAATCCGGAAACCTTCAATACCGGTCTGTGGGACGAAATTGCAGATATTATTCCATCCTTCCAGGAGAGCTACAATATCGACGGCGCCATGATTGATATGGGTCATGCCCTGCCATCTCTCCTGAAGAGAACCATTGTCAGAAAAGCCCGTGAAAAAAGAGCGGATTTTGCATTCTGGGATGAGAATTTTGATCCTTCGCCCTCAATACGGGAAGAGGGTTTCGATGCGGTCTTCGGTTCACTTCCCTTTGTGATCCATGATATTGTCTTTATCCGTGGTCTATTGAACTACCTGAACAAAACCGGAGTGGCACTCCCCTTTTTCGGCACCGGAGAGAATCACAACACCCCGCGAGTCTGCTTCCGTTATCCCCGTCAGGAGGCCGGACGAAACTTTTCGATGTTTATCTTTACGCTCACGGCGGTTCTGCCGGCCATACCATTTCTTCAATCAGGTATGGAGCTGTGCGAATGGTATCCGGTAAATCTCGGCCTTAATTTCACCGATGAAGACCGCGAGCTCTATCCGCCGGAAAAACTCCCCCTTTTCAGTCCCTTCAGCTATGACTGGGAAGGCGGCAACGGCCTTAAGCCCCTCAACAGCTACATCGCAAAGGTTCTCTCCATCCGCAGCCGATTCCTGGATCTTGTACTCTCGGGAGAACCGGGATCAATGACCATCCCCTATGTCAGTGAACCGGAGCTTTTTGCCGTCATGAGAAGTTCAGGTGCTCAATCGCTGCTCTTTATCGGCAACAGCAATCTTTACGAAGAGAGAAGAGGCACCCTTGAGTTCAGTATGCAAAACAGCACTCTGACAGAACTGATCGGAGGTGACACGCATTCGATATGCGAGCACAAACTTGAGATCCTCTGTAAACCGGGAGCGTGTATGCTTTTCGAACTTTCCGATAAGCAATGAGTTACAGAAAAGTTGCAAAAATAGTATCTTGCGTCATTTTCCATAAACCAAACTCTCTTTAAACTATGTCTATTCTCATTGTCGGTTCTCTTGCCTTTGATGACATCGAAACCCCCTTCGGGCGTTCGGACAACACCCTTGGCGGATCATCAACCTATATTGCCCTGTCGGCAAGCTATTTTACCGACAAGGTAGAGATGGTCGGTGTTGTCGGCTCCGACTTTGAACAGAAGCATTTTGATCTCCTTCATTCAAAAAACATCGACACCAAAGGAGTCCAGAAGGTCGATAACGGAAAGACCTTCCGTTGGGCCGGACGTTACCATTACGATATGAACACCCGCGATACGCTCGACACCCAGTTGAATGTCTTTGCGGATTTTGATCCCGTGGTTCCCCTTCAGTATCAGAATGCCGATTTTGTCTGTCTCGGCAACATCGATCCGGAGTTGCAGCTCAAGGTTCTTGACCAGATAAGCAAGCCGAAGCTTGTCATTCTTGATACCATGAATTTCTGGATAGAGGGGAAACCTGAAGAACTTAAAAAAACGCTTGAGCGTGTCGATATCTTCATTCTCAACGACAGTGAAGCCCGGCTCCTGAGCGGAGACCCGAATCTGGTTAGATCAGCAAGAATCATTCGCAACATGGGCCCCAAAACCCTGATCATCAAAAAAGGTGAACACGGTGCACTGCTCTTTACCGACAGTGGAATATTTGCGGCACCGGCATTCCCACTTGAGTCCATTTTTGATCCTACCGGTGCCGGAGATACCTTTGCCGGCGGCTTTATCGGCCACCTGGCACGCTGCGAAACAATCAATGATCTGGAGATGCGCAAGGCTGTGCTTTACGGCAGTTCAATGGCAAGCTTCTGTGTCGAAAAATTCGGTACCGAAAAAATTGCAGCACTTGATCTGCTTGAAATTGAGGATCGCTATCAGAGCTTCCTTGAACTTTCAAGGACCGACAACTGACGGTGAACGGGAAATATTCGTCATGGTGACGACAGGGACATGCAGAAGAACAAGGGGCGCCTCTGAATCATAAGAGGTGCCCTTTGACTGTCAAGGAAGGCCTCCCCGGAAAACAGTTTAAGACTATATGAACTATGGAACAGCTCAATCTGCTCGATTATGGGTTTATACTCGGCTACCTTCTTCTGACCCTTGTTATCGGCCTCTGGTTCTCAAAACGGGCTGCGGAGAATGTTGACGAGTTTTTTCTTTCCGGACGCCAGCTCCCCTGGTGGATCGCCGGTACCGGTATGGTTGCGACCACCTTTGCGGCTGACACCCCTCTTGCTGTTGCCGGATTTGTCGCAAAAAACGGCATTGCCGGCAACTGGGTCTGGTGGACCTTTGTTTCCGGAGGAATGCTGACGGTCTTCTTTTTTGCCCGGCTCTGGCGCCGGGCGGAGATCCTGACCGACCTGGAGTTCATCGAGCTTCGCTACAGCGGCAGAGCTGCACGCTTTCTTCGTGGATTCAAGGCGGTCTATTTCGGTCTCTTTATCAATGCGGTCATCATCGGCTGGGTGAATCTGGCCATGTTCAAGATCATCAGGATCATGCTCCCCGAGCTTAATCCTGAAGTGACCATTGTAGCCCTTGTTGTCCTGACCACTTTCTATTCCGGACTTTCCGGGCTATGGGGTGTATCCATTACCGATGCCGTACAGTTTGTGATCGCCATGGCAGGCTGCATTATTCTTGCTGTTCTTGCCGTCAACTCCCCGGCGGTTGTCTCGGCCGGAGGCCTGACCAAAGCTCTGCCTTCATGGATGTTTGACTTTTTCCCCTCATTCAGCCCGGCAGGTGCCGATCGGTCGGTAACCGGAGCTGCCGCCCTCACCTTCGCCTCTTTTGCCGCCATGGCATTTGTGCAGTGGTGGTCATCCTGGTACCCGGGAGCTGAACCCGGCGGCGGAGGCTATATTGCCCAGCGCATGATGAGCGCAAAAAACGAGAAACATTCGCTGCTTGCCACGCTCTGGTTTACCGTAGCCCACTACTGCCTGAGACCGTGGCCATGGATCATTGTCGGACTTGCAAGCCTTGTCATGTTTCCGGATCTTCCGCTGAACCAGAAGGAGGACGGGTTTGTCTATGTGATGAAGGCCGTGCTGCCTCCCGGACTGAAAGGGCTCCTGATAGCCGCCTTTCTTGCTGCCTATATGTCTACACTCTCGACCCATTTGAACTGGGGCACAAGCTATCTCATCAACGACTTCTACAAGCGGTTTCTTAAAACCGATGGAGATGAACGGCACTATGTCAACATTTCGAAAATCACCACCTTTCTGACGGCAGCTTTTGCGCTCTTCATCACCTTCTTTGTGCTTGAAACCATTACCGGTGCCTGGGAGTTCATAATCCAGTGCGGAGCTGGTACCGGCTTTGTGCTTATTCTCCGCTGGTTCTGGTGGCGCCTCAACGCATGGTCGGAAATCACCTCTATGGTTGTTCCTTTTATCGTCTTTGGCTGGATCAATTTCTTTACCTCAATTACCTTCCCCTCTTCGATTTTCATTATCGTTACCATCACCATTGCCGCAACCCTTGTCGTCACCTATTTGACAAAGCCGACCGAACCGGCACAGCTCGAAACATTCTACAGAACCACAAGAGTCGGCGGTCTGCTCTGGAAAAAGGTTTCCGTTAACCTTCCCGATGTAGAGTCAGATAAAGGATTTGTCATGCTCTTTGCCGACTGGGCTCTCGGCATTATCATGATCTACGCCATTCTCTTCGGTACGGGCAGAGTAATTTTCGGTGACGTCGTTCAGGGAGTGCTCTTCCTTGGCGGCGGGCTTGTTGCCGGAGCACTCATATTTGCCGACCTTAATCGCAGGGGCTGGAACAATCTCAACTGAAAACCATGTATCAACCCCGACTGATCCTTGCGTCGCAGTCCCCGCGTCGCAAGGATATTCTCTCTCTGATGCAGCTGCCGTTTGAGACGCTCGCGGTCGATACCGATGAGAGTCTCGACCCCTCACTCGCAATTGAAGAGAACGTCACCTCGATCGCCCGCAGAAAAGCAGAGGCCGCTTCCTCTCTGATAGAGAAAACCGGGCAAAGAACGGTGATTCTGGCCGCTGATACCGTAGTGGCCAAGGGTAACCGCATCTATGGGAAACCGGCAGGATTCGATGAGGCATTCGGGATGCTTAAAACGCTCCAGAACCGTTCACACCGGGTCTATACCGGCTTCGTTCTGCTCTCGGGCGACAAATCGCACACCGAGTGCGTTACAACTACCGTGGAGTTCGAACCCATGAGCGAGCGGGAGATAACCCGCTACCTGCTCGCACTCCAGCCTTACGACAAGGCCGGATCCTATGGAATACAGGATCCCCTGATGGCCTGTCACATAAAACGCATTGAGGGGTGTTACTACAACGTGGTCGGTCTTCCCCTCTCAAGGGTCTGCAAGGCGCTCAAGGCGTTTTTGTAAGTCTGCGTCTCCTTTTTCCGAATTTTTGCCGGGCGGACACCATTGATTATTTCAGGGGAGCACCTTACAGGCAGAAGAGCATCGGAATCAAGGGCTGACTGCACGGTCATAAACATCCCCTTTAGAAGAAGAATTACATCATTATATTGATTGTTGATCAACTCCTGACTTATGCTCCTGGAATCTCAATACGTAAAGGACTTTATCTTTCGGATTCAGGATACAATCATTCACGTTCAAGGTCTCTATTATGAAAAAACAGCCCTCATCAAGGCATAAAGAAATTGAGACCGGTAAAAAGGTGTTCAATGAGCCAAGTTCAACACCTTTTCCAGTTATCGGCCTTGGTTCTTCTGCCGGAGGTCTTGAAGCGCTTGAACTCTTTATGAAAAATGTTCCGGACTCTTCAGGGATGGCGTTTGTGATTGTTCAGCATCTGGACCCTACCCATAAAGGAATCATGGCGGAGCTGCTTCAGCGAGTTACACCTATACCGGTTCAGCAAATCACGGATCGGCTGAAAATTGAGCCCGACCATATCTATCTCATCCCGCCGAACAAGAACTTGACAATACTTCACGGAGTACTGCATCTTCTTGATATGGTCAAACCAAGAGGTTTACGGCTGCCTATTGACTTTTTTTTCCGTTCAATGGCCGATGACCTTCATCAGCACTCTTTGGGGGTTATCCTTTCAGGCATGGGTTCCGATGGTACGTTCGGCCTTCGGGCAATCAAGGAGAAAGGCGGCGCTGTTTTTGTGCAGGATCCTGAATCTGCGAAGTTTGACGGAATGCCCAGAAGCGCAATCGATGCAGGACTTGCCGATGTTATTGCTCCGGTTGAAATGCTTCCGGAAAAAATCATCTCCTATCTCAAACATGAACAGCTAAACTTCAAACAGACAGACACCCTTGAAGACGCATCGCTGAGTGCTTTGGCAAAAGTGATCATTCTCCTTCGATCCCAAACCGGACATGATTTTTCACTCTATAAAAAAAACACCATCTATCGCCGTATTGAGAGGCGAATGAGCATTCATCAGATTCAGAAAATCTCGTTTTATGTCAAGTATCTCCAGGAAAATCCCCAGGAAATCGAGTTGCTTTTCAGGGAGCTGCTGATCGGAGTAACCAGCTTTTTCCGTGATCCGGCAGCCTGGGAAATCATGAAAAAACGGGCAATTCCTTCACTCATTGCTGCCCGGCCATCAGGCGGTCTTTTGCGAGCCTGGGTTGCCGGTTGTTCAACCGGTGAAGAGGCTTACACCCTTGCGATTCTCTTCCGGGAGGTTATTGATGCAATCAAACCTGCGGGAAATTTCAAATTACAGATTTTTGCCACCGACCTTGACAAGGATGCTATCGACAAGGCCAGGGCTGGAGTCTACCCGTCAAATATTGTGGCTGACCTTACAGCGGAACACATCAAACGCTATTTCGACAAAGATGACAGCGGCTACAAAATCAAGCGCGAAATTCGTGAAACCATTGTGTTTGCCCCCCATAACGTCATTATGGATCCGCCCTTTACCAAGCTCGATATTGTTATCTGCCGCAATCTGTTGATCTATATGGAGCAGGAGCTCCAGAAAAAGCTTCTGCCGCTCTTTCATTACAGTCTTAACAATGGCGGTATCCTTTTTCTTGGCAGTGCGGAAACCATTGGGGCCAATAACAATCTGTTTGAAACCGTTGACGGCAAGGCACGTATTTTTCGCCATATTCATCAACATAGCCGGACTCTGCCGATTGATTTCCCCTCATCGTTAATCAACTTCCCGCCTCCTTCAAGGGATTTTTCAGCTCATCCAGCCACGGTAACATCCGAACTCAATCTGAAGGCAATCACCGATCAGCTGCTGCTTGATCACTACACCCCGGCCGCAGTTCTCACCAATGAAAACGGCGATATTATCTATATCAGCGGTCATACCGGCAAGTATCTTGAACCGGCAGCAGGAAAAGCAAATCTGAATGTATTTGCCATGGCCAGGGAGGGTATTCGCTATGACCTGAATATACTTTTCGGTCATGTGCAGCATGAAAAAGGAGAGTTAACCAAAAAGGGCTTGACTGTCGGAACCAACGGCGGGAAACAGAGTGTTGATTTGAGTGTAAAGCTTCTTGAACAACCCGAACCATTGAGAGGGCTGGTCATGATTGTTTTTACCGACAGCACAAAATTTGTTTCGGGCATTGATTCCGACAGGACGTTGGCGGAATATTCCGGAGACGGCCGGATTGCATTGCTTGAAAATGAACTGCAAGTGGCAAAGGATGAGATTCTGAGCATTCGCGAACAGATGCAGACATCACAGGAGGAGCTCAAATCAACCAATGAGGAGATGCAATCTGCCAATGAGGAGTTGCAGAGCACCAATGAGGAGTTGAATACCTCGAAGGAGGAGATGCAGTCGCTCAACGAAGAGCTGCAGACAGTTAACCATGAGCTGCAGTCGAAGGTAAGCGACTTTTCGCAGACAAATAATGACATGAAAAACCTCCTCAACAGCACCGATATTGCAACACTCTTTCTCGATGATGAGCTTAATATTCGCCGTTTTACCAACCGTACAGCCACAATAATCAAGCTGATTCCCGCTGATATTGGCCGCCCCATAACCGATATTGCAACCGACCTGCACTATCCGGCTTTGGAGAGCGATGCCCGGGAGGTGCTTCAATCGCTTGTAATGAGCGAAAAAAATATTGCCGCATCTAACAACCGATGGTTTAAGGTCAAGATCATGCCCTACCGGACTCTTGATAATCGCATTGACGGACTGGTGATTACCTTTAATGATATCACCACCGCCATGAGACTGGAAGAGAGCCTGAGAGAGACAGATGAGAGTTATCGTTTTTTGATTGATACCATGCAGATTGGCGCTCTTATTCAGGACGCTTCCGGAACTGTTATAATGATCAACCGGGAGGCTTACCGTATTTTCGGATTCTCCAAAGAAGAGATCAAGGGTAAACTTCTCGATCAACTCCCCCTGAAATTTGTCCGGAGTGACGGTACCGATCTTCCTCAGGATGAACGGCCGTCACAAATAGCGTTGCGGACAGGCAACCCTGTCAGAGGAGTTGTCATCGGTATAATGGGACATTCAGACAAAAATTTCACATGGATCAATGTCAATTGCTTTCCCCGCATCCGAAAAGGAGGTGATAAAGCTGATATGACCTATATCTCATTTTATGAAATATCCGGTCCGACTAAACCTGTTACCGAATAAAATCTTCATACAGCAGAATGTTCATGAATCAAAAGAGACCTGATTCTGATACCCTATCAGAATTGTGCGCCAAAGCTGAAGCAGGGCTGAGAAATAGTCAGGATAATGCCGTTGAGTTCTCCGCCTCCCCCGAAGAGATGCGGAGGTTGATTCATGAACTCACTGTTCACCAGCTTGAGCTGAACATGCAGCATGAGGAGCTGTTTCAGTCGAGAATCGAACTGGAAAAGAGTCTCAATCGATACGCCGACCTTTACGACTTTGCTCCGGTAGGCTATCTGACACTTTCACGTGAGAGCAGAATAGTCGAAGGAAACCTTACCGCTGCAAAGATTCTTGGTGTCAGCCGATCCCTGTTACCGGACAAATACCTCTATAACTTTATTACGGCTTATGACCGTACCCCCTTTACAGCATTTATTGAGCAGGTATTCACCCTGAAGGGAGAGCCGTCATACTGCGAAGTATCGCTGAAGCCGAAGGCTGTTCAGGCGGATCAATTGCATTTGGCCACACCTTCATCTGTGCGCATGGATGCCGTATTAAACGATAATGGAGAGAATTGTCGACTTGTGCTTACGGATGTCACCCGTCAACAAAAAGCAGAGCATGTCATATCAGCCAATCATGAACGTCAGCAACTTATTCTGAAAGAGACACATTCCGGCATTTGGGAGTGGGATATTAAGAGCAACACCAATGTCTGGTCGGATGAACTTTGGCCGATGTACGGCCTGGAACAAAACGATCTTGAGGCCTCCTATGAACTCTGGAAAGAGTGCATTGAACCCCGGGAGCGTTCAGCCGTTGAGACAGCGGTCTGGCATGCGGTACAACAGGGCGAGGATTTCTCAATTGAGTGGCGTGTCAGGAACTGCCCTGATCCAGGCCGTTGGCTCATGTCCAAAGGAATTCCGTATAAAGACCAAACTGGCGAGATTACACGATATGTTGGAATCGTTGTGGATATCACGGAGCTGAAACGTGCCCGGCAAATCGGAATAGAAGAGCGGCTTTTCACCAAAAACGTTATTGAAAGTATTCCCGGCGCTTATTATATCATTGATACAAATGGCAGCTATATCGGCTGGAATGCATTCCTGCGCGATGAAATTGTCGGAAAACCGGAGAGCGAGATGCTGCATACCCCGGTCGGTTCCGTCCTGCATCCGGAAGATCTTCCTGTCGTTCAGCAAAAAATCATCAATGTTATTGAACATGGGATTGAAGAAAAAGTTGAAGCGCGAGTGCTGCTCCGTGGCGGGCCGGAATTCCGGTGGTATCTCCTGACAGGTAAAAAAATAATTATCGACGGCAACACTTGTGTTATAGGAACAGGTATCGATATTACCGAGCAAAAGCAGATAGAAGAGGAGAATGCCCAGCTTGAAATGCAGCTCGTGCAGTCACAGAAAATGGAGATGCTCGGAACCCTCGCAGGAGGCATCGCCCATGACTTCAACAATATGCTTGGCGTTATACTTGGCTACACCGAGATGCTTCTTGACGAGTTCTCCCCTGCCGATGCACACTATCTGGACATTGATGCCATACGTGAAGCGGCAGCACGATCTGCCGAACTGACACAGCAACTGCTTGCCTTTGCCCGGAAACAGACCATCGTCCCGGAAGTATTTCAGCTTAACGCCTCCGTTGAAAAGATGCTTCCGATGCTCCGTCGCCTTATCGGGGAAAATATCACACTTCACTTTGTACCGGCCACAAATAAAACACAGATAAAGATTGATCCATCCCAGATCGACCAGATTCTTGTCAACCTCTGTGTCAATGCACGGGACTCGATAACCGGAAATGGCCAGATAACCATTAAAATTAACCGGTGCGATATAGCTGAAAGCAGCAGTGAACTATCGAAAAAAGTTGTCGAATATTTGGCCCTTTCCGTAAATGACGACGGGTGCGGGATAGCTAAAAACGATATCCCTCATATTTTCGAACCATTCTTTACCACAAAGGAGCAGGGAAAAGGTACAGGTCTCGGGCTCTCAACCATTTACGGAATCGTCAAACAGAACAACGGCCGCATCGACTGCAAGAGCGAATCAGGAATCGGAACAACCATAACGGTCTACCTGCCCCTGAACAGAGATCAATCCGCCTCGGAGAGAGAGGAGGTGTCGGATCCATTGACACATCAGGGAGATCATACAATCCTGATAGTGGAAGATGAACCCGGTATACTCAAACTCTGCAAACTCATGCTTGAACGCAAGGGATACCGTGTACTTGTCGCTGAAACACCCCGTGACGCCATCACCCTTGCCGACAAATATAACGAGAAAATCGATCTGCTTCTGACGGACGTCATCATGCCGGAAATGAACGGACAGGATCTCTCTGAAATCATTCTTGCTGTCCGCCCCGATATAAAAATACTCTTCATGTCCGGCTATACCGCAGATGCTCTTGGCGGCACAACCAATATCCATACAGAACATCACTTTATCCGCAAACCCTTCACCATTACCTCGCTCAACAACGCCGTCTTTGACACCCTCAACGCCGACAATCCGCTTTAACAATCGCCCTTTTCCTCCCTCGAGGGGAGGTTTCGCTTCTTCGGATAATCTTCTATCTTTCCTCTTCATTATGGCTACATGGATCCATTATTACCGATAAACATGCCTTGCGAAGCAACAACGAAACAGGTCATCGTCATTCTCGGGCCAACGGCTTCCGGTAAATCCGCCCTGGCCCTTTCTGTGGCAAGGAAAATCGGTGCGGAGATCATCTCGGCTGATTCACGCCAGATCTATCGTGAACTCGATATAGGATCCGCAAAGCCTTCCCGGGATGTACTCCGGGAGATAAAACACCATTTTGTTGACGAAAAGAGTATCGGTGAGCCCTTCACTGCCGGTGATTTTGCGACTGAAGCTGTTCAGCGTATACAGGATATTCACAAGCGAGGCAAAGCTGCGGTTGTTGCCGGTGGCTCGACGCTCTATCTGGAAGGGTTGCTTGAAGGGTTTGCAGACCTCCCTGCTGCTGACCCTGTAATAAGAGCGCGGCTCCTGGAGGAAATGGAAAGAGAGGGCAAAGAGGCTCTTTTTGAACGGTTGCGCCAGCTTGACCCCGATCAGGCCGGAACTCTTGACGCAACCAAGAGTCAGCGGCTCATACGCAGCCTTGAGATCATTGAAATCACTGGCAGGCCTGTTACAGCATTACAGGCGGAGAAAAACAAGCGTCAACCCTCAATCAGCTATACTTCCGTAGCCCTTTCGATGCCCCGCGAACGGCTCTATGAGCGAATAAACCGTCGAACTGACGAGATGATTGAAGCAGGTCTTTGCAATGAGGCTGAAATGCTCTATCATAGGTATCATGAATTGCTTGAGTGCGGCAAAACATCTGCACTGCAATCGGTGGGATATCAGGAACTTTTTCAATACTTTCAGGGAAAGATTGCATTGCCTGCCGCAATCACTCTTATAAAGCAGCACAGTCGTAATTATGCAAAACGGCAGTTGACTTTTTTTAAAAATAGGCTTAACGTTAACTGGATAACTGCTCCAGAGAGTAATGATGAGCTTGAGGTTCTTGCCAACCGGCTGTCAGGAACACGATAACCAGAAAAAGTATGCCGGTTATTATCACCAACCCCTGTTCGGCGGGTTTATCACAGAGACAACGCATGCCTTTTTGACTTTGTAGATCGCCACTTCCAGCGGTGTACAAGTAAGGCCAACCGGTAGTATCGTTATGAAACACTCAATTTCAACCCGCAAAGAGCTAACTATCCTGAAAATTGAGGAAGATGTATTCGATTTTCGTCATGGCAGTGCATTCAAAGAGATCATTGACAGCCTTGTTATTCATGAGAACAGCAAAAATCTTATCATTGATTTCTCTCTTGTGAAAGCTATTGATTCCTGCGGCATAAGCTCAATGCTGCTTGCCCATCAATTGGCAAATCAATCACACGGTCTGGCTATTTTCGTCTCTCTGTGTCAGCAGATCAAAGATCTCCTCAAGCTGACAAATCTCGATAAACAGCTCTATATCTTTTCATCAATCAATGAGGTAATGACCCTCATTGAACCTGCCATGAAGGGCAAGCGTGGTCCAAGGGGTAAAGCTGCAACTCCGGCCTATGAAGCAGTCGATGAGTTGTGTGAAGAGCTTGATCTTATTGCTGAACATGACCTGCATGATGATACGCTCGATGTTGCGCTTGTCGATCCTGACGAGATTACGGGTCAGGCTGAGCTTTCGGATCCTCCCGCTGTTAAGGAACCAGGAATAAAAAAGAGAGGTCGCCCTAAAAAATCCTGAGAAATACCGCTATATTACACAGTAGCCCAGAGAACGACTACCACACTTCACTCTAAAAGGAGAGGTTGGCACCATGGGCAGTAATTTTTTCAAACACCGTCTTTCAGATCTTCTTTCTTCGGCAGGCATTACCGTAAACGGCAGTGCCCCATGGGATATTACGGTTCATGACGACCGCTTTTATCGCCGTGTCCTCTCGGAAGCACATCTTGGCGCCGGTGAGTCCTATATGGATGGCTGGTGGGACGCTCCCGCTCTTGATGAGTTTTTTTACCGCATCCTCAGGGCCGGAGTTGAAAAACAGCTTTCCGGCCTTCCCCGTCTGCTCAATGGAGTGCTTGGCAAAGTCATCAACCTTCAGAATCCATCAAGAGCCTATACTGTCGGCGAAACCCATTACAATATCGGTAACGACCTTTATTCGATGATGCTCGACCGCCAGATGATCTACAGTTGCGCATACTGGAAAGAGGCCTTGACTCTTGACGATGCGCAGGAGAAGAAGCTGCGTCTGGTATGCGAAAAACTGATGCTGAAACCCGGAATGAAGGTGCTCGATATAGGGTGTGGATGGGGAGGGGCTGCACGCTTTGCTGCGGAAAACTACGGGGTTACCGTAACCGGTATTACCATTTCAAGCGAGCAGGCTAAACTGGCAAGGGAGCTCTGCCGGGGCGTGCCTGTTGAGATAAAGCTCTCTGATTACCGGGATATCAGCGGAAGCTATGACCGGATCTACTCCATCGGCATGTTTGAGCATGTCGGCCACAAGAATTACCGCAACTACTTTCAGATTGTCCGCAACCATCTTGCTGCTGACGGACTCTTTCTCCTGCACACCATCGGAAGCAACCGTTCGGGAACAAATACCGATCCCTGGACCAGTAAATACATTTTTCCCAACTCCATGCTCCCTTCAGCCAGCCATTTGACCGCTGCAGCCGAAGGCAGGCTTATAGTTGAAGATTGGCACTCTTTCGGCCATGACTACTACCGCACCCTCAAGGCCTGGCATTCGAATATTGAAGATAACTGGGCAGCTCTTTCACTTGCGTATGATGAGCGTTTCCATCGCATGTGGCGATACTATCTGCTCAGTGCCGCGGGCTCCTTCAGGGCACGTCATGTGCAGTTGTGGCAACTGCTCTATTCAAAAAACGGAATTGAAGAGGAGTTCCGGGTTCCGAGATAGCTTCCGGATGATGCTAAACTGTCGAAGCGTATGGTTGACACCTTCTTCAAAAGAGAGCTTGAACGGCTGTTCGGCTCTGCCGATATCCGCATCGGGGGTAACCGGCCCTGGGATGTTCAGATACATAACACGAGTGTCTACCGTCGGGTCATCACCGAAGGCAGCCTGGGGCTTGGCGAGTCCTATATGGATGGAGAGTGGGAGTGCGACGACCTCGAAGCGTTTTTTTTCAGGCTGCTCTCTTCGAGAGTGGATAAAAAGGTGGTTACGGTGGCGGACAAGATCAATAAATACTTAGGCAAAATCCGCAATCTACAGTGCCCGACGAGGGCCTTTACGGTCGGAGAGACCCATTACAATACCGGTAACGACCTGTTTAAGGCCATGCTCGATACCCGGATGATTTACAGTTGCGGTTACTGGAAAGAGACCAACAGCCTTGACGAGGCCCAAAAAAACAAACTCCGCCTTGTGTTCGACAAGTTGCAACTTCAGCCCGGCATGAAACTGCTTGATATCGGGTGCGGTTGGGGTGGTGCTGCACGCTATGCAGCGGAGCACTACGATGTATCCGTAACGGCTCTGACTGTTTCAAGCGAACAGGCCCAATTCGCCAGGGAACAGTGTGCCGGAATGCCGGTCAACATAGAGCTGATGGACTATCGTGATCTTCATGGTTCTTTTGACCGGGTATACTCTATCGGCATGTTTGAGCATGTGGGGTATAAGAACTATCGCCACTATTTCGAAATCGTCAACCGGTGCCTTAAACAGGACGGTTTGACCCTGCTGCACACTATCGGAAGCAATCAGCCATGCACCAATGGTGATCCATGGAGCTGCAAATATATATTTCCGAACTCCATGCTCCCTTCTGCAAGCCAGATCTCGGAAAGCTATGAAGGGCTTTTCATGCTCGAAGACTGGCATGTTTTTACCCATGATTACGCGCTGACGCTCAAGGCATGGTATGAAAAGTTTGAACAGTCATGGCCTGAACTGCAATCAGGATACAGTGAACGGTTTCACCGCATGTGGCGCTACTACCTTCTGAGTTTTGCCGGAGCCTTCCGGGCACGATCCATTCAGCTCTGGCAGGTACTGCTCTCCAAAAAGGGACTTCAGGGACGGACAGCCATTCCGAGATAGATCAGCGATAAAGATATGATGGTGCGGGGGTGCTCCGGTTGAACTGTTCGATCTGCCGAAAGCTCTCCTCCATGATTTTATCAAGCGGCATCTGCCTTGTGATCATCTCCCTGAAACGGGGCGTACCGGCAAGCAGGTCAAAAAATCTGCCATCCTTGACAACCCTTCCGGGATAGAGTCGCTCAAGCTCAAGCAGAAGAGCTGCGGCGGTTCTGAATGGACGAAAGCCTTTCCTGTCGGTAAGGGAGAGTTTCAATCCATGGCAAAGCTCTCCCTGATACTTGTTGGAGCGGGGAGTGAATGTGACCGGCTGAACACTGACCCCCGCCAGCCGGTATGCGTTGAGAGCCAGAGCCAGCTCACTGCTGTTGATAAAGGGGGCTCCGAACTGCATAAACGGCGCATCGGTTCCGCGTCCTTCGCTTATTGTTGTTGCTTCAAGAAAGACTGTTGCAGGATAGAGCAGTGCCGTGTTGACGTTTCGGATATTTGGTGAAGGCGTTACAAATCTGAATCCCGCATACTCATCACCAAACCGCTCCCGGCTGTACCCCTGCATCGTGATCACCCGCAGGTCAAGTTTTTTAAACCGCTGCTCCTTCAGCAAAAGGGCAATCTCTCCGACCGTCATGGCGTGAACAAAGGGAATATTGACGGCACCGACAAAGGAGTCATACCCTTTTTCCACCATAAATCCCTCCTGAGGAAGAGGGATAACCGGATTGGGGCGATCAAGTACCATGAACGCGATACCGGCCTCCTCACACGCTTCCATGGCACTCTTCATGGTTGAGATATAGGTATAACAGCGAGAGCCGACATCCTGAAGATCAAAAACAAGAATATCCACCTCCTTCAACTGTGACGGATCAGGTTTTTTGGTGGCACCGTAAAGCGAATAGACCGGAAGCGCATTGGCTACAACGGTATTTGCTATCGTCCGGCCTGCTTCGACGTCGGCTGCAAAGCCGTGCTCAGGTGCCATAAGAAACTTCAGGTTGACGCCACTGCGGAGCATGAGCAGGTAGTCAGCCTCCCCGTTGCGGTTCACACCTGCCGCATTGGTAACAAGAGCAACCCTCATACCTGAAAGCTCCCTGAAACACGATGCTTCAAGCCGGTCAATGCCGCAGCGCAGGCTCTCTTCTGCCCGGAGTGAAAACGGCAAAAAAAGGGAGAGCAATGCAAAAGTAAATACAGAGATCGGCAGCATAACTTTTTTTGCGCAAGAGCTGCAAGCCGCAGGATGAAGAGTCTCTTCAGTCATAACAACATAGCTCATCACGGAGAGTCCCGTGCGGTTGTGAGGAAATGAGCAGGTATCAACACCAAGGTAACCGGATTTTCCGACTATACCCAATGATCAACCGGAAGCGGTTAAGGAGGTGCTCCGGACTCCGGAGGGATGAAAACAAAAAAGCCGCCATGTTGCAGGCGGCTTTTTTTACTGGTGGTGGGGACAGGACTTGAACCTGCAACCTTCGGGTTATGAGCCCGACGAGCTACCAATTGCTCCACCCCACGATGTTGTGCTCACAATGTAAGCAAATAAACTTCAGTTGCAAACATTTATTGTATCTGCCGGCCATTTATTTCCTCTCCGGCAGGTTCCACAACGAAAAGCTTTCCGTCCGGGCCTTCAACAGCCAGAATCATCCCTTCGGAGTGTTCATCACGGATGGTACGATCAGCAAGATTGGCAACAAGAACTACATTTTTGCCCACCATCTCTTCGGGGGAGTAATTTTTTGCTATACCCGCAAGCACCTGTTTTGTCACTGAACCCACCTGGAGCTGAAGTTTCAGCAGCTTCCCTGCTTTTTTAACTTTTTCGGCCGAGATAACACGGGCAACCCGCAAATCAACTTTGAGAAAATCATCAAATGAGATGACCGGTTTGAACTCCATCTTCTGCTGCTCGGCGCCGGACTCGCGTTTTTCTGCTTCGGCCACCAGCAGTTCTATTTTCCGCAGTTCAGGAGCAATATCGGAATCCTCTATTTTCGTAAAGAGAATTTCAGAATCTCCACGGAGCCGGTGTCCTTTTTCAAGCATGGGACGGAGCAGTGATTCACTGAGGGAGTGGCCATGGGTCAACAGGTCGTCAATGGTACCGGAAAAGCCAAGCATGGCATAGATCCGGTTGCTGGTTCCGGGAATAACCGGGTAGAGCGCAACAGCAAGCGCATGACAGAGATTGAGTGAAAGGGCCATGGTTTTAGCCGCTTCCTCACGGTCACTCTTGATAACCTTCCATGGTTCCGCCTCGGTGAGAAAGCGGTTTGCCGCCCTTGCCATCTCCATTCCAAGAGAGAGAGCATCCCTGAAATGAAACTGTTCAAATGCAAGATCGAGCTGGCTCAGAAGCTCCTGCCAGTCTATGCCGATTGTGTTCCACTCGTCGAAGGTGCAGGCATAAGGAACCTCGCCATCAAAACGGGCATTGGTAAAGTCAATGGATCGTTTGATGAAGTTACCGAGGGTATCGGCAAGTTCACCGTTGGTACGGTTCTGGAAGTCCAGCCAGCTGAAATCGGTATCCTTGTTTTCAGGATAGTTCATGGCAATGCTGTAACGGAGCGTATCGGCCGGGAACTTCTCAAGAAACTCCCCGAGATAGACCGCATAGTTCCTTGATTTCGAGAACTTTCTTCCCTCGAAATTCATGAATTCCGAAGCCGGAACATTGTCAGCAAGATTGTAGCATCCCTCCATGCGTCCTTCATTCCAGGCCATCAGAATTGCCGGAAACATCAGGGTATGGAAAACAACATTATCCTTGCCGATAAAATGAACGAGACGGCTTTCAGGGTCCTGCCAGTACTCTTTCCAGCGGTCAGGGCTCCCCTGCTCCTGTGCCCACTCCCTGGTAAAAGAGATATAGCCGAGTACGGCATCAAACCAGACATAGAGCACCTTACCCTCGGCTTCAGCGCTGTCGAGTGGCACCTTGATTCCCCAGTTCAGGTCGCGGGTTATGGCACGGTCATTGAGTCCCTGCTTCAGCCAGGTACGGCTGTAATTGACAACATTTGAGCGCCACTCATCCTCATGGCTGTTCACATAGGCTTCAAGCTGCGGCTGAAACCTGCCGAGCGGGAAATACCAGTGCATGGTATCGCGAAGTTCGGGAGTTTCATCTGAAAGCTTGCTCTTCGGATTGATCAGTTCAAGGGGGCTCAAATGCGTGCCGCACTGCTCACACTGGTCACCGTTGGCTTCCGGATTATTACAGATCGGACAGGTTCCGGTAACGTACCGGTCAGAAAGGAAGCGATCGGCTTTCCTGTCAAAAAAAAGCTTTTCGGTCTTCTTGTTGAAAATGCCTTTGTGCTCTATCTCGGTGAAAAACTCCTGTGCGGTTGCATGATGAGTGGCTGATGAGGTTCTTCCGTAATAGTCAAAGGAGATAGCGCACTTGCGGAATGCATCAAGGTTCATCCGGTGATAGCGGTCAACAACATCCTGAGGGGAGATGCCTTCCCTTTCGGCCGTAATGGTTATCGGCACGCCATGTTCATCAGAGCCGCCTATATGGAGAATATCCTCACCCTTCAGCCGTTTGTACCGGACATAGATATCAGCCGGAAGATAAACCCCTGCAAGATGACCGAGATGAACCGGCCCATTGGCATAGGGAAGAGCCGTTGTGACAAGTGTTCTTTTGAAATGAGACATGCTTACAGATAGAGAGCGTTATGAATGGGAGCGTTGGTATCCTGCTGCATCACCCCTGTTTTTTGATGAACAGAGCATTGAACTTTTCAATCGGGTATTTGCGCTTCTGATCACTTTTTTCATAATGCAGCCATACCAGTTTTTTCTGCGCGTCAATGCTCTCAACAACTGCGGCGCCTTCGGGAGTTGCGACCCTGCTGCCCACTGAAGGCAGCTGCGACTGGGATGAGGAGTGGTGCTGACACCCTTTTTCATGTTTGGAGTAACCCAGACAGCATTTAGGGCGGTTGCACAGCCCGGTTATATTGAAAGCATGGCTCTCGTTGCCGGACGCTTCGGAATATTGTGATTTTTCGGCAAACGGATTTGCGTGTATTTTCTGCAGCCAGCTTGAGCAGCACAACAGACAGCCGCAGGGACCAAAGTCATTTGCCCTGCGGGCCTCCTCACGGGTTGTAATCTGCACCATCTGAATCCTCGCCTTGAACTCGCCGGCAAGATCCCGTACAAGAGTCCGGAAATCAACCCGGTGCGAAGAGGTGTAGTAAACCGACAGTTTCTGCTGATCCATTCGCAGCTCCACATCAACCAGCTTCAGATCAAGTTCATGTTTTTTGATCTTGTTCACACAGATATCGCGGATCTCGGCCTGTCTGGTTTTAAGATCCAGAATTGCCTGGCTGTCACTCTCATCGGCAGAGCGCACAACAACCGAAAACTCCTGGCCGCTTTTATCCAGCCCTTTCAATCGAAGTTTCTTTCGGGCAATCTGACCTGTTGAATAGACAACTCCGAAATCATAACCTCCATCAGATTCAACTATAACCTGCTGCCCAACACTGAAGGCACTTCCGGTGTTATTGGAAAAAAACTCACGTCGGCAGCCCTGGAGCTCAACTTCACAGATATCAGGATAAATCTCCTCCGGAGCATCACCGTAAAGGGCCTCCACCTCACTGTGCAGCAATTGAGAAAGTCTCAGACGTACTCTGGCATTATCACCCAAAAGACAACTGCAAATAACATTACTCATAACAGATTGTTTTGAGATGCAGGAAAGAGTTTCACTGCGCATTAAACAATATTACAATAACAACTTAAATGTCTTGCGGACGGTATATAAGGTGCTTTGGTTTTAATCCCGGCAGCAAGGCAGTCAATCACTGCGCTTCACTTGCCATGCACTTGACTCATGCTGCCTCCAAGGTATGCAAATTTACACTATTTTTGGAACCCTGCACCGCTTTAGATGCGCCGACAGGAACAAAAAAAGCGCCAGCCTATGCTCTATCCAGATGCAGCACTCTCCTGAACTTTTCAACCCTCCGATTTATTGAGGAGCCCCCTTTGAGCAGGATCTTTGCGTCATCAAGATTGCGATCGGAAATTCTCGACGTAAGCTCGTCAAGATGGCTCTCGGTTATACTCTGCATGGATGCGGTAAGCTCATCCGGACCGCTATAGTTTTCAGCCGTCACAAGAAGCGGCGCCCTGAAAGAGAGAAAGAGTTCCGGTTTCTGCTCTTCGAGATAATCAATCCTGCTGACAACAGAGAGCAGGTAAATCTGCCCTGTTTTTTCAATTACCCTTGAGAGTATTGAGGCTGTACCCTTGAAAAAGAAGAGTGGTCGTTTGTCAATATGCTCAATCTTTCCCTGGGGAAAAATCCAGAGCGCGTTCTGGCGGTCAGAGTCGGCACTCAGCAGCTCGGCCGCATAACGAAGCGTAGCCGGAAGTGTTCTCGGGCGTGAACGGTCAAGGGAAAAAGCGCCAATACGGGTAAAAAACCGATGCTTGTGCAACTGCTGATACTCGATAATGATATGAAGGTTCTGATGAAAATACTCCTCGGTGCAGAGCTGTGACCAGAAGCCATCCCACCAGTAGGCATGATTGGCATAAAAAATAACCGGAGTGCCGGGATCCATATCCGGCACTCCGGGCGGCATAAAGACGCAGACCGAATTAAAATACCGTCTGAACTGGCGGCGGGAGTACCACCCGAACCACAGGGTATAGAGGCTGCTGCGACGGACTTTCAGCATATACCGACTATTTGAATGCTCTCCTGATACGATTGACCGCTTCTTCAAGCGAGGCAATAGAGGCCGCATAGGAGAGGCGAAGATTGTTGGGTGCCCCGAAGGCATCACCGGGAACCGTTGCCACAAAATGCTCCTTGAGCAGGTATTCGGCAACATCTGCCGAATCTTGCATCACAACACCGTTGAAGGTCTGGCCAAGCACACCGCTGATATCCGGGAAAATATAAAAGGCACCCTGTGGAAGAGCCGTCCTGAATCCGGGAATACTGTTGAGGGCTGCGTACATATAGTCCCGCCTTTTTTCAAATTCAAGACGTCGTTCCTCAACAATACGCTGATCACCGATAAGTGCAGCCACAGCCGCTTTCTGTGCAATCGCGTTGGGGTTTGAGGTGGTCTGCGACTGAATCTTGTCGCAGGCATCAATCAGCCATTTCGGCCCTGCAAGATAACCGATTCTCCAGCCGGTCATGGCGTAGGTTTTGGAAACCCCGTTACTGACAATTACCCAATCCTTCATGGCGGGAATCCTTGCCGGAGAGAAGGGACGGATACCGCCATAGACGATCATGTCATACATCTCGTCTGATAGGACGAAAATCTCCCGGCCTTCAAGCACCTGCATGAGTGCCCGTACCTCGGCTTCATTATAGACCGCTCCCGTAGGATTGGAGGGTGAGTTCAGCACGACTATTTTTGTTTTCGGGGTAATGGCTTGTTCAAGCTGGAGAGGAGTAATCTTGTATTCACTCTCAATGGTGGTATGAACAATGACCGGCGTGCCTCCGGCAAGACGAACCATTTCAGGGAAACTGACCCAGAACGGTGCCGGAACAATCACCTCATCCCCCTCTTCGCAGAGCGCGAGAAAGGTGTTTGCAAGGGTCTGCTTTCCTCCGTTACTGACGATGATCTGGTTCTCCTGAAACTCAAGCCCATTATCACGGCGGAACTTCTCGATAATGGCTTTTTTCAGCTCCGAAATACCGGAGTTGGCGGTATAACGGGTAAAGCCGGACTTGATTGCGTCAATTCCTGCCTGATTGACATGATCAGGTGTCGGAAAATCAGGTTCACCGGCTGAAAGGCTTACGACATCCTTCCCCTCTGCTTTCATTTTACCGGCAAGATTGCTGATTCTCATAGTCTGCGACTCCTGCATGCTGAGAACTCTGCGGGTCAGATATTTTTCTTCAGGATGAGATGATGTGGACATATCGAATGTTTTGTTATGATTTTTGTACGTTTCGTTCTTCGCGTTTTAGATTGAGCATCTCCATGACACAGGGATGAACAAATTTACTGACATCACCACCCAGCATGGATACCTCCCTGATAATCGATGAGGCAACATAGGTATACTTGACATTCGGCATAAGAAAAACCGTTGTCACTTCAGGATAGAGATGGCGGTTCAGAAGCGACATCTGAAACTCATACTCAAAATCCTTGACCTGCCGCACGCCCCGTATAATTGCTTTCGCTCCAAGTTGCCGTGCATAATCGGCAAGAAGTCCCTGACGGAGCACTTCAACCCTGACTCCGGCATATTCACCGACAACTTCATTGATCATTGCCTGCCGCTCTTCAATCGTAAAGAGTGACTGTTTCTGGGTATTCTCGGCAATAACCACGATTACCTCTTCAAAAATATTCAGAGCACGTTCGAGTACATCAAGATGACCGTTGGTGAACGGATCAAATGTTCCGGGATAAATGGCATTTGTTTGCATCGCATCACTCCGTTCGGGTCTGAAAAAAAGTAACTCTTGTCATGCCGTAATCCTTTTGAAAAGAGTAGTATGGAGAGTGTTTGAACTCAAGATGCGCACGGTGTTCAATAAGCAGGATTCCCTCATCAGCAAGAAGGGCGCCGCCGGCAATCTTTTCAATCAACTGCCCGTAATCCGGCCAGGAGTAGGGTGGATCACAAAAAACCAGGTCAAATGGTTTTGATGGCCGGGAAAGAAATGCTGAAACATCTGCATTAACTATCTTCACCCGCTCTTCAACCCCCAGCTGAAGTGCCGTTGCCTTAATGGCTTTGAGCGCATCGACATGCTGATCGACAAAACATACTGATGCTGCCCCCCGGCTCAGAGCCTCGAAACCAAGGGAGCCGAATCCGGCAAAGAGATCAAGTACGGTTATGTTATCAAAATCGAGCCTTGCAGCAAGCGTGTCGAAGAGCGATTTCTTGACACGGCTGCTGCAGGGACGAATAGCATTGGTTGATGAACTCCTGATTTTCCTTCCTTTGTATGTTCCTGCAAGTATCTGCATGAAATACTACGGCCTAAAAGTCACCATAAACAGTCTCGCCAAGGATGGCAAGTGCTTTGACTGCATCTTCCTTTGACGGAGGTTTGCCGTGCCAGTTGGAGTTATCCGGCATTGACCCCTCAAAGAAATGAACGCCTTTTCCCATTACCGTCGTTGCAAGCACAACCGAAGGTCTGCTCCGTTTCCCCCCTGCTCTCAGGTTCTCGATGGTGGAAACAAAATCCTCGATATCGTTACCGTTGCAGTGACAAACATCCCAGCCAAACGCCCGCCACTTGTCGGCAAACGGCTCAACACTCATAACATCGGTAACTTCACCGTCAATCTGCAGATTGTTGTAGTCAACTATACCAATCAGATTACCAAGTCCGTAATGAGCAGCACTCATGGCTGCCTCCCAGATCTGTCCCTCCTGACACTCTCCGTCACCCATCAGACAGAAAACATCGCTCTGCTTGCCATCCATGCGAAGTCCGAGAGCTGCACCGACGGCCGCAGAAAGTCCCTGACCAAGAGAGCCGGATGCGATTCTGATGCCCGGAAGCTTCGATTCGGACGTTGGATGGCCCTGAAGGTAGGAGTTGACCTGACGCAGTGAGTTCAGCTCACTCAGCGAGAAATAGCCTGCACGGGCAAGTACACTGTACCAGACCGGTGCGATGTGACCATTTGAAAGAAAAACCATATCAAGATCATGCTTCTCCCAGAACTCATGCGGTTTATGCAGGAGAAGGCGAAAGTAGAGGGCAGTAAAAATATCGGCCATTCCGAGTGAACCGCCGGTATGACCGGAATTGGCCATAGCGAGCATTCGGACAATATCCCGACGGACCTGTCGGGCCATCTCTTTGAGATCGTCAATCGAATCAAGCTCGAGAAGTGTGCCTTTTTTTTCGGCTGGATACAGTTTTAAGTCTTTTGCCATGGTAATTCAACAAAATTCTTGGGAATTAATGAACTATAAATTTGAACGTTACGGGTTCTGTTAAATAATAAAAAAAACTCATTCATGCTGCCGCTTTCTTTCCCTGATAAACTTCCAGACGGAAAAAAGAATGAGCAGTACAAAAAAGATCGTAACGGGAATACTGTAGAGGGCAACATAACCACCGATATTTTTCCAGTTACTTCCGAGAAAGTATCCGCCATAGAGCAGCAGCACATTCCAGAGCAGAGCACTTACTGCAGCCGCAAGCAGTACGAAGAGTGTTTTGAGATGCATCAGACCGGCCATGACCGAGATAACCGCTCTGGAACCAAACAGAAAACGGTTCAGAAAAACGGCAAGGTAACCATGGGTTGCAAATTTCCGGCGCAGAAGCTCCATGTCCGAAGGGGGGAAAAAACGGTGAACACGTTTTGAGAACCAGTGCTGTGCAGGAGTATCTCCACCGGAGTACAACTTCAATCCAAAATGTTTACTCAAAAGGAAAATCACCATAAATCCGGATACTGAACCCATCGAAGCCCAGAGTACGGTACCTGCAAAGGTAAGGCTGCTGCTGTAGATCAGGTACCCGATAAATGCAACAGGCACATCACCGGGTATCGGAGGGATTACGTTTTCGAGAAAAGCAATCAGAAAAAGAAATAGATAGACCGAAAAAGGGTCAGCATGCTGCAGATAACTGATTGCAGATTCAAGCATATTTTATTTCCGGTCTTCACATCTGTTGGTTTCAGTCAAGATCAAGAACACGTCTCTGCACTTCACTGTAGGCATCCTCAACGCCGCCAAGATCAAAACGGAAGCGGTCCTTGTCGAGCTTTTCGTTGGTGTCAAGATCCCAGAGACGGCAGGTGTCGGGACTTATCTCATCACCAAGCAGAATAGTGCCCTTGTTGCGGCCGAACTCAAGTTTGAAATCAACCAGCTTGAGTTTTCTGTCGGCAAAGAAGCGTCTGAGCACCAGATTGATTGCTTCCGCACGGTTCTTCAGTACCGCAATCTCCTCATAGGTGGCAACACCGAGAGCCACGGCATGAGCGTCATTCATCAGAGGATCATCAAGATCATCATTTTTCAGATAGAGCTCCACAATGGGTTGTTCAAGCAGTGTCCCTTCAGCAAAACCATACCGTTTTACCAGCGACCCTGCCGCGATGTTGCGAACGACGACCTCAACCTTGATGATATCGAGATAACGGCAGAGCATCTCACGCTCGGAGAGCTTTTCTACAAGATGGGTACGAATGCCGTTCTCTTCAAGCAGGGTAAACAGTTTGCAGGAGATTGCATTATTGACAACACCCTTGTCGGCTATGCTCCCTTTTTTCTTGTTGTTGAAAGCGGTAGCATCGTCCTTGAACTCCTGGATTACCAGGTCGCTGTCATCCGTTAAAAAAACCTTTTTTGCCTTGCCTTCATAAAGCTGTGTCGTCTTGTTCATCATTCCACTTTTAAATATTGATTGACTCCGGCCGGCAACAGCCGTTACTCTCTTTAAAAATATGCTCCTGCGCTCACTCGCTCTGCTGATCGGAAGCTGCCTGCTGCACGGCACCGGTCAGAACAATGGTAATCTGATCATCAGTGAGACCCTTCTCTTTCAGAAAATTCATAAATCTGAAGACGCCAAGATCTGAAAGCATGGCTTTCGGCTGGTCCTGTGGAGAGAGCCCCCTTGTACCGCTGTACTCCTTGGAGGTCTTGATCCAGTCTTCGATGAACTGTTCTGATTTGCCGTTTTCCAGAAAATATCCGGTAACGATCGTTTCAACCTCCTCTGTTACCGGGTCAGGGTGGGCCTGAAACAAAAGCTGCATCTCTTCTGAAATTCTCGTCAACACAATAACCGCTTCCCTGTTAAGGGTCTCCTCGAGGATATCTTTTGCCTGTTCCTTGACATCGCTCTTCTGGGTCATAGGGCCTTCCGGATCATTGGATAATAAAATATTGACATCTGAAAATTCCCGATTAAGTTACATAATGATTATGGTAAAGAAAAAAAATTAGACAGAAAGGGGTTATGAGCCGACTGCTCTGCTGTTTTTTTCTTGTTTCCATGGCCCTGTCGTGGTCTCCCTGTCACGCTGCCGGTGCTCCATCAGGCAGAAAAGAGATCGTGCTGTTGTGGTGGAACATTGAAAACCTTTTTGATACACACGACGACCCGGTGACCGATGACGACGAGTTCACCCCCCAGGGAAGCAGGAACTGGACGGCAAAAAAACTCTTGCTCAAGGAGATGCGTATCCGCCACACCCTCATGGCGGTCGAAGCCCATCCTGACTACGGGAAATTTCCTGACATCGTGGCATTTGCCGAAGTTGAAAACCGGCAGGTTTTTCAACAGACACTCTCCGGACTTCCGGGCATCACCTATAAAACGGTCTATTACGACTCTCCGGACCCGAGAGGTATCGATATCGGGCTTGCCTATAACCCGAAGGGTGTCACCTTGAAAGCATCCCGGGCCTATAGTGTCACCCTTGATGAAAAACCGACGCGAAAGATCATTATTGCCGAATTTTCAGATTCCGGAGACTCATTTCACCTGATTCTGAATCACTGGCCATCAAGAGCATTCGATACCGGGTGGAGTGAACCGAAACGTCTTGCTGCGGCAAAGGTCACCCGGCATATTCTTGACAGCCTCCGCTCATCCAATCCTACAGCCGATATCATTACCATGGGCGATTTTAACGATGAACCCGCCAATCGCTCACTTTCAGAGGGGCTTGGTTCATCATTTGATGCAGCACAAGTGCGTCGCAACAGCAAAACACTGCTCTACAACTGCTGGAGTGGCTATCAGGGAATCGGCAGCTACTACTATCATCGAAAATGGGAGCGTATTGACCAGATTCTTCTCTCTGCCGGCATGCTTGACAAGGAGGGTTTTTCTGTTTCCGGTGATCCATTCCGATGCTTTACATTCTCCCGGATGCTTCTCTACCCTGACAATAAGCCCTGGCCTACCTATGAAAAAAGGGAGTACCGTGGGGGCTACTCCGACCATTTGCCGCTGCTGCTGAAAATTCATTGAAAGAGCTCTCCTCTCCATCTGCACTTTTGCATGCAACACTCTGTTGATCGGAGGGTTGTGCGTCCATTTCCGGATACCATCGCTGCATTTTAAGCATCTTTTAAGCACCCGCTTACCCTTCTTTAAGGTTGATACCGGTATGTTTGAACTGTATTGAAAGCGCTCTCTTCGGCTGTTGTCATTACCCCTTGGGAGAAAAACAAATGCAAAACAGAAGGAATACCATGAAATGCCCGGCATGCAATACCATCAATCTTCTGATCTCTGAACGTCAGGGAATCGAACTTGATTATTGCCCGGAATGCCGCGGTGTATGGCTCGACAGGGGCGAGCTGGACAAGATTATTGAGCGCTCAGCAACTGAATTACGCCCGGTACGTCAGGAGCATCATAAGGAGGAATCACGTCACAGTTATCATGAAGAGGATCACGACTACTACACGGACCCGAAAACCGGCAGAAGAAAACGAAAAGGGGGCCCTCTCGGCTTTCTTGGAGAGTTGTTTGACTAAAGCTGTAATACCCTGCAATCGTCACAGAATCTTTATCAACCACAAAATCAAACTATCAGATGAAAAATAATTTCCTCTCTCTTTTGTGCTTACTGGTGCCGTTGATGCTGATCTCCTTATCGGGTTGCAACAATATGACATCTGAAATGAATAATTTTTCTATGGGTTCCGAATCGGGAAGCAACGATATTATAAAGGGTGGGGTGATAGGGCTCAGACGCGCTCTTGCCGTTGACACCACTTCAGCCAATGTGTTCATCGGGAGCGCTATCATTAAAATCGATTCCGGCGACTGCGAAGGGGCCATATCCGACCTTACCAGGGCAATAAAACTCAACCCGGAATCCGTAGTGGCTTACTCGGGAAGAGCAACCGCAAGATTTGCGGAAGAGGATCTGAAGGGGGCTTTGGCTGATCTTGTCATGGCCGAAAAACTTAAGCTGACGGAATCCCTCGGATTGAGAGTGCTCTGAGAGCAAAGAGAACCGATCACCACCATGCCGGAGCATGCCGTTTAATTCAAGGGAGCTGTCCGGCGAGCCTTATCATGAAGTCAGAGCCAGTTTCTGCTTTTAAAGAACATCACTCCGGAAGTTGAGAGCAGAAAAGAGAAGAGCAGAATAAACCAGAACCCTAAGGGTGAATTTTCAAAGGTATTGGGCACATTCATCCCGTACAGGCTTGCGATAAGGGTCGGGATCATCAGAATGATCGATATCGACGTAAGCCGCTTCATCACTACATTCAGATTATTGGAAATTACCGAGGCATAGGCATCCATCATACCGCTGAGAATATCACTGTAGATGTTCGTAATCTCCTGTGCCTGTTTCAGCTCGACCTCGACATCCTCTATCAGATCAAGATCATAAGCATCTCTTTTTGATTTGATATTCTTTATGCGGTGAAGCAGAATATCATTGCCCTTGAGAGATGTCAAAAAATAGACAAGACATTTCTCGATCTGGAGCAGTGTCTGAAGATCCTCGTTTTTAATGGACTTGTCGAGCTTGCTTTCAGCATTTTTTATCTGCTGGTTGATCTGTTTCAGATACTTGAGAAACCAGATACTTGAAGAGAGGAGGAGCTTGAGAAGCAGATCAAAATTGTTTTCGACCGTGATATTTTTGCGTTTCGTATGCTCGATAAAGTCCTGTATCAGTTCGGTTTCAAAAAAACAGACCGAAAGGATAATATCCTCATTGAAAATAACACCGAGCGGGATGGTCGTGAACGGAAGATCATCGTCATTGGTTTTATAGGGAATTCTCAACAGAATAAAGTACCATCCATCCTCAACTTCAATACGCGGCCTCTCATCGATATCCTCAATATCGTTATAAAAGGACAAGGGGACTTTAAGCTCATTGATTACATAATCCCGGTCATCATCGCTGGGACATTCAATGTTAATCCAGCAGTTCTTCTGCCACGTTTCAATGGGCTCCAGTCCGTTTCCGTTTTTAAGAAATACCCGCATGATGATGACCTGTTAAGTAATGATATAAACTCAGTCCTTCCTTTAATCGCGGAACCATGTAATAGCGGCAGCCATCAGAAGGTCGCGTCACGCTGCCCGATGCTTCTGATTACTTGATATATTGTTAACCGTCCACTCAACCTTCTCCCGGAAGGGCGATTGTCGAGCGGAACAACCCTCTTTCCGGCAAATTTCACAGGAGTAGTCAAGGCATCCATCGGTATGCACAAAGAGCTCGATAGATTCGCCGAACTCTGTGCTGACCAGTTGATTGAGGCGGTCAATTTCCTCGTGAGCCTCATGAACATTGAGATACCACGGAACAGTCAGATGGCAGTCGAGATGCAGGGTACTGCCATACTTGATAATCCGCAAGTTATGAAGATCTACCCAGTTTTCCCCCCTGTTTATCTGTAATATTTGAACCATTTTTTCCAGTAACGCTTCATCCGCCTCATCCATAATTCCCCGGAGCGAGTCGCGGATGATTTTGTATCCGGTAAAGACAATCAGGAGCGCGAAGAGAAGGGCAACCGCGCTGTCGAGCCAGGCGATTTTGGTAAAAAAGAGGAGAATCAGTCCGACAATGATGCCGATCGTTGAATAGGTATCAGACTGGAGGTGTTTACCGCTTGCAACAAGCGCCAGGGAGTTGTTTTTAAGCCCCTTTTTTACCGCAACCGCACCGACAAGGTAGTTGATTACCGCTGTTGCTGATATCAGGTAGATGCCAAAATCAAGCTGGCCTATCTGGCGTGGATTTCCAAGACCTTTTACTGCCTCATAAATAATGAGTAACCCTGCGGCTGAAATCAGTGCTCCTTCAATCGCCGCCGAGATGAACTCCACTTTGCCGTGACCATAGGGATGACTGGTATCTTTTGGTTTGGCAGATACATAGAGGCTGTATAATCCGATGAATGCACTGGTCACATTGACCGTGCTTTCAAGTGCATCGGTAAGAATGGCTACAGAGTTGGTCAGATACCATGCTGCCATTTTAATCAAAAACAGCAGAACACCGGTAACTGCCACGATTTTCTGAAAGTTGAAGTTCTGTTTTGCAGTGCTCATTATGGTGCAGAAAATCTTTGAACGAAAAAAAAAGCAACGCAACCGCGTGTAAGGGAGAGGCTATTGACGAGAGTACCTTCCTGATCTGAAGACGCCGGTTAATTTCAGCAGTTCAAACCAGAGCACACTGCCGAATCCGGCAGCAAGACAAAGGAGAAGATCCGTGAAACGGATGGCAGAAAATCTGAACAGTGTGACAAAAAACGGAACATAGAGCACAATTCCAAGAAAAAGCATTGCGCCGGCGATAACCGGAATCAGTGCTGAATTCGGGAAAAAGAGCGATGCCCGGATGGTCGTGCTCCAGGAGCGGTTGGTCAGAATGAGGCAGAGATTGGCAATCATGAGTGTTGTAAAGGTAAGCGTTCGAACTTCGGCAATGCCAGCCCCCCTGTTGTGGAAAAACCAGAAAATACCCATGACAACACCAAGCACCACAACTCCCTGCATGACACCGGCAGCGATCATGCTGCGGCTGAATAAAGGCTCATCTGCTCTCCTTGGCGTGCGAGTCATAACATCACGCTCCTCCTGCTCTCCCTCAAAAACAATCGAACAGGCCGGATCAATGATAAGCTCAAGAAAAGCAATATGGGCCGGCAAAAAAAGCAGCGGCCACTGAAAAAGCACAGGAAGAAGCAGCATCCCGGCAATAGGTACGTGAATGGCAAAAATATAGGCAATTGCCTTTCGGATATTGTCAAAAATCCGGCGTCCAAGCCTTATGGCCTCTACTATGGATGAGAAATCATCGTCAAGGAGTACCATCGATGCCGACTCCCTTGCTACATCGCTTCCCCGTCCCCCCATGGCAATGCCGATATTAGCGGCTTTAAGAGCCGGAGCATCATTGACCCCGTCACCGGTCATGGCCACAATCTCCCCATGCATCTGGAGAGCTTTAACCAGACGAAGTTTCTGTTCAGGAACGACTCTGGCAAAAATATTCACCGAACCAATCCGCTCCTGCAGCTCCGTTTCCGCCATCCCCTCCAGCTCACTGCCGGTCAAAACCATTTCCGGCTCTTTCAAGCCTATCTGACGCGCAATAGTTGTGGCTGTGCCGGGATAATCGCCGGTAATCATCACGACACGGATACCGGCGGCATAACACTCCGCTATAGCCGCGGGCACGGTCGGCCTGACCGGATCCGCAAGCCCGATAAGGCCGAGAAATTCAAAGACGAAGTCATGCTGTTTTTCCGGCAGTTCGGAATGCACAAAATATGCCCGTGCTACTCCAAGCACCCGCAATCCGGTATCTGCCAGCTCATTGATGCGAAGAGAGAGTTGCTGTATTGTCAACGCATCGAGATGGCAGAGATCCATAACCGCTTCGGGAGCACCTTTGGCTGCTATGATATATTTTTCGCGACCCTCCGACTTCCAGACCCGGGAAAGGGAGAGCAGCTCTCTGGACAGAGGATACTCATGCACCAGATTCCAGTCACCATGCAGGTGTTCACTCTCCTTCAGATACCTATCTCCGATGAGCCTGATGGCCTTTTCCATCGGATCAAAAGGATCGAGCTGACTTGCCAGGATACTGAACTCAACCAGTTCGTGGAAATCTTCGGGCATCTCTTGTTCTTCTGATGATGTGATATCGATACGCTTCTCTCCGGCAATGAGGGCATCGACTGTCATCCGGTTCATGGTCAGCGTGCCGGTCTTGTCTACACAGAGCACCGTAGCTGACCCGAGCGTCTCTATTGCCGGCATTCGGCGCGTAAGCACCTGTTTTTTGGAGATCCGCCATGCGCCCATAGCAAGAAATATGGTCAGCACAACCGGAAGTTCTTCGGGGAGAGTAGCCATGGCGAGGGTAATACCCGCAAGCACCCCTTCAAGCCATTCCCCCCTGTGTGTGAAGGAGTAGAAAAGGATCACAACAATGCAAAGAGAAATTCCGACAATGGCAAGATTTTGCACCCATCTGCCGGTCTCCTTCTCAAGCCGGGTCTCTTCCTGCGCTACACCCTTAATCACCTTGCCTATCTTTCCGAGTTCCGTACCGTTGCCGATAGCTGTTACTCTGGCAATCCCCTGCCCCTGAACCACAAGTGTACCCGACCAGAGAAACGGAAGGTCATCACCACCTGGGCGGACATCAACGGCCGCGCTCTCTTCGTCACTCTTCCTGACA
Organism: Chlorobium ferrooxidans DSM 13031; assembly: GCF_000168715.1. Classification (GTDB taxonomy): domain Bacteria; phylum Bacteroidota; class Chlorobiia; order Chlorobiales; family Chlorobiaceae; genus Chlorobium; species Chlorobium ferrooxidans. Next base: position 3,485 of record NZ_AASE01000019.1, on the reverse strand, counting down.
GGAACCGACTCTCCGGTCAAAAGCGATTCATCAACCATAAGATTAAGCGCGGAGAGGAGTTGAGCGTCTGCCGGAACACGGTCCCCCTCACCGACAACAAGCAGATCACCTTTTACCACCTCACGTCCGGCAATACGGCGCTGGGCTCTATCCCTGATAACAGAGGCTCTCGGACTGGAGAGATCTTTTAACACTTCGAGTGCATGCTCTGTTTTCCGCTCCTGATAGAGTGTAAGAGCCATCACGAAAAACACAAAACCGAGCAGCATCAATGCCTCATAGAGATCACCAAGAACCAGATAGACCGCTCCGCAGGCGACAAGAAGGAGAAACATCGGCTCCCTGACTACGCCGAATGCAAGGATAAAGAGGTTGCGCCGGCTGGAGGAAGGCAGCTCATTGTATCCATCGGAGGCAAGTCTGGCGGCGGCTTCTGCATCAGAAAGGCCGACAAACTCCTCCTGCGGTATGCTGTTGTTCATGAAGGCTGCGGGTAAACAATCCTTAACGCACAAAGAGAACTTATACTACCGTTCCGTACTTTATAAGATAGTGCGAAGAAGAGGTAAAACACTATGCATGATACCCGTGACTGATTTTATACATAAACCATGACGACTGCCAGCAAAAAGCACTCTCTCCTGAAGCGATTCTGGGGGATTTTCGGTCCCGGCCTTATCACCGGAGCAAGTGATGACGACCCCTCAGGGATCGCCACCTACACGCAGGCCGGTGCCGCCTTCGGCTCCCAGCTGCTCTGGAGTGCCATTGTCACCTACCCTCTGATGGTCTCTGTTCAGGAGATGTGCGCCCGCATAGGGCTCGTAACCAATCACGGGCTGATCGGCATCATCAAGAAATATTACCCGAAATATCTTCTCTATCTGATCCTGATTATCAGCTTCCCCTCCATAACACTCAATATCGGCGCCGATATTGCCGGAATGGGAGCCGTCGGCAACCTGCTCTTTCCGGCCATACCCGCATTTTCATTCTCGATTCTCTTTACCGCCCTTATACTCTACAGTGTCATCTTCTGGTCGTACCATAAAATAGCCTTCATACTCAAATGGCTCTGTATCAGCCTCGTCAGCTATATTCTTATCCCCTTTCTTATCGGTGTTGACTGGCCCCATGTTCTGAAGGATACCTTTCTGCCGTCGTTCACACCCGACAAAGCCTATTTCCTGATGCTGGTCGGCATTCTCGGCACGACAATCTCTCCCTATCTCTTTTTCTGGCAGGCATCCATGGAGGTTGAAGAGCGGCACGAAAAAAAGCTTATGGTGGATAAACGAATTATCGAGGAGATGGAGGCGGATGTCAAGGGTGGAATGCTCTTTACCAATATTGTTTTCTACTTCATCATTCTTGCTGCGGGCACCGTACTCTTCAATGCCGGAATCCATAACATCACTACCGTGGAGGAGGCAGCCCGTGCGCTGCGCCCTTTGGCCGGAGACCAGGCCTATCTTCTCTTTGCCCTCGGCGTTATCGGTACCGGGTTTCTTGCCATTCCGGTACTTGGCGGAGCATTGAGTTACATGATGGCGGAAACCTTCGGATGGAAAGAGGGACTTGACAAAAAATACTATGAGGCTCCGGGATTCTACCTCACCATGGCCATATCGCTTATAGTTGGTCTGTTGATCCACTTTATCGGCATCAGTCCGATACAGGCGCTCATCTACACCGCCGTGCTTTACGGCGTTACTGCCCCTGTGCTCATTGCACTCATCCTGCACATCTGCAACAGCAAAAAAATAATGGGCAGGTACACCAACAAATTCTGGTCGAATTTCTTCGGTATTGCAACCTTTATTCTGATGACCGTCTCATCACTCTTTCTGCTCTGGTACACCCTCGGTAACTGAATGAATGGATGTTCAGCCGACTATCGCGGGTTGTTCTTTGAGCAAACGGTGAAAACAGTACGGGTTATTGTGATACTGGCCTGTTGAAGCTATCGACATGACTGAGCACCCCCCTTTACATTTTTCACCATGCTCACAAGCTGTACAGTTATCTCCAAGATCGGCAGTTGAAAATCTCCTTGTACCGGAAAAGGAGTTTTCATCAAACCAGATATCCCAGAGTTCACGCTCACGCAGGCTTCCCTCAACATAACGGTCAGGCATGGAAAGACACCCTTTGATCAACCCGTTACTGGTGATGCCGCAGGATGAGATGCCGGCAGCACACCCGCTCCAGGCTCTTGTTCTTGAGTCAAGTGATGAGAAGTAGCCGACACCGTCCGCAGGTACAAGATTAATCATTGATGAAGAACATGGCTCCTGGCGACACTGGATGAAGCTTCCAAGTTCAAGAAATGTTTCATCGGAGAGGGTAAGTTCACCCTCTTTTGCCCGCCCGAGAGAAAAGGTTGGCTGTACCTGCCAGTGTTCAATACCGAGATTGCAGATAAATGTTTCAAGTGCCTGAAGTTCCTCAATGTTAGTGTCGTTGACCGCCGTGATCACGGCAATGGGAATACCCGCTTTGAGGGCTGTCTCTATGCCGCTGACAATTGTTCTGAAGAGTCCCGGCCTTTCCCTTATTCGGTCGTGCGTCGCTTCAAGACCGTCAAGGCTGATACCGACAGTTGCAATACCACTCTCTTTGAGTTGAGGAACATTTTCTTTCAGAAGCGAGCCATTTGTAACCATCCGTACCGGGATGCCAAGCTTGTTAAGGTGCGTAGTAACAGCAAACCACTCCGGACGGAGCAGAGGTTCTCCTCCGGTGATATCGACTTCCTGAACAAAAAGATCCGGAAACTGATCGCAAATAGAGAGCAGTTCTTCCAGAGAGAGCTCATTTGAACGGGACCTTGTGGTTGCAGCAGAAGCACAGTGCCGGCATCTGAGATTGCAGGCAAGGGTAAGTTCGAGGCCTATAACGATTGGAAATCCTTCAAAAGACATGGTGGGGGGCTCCTTTTTTTGAAGTCGAAAAATCAAACATCATTCCGGGACGAGCGTTGAGCTCATCCCGGAAAAACAGGAGAAGATCATAGGAGTTTGTTAGCCTTTGCGTAGCTCATCAGCGCGATGTAGTCACCAGCCTTCAGGGTCACTTCACGATGTGAAATGATGTCATCGGCGATGTTCATGATCGCAGAAGCGATCTCCTTTGGCGGTTCAGCACCTTCTGCCACATGTGCCACAACCTGCTCTCTGATCATGTCGAAAAATTTCTCTGACGGCCTTACCTTGAGAAGATCAGCCCGTTTTGCCAGCAGTTTGTCAATAATCACCAGATACATGACCACACTGGGGTCGAATTTTAAATGCATTCTGATTGAGCCCATGATGTAACCTCCCCTTGTTAATTGTTTCAAATACCGACTACTCTTTCTTTCTGAAAAGCCGCACAGATCCATCGATCAATCTGTCTCATAAACGTATTCATACGGTGTTATATTATAATTTATTCCGAATTATAGCAACTATCTTTTCAAATAGTCATCCGCATTGTTTAATATT
>NZ_AASE01000020.1 GCF_000168715.1 Chlorobium ferrooxidans DSM 13031 | reverse complement strand
CCTGTTGGCGTATACCCTCTCTTCTGCTGCTTGCCTATACCGCAAACATCTATATCTGGACGTTTGCGGTTTTTCTGAACAGTGTCGGGTGTTTTATCTTTATGATTTTGCTCCAGACATGGATTGCCGGGATGAAATTCAAACGGAACAAAGGGCTGATGGTTGCCCTGTACAGCACCTCCATCTCCCTTGGTTTTGCCTTCGGCCCTCTTTTGATCGATTATTCCGGCAGGATATTGGTTCTGCTGATGCCCTGGCTCCAGGGTGTTGTGCTATCCGGCTCTCATATTACCGCTGCCGGTTCAGGATCATTTAACGTCCGCTTTATTTTTCTCCTCTCCGCTCTGCTCAGCTTTTCGGCCCTGCTGCCGATTCTTGCAGGTCTCTATATGGTGCCCTCCTTCAGGATCAAGGGTGGAGTCGGAATCTGGAAGAGCATCATGCAGACCAAGGGGCCGATGTTTGCCATCGCAATGGCCGGGGTCTCCTATTTCGGAGTGTGTGCCTTTATTACCCTCTATGGTATGAGAAATGCTCTGCCGTTACACGAATCGGCACTCCTCTTGAGCTGTTTTATGATGGGCGCGCTGCTGCTTGAAGCCCCGCTGACCTGGGTTTCGGATTTTATTGACCGGCGCTATGTTATTGTGATCGCAGCGTTCATGAGTATGATTTGCGCGGTCTATCTGCCGATTGCGATCTATGTCAATTATCAGGCGTTTATCCTGCTCTTTTTGTGGGGAGGGGTAACCGGCGCTATTTATTCCACCTCTCTTGCCCTGATCGGCGACAAATATGAGGGTGATGAACTGGTGACTGCCAATGCCGGATACTCGATTATGGAGGCCTCCGGCGGAACGGCGGGTATTCTGCTGATCGGCTCTGCCATGGATCTGCTCGGCTCGGACGGACTGCCTTACGTCATCATGCTTGCAAGCATCCTCTACTTCTCCTTTGCCCTGACCCGCTACCGGGTTGTGTAGCCCCTTGTGGTCGTTCAGGGAGCTTCATGTTCAGCAGCAGTTCGGGTTTGTTCAGGATAACAGCAGGAGAGCAACCGGTTGACTCCCTCTCTGCGGTTAACCTTGACCAGAGCTGTCTCAGAGCCTTATGTCCACTCTGGTACGGTTGTTTTGATTATGGCGCCTGATCTCATGATGCCGTGTCCGAACGACAATACGGCGAGGGGCTCTTCTACGGACGTAGCGGCGATGGTGATGATGGACCCTGTTTTGGCCAACCCCGATCCCGATGTTTACCGTTACTTTTGCCCGGGCATCAGCAAACGGTGTTGATAGAAGCATTCCTGCAATTCCTGCGACTAACCAGATGTTAGTTTTCATCATTACGCTCCTGTTTACATGTTTTAAGGCGGGGGAAAGTATTCGAAGCGTCAGAGGATGCTTGTACAGTTGTAACACTGCTTCTTCGGGGTTAGTTCAGACGAAGGCAGCAAACGAGCCTTTGCTCGCCGTTGACTTTTTCATAACCGGTCTGATCAACGGGATTTTATTTTATATTGATTCAGATCATGCTCCGCCTCTCTCACCTCCCGGTTCAACGGGGGTGATGAACCGGAGAGAAGTGAAAGAGACTCTTTATGAAAATTATTGACCGCTATATCCTGAAATCCCATGTCGGGCCCTTCCTTTTTGCCTTCATAACGATTCTTTTTGTTCTGATACTTCAGTTTTTTGCCAGTTTCGCCGACCGGTTTATCGGCAGGGGAATTGCGTTCTCCGCTATAGTTGAGCTGATTATCCTCCAGTCTGCCTGGATGGTAGGGCTTGCAGCTCCCATGGCCGTGCTTATTGCGGTGGTGATGGCATTCGGTTCCCTTACCACAAACTCCGAGATGACGGTCCTCAGGGCTTCGGGCATCTCCCTTTACCGCCTCATGTTTCCGGTTCTCTGTGTCGCTCTTCTGCTCTCACTCTGTGTTGAGCGGTTCAACAATATTGTCCTTCCCCTGGCGAACTACCATGCCAAATCGCTCATGGTTGATATAGCCAGGGCGAAACCGGCGTTCGGGCTGAAAGAGAACGCTTTTTCAACGCTTGTGGATGGGTATTCCATTCTTGTTCGTGAAGCCGATGACCAGTCAAAGGAGATCAGGGGTGTTGTGATCTATGATCGATCACGACCGAATTTCACCACGATGGAGACAGCAGAGCGGGGAACTATTGAGTTTTCCGGCGATTTCCAGTACCTCGTCATGACGCTCCTCGACGGTGAAATCCATCAGGTAAAGCAACCGGCCCACCAGGTCTACCGAAACCTGAGTTTCAAAAAGTATCGCTTTGTCTTTGAGTCGTCAGGGTTTGGATTTGCCCGCACTTCCGCCAACCGGCTGCGTACCGGAGACAGTGAGCTCTCGGCAAGGGAGCTGCTCTCCATTGGCGACGAGTTTCAAAAAAGGATAGCCGCATCTGAAAAGCGCATCAATCTGTCGCTTGAGAGCATGAATCGTCAGATAGCAGGAACGGGTTCCGGGGGGAGTGCGGACGAAAGCCGTAAAAAGGAGATCGCTGCGGAAGGCTATGTTGACAGGCAGCTCGCAGCGCTTGACGCTGAACGCCAGAGTATCAGTGCAAACCGGAGTATGTACAACCGTTATATGGCCGCATATCACAAGAAATATTCACTCTCCCTTGCCTGTTTTGTTTTTGTTCTGGTTGGAGCACCTCTCGGCGTTCTTGCTCGTCGTGGCGGGTTCGGAGTCGGAGCAGGCATGTCGCTGCTCTTTTTTGTGCTCTACTGGATGCTCATGATTTCAGGCGAGACCATCGCCGAACGAGGTCTGCTTGACCCCATGCTCTCGATGTGGCTCGGCAATATTGTCATCTCGGCCATCGGAATTCTGCTTGCTTTTTCTCTGAACCGCTCGATTTTTAACACTACCCGGTAACAGAGCGTGCCGCTCTTCAGTTCAGCAGGGTGTTCAAAGTGGACTTCCGGCGCAGAGCGCTTTTTTGACCCCCTTCTCATTCAGACAGACAAAGGTGATGTTGGTGCTGAACACCAGAACCCTGCTGCCGGTATCAATACTCTTTTTGAAGACGTTCACGGTGTACTCGATCGAGGTGTGGCCGATTTTGCTTTTTTCCGTGACAAAGCAGAGGATTGTGCCACCCCTTATGCTCTTTTTGAACTCCACCTTGTCCATGCCGACGGTTACAAAGTTGCAGCCCGGATAGTCAAGCGAAACCGTGATGTAGCTCACCTCGTCAATCCATTTCAGCAGGTTTCCGCCAAAGAGAAAGCCGTAGTGGTTGAGGTGTTCGGGCAGTACGAGTTTATAGGTTTCCATGATATCATTGCTTGAGTTGATATGCACTTTTCTTCATCAAGATAGCCCGATATATCGCCTTTCAGAAATGGATAATCATAAGGGCGCCCATTTGTAAAAGCGCTCAACCATGATTACCCCGATAATCTCCGGGTTTTGATATAGGAGGATGTTTGTTTAACATGTTATTCATGAGATGACGAGCAAGTAAAAAGTCCAATAATGGAAAAAGAGAAGGCTGATCATATTGTGGGTATCCGTATTCCTAAAAGTATCGGGGAGCGGCTTGATACTCTTGCGAAAAGAACCGGAAGAACCAAGACCTTTTACATTCGGGAGGCTATTCTTGAGCATCTTGACGATCTTGAAGATATTTATATGGCCGAGCAGGTGCTGGATCGTGTGCGAACGGGGGATGAAGCGGTTTCCGGTTTAGACGAAGTGGAGCATCGACTTGGTCTGGAAGATTGACGTAACCCGTGAGGCGGAGAGGGGATTAGCCCGGATTGACCGGAATGATGCCAAACGGATTATCGCCTATTTACGCGAACGGGTAGCCATGAATCCCCGACAGTATGGCAAGGCTTTGCATGGCAATCATTCAGCACTCTGGAGATATCGTGTTGGTGATTATCCTGTGCTGTGTGACATCAACGATGAAGCGGTTTGTGTGCTGGTTATTCGGGTGGCCCATCGCAAGGAGGTGTATCGTTAAACATACACTTCAAAGAGCACCCTGTATTTACTGATCAGCGATGTTTTTTTTGTAACCTACTTCTCATTCCCCTCCTTTTCCGGACGAACCATCACCACCTCTTCGCGTTCAACGATTACCTGTCCGGGTGCAAGTCTCTTTCCCCGACGGACATATTTTTTCAGGGTGTAGATCACCGGAACAAGTTTTGAGTGTTTAGCTGCGGAGTACCATGCGGCAATCCCGGCGGCTTTTCTGATTTCAGCCTTGTGGTGAAGCGACGCCCCTTTCAACAGACAGTGAGAACCGGCAGCCCCGCGGGCATGGAGCCAGATGTCGTCAGGTTTGCTGTGGCTGAAGGTCAGCAGCTCATTGTTCAGGGCATTTTTGCCGATCAGGAGCGTTATGGAGGGGGAGATCTGAACACTTCTGAACGGCAGATTGCTTTCGCCCCCTTTTACCTGGCGACCGCCGGTTTTTTTCCCGCTTCCGCCATGATTCTCAATAAACCTGCGTGCCTCTTTGGGTGTTGTGATCGCTCCGGTTTCGGCAAGCAGTGCTTCCAGCTCTCTTTTTTTTAGCAGAGTGGTGGCTTGCCGGGCCTGCAATGTGTTGAGTTTTCCTCTCGTTTTTGATGCCTTGGCAAAATACTCTTCGGCATTTTCACGCAGTGAAAGCGCCGCTTTGAGTGTAATGGTCACTTCGCTCTCCGGATTATCCGTATCCAATATGTTTTTTACGCTTATCGTGAGCGGATCTCTTCTCTCCTGATAGAGAGAGGCGATGAGGAGATGGCCGGAGAGGTCATAGTTTGCAGCAATTTTTTCAAGCAGCCCCGGGTTGTACTGTTCAAGCTCCTTAACGGTTTTGGTAAGCTGCTGCACCAGTTTTGCCCGATAGGCCTTCAGCTCATCAGCCGTGTCAAGATAGCGGTAAATCCTTGTGCTGTAGACCGAGAGCCCTTCGAGTACAGAGTCATAGCGCCCGGTATCGGCCGGAGCGTTGTGCAGCAGGGTGAATCCCGGTTCGCCGTTCCCCTTTTCCGTCACCTGAACCATCGGGTCAAGCAGCTCGTAAAAGAGTGACCGGAATGCCCCGAAAAGCGCCTCCGCGCTCTCGCTCTCATCGGCCCGTTTCATCACTTCCACGGCAAGGGTGCGGTCGAATCCAGGGAGGATCACCGAGAGTCTTTGCGGCGTGCTGCCGCTCTCATGGTTGAAGAGGCTGATAAACCGGGCGTTATCACGGGTGAGTGTTTCAAGTGTTCGTAAATATCCCGGACTCTCATCTTCAGTCGGATATGGTTTGCCGAGATGGTCGGTTTTATGCTTGAAGGCATCGGTAACAAGGTGCTCACGAACCAGAAAAACGTTGCTCTTCGGGTGAAAGAGCTGCAGCACAAGAACGGAGTGATCCTCAAGACGGATTCGGATGACTCTGTCGGAAGATGCGATTTCAACCGAAGTGACCGCCACTCCGTATACCTCGCTCATGAGGCTTGCTGAATTTTTCCCTTTTTGCTGAAAACCCTCTTTTGTGTAGATAGAGAGTTGCGGCGAGTGTGTGACCACGATAAGCTGCATGTGGTGGTCATGCATGGTTTTGAAGCCGATTCGAAGCTCGTTTTTATGCTCTGAACAGATTTCGGTGACTCTCCCGCCTGCAAGCTTTTCATGCAGTTCCATTGCCGCGTGGTAGAGCGTAAAGTAATTACGATGCATAAGAGCCGAATCAGGGTTGCGGGAGCGAATGGTTTTTCCCTATCTTCTTCCTAAAGGACTATACTGATAACGTTATTTCAATTTATCAAAAAAGAGGACTATGCAGGAAGAATCAAGGTCGGATTGCGGTTGCTCATGCGGTGGAGAGGGCGGCGAGGCCGGGGCTGAAAAGAGGCTTGGCTGGCATGAATATTTCATGAGCGTCGCGCATCTTATCTCCCGACGGGCTACCTGTACGAGAGGCCATATCGGGGCGGTTATTGTTCGTGATCACAATATTCTTTCGACCGGCTATAATGGAGCGCCTTCCGGCCTGCCTCACTGCAATGAAACTACCTGCCGGATTTACCGGAGCACCCATCCTGACGGTACGGTTGAGGAGAACTGTGTCAATACCATCCATGCGGAGATCAATGCCATAGCCATGGCTGCAAAACATGGCGTCTCCATCGGTGAAGCTGATATCTACATTACCTCAAGCCCCTGTATTCACTGCCTTAAGGTGCTGATAAACGTAGGAATAAAAACAATTTACTACGACAAACCCTACAAGATCGAGCATATAGACGAACTGCTCAGGCTCTCAGGTATCCGGCTGGTCCAGGTCTCTCCGGGAGCGAATCCGACAGCATGATGAGTCTACTCTGTGATGATACGGTATATATGAACCGCTGCATTGAGCTCGCCCTGAAGGGCGGCGGCACGGTCAGCCCGAACCCGATGGTCGGGTCGGTGATTGTCTGTGACGGCGTGATCATAGGAGAGGGATTTCATGAGCGTTATGGGGCTCCACATGCCGAGGTTAATGCCATTGCTTCAGTGGCCGACCAGGAGCTGCTTCGGCGTTCCACACTCTACGTTAACCTTGAGCCCTGCTCCCATTTCGGCAAAACCCCGCCATGCAGTGATCTGATTATTGAAAAAGGGATTCCGAGGGTGGTGGTCGGGTGCCGTGATCCTTTTGTGAGCGTTGCAGGCAAGGGGATTGCAAAGCTGCTTGGGGCAGGTATTGCTGTTACCGAAGGGGTGCTTGAAGCAGCATGCGTGAAGCTCAACGAGGCGTTTATCAAAAGTCATACCACAGGTTTGCCTTTTGTTTCTCTTAAACTGGCCGAGACGCTGGATGGTAAAATTGCAACATCGCTCGGTGCCTCCAAATGGATTACCGGGGAAGCGGCAAGAATGGAGGTACACCGGCTCCGCGCGCGCTATGATGCCGTTGTGGTGGGTGAGGCTACGGTTCGCTGTGATGATGCAGAGCTTACCGTCAGGCACTGCAGCGGTCGCAATCCTCTCCGTGTTGTGCTTGACCGGCGGCTGAGTCTTCCTGTAGAATCGAAAATTTTTAATACTGAAGCGCCGACCATTCTTTTTGCCTCATCAGCCTGGGAAGGTCTTGAAAAAGCAGGGCTCCTCAGAGAGCGGGGAGTGACGGTGCTCTTTGTTCGTGAGCATGCAGGTGAGCTTGATCTGCGCCAGGTGCTTGAAGAGCTGCACAAACACGGGATCCTCTCCATACTCGTTGAGGGCGGGAGCCGACTTTCGGCTTCGTTTATACGGGAGCGGCTGGTTGACAAAATCTATATGTTTATTGCGCCCAAGCTCTTTGGCGGCGACGCCCTGAGCTCATTTGCCCCGCTTGGCATCAGCATCCCGGATGATGCCGTCGTCCTGAAGTTTGAAACGCCGCGGTTTTTCGGCAGTGATTTGCTGCTGGAAGCCTATGTTCAAAGCCTGTAGCGGTGCCGGGATGTTTGTGTTTTTGTGGTTTTTAAAACATGATAGTGTAAATGGCTAAAAAATATACCAAAAGGAGGGCGCCTATGATGGACCGTCTTGTCAGTAACAATGATCTGGGAAAGCTGCTGATTCGGCTTTCGGTTGGAGGGCTGATGCTCTTTCATGGAGTCAACAAGCTTCAGCATGGCTATGGCTTTGTAGAGCAGATGCTGCTCAAGGCTCATTTGCCGGGCTATCTTTCACACGGTATTCTGCTCGGAGAGCTTCTTGCGCCGCTCTTTATCATACTCGGAATCTTTACCCGTCCGGCGGCTCTTATTGAGGCATTTGTTATGGTGATGGCAGTCTATCTGGTTCATACCGGCCAGCTTTATTCTCTTGGCGATCATGGTGCATACGCCCTTGAAGTGCAGGCATTCTATCTTTTCGGCTCGCTTGCGATCTTCTTTTTCGGTGCAGGCCGATACAGCTTTTCACGGGGTGGAGGCCTCTGGAATTAAGTGAAAGAGAAGATCATTGATATCCATAACATCACGGCATATTCGGGCAGTACAAAGGTTTTCAGCGACCTTTCGCTGAAGATTGAGACGGGGTGCAATACGGTTATTCTCGGACCGAACGGATCAGGCAAGAGCACGCTCCTGAAGCTGCTTTCCTGCGAGCTCCACCCTGTTTACAATCCTGACAGCCATCTCCGGATTTTCGGCAGGGATCGCTGGAATGTCATGGAGCTCCGCCGTCGTCTCGGTATTGTTTCCGATGACCTTCAGCGTGATTATCTGCCCGGAGCGCATGGGATCAACGTTATGTTGTCAGGCTTTTATGCATCTATTGATACCTGGCAGTACCAGGAGTTCAGCAATGAAGAGCGGGAAAAAGCTGAATCGGTTATGGCGGAGCTTGGTATTGCCGCGTTAAAGGAGCGACCTTTTTGTGCCATGTCAACCGGCCAGCAGCGCCGTTTTCTGCTCGGCAGGGCGCTCGTGCATGATCCGGATGCGCTTCTGTTTGACGAGCCGACCGCAGGTCTTGATATCGCGGCATCGCTGCACTATCTTGAAACCGTTCGAAAGCTGATGGGATCTGACAAAACGGTTGTGCTTGTTACGCATCACCTGCATGAGATTCCGCCCGAGATAGAGCGGGTTGTGCTGATGAAAGGGGGGCGTATTGTCGGCGACGGGAAAAAAAGTGATATGCTTACCTCAGAAGCACTATCCGGAGTGTTTGATTACCCTCTTCAGGTCGTTGCCGTTAACGGATATTTTCAACTGCTCCCGGCGTCGTGAAACCGGAGCGCAGAGGATTACATTTTTTTTGAACGCATTCATCTTCTTTGTGGTTGTATAGCTGTCGTCCAGGCTTTAGCGCCGATGACACCCTTTTTTGCCGGATACTTTTTTTAATTTTTAAACGCTTTTTTATGGCACACATTACCTTGAAGGGCAACGCTGCCGAGACAATCGGTACACTTCCCGTAATCGGGTCTGACGCCCCCTTTTTCTGTCTGGTGAAAACCGATCTTTCAGAGGCCGGACCTGCTGATTTTGCAAGCCAGAGACTGGTTCTCAATATCTTTCCAAGCCTTGATACCCCGGTCTGTGCTGCTTCTGTAAGGCGCTTCAACCAGGAGGCCGCGCAGTTTGACAACACCATCGTGCTCTGTATCTCTGCCGATCTACCCTTTGCACACAAGCGGTTCTGTGAAGTTGAAGGGCTGAAAGATGTTGTTTCGCTTTCGGTCTTCCGTTCTCCCGAATTCGGTCGTGATTATGGCGTCACCATTACCTCCGGTCCGCTCAAGGGGCTTCTTTCAAGAGCTATTGTGATTGTTGATGCTGACGGCAGGGTGGTCTATACCGAACAGGTGCCTGAAATTACACAGGAGCCGGATTACAGTGCAGCGCTCAAGGCGCTTGCTTGATTATGCGAATAATCTGCTGTGTGTTTTGATGAAGGTGCCGCTCCCGACCTGTCGGCATCGAAATCCTCAAGCCGGCAGTGATGCCGGCTTTTTTGTTGTCCGGAGAGGCTATTGTCCTTGCGGATTTCAGTTGTGCGCTATCGAACGTTATTTTGATTCACTCATATAAACCAGCATGCTCATGGTTTCGAAGAGAAAGGATCCCGTGTATTCAGCCGTTGAACGCCGGCTTGCTGATATTGATTTTCAGGCACTGGTCGAAAACCGGCAATTTTATCCCTCACCGGCTTCGTGGGAGGATGAAGTGCTCTATTTTCTCTTTCTTGACCGCTTTTCGGACGGAAAAGAGTATGACGGCTTTTGCAACAGTGAGGGGATTCCGGTTGCCGCCCTTCCGGGAGAGCGTACGACATCGCTTTTCAATACTCTGACTGATGAAGCAACGGCCTCCCCTGAGAGCTGGTTTGAGGCCGGAAAACGGTGGTGCGGAGGTACAATTGCCGGCATGAAAGCGAAGCTTGGTTATCTCCAAAGGCTCGGAATAAGCGCTATATGGGTAAGTCCGGTCTTCAGGCAGGTCACCGGGAGCAACGATTATCATGGTTACGGTATCCAGAATTTTCTTGATGTCGATCCTCACTTCGGAACGAGAGAGGAGTTACGGGAGTTTGTCAGGGCTGCGCATGATCTCGGTATCAGGGTGATCCTTGATATCATCATCAACCATGCCGGAGATGTGTTTGCCTACGAAGGTAATCAGCGCTACATCTATCAGGGAGGGTGTGCCTGGCCGGTGAGCGGATACCGGTTGTCGAGTGGTGAAGAGGGAGGCATCCCCTTTGATGCGGCTCCAGCCCCTTTCCAGAGCGGCGCATGGCCCGATGGTGCGGTCTGGCCTGAAGAGCTCCAGTCGCCTGCTACCTGGACCTGCCGGGGAGAGATACAGGAGTGGGATTCGTTTCCGGAGTTTCTTGATGGTGACTTCTGTACGCTCAAGGATATCTGTCTCGGTGATGCGCTCAGGGATCCGGATTCCGTTCAGGATATTGAACGCCGTATCAGAGCGTTCAGGGTGTCAGAGGCGCTTCGTTATCTGACCGATGTCTACCGCTTCTGGATTGCCTTTGCCGATATAGACGGCTTCCGCCTTGATACCGTCAAACATATGGAGCCGGGAGCCGTGCGCTTTTTTGCTACAGCCATCCATGAATTTGCCGAGTCGATAGGCAAGGAGAACTTTACGATTATCGGTGAAATAACCGGAGGGCGAGCATACGCCGCCACAATTCTCGATACGACCGGCCTCGATGCCGCGCTCGGTATCGATGATATCCCCGACAAACTCGAATTTCTTGTCAAAGGGTGGCGAAGCCCCGGAAACCCCGATACGGAAGCCCAGGAGGGTTATTTCGATCTTTTCCGCAACAGCATACTTGATAACAGGCGGAGCCATCAATGGTATGCCAAGCATATTGTTACCATGCTCGACGATCATGACCAGGTAGGTGTTCGTCACAAGTTCCGGTTTTGCGGCGATGCGGCGCGCAGTGCCCGGCTGCTTCCCGCAGCGCTCGGCCTGAACCTGCTCTCGGCAGGCATACCCTGTATCTATTACGGTACAGAACAGGCGTTCAACGGCGCAGACCGCCGCACCGATGATGACTCCTACAGTGATGTATTCCTTCGGGAGTGCATGTTCGGAGGCGGTTTCGGCTCTTTTCAGAGCAGCGGAAAGCACTTCTTCAATGAACAGCATGAGGTGTACCGTTTTGTGCAGGATGTGACCCGTTTGCGCCGTGAGCATATCGCCCTTCGCCGGGGCCGGCAGTATCTGCGGCAGGTATCGGAGAGCGGACGGGAAGGGGATTTTTACTATCCCCAGCCGGTAAATGGCGAGCTGCACTGGGTGGTTGCATGGTCGAGGATTTATGCAGGGTCGGAATTTCTCTGTGCCATTAACACCGACACCGAGCATGATATTCAGCTGTGGGTTGTGGTTGACAGCCGCATAAACAGCTCACCGGGCACGATGAGCTGCCTCTACTCCACTGATGCCCGGCAGTGCGGTGAATCGGCCCCGCTCATCGCTGTTCATGGTTCGGCTCTGCAGATCAGAGTTCCGGCAGCAGGGTTTGTTGTCTATTGCCAAGGTGATATATTGAAAGAAAAAGGGTTATGATTCTGTTGCACTACTGAAAGGGAAAGGTATTAGCCATGTTTACCGGAATTATCAAGGATGTCGGCCGGGTGAGGGGAGTGGTACGGCAAAAGGGGGGGCTGCGGCTCCGGGTTCACTACACGAATCCGGTTGAGTTCGGCACGCTCTCGATTGACGAGAGTGTCAGCATCAACGGTGCCTGCCAGACGGTTGTTGCTCTTGGAGAGGGGTGGTTTGAGGTCGATACGGTTGAAGAGACCCTCAGCAAGACGACGCTCGGAGAGCTCGCCAACGGTTCACTGGTCAATCTTGAGCGGGCGGTTCGTCCACTGGATCGACTGGGCGGCCATTTTGTGCTGGGTCATGTGGATTGTGCGGCATCTGTTCATGAGATACGCGAGCTTGGTTCAAGCCGGGAGCTCTGGATCAGCTTTCCTGAAACATTTACCCCTTTTATTGTCTCTGCCGGTTCCATCACGATTGACGGCATCAGTCTGACTGTTGCCAAGCTTGACAGGCTCCGCTTTGCCGCCGCTGTTATTCCCTATACCTTTGCCCATACGACCATCAATGATCTTAAAGCCGGAAGCAGGGTCAACCTTGAGTTTGATATTCTTGGAAAATATGTTGCCCGACAGATTGGCATGCGTTCATCTTCAGCCCCGGAGGCATCAACGATCAATGAGGCGTGGCTGCTTGATCAGGGATTCTGAATGAGTGACACTCCCAACATGCCGCCGGATCTCTTCGGTTTTTCCCCGGCTCCCGAAAGCGGGAACTACTTTCAGCCCCTTGCCGAACGGGTTCGCCCCCGGTCACTTGACGATATGGCCGGTCAGGAGCATCTTGTCGGCCCGTCGGGTCCGCTTCGCCGCTTTATTTCAAGCGGACAGCTTCCCTCAATGATCTTCTGGGGGCCGCCGGGATCGGGCAAAACCACCCTTGCCGAAATCTGCGCAGCTTCACTCAACTACCGTTTTGAACAGCTTTCCGCGATTGATTCGGGGGTGAAGGATGTGCGAAAGGCGCTTGACAATGCGCAAAAGTCAAGAGCTTCCGGTCTGCGAACCATCCTCTTTATCGACGAAATTCACCGCTTCAACAAGGGGCAGCAGGATACGCTGCTGCACGCCATTGAGCAGGGACTCATTGTTCTTATCGGTGCTACAACCGAAAACCCCTCTTTTGAAGTCAATGCCGCCCTTCTGAGCCGGATGCAGGTCTATATTCTCAAGCCTCTCCAGAGTGAGGAGATTTTGGCGGTCATCCGGCGGGCGCTCAAAGAGGACCGGCTTTTCGGTGAGCTTCAGATTGAGATTGCCGATCCCGATTTTCTGTTGCAGTTTGCCGGAGGTGATGCGCGCAAGGCGTTGAACGCCGTTGAAACGGCGCTCTCTCTGCTCCCGCAGGATCAAACGGAGATTGTGCTCGACCGGGAGCTGCTCGAACGGGCGCTGCAGCACCGGGCACCGGTATATGACAAGGGAGGCGAGAACCATTATGACGTTATCTCCGCTTTTATAAAGTCGATGCGTGGTTCAGATCCCGATGCCGCGCTCTTCTGGCTGGCAAGGATGATCGAAGGGGGCGAAGACCCCAAATTCATTGCCCGCCGGATGGTGATTTTTGCCAGTGAAGATATCGGCAATGCCGATCCCTATGCCATTACGCTTGCGATTTCGATCTTTCATGCCGTTGAACTTATCGGTATGCCCGAAGCTCGCATCAATCTGGCACAGGGGGTTACCTATCTGGCCTCGGCCGCAAAATCCAACGCGAGTTATCAGGCAATCAATGAGGCGCTCAGGGAGTCGGGCCCGATGCAGGATTTGGCAGTTCCGCTTCACCTGCGCAATGCTCCGACAAAACTGATGAAACAGGAGGGATATGGCGCGGGCTACCAGTATCCCCACAGCTATCCGGGCCATTTTGTCCGGCAGGACTATTTTCCGGATGGTATGGATCCGAAGCCTTACTACCGGCCTGGAGATGAGGGGAGGGAGAAGTATCTGAAGGAGCGTCTCTCCGGACTCTGGGGCGAGCGCTACCGGTTATGATTTTTACGAAATACCAAGCACTTTGTATATTGGATGACATACTGCCCGAATGGCAGTCGCAGGATTTCTTTCATCAAGACAGACTCTTTTATGAACAGGTTGAGACCGGCCATTTTTTTCCTCTTTTCACTTTTTGTTCTGTCGGCATCGTCCACTCTTTATGCGGCTCCGGTTCAGGAGAGTGCACCTCTCTCGCTTGATGATGCGGTTCGTATCGGGCTCGAAAAAAGCCGCGCACTTGAACTTGCCCGCCTCGACCGGGATATGGCACACCAGAAGATTCGCGAAACATGGTCAAGGGTGCTTCCCCAGGTCACCACAGACCTGATCTACACCCGTTCGGTGAAACCCTCAATCCTTTTTTTTCCCGATATTTTTAACGGAGGCAGCGGTTCTTCCTTTACCGCTATCGAGATAAGCGCCGACAATTCGGCAAGTGCAACGCTCAATCTCCGTCAGCCGATCTTCAACGGTTCAGCTTTTGCCGGAATACGGGCCGCCGGTACGGTGCGCAAAATGAGTGAAGCGGCCTACCGGAATACCGAGGCAGCTGTTATCACCGACATCAAGATGGCCTATTTCGATGCGCTCATCTCAAGGGATCAGTTAAAGCTGATTGAGCAGAGCATTGCACGCTGGGAGGAGTCACGCAGGGATACCCGGGCGATGTTCCGCCAGGGTGTTGCTGCCGATATCGATACGCTCAAGGCATTTCTCTCGGTTGAAAATCTCCGGCCGGAGCTCCTTCAGGCCGAAAGCCGTGTCGGTATTACGATGACAAAGCTCAAGAATGCCATGGGTGTAACACCCGATACGGAACTCAGGCTGGCCGGAAAGCTTGAACTCTCTTCGGCTGCCTATCCGGCTGAAATTGCTGCGGCTTATGAGGAGGCGCTCGGGCAACGCCCCGATCTGCGTCAGCTTGAGCTGCAGGTGCAGGCCCAGGGGGAAAAACTCTCCTCCGCCCGTGCTGAACGCTTTCCCGTGCTCTCGGCGTTTGGAAAGCTTGAGTCACAGACCGCGTTCAATGATGGAGTAAAACTTTCGCAGTCACGCTGGCCGGTCTCTTCAGCGGTGGGCCTTCAGCTCTCAATGCCGATTTTTACCGGTTTCAGGATAAGCTCCCAGGTGGAGCAGGCAAAGATTGAGCAGTTGCAGTCCAGAACACGCTATGAGGATCTCAAGGCCAATATCCGCGCAGAGATTGAAATCATCCTCTCCAGTTACCGAGAGTCGAAGAAGAGAATTGAGGTGCAGTCAAAAACCATCACGGTTGCAGAGCGCAGCTACAGAATATCGCAGCTCCGGTTCAGGGAGGGAATTGGCTCCCGTCTCGAACTGACCGACGC
Source organism: Chlorobium ferrooxidans DSM 13031 (assembly GCF_000168715.1). Lineage (GTDB taxonomy): Bacteria > Bacteroidota > Chlorobiia > Chlorobiales > Chlorobiaceae > Chlorobium > Chlorobium ferrooxidans. The sequence continues at coordinate 24,800 of NZ_AASE01000020.1, read as the reverse complement.
CGAACTTCAGCTCAACAAGGCCAAAACCAACTACCTGCAGGCAGTCTACGACTACCTTGTTACCAGCGTCCGCCTCGACAAAGCCCTCGGCCGCTCAAAAGCAACGGTCGCGAAAAGCTGACCATACAACCCCTGTTGGTTGAATAGTATCAGCAGGGGGGGGAGCCTCTTCTTCTTTTATTTGTCCCTGTAGTCCTTGCAGTCGTTTAAGTCCTTGTTTGAAAGCTCTCCCTGCTCTTCTTCAACTCCTTTTTCTTCACAAAATAGACAATGGTTGAAGCCTTCAGCGGCCATAAAACCCCTATGGCTGCGGCTACAATCGCTTGCTGTACCGCTGCTCCAAATTGCAGTGCGGTAAAAAGGGAGCGCTCTCTTTTACGGCGAAGTTTTTCGCTGTAGATGGTGTTGTAGAGCGAATCGGGCAGGTAAGGCCGGCAGGTGACAAGCGCCAGATGATGCTCTTCGAGCAGCTTTTCAACTGTTTTCGGGACGAAGTGGTAGAGATGGCGCGGCGCATCCCAGGCTATCCAGTTCTCACGGTAGTGGCGGGCATCATGGCTTTCCGGGTTTGGCAGCGCAAGCACAAGCATTCCGTTCTCCTGTAACCGCGCTCCTGCAAACGCAACGGTTTCATGGAGATCGTGAATATGTTCCAGCGTATGCCAGAGCACTATGCGGTCAAACAACCGGGTATTTGGCCTTAAATCCTCAATTGATTGAGAGATATGCAATCCGAAGCTTTTTCGTGCGTATTCAGCGGCGTTGCTCTCCGGTTCGACGCCATAAAGCTGATCCTCCGGGATCCCCTTTATCCGGTGCAGATGGCTGAGCAGCTCTCCGGTGGAGCACCCTATTTCAAGAATCGAGAGCTTCTGCGGGGGAGCGGACGCCCCTTTCAGAACAAAAGATGCCCTGTAACCCGTCAACAGCTTTCTTGCGGCAAGATAGGCTCTCTGTGCGGGTGAGTTTCCTGTTCCGGCCTGCATGTGAGGATCGTAGCTGCCGCGATGGTAGTGAACCGCCATTTCAGTGCTCACCGGACGGGGATTGAGCATAATAAGCCCTGATGCTGTAGATCGAACAAGCTGCCAGAGAACTTTTCCGGAAGGATCAAAGCGGTCGGGAACCTGCAGAAAAGGGGTAAATTCGGTGGAGTTGGAGAGAGGGCAGGGGATCTGTTCCATCGGCCGGAAGGGTGCTATGCCTTTGGCTTTGTCAGCTCTGCGATAGCCTCTTTCAGCTTGCTGTAAGTGGAGCGGAGGTCATTGCTGAGCACTTTTGCATCAGCAAGCACCGGCATGAAATTGGTGTCGCCCTCCCAGCGGGGTACGATATGGAAGTGAATGTGCGTATCAACGCTGCCTCCGGCGACCCTGCCGAGATTTGCTCCGAAATTGAAACCCTGCGGTCTGAGCGTGAGTTTGAGCGCCTGGATACACAGGTCGGTCAACTCCATGACCTCAAGTTTTGTTTCGTGATCAAGATCGATGAAATCAGGAGTCTGGAGGTAGGGGATCACCATGAGGTGTCCGCAGTTGTAAGGGTAGAGGTTCATGATGATGAAGCACTTTTTTGCCCGGTAGAGCACAAAACGCTTCTCATCCTCCTCGGGAGGAATATCAGCGAACACTGATTTTCCGTTCGCACCGGCAGGCTTGTCATCCTTGAATGACTGCATGTATACTTCACGCCACGGCGAATACATTCTATCCATGAAGAGAGTGTCCCGGTAAAATGCTTAAGGTCGCCGCTGTCAGCTACTGGCGAGCCTTTTGTTTTTTGTTGGTACCAAAGGTGGGACTCGAACCCACACGAGTTTGCACCCACTGGATTTTGAGTCCAGCGCGTCTACCAGTTCCGCCACTTTGGCATGTTCACATTTCAGTGCGAGAGAAGGGACTCGAACCCTTACGCCTCACGGCACTAGTTCCTAAGACTAGCGTGTATACCAATTTCACCACTCTCGCAACGTGAGACTACGAATATACGTGGATTTTATTTTAATAAAAACTATCTTTCGACATACTTTTCAGGGTGTGCCGCAAGAAAATTATTTATTCCCGATTATTTCGTCATGTGCCCATGCTGTTTGATCTAAAACGTTTTGCAAACTTTATTTCATGGGTGATCAATCCGGTTGTGGTTGCTCCGGCTGTCTATACAACGATTGTGCTGCTGGGATACCGTGCCGACCCGCACAACATCTCCTACCTGATGGTGCTTTTTCTTTCAAGCACGATTGTCCCCATGCTTCTGATCTTCGGTCTTAAAAAAATAGGGAAGGTCTCCGATTACAATATCACCTTTCGGGAGCAGCGCTTTCTTCCGCTCCTGGTACTGGTGGCCATCAACGCCCTCGGTTACGAGTTTATGAAGCATCTTGATGCTCCGGCTCTGCTTTCCGGCATTCTTCTCTTCAATGCGGTCAATATGGTTTTTATTCTGCTGGTAACCCTTCAGTGGAAAATCAGCATTCATCTCTTCACCTTTACCTCCTCTGTTGCGCTGCTTTTTTTGCAGTTCGGTGCTGTCTCTTTATGGCTTCTCCTGCTTGTACCCCTTCTCATGTGGTCCAGAATCCATTTGAAAGCACATAATTTCATGCAGACCCTTATTGGCGGTATTGTCGGCTTTTCCGTGATCTTTACCGAGCTAAAATGGTGGACGGGGTTGTGAAGCGCAAGAGATATGCCGTTGTTGTTACAACATACGGAGAGGTTGACAAGCTGACGATCAGGAATCTTTGGCCGAGTTCGAGAAGGATTCTTCTGGTCGTTACCCGCCAGATTGTCAAGGTGCCGACAGCCCTGATCTATTTTATTGCTGATTACCGTTCAACCAAGCACTATATCAACTGGAAGCTCAATCGTTACCGTTCAAAGCTTATTGCCATAAACCGGGCGCAGACAAAAACGCTTGAGGCGGCTCTTGACAGATACGGAAGCGGGTTTCTTGCAAAGGCTGATGTCAGGGTATTTGATGCCTACTACTTTGTTCCGCCCTACCTTGACGATATGCTCTCGGAGCTTCGCCGGGATTACGACGGCATAGTTGTAGTGCCGATGATTCCTGTTGAGTCCGCATTCTCCTGCGGTGTGGCCTGCCAGATGGTTATGGATGTCTGCGGTGAGGGGAGTTTCGCCCTGGTAAAGGTGATGAGCAGGCTCTGGAGTGATGACGCTCTTCACCGGATCTATATTGACTACCTCTTTGCACAGCTCTCCCAAAAGATCCGGAGCCTGAAGGGGGGAGGAAAGATCGGTCTTGTCCTTGTCATTCATGGTACTCTGGTCAGGGACCGGCACGGGAATACTCCGAAGGTTTTTACCGGTCTTGAAGAGACTATCGCATTTTTCGAGGTGATGAAGCAGAAGATCATGGCGGACCCCCGCAATATCTTCACTGATGTTCGCCAGGGGTGCATTAACCACTCCAACGGAGGGGAGTGGACTGCCGAGACCATTGAAAAAGCATTGGAGGATTACCGGGAGGATGGCTACGAAGGAGTGGTCATGTTCCCCTACGGTTTTTTTGCCGACAACAGCGAAACCGAGTACGATGCAAAAAAACAACTCGACAAGGCCGGTTTTCCGGTTGCCCAGTATGTGCGCTGCATAAACGACGATCCCGATTTTGGCCGCTGGCTCGGCGAAAAGGTTCTCGCAGAGCTGCAATGGCTGGACAATCTGCAACATGCCATGGAAACGCCCGGAGAGTGTATTGAGCCGAAACTGAAAAAATTCAGCTACATTGAATAGTATCGATGGCAGAGAACAGAGAGAGCGGGAAACGGACTCCCTTGATGCGCGCACGCTCTATGAGCAGGCACTCGACTGCATGCACGAGCAGCGCAACAGTGATGCGCTGATCCTGCTCAACCGGGTTCTTGAGTTGAACCGGCGCGATGCGCAAGCACTCTACGCCAGGGCGGTGACCAATCTCTCCATGAGCAATTTCCGGAAAGCAGGTTGTGATCTGCTGAAAACCATTGCCGTTGACCCCGGTTTTCTTGAGGCATACAAGCACCTCGGTTTTGTGCAGTTGACCCTTGGCAAGGAGGAGGAGGCCCTGAAGACCCTGCAGAAAGCCCTCGATATTGATCCCGGATATGCCGGAGTTTACGGAGTAATCGGCGATACCTGGCTTGATCTCGGGGAGTATGAGAAGGCAAAAGAGGCCTTTGAATCGGCCCTCCGGCTTGAGCCTGAGAGTGTTGAATCACACTACAAGATTGCCATGTACTATCTTTCGAGAGGTGATATGGCCGGGCTGAAAAAGGAGTATGAAATCCTGAAAACACTTGACGCCGAAATGGCGGAACAGATAGGAAGCCTCTATTTTTAAATAAATATGAAATTTTTCCCTGATAAAGAGACTCGCAAGCGGTTTATGAAGCCAACCCTCACGGCGGTTGTCGGTGTGGCGTGGCTTCCGATCGTCTGGCTGCTGATTACCGCGACATTCGGCACTGCATTGAGCGCTTTTACCGGATCATGGATTGCAGCCCACTCCATTATTCTGCTTATCGCCATCTTTGTTACTCTTGTTTTATTAAGGCTTTTTATTCGTTTGGGCGATAAAATCAAAAGCGGCAGTCAGTAACAGACTAAAAGAGTTTTGTGAATAGTGAAATAATGTTAGTTTTACCCTTCACAATTGTGATTTTCGCACAGAGACCGGCACTGGATGAGAACGCCGGTTTTTTTTCTGTGTCAGAAAGAAAATTTTTTTATATTTGCGCTCCTGGTTGAACGTTATCGCTACAGGATCTCCAATTGTTTCCAGGCAGCCCGGGATTAAAATCAAATAGTACTACATGGACCAGACGCTGAGTAATTTTGGCAATGTCTTTGTTTTTCTTGCCCTTGGAATTGTTTTTGTAGCCGGTGGTTTTCTTACCGCCCGCATGCTGCGCCCCCAGAGACCCAATCCGGCCAAGAACTCAACCTATGAGTGCGGCGAAGAGGCTGTCGGCAGTGCCTGGGTCAAGTTCAATATCCGCTTTTATGTCGTCGCCCTTATCTTTATCATTTTTGACGTTGAGGTTGTCTTTCTCTTCCCCTGGGCTACGGTCTTCAAGCAGCTTGGAGAGTTCGCTCTTGTTGAGGCGCTTCTCTTTGCCGGCATTCTTGTGCTCGGCCTTGTTTATGCATGGGTAAAAGGTGATCTCGACTGGGTCAGGCCAACTCCTAACATTCCGAAGATGCCTGAAATGCCGGTACGAAAAACCTCCACACTCGGGAATTAACTACTATTCACCATATTTACTTTAGGTTATGGGTTTACTTGATGCCGGAATAACAAAGCATAACGTGCTGGTGACATCGGTTGACAACGTCCTGAACTGGGCTCGTCTGTCATCAATCTGGCCGATGGGTTTCGGTCTTGCCTGTTGTGCTATCGAGATGATGGCTACCAACGCATCCAACTATGACCTCGAGCGTTTTGGTATATTTCCCCGTTCCTCCCCCCGTCAGTCCGACCTTATGATTGTTGCAGGTACCGTTACCATGAAGATGGCCGAGCGGGTTGTGCGTCTCTACGAGCAGATGCCCGAACCCCGTTATGTACTCTCCATGGGGAGCTGTTCCAACTGCGGCGGCCCCTACTGGGAGCATGGATACCACGTGCTCAAGGGTGTAGACCGGGTTATTCCTGTTGATGTCTATGTGCCGGGCTGCCCTCCGCGGCCTGAAGCGCTTATCGGCGGTCTTATGAAGATTCAGGAGCTTATCCGCATGGAGCAGATAGGTCTCTCAAGAGCTGATGCACTGAAAAAACTGGCAGAGAAGAGTGTTGATCCCCAGGCTGTTATTGCTGAGGAGCGCAAGGCAGTCGGAGCATAACTAAAAACAAGGCTTGAAGTCAGATGGCAGAAGGAACAGTTATTTCGCAGTCGGTAAAAGAGAGTGCTGCAGCATACGCGATTATTCGGGAGCAGTTCGGCAGTGCCGTATCGGAGTTTGACGGTAACGCGACCATGCCGTTTTTTGAGGTGCTTGATGCTTCACTCTGGCAGGATATTGCGCTCTTCATGCGTGATCATGCAAAGCTGAAATTTAATTACATGGCCTGCCTTTCGGGTGTAGATTACTTCCCTGAAGAGAAGCTCGGCATTGTCTGCAACCTTGAGTCGCTTGGTGCTCTGGGCCACAGGCTTGCCGTCAAGGTGAGCTGCCCGCGCAGCGGGGGAGCTATCCCGACCGTGTCGTGCGTATGGCATACAGCAAACTGGCATGAACGGGAGGCTTATGACATGTTCGGTATCGATTTTACCGGTCATCCCGATTTCAGAAGGATTCTCTGCCCCGATGACTGGGAAGGGTTCCCGCTTCGCAAGGATTACAAGGTACAGGAGAGCTACCACGGTATAAAGGTACCCTACTAAAAAAAGATTATAACAGTAAAAAGCAGCTCACGTATGCAGGAATTAGATATAGCTGGACTGGGTTCGGTCAGGGTTACCCGAAAAGACAACAATGTCGTTGTGATAGAAAAGGGCCTTGCGACCGACCAGATGGTTCTGGCCATGGGCCCCCAGCACCCGTCAACCCACGGTGTTCTCAAGCTGGAGTGTCTTACCGACGGTGAGGTGATCACCGAAGCAGAGCCCTATCTCGGCTATCTGCACCGCTGTTTTGAAAAGTATTGCGAGAATGTCGACTATCCGGCAATTGTTCCCTATACCGACCGGATGGACTACCTCTCCGGCATGAACAGCGAGTTTGCCTATGCCATCACGGTCGAGAAGCTGCTTGATATCGAAATCCCGAGGCGTGTCGAGTTTATCCGCGTCATCGTGGCCGAGCTCAACCGCATAGCATCACACCTTGTCGCTATCGGTACCTACGGCATTGATCTCGGTGCCTTCACCCCGTTTCTCTTCTGTTTCCGTGACCGGGAACATATCCTCTCCCTGCTTGAATGGGCATCCGGCGCTCGAATGCTCTATAACTATATCTGGATCGGCGGCCTTTCTCAGGATATCCCGGCCGATTTCACCAAGCGGGTCAAGGAGTTTGTCGATTACTTCCGTCCCCAGGCCAAAGAGCTTTACCGCCTGCTCACGGAAAACGAAATCTTTATCAAGCGTACCATCGGTATCGGCATCATGCCTGCAGATGTAGCCATCAACTACGGCTGGAGCGGCCCGATGCTTCGCGGATCCGGCGTCAAGTGGGATCTGAGACGCAACGACCCCTACTCGGTCTACCCCGAGCTTGATTTCAAGGTCTGTGTGCCTGACGGGCGTCACTCGGAGATCGGCGACTGTCTTTCACGTCACCTTGTCCGTGCTCTTGAAATCGACGAGAGCCTGAACATTATTGAGCAGTGTATCTCCAAAATGCCATCCGCTGAAGGGTTTGATCCGAAAGCGGCCATACCGAAACGCATCCGACCAAAAGCCGGAGAGGTTTACGGCAGGGCGGAGAACCCTCGCGGCGAGCTTGGCTTTTACATTCAGAGCGATGGGAAATCAACCAAACCGCTCCGCTGCAAAGCCCGTTCATCCTGTTTTGTCAATCTTTCAGCCATGAAGGATCTTTCCAAAGGTCAGTTGATACCTGATCTGGTTGCCATTATCGGCAGCATCGATATCGTGCTCGGGGAGGTTGACAGATGAGTGTAACCGCTTTATCGCAATTTAGCATGCCTTTTCTTATGGGTAACAGTCTTAATGCCTGGTCGGAAGCGCTTACCGGTTTTGCTCCGATGGGTCTGCCTCTCGGTATGGTAATTCTTGCAGCCATCCCGCTTGTTTTTATCGCTGTCTATGCACTGACCTACGGTGTATACGGTGAACGGAAAATCTCCGCATTCATGCAGGATCGTCTCGGTCCTATGGAGGTTGGAAAGTGGGGTATCCTGCAGACGCTTGCCGATATCCTGAAGCTTCTGCAGAAAGAGGACATCGTTCCCTCTTCAGCCGACAAGTTTCTCTTTGTTATCGGACCCGGCATCCTCTTTGTCGGATCATTCCTTGCCTATGCCGTGCTCCCGTTCAGCCCTGCCTTTATCGGTGCAAGCCTGAATGTCGGTCTCTTTTTTGCCATCGGCATCGTCTCCATCGAGGTGGTCGGTATTCTTGCTGCCGGATGGGGATCCAACAACAAGTGGTCGCTTTACGGTGCAGTCCGCAGTGTCGCCCAGATTGTCAGTTATGAGATTCCGGCGGCTATCGCCCTGCTCTGTGGCGCCATGATGGCCGGTACGCTTGATATGCAGCAGATCAATGTGATGCAGTCCGGTCCATGGGGATTTGCCAACTTCTTCCTCTTTCAGTCGCCGATTGCCTGGCTTCCGTTCCTGATCTACTTTATCGCCTCGCTTGCAGAGGTAAACCGCGCCCCGTTTGATATTCCGGAAGCGGAATCCGAGCTGGTTGCCGGTTACTTTACCGAATACTCCGGCATGAAGTTCGCCGTCATCTTTCTTGCAGAGTACGGCAGCATGTTTATGGTTTCAGCCATCATCTCGATCGTCTTTCTCGGAGGGTGGAACTCGCCACTGCCAAATATCGGATCCTTTGCCCTGAACGATATGACAAACGGCCCGGTCTGGGGTGTCTTCTGGATGGTGATGAAAGGGTTCTTCTTTATTTTTGTGCAGATGTGGCTGCGCTGGACGCTTCCCCGCCTGAGGGTTGACCAGCTCATGTACCTCTGCTGGAAAGTTCTGACCCCGTTTGCCTTTGTCAGCTTTGTGCTGACGGCGATCTGGGAAATCTATGTACCGTAAGCGTGTTCAACAGTCAATGCAGGAAAGAAATGTCCATTAGATTATGAGTGAGTATTTCAGCAATATAAAAACCGGAGCAGTCACGATTGCCACCGGATTGGGAATCACCCTCAAGCATTTTTTCAATGCTACAAAGCGCAAGGGTGATGCCGGTGTTGACGATGTTGACTATTTCCGTCAGGTGGACGGACTCTGTACCCTGCAGTATCCAAGGGAGGTCATTCCTACCCCTTTGAACGGACGGTACCGCCTCTACAACAATATTGAGGACTGCATCGGTTGCGGCCAGTGCGAACGGGCCTGCCCGATAAGCTGTATTACCATCGAGACCATCAAGGTTGCCGCCGATGACCTTGCGGTTTGCGGAAAGACCTCTGACGGACAGCAGAAAAAGTTCTGGGTTCCCGTATTTGATATTGACACGGCCAAATGCATGACCTGCGGCCTCTGTACCAATGTATGTCCGACCGACTGCCTGGTGCACACACCGGTGAGCGATTTTTCACAGTTTGACCGCCAGAACCTGCTCTACCATTTCGGTAACCTCACCAATCAGGAGGCTGAGGCCAAGAAGCGCAAGAATGCTGAACTTCAGGCAAAGGCACTGGCAGAGAAAGAGAAGAAGGCAGCCGAGGCAGCACAGCAGGAAAAGAGTGGCGGAGAATAAGAGGAAACAATTAATGCGCTGAATAACTATGAGTTACCTGACACCCTATACGGTCATATTCTATATCTTTGCCGCCATCACGGTGCTTTCCGCCGCGTTTGTCGTCTTTACCCGCAATGTGATCTACTCCGCATTTGCCCTGCTTTTCACCTTTTTCGGTGTTGCAGCCCTCTATGTCTTCCTGAGTGCCGACTTCATCGCGGTAACGCAGGTTGTTGTCTATGTCGGCGGTATTCTTGTGCTTCTGCTCTTTGGTGTGATGTTTACCAACAGTATCATGAACGCCAAGCCGAAAAGCGATGTGCTGCATATCATTCCGGGTACGCTGCTGCTTCTCGCCATGATCGGCGCCCTGCTCTACACCTTCTATACCACGCACAGCTGGATGCCTTCAGAGACCATGCTGCAGGGCAGTATTGTTGAACGGATCGGTTTTGAAACCATGTCGCGCTACGTGCTTCCTTTTGAAATGGCCTCGATTCTCCTGCTTGCAGCCCTTATCGGTGCAGCTTTTCTTGCCCGTTTCGACAAGCCGGCCAATCACGAATAACAAGTTTACTACAACAATGGAACAACTCGCAACCATAGGGCTCAACCACTACCTGACCATTTCGGCCATTCTGCTCTGTCTGGGGCTCTTTGCCGTCATGACCCGTAAAAACGCCATCGTTATCCTGATGGGCGTCGAGCTTATCCTGAATGCCGCCAACATCAACTTTCTGGCATTCTCGAAGTACAACGGCAGCATGCAGGGTGTCATGTTCAGCCTGTTTGTCATTGTTCTTGCTGCGGCTGAAGCGGCCATCGCTCTTGCAATCGTTATCAATATCTTCAAGATTTTCAAGAGTGTCGATGTCTCTTCCATAGATTCATTGAAAGAGTAAAAAGGGTAAAAGCACAATCAGTTTTAATTTTTTCTTGTAAAAACAAAAGAACATGCACAGTTTAATTCAGTTATCAATAGTCGTACTGCTACTGCCGCTGCTCTCGTTTGTCACGCTTATCTTTTTCAACCGCCGCCTTCCAAGACGGGGTGATTTTATAGGTGTCGGCATACTTGGAACAGCATTCGCACTATCAGCCTATATTTTCTGGACGGTTATTGTGCAGAGCTACGATCCCGCTTTCCGGGTTGCATGGGACTTTACCTGGATTGATCTGGGCAATGTACCCGGTGTCGGCCCGCTTCAGGTTAAAATGGGCATCGTCATTGATAACCTGACGGCCATCATGCTGGCAATGGTGACCCTGATCAGTCTTCTTGTGCATCTCTACTCTACCGGATATATGGCCGGAGACAAGAACTACGGACGCTATTTTGCCTATCTCGGCATCTTCACCTTCTCGATGCTCGGTATTGTTCTCTCGGACAACCTCTTCTCTATCTATATCTTCTGGGAGCTTGTCGGACTCTCCTCATACCTGCTTATCGGCTTCTTCTTTGAAAAGGACAGTGCCGCTGATGCACAGAAAAAAGCTTTTCTTGCCAACCGTGTCGGTGATATCGGCATGTGGCTCGGTATTCTGATTCTCTATTCACAGTTCCACACCTTCAGTTTCTCCGAGGTTTACGCCAACCTTGCAGCAGGGAAGTTCGCCCTCTCAAACGCATGGCTGACCGCTGCCGGAATTCTGCTCTTTATGGGTTGCGTTGGCAAATCGGCACAGTTCCCGCTCCACATCTGGCTGCCTGACGCCATGGAGGGCCCGACACCGGTTTCCGCCCTTATCCATGCAGCTACCATGGTTGCCGCAGGTGTCTACTTTGTTGCCCGTATCTTTGTGATGCTGACGCCCGATGCTCTCCATGTGATTGCCTTCATCGGTGCCTTTACCGCATTCATGGCCGCAACCATAGCTATTACCCAGAACGATATCAAGCGGGTGCTGGCCTACTCGACCGTTTCGCAGCTTGGCTACATGGTTCTCGGCCTTGGTGTCGGAGCCTACTCGGCAGCGCTCTTTCACCTCGTTACGCACGCGTTTTTCAAAGCCTGTCTCTTTCTCGGTTCAGGTGCCATTATCCACGCCATGCACCATGAGCAGGATATGCGCTGGATGGGCGGACTTCGCAAGCATATGCCCTGGACATTCGCAACCTTCACCCTTGCCACGCTTGCTCTGGCCGGTCTTCCCCTGACCAGCGGCTTTTTAAGCAAGGATGCCATTCTTGCCGGAGCGATAGGATTCGCCAACGTTGAGGGAGGCGGTATCTACTATCTTATCCCTGTACTCGGATTCTTCTCCGCCATGCTGACCGCCTTCTACATGGGTCGCCAGATCTGGCTTGTCTTCTTCGGTGAAAGCCGTACGCACCTCAAACCGGCTGATCCTCACCACGGCGATCACCATGCGCACGACAGTCACGCGGCTCATGGTGATGATCATCATGCCGAACACGGCGTGCATGAGGTTTCATGGAACATGAGAGCCCCGCTTGTCATACTTGCAGCACTTTCAGTCTTCTTTGTCTACTCGCCCGATCCGCTTGACGGTGCAAAGGGGTGGTTCATGAAGATGATTCCTACTCCGGCCACAGTGGTCGGTGCCGCCAACCCGCAGATCGGTTCACTTCCGGCCGGTTCGGTTCTGCCTCAGCTTGCAGCTGTCGGTGCTCTTCCGGAAACGCACACAGCGGAAGGTGCAGTTGCGCCTGCTGAACATGGTGCAGCTCCTGCCGCAGCAGAACACGGAGCCGCCGCAGCTTCACACGGCGAAGCAAAGGGCGGGCACGCCTACTCCGATCCGCGTCAGGCAGAGATTGTTCACGCAGGTCATGCAGCGCACTACACGGCCATCTATATTTCGAGCGTCATGGTTGTGCTCGGTATCGGTCTTGCCTTTGTTGTCTATGTCTTCGGTATTATCGATCCGGCAAAGACCGCAGTCGCAATCCGGCCGCTCTATCTCTTTTCGCTCAACAAGTGGTACTGGGACGAGATCTACCAGGCCACCTTCATCAAGGGCTCGGTTGTTCTTTCAAAACTTCTCTCCTGGTTCGACACCAATGTGGTTGACGGTATTGTCAACGGTGTTGCCACCCTGGTCAGGAAGTTCGCATTCGCCAATGCCGGATTTGACAAATATGTGGTTGACGGCCTCGTAAACTTTACCGCATTCTCTGTCAACACCACCGGTGCGGTTCTGAGAAAACTCCAGACCGGAAAGGTTCAGACCTATGTGGTCATGCTCCTTGTTGCAGTCTTTGGTTACTTTATCTATTACTTTACACGACTGATCTACTAAGAGGGATCTATTTTTAATCTGAAAACTTACAGAAACGGAACATGCTGAGTTTAATTGTATTTCTGCCTATCATCGCCGGTCTGATCATTCTTGCCGTGCCTTCCTCGCAAAAGCAGATAATCAGAATTGTTTCACTGCTTGCGGCTATCGGCCAGGGCGTGCTGGCGTTTCTGATCTGGAGAGGATATGACCCCTCGATTCCGGGAATCACGGCTGGACCGGGCGGCAGCGCCTTCGGATCCTTCCAGTTTGTGGAGAAGCTCTCCTGGATCAATATCAACCTCGGCGCCCTGGGCTCGATGAACATCGACTACTTCCTCGGTGTTGACGGCATCTCGGTGACCATGGTTATTCTGACCGCACTGGTCTCCGCCATCGGTGTGCTCTCAAGCTGGACCATCCAGAAACAGGTGAAGGGGTACTTTATCCTCTACAACCTTCTGGCCACGGCCATGATGGGCTGCTTTGTCGCGCTTGATTTCTTCCTCTTCTATGTCTTCTGGGAGCTGATGCTTCTTCCGATGTACTTCCTGATCGGCATCTGGGGCGGACCGAACCGTGAATATGCAGCCATCAAGTTCTTCCTCTACACCCTGTTCGGTTCCGTCTTCATGCTGCTTGTCATGATCGGACTCTACTTCAGTGTTACTGATCCGGTTACCGGCAACCACACCTTCTCTCTTGTTGCCATGGCTACCCAGTCGAACTTCAATGTTGCGGGCGCCATATTCGCTCCTGAAAACCATGGATGGCGTCTGATTGCCTTTATCGTGCTCTTCATCGGTTTTGCCATCAAGGTTCCTATGTTCCCGTTCCATACCTGGCTTCCTGATGCTCACGTTGAAGCACCGACCCCTATTTCGGTTATTCTTGCCGGTGTATTGCTGAAGCTTGGAACCTACGGTATGATGCGTATCAACTTCCCGCTCTTCCCGGAAGTCTTCCAGGCATCCATGTATGTGATCGGCATTTTCGGCGCCATCAATATTATCTATGGTGCATTCTGTGCCCTTGCCCAGCAGGATCTTAAAAAGATGGTTGCCTACTCCTCCATCAGTCACATGGGCTACGTGCTGCTCGGTCTTGCCGCAGGCAACAGCGAGGGAATGCTCGGCGCGCTCTACCAGATGTTTAACCACGGCACCATCACCGCCATGCTCTTCCTTCTGGTCGGTGTTATCTATGACCGTGCCCATACCCGTCAGATTGACAAGTTCGGAGGCCTTTCCTCCTACATGCCGCGCTATGCCGCAGTTGTGACCATTGCCTGGTTCGCCTCACTAGGTCTGCCCGGCCTGAGCGGCTTCATCTCCGAGGCATTTGTTTTTGTCGGTGCATTCAGTTCGGTAACTACCCGTCCGATTGCCATTGTCTCTGTGCTCGGTATCGTCTTCGGTGCAGCCTATCTGCTCTGGTCGCTGCAGAGAATGTTCCTCGGCAAGAGAAAGCCGGATGCAGCCTACGATCTTGAGGTTGATGCAGAGGGTCATGAGCACATCCACTTCCACGACTGGAAAGGAAAGCTCGATCTTGATGCACGCGAGCTGGTTATGCTTGTTCCGCTTGCCGTGATCACCATTGCACTCGGTATCTATCCGATGCCTGTGATCGGCATGCTGACATCAAGCATCAACAAGCTTGTGCAGGTGCTCTCTCCAGTTGTGCTGACATCTTTGAATTAACCGCTTTTGCACGAGGTAAAAGAATAAACGTAGAGAATTATGTTCGAGCTGCCATCAGGTGCTGAAATCCAGAGTATCATAGCTGTTCTCAAGGCAAATACAGGGTTTTTTATACCTGAAATCTATCTGTCCGTGCTCTTTATGGCTGTGATCCTTGTCGATCTGGTCACGAAAGGGAGGAAAAACAATGTGCTCTCCATTACAACCCTTCTTGGGCTACTTGGCAGCATCTACTTTATCTTCCAGCAGCATGCACTTCCATCCGGAGAGATCTTTTTCGGGATGTATGTCATTGACCGCTACGCACTCTTTTTCAAATACTTCTTTGTTGTCTCCGGTATCATAGCCGTCATCATTACGATGGCCGATGAGCAGTTCAACCGTGAGGTCAAGAGCATGGGTGAGTATTATGCCCTGATCATCTCGATGGTGATCGGCATGATCATGATGGCCTCTTCGGGCGATCTTCTGATGATCTTCCTCTCCATGGAGCTGGTCAGTTTTTCAGCCTACATCCTGACCGGCTATTTCAAGCGCAACCGTCGCTCATCGGAAGCTGCCCTGAAATATCTGGTTTACGGTGCGGTCTCCTCCGGCCTGATGATCTACGGTTTTTCGCTTATCTACGGCCTTACCGCCCAGACCAATCTTATAAAGATCAGCGCAGCCCTTGCCGCGCATGGTTACGATCCGCTGATCATGATTCTTGCCACGCTGCTGATTCTTGCCGGATTCGGCTACAAGATCGGCGCTGTGCCTTTCCATTTCTGGAGTCCTGATGTCTATGAAGGTGCTCCTACACCGATTACCGCCTATCTCTCGGTTGCTTCAAAGGCGGCCGGTTTTGCGCTGCTGATGCGCTTCTTCTACATTGCCGTCCCCCGTGCCGCACTTCCGGTGGAAGATGTTATGGGTATCGACTGGGTCGCGCTGCTTATTGTGCTCTCCATCGCCTCGATGGTCTATGGCAACGTGGTGGCACTCTGGCAGAAGAACGTCAAGAGGCTGCTTGCCTACTCTTCGATCGCCCATGCAGGCTACCTTCTGCTCGGCGTGCTTCTGCGTGATGCGCTCGGTACACAGGCAACGCTCTTCTATCTGACCTCCTACTTCCTGATGAATTTCGGTGCCTTCTATGTTGTCACCCTTATTGCCAACAAGACCGGCAGCGAGAATCTTGAGGATTACCGCGGGCTTGGCAGACGGATGCCGATTGCCGGTGCAGCTCTCACCGTATTTTTGATCTCCCTTGTCGGTCTGCCTCCGACCATTGGATTCATCGGAAAGCTGATGATCTTCTCGGCACTGCTTGCCAAGGGTTCACTCTATATCTGGCTTGCGCTTATCGGCGTGCTGACCAGCGTGATTTCGCTCTACTACTACATGCTGATACCCCTCAACATGTATCTTCGTGACTCCGAACAGCCGGAAGAGAAGAGCTTCAACCCCGGACTTATCGCAAACATACTGATGTCCTTCCTGATGATCCTGACACTCTGGTTCGGACTCTTTTTCACTCCGCTCTCGGATTTTGCCAGATACTCTTCAGCCATGTTCGGTATAACCCTGCAGTAAGATGGTTAGCCTGCATTGAATTCACGTAACCCCGTTTTTCCCCAAGGAAAACGGGGTTTTTTTATGGTAAATCGGCGTGTGAATGTTAATTTAAAAAATGTGTTTATGATGCTCCGCAATGGAGACTCCGTTTGAACTGTTCTTGCTTTTAATGGGTATTTCAATCTGACTTTCCGATAAATCGCTTTTACATAATATGGAGGTAAACATGCAAAGCAACCAGACCTTTGCCGAGATATTCCAGGCCAGGGGAGTGAGTCGCAGGGACTTTCTGAAATTCTGTACCATGACTTCGGTCTATTTGGGCCTCGCTCCATCAATGGTACCGAGCGTTGTCGAGGCCATGGAGAAGAAGCCGAGAACGCCGGTTATCTGGCTTCACGGACTTGAATGCACCTGCTGTACCGAATCCTTTATCCGCTCCTCCCACCCCACAATCGAAGACCTGCTCTTCAACATGATCTCCCTTGACTACGATGATGCGCTCAGCGCCGCAGCGGGCACGCAGCTTGAGGATGTGCGCCGCAAGATCATGAAGGATTACAAGGGCAAGTACATTCTGGCTGTTGAAGGCAACGCCTCCACAAAGGATGACGGTGTCTACTGCATGGTCGGGGGCGACTCCTTCCTCAATACCCTGAAAGAGACCGCCGCTGATGCCGCTGCAATTATTGCCTGGGGCAACTGTGCCTCATTCGGATGCGTGCAGAATGCCCATCCAAATCCGACAGGAGCCGCTCCGGTTTCCGAGATTATCAAGGACAAGCCGATTGTCAAGGTTTCCGGATGTCCTCCGATTTCGGAGGTGATGACCGGTGTTATTACCCATTTCCACACCTTCGGCACCCTGCCTGAGCTTGACCGGCTTGGACGTCCAAAGGCCTTCTACAACACCCGCATTCACGACAAGTGCTACCGTCGAGCCTTCTTTGACGCCGGAATGTTTGTCAGAAGCTTTGATGACGATTCAACCAGAAAGGGGTGGTGTCTCTACAAGATGGGATGCAAGGGACCGACAACCTACAACTCCTGTTCCAAGATTCAGTGGAACGGAGGCACAAGCTTCCCGATCGGCTCCGGCCACCCCTGTATCGGTTGCTCCGAGCCCAACTTCTGGGACAAGGGACCATTCTATACCCGAAAGGCTGAAGTTTCGTTCCTTGGAAGCGACAGTAACGCTGACAAGATCGGTATTGTTGCTGTCGGTGCAGCCGCCGCAGGCGCAGCCGCGCATGCTGCCGTAACCGCAGTCAAAAAGGCAAAAGCAGACAGCTCAGAAAAAGACAAAGCTTAATCAGGAGTAGAGAAACATGGCAAAAAAAATAGTTGTCGATCCGATCCCCCGTATTGAGGGACATCTCAGAATAGAGGCGAAGCTTAACGAGAGTAATGTTATTGAAGAGGCCTACAGCAGCGGCACGATGTGGCGCGGTATTGAGGTTATTCTGAAGGGACGCGATCCGAGGGATGCATGGGCATTCACCGAGCGTATCTGCGGTGTCTGTACCACCGTTCATGCTCTCGCTTCGGTTCGCTGCGTCGAGGATGCGCTTGGCATCGATATTCCTGCCAACGCCCGCATCATCCGCAACCTGATGAATGCAACCCAGGTGACGCAGGACCATCTGGTACACTTCTACCATCTCCACGCCCTTGACTGGGTAGATGTGGTGAGCGCGCTGAAAGCCGATCCCAAACAGGCCTCCGTTATTGCCCAGAGCATCTCGGCCTGGCCGAAATCCTCACCCGGCTACTTCAAGGATCTCCAGCAGCGCCTTATCGGCTTTGTTGACAGCGGCCAGCTCGGTATATTTGCCAACGGCTACTGGGGTCACCCCGGCTACAAGCTTCCGCCGGAGGTGAATCTTATTGCGGTTGCGCACTACCTTGAGGCGCTTGATTTCCAGAAGGAGATCATCAAAATCCACACCATTTTCGGCGGCAAGAACCCCCATCCGAACTATCTGGTTGGCGGTATGGCCTGCGCTATTGATCCGAACAGCGATACGGCTATCAATATCGAGCGCCTTTCGATGATCAAGAAGATTATCGACGATACCCAGACCTTCATTGACCAGGTCTACATTCCCGACCTGATTGCCATTGCCGGATACTACAAGGGGTGGCTGCACGGTGGCGGACTCGGCAACTATCTCAGCTACGGCGATTTCCCCGAGACCACGCTTGCCGACTTCAAGACCCTGCTCTGGCCGAGAGGAGCCATTCTTGGCAAGGATCTCACCACCATCCATGATGTCGATCCGAGAGATGCCGCACAGGTAACCGAAGAGGTGAGCCACAGCTGGTACACCTACAAGGGTGGTGACGGCAAGGGGCTTCACCCGTGGAAGGGCGAGACCACGCCGAACTATACCGGTCCGAAACCTCCGTTCCAGTATCTCGATACCGACAAGAAGTACAGCTGGCTGAAAACGCCCCGCTGGAAGAACAACCCCATGGAGGTCGGCCCGCTTGCCCGTGTGCTCATTGCATACGCCAAGGGTGATCCGATGATCAAGGATACGGTTGGCCTTGTGCTCTCCAAGCTCGAAGTCGGTCCCGAAGCGCTCTTCTCGACGCTTGGCCGCACAGCAGCCAGAGGCATCGAGTGCAAGCAGACCGCAGGCTTCATGCGTCACTACTATGATCAGCTTGTTGCCAATATCAAAACCGGCGACTACCGCACCTTCAACAGCGAGCGCTGGGATCCCGATAGCTGGCCGAAAGAGTGCAAGGGTTTCGGCTACACCGAGGCACCCCGCGGTTCGCTCGGGCACTGGATACACATCGAGGATGAGAAGATCAAGGAGTACCAGATCGTGGTGCCTTCGACCTGGAACGCTTCGCCGAGAGATGTCAACGGTAATATCGGTGCCTACGAGTCGGCACTGAAGGGTACCCCGGTCGCCAATCCCGACCAGCCGCTTGAGATCCTCAGAACCGTGCACTCGTTTGATCCGTGCCTGGCCTGTGCCTCGCACCTCTTCGACATGAACGGCAATGAGATAACGTCGGTTAAAATCGTCTAAAAGGAGCTTCTCATGGGTAGAATAATTGAAGAGATCTACGTCTGGAGGCTGCCGGTAAGGTTCTATCACTGGATCAATGCGCTCTCGATTGTGATTCTGATGATAACCGGCCTCTATATTGCAGCTCCGCTGATCAATCCGCCTCTCGGTGAGGCGGTCTGGTACAAGGGGATGGCGTGGTGGCGCTACATGCACTTTGTTGCAGCGTTTATCTTTGTCGCCAACTTCCTCTTCCGTCTCTACTGGGCGCTGTTCGGTAACGACAAATATGCCCGATTCGGCGGATTCCAGCCCTGGTCACCCTCATGGTGGGGCAAACCCTTCCGGGAGCAGGTTGAGTCCTATCTGTTTCTGAGGAGTGACGAGCCGAACTATGTGGGGCACAACCCGGTTGCCGCGCTGGCGCACTTTATCTTTATCTTCTGCGGTTCCAGCTTCATGATCTTCACCGGGCTGGCAATGTATGGAGAGAACAACCCAGGCGGGTTCAACTCCACCATGTTCGGCTGGCTGATTCCGCTCTTCGGCGGAAGCTACTCGCTGCACTTTGCGCATCATGTCATGGCCTGGATCTTCCCGGTCTACTTCATCATGCACATCTATGCCGTGATTCGTCACGATGTGGTTGACCGCACCAGCGTCACCTCATCGATCATAACAGGCTTCAAGCACAAGGTGGAAGAGGAACCGAGTTAACGCTGTTTCCATCGCTCTTTTGCCCCCGATTCGTCGGGGGCTTTTTTTAGCTCCAGAGGAGCACGACATTGGTAGCCCCAACGAAGTTGGCTGGATCAGGAATGGACATATTGAATTTCTTTCTTAGCCCCGTAGGGGCGAAATATCGGTAGCCCCCAACGGGTTTGGATGGTCAGGGTAATGTGAACCCTCTGTTTTTTTTTCAGCTCCAGAGGAGCGCGACATTGGTAGCCCCAACGAAGTTGGCTGGATCAGGAACGGACGTATTGAATTTCTTTTTTAAGCCCCGTAGGGGCGTAATATCGGTAGCCCCCAACGGCAGTTGGGGGAGGGTAAAAAAAGCACAAATAAATTGAAACACAGCAAGATCAACATAATCGGCCTCGGCAACACCCTCCATGGTGACGAGGGCTTCGGCGTGGCAGCGGTCAACGCGTTCCGTGAATCTTCATCCTATCCAGAATCGGTCAGCTTTATCGACGGAGGCACCCAGGGGGTCTATCTGCTCGACTTTATCGAGTCATGCGATGCCCTGATGGTCTTTGACGCGCTTATTCCCCTTGAGTACGATCGGGGAGTTTACGTTTATCGCAACGAAGAGCTACCCGCCTTCATCCACCGCAAGATGAGCTCCCACCAGATGGGCTTCAGCGAACTGATCGGTGTAGCCAAACTGCGCGGCAGAATGCCGAAGGAGCTGGTGCTGATCGGCATCCCCCCCAGAGAGCTCGAACTCTCGCTCAACCTGAGCGCCGAAGTATCCGGGCTTCTCCCTGAAGCCGTAGAGAAGGGAAGAGCCATTGTTGACAGCTGGTTGTCAGCAGAAGAATAATTGAAATGCGTTATACGGGCAATCACGCAGGATTGCCCCTACAGTAGATTTCGTGTCCTAATCTGTTTTCTACGGTTTTATTAACCGCAAAAACTCACTCCGTGTCGACTGTGATGTAATAAACTGCCCCGACATGGCTGATGTTGTGGTTACGGAGTTAAGCTTCTCCACGCCCCGCATAACCATGCACATGTGGCGGGCCTCAATCACCACGCCGACCCCTTTCGGGTTGAGCACACTCTGGATGGCGTCGCGTATCTGCTGGGTAAGCCGCTCCTGCACCTGAAGGCGGCGGGAAAAGACCTCCGCCACACGGGCAAGTTTTGAGAGCCCCACAATCTTGCCGTCAGGAATGTAGGCGATATGCGCCTTGCCGAAAAAGGGGAGCATGTGGTGCTCGCACATCGAGAAGATGTCGATATCCTTCACCAGTACCATCTCGTCATAGGACTCGGTGAAGACCGCATTTTTAAGCAGCTCCTCCGGATCCTGGCTGTACCCTCTTGTCAGAAAGCGCATGGATCGGGCAACCCGCTCGGGTGTTTTGAGCAGCCCTTCGCGCCGGGGGTCCTCGCCGATCCCCTCAAGCATGGCAGTCACCGCTTCGGAGAGCCCTCCGAGAATGTGCGGTTCGGTATCGGGTGTATCTCTATAACAGTCATCATCATCGCAGCAGCTCCCGCGACCCGAAGGGAGCGGATTACTCGCCGAGATAGCGGACGGAATTTTTTCCTGTTTCATATATTTTTACTTCGTGGAGAGCGATCTCCCGGTTATTGATGTTACGCAGTCGTTGTTCGAGTATATCCCAGATCAGCACAGCAAGCACTTCGGTTGTCGGTACGCATTCCCTCAGCTCCGGCACGTCAAGGTTGAGGTTGCGGTGATCGAACCGCTCAATGATCTCCTCCTCAAGAATAGCCTTCAGCTCCTTGAGGTCAAAGAGGAAGCCGGTAGCCGGGTCAACCACGCCGTAAAGCGTGATTTCAAGCAGATAGTTGTGGCCGTGCCCGTTTTTATTGCTGCATTTTCCGTAAATTTCACCGTTCTCTTCATCCGTAAAGTCCGGATTGAAAAGCCGATGCGCAGCATTGAACTCTATTTTTCGTGAAACGTAGACTCTTCTCGGTTTTTCCAAAAGCTCATTCATGGGCAGCAGTTGTTCTTGTTCCTTCTCTTGAATTGTACCATCCTGCCAGATGCAGTAATGTACTCTTTTCGATCTACAATTTGTATTGAAGGTAACTTGGGCTCTCTTCTATAAGTTTCAACAAAGTTGCACGTTGCAGCATTATGTGTCTTGGCACCCCCTAACTTGAATAGGGGGATTTGAGCGAACAGAAGTAGTATCTTATTTTTCCTGGACCTCTCAAAATCGTCGTGAAGGGTTCAAGGAGAAGGCGGACGGAACGCAGGAACCGGAATGTACAACGGGTACATGAGGATTCCGAGTACCGCCCAACGCACTAATTGAACCCCGTAACAGATTTTGAACTATGCATACTACCGTTACCTTCAAAGGCCAATTGCCCCTCGTCGGCGTCAACGCGAAGGGCCAGAAGACCCGTTTTGACGCCACCATGGATTTTTCAGGCCCGGCAAAGTATGCCACACCGATGGATACGGTGCTTGAAGCGCTTGGAGCCTGCTCCATGATGGATATTATCGCCATCATCAAAAAGATGCGAAAGGAGCTGACCCTGCTCCAGGCTGATCTTGAGGCTGAAAGGGCGGAGGAGCACCCGAAGGTTTTTACCTCGATCCACATCAGATACCGGATGAAGAGCCTGGACGGCTCTCTTGCCGATCTCGAAAAAGCCGCCGGACTCTCCATGGAGAAGTACTGCAGCGTCGCCGCCATGCTCCGCGGCTCCGGCTGCAACATAACCTGGAGCACCGAACTGGCCTGAGCCAGCAACGCCCCCTGCTTCTCTTCCACCAAGAACCCCAAAATGTCATCTCGAACGCAGAGAGAGATCTCTTTTTCCGAAAACCAGATCCCTCCCTTCAGTTCGGGATGACAATCCAGCATTCAAAATCTCTTCAACGAGGGCGAAGTTGCATTTTGCGAAGTGACGCATTGGTTTGAGAGAATATGGTTATATTAAGATCTGAATAAAGATTTGAATTATGGTCTAAAAACGGTTCTTAATTATGAA
Source organism: Chlorobium ferrooxidans DSM 13031 (assembly GCF_000168715.1). Lineage (GTDB taxonomy): Bacteria > Bacteroidota > Chlorobiia > Chlorobiales > Chlorobiaceae > Chlorobium > Chlorobium ferrooxidans. The sequence goes on along the minus strand of NZ_AASE01000020.1, from coordinate 2,175 downwards.
AAACATTCGGGCTTCAAGCGATATCATTCCGTTGGGTGAGTTCAAAGCCGGCATCTCTTCCTGTCTGAAAAAGGTTCAGGCGACCGGGCATCCGTTGATTATTACCCAGAATGGCCGGGCTGCCGGAGTGCTTCTTTCACCGAAAGAGTACGACAGTCTCGTCTATCATAAACAGTTTGTTGCTTCGGTTGAGCAGGGTCTGGCCGCAGCCGAATCCGGCGAGGTATATGGTACCGAAGAGGTCAGGAAAATGCTTGCAGACAAAAGAGCCTCCGGCAAGCAATGAAAGTTGTCTGGACAACAGAAGCGGTCAGAAAGCTTGACGAAATAGAGAGCTCACCGCATGCTTCGAATTAAAGAGCTCCAAACATAGATCTATTGCTCCTCCCACTATCTTTTCTCTTCCATCCAGAATTCAAAATCTCCATATTCAAGCCCCCCTGGGGGCGAAACATTGGTAGCAAAATACAAGGTCTCCGAGGTGTCCCGCTTTACTCTGTTTGCGCTTGAGCCCGTTTTGTAGAGTTTGTCGCGGGCGTCCCCTGAAGTCATAGGTGGAGGTGAAACTCCTCCGGCCTGCATACCCCGAAGTTGTATGATTGTGCATTATCGAATTGCTTTTTATGAGAGTTTTTCTACATTAGTATAAAAACCTTACGCATGAGCAAGTATTATACTACAGAAGAAGCAGCTCTCTATCTGGGCGTATCTTCAGCAAGAATCCGGCAGTATATTCTCGAAGAGCGCTTGCAGACCGATAAATCCGGCAGAGATCATCTTATTGAAGAATCTGTTCTTTCGGATTTTGCCATGTTTGGCCGAAAAAAAGTCGGTCGTCCTTTCCTCGAACAGGGCAATGCGGATATTGTCACTGCCGAGCCAGAGAGAGCCTCAGCGTCAAACCGTTTCATCAACATAGATCAGCTTGATGAAGAGGGGATTCAGGTGATCAACGGTGACACCAGAGATATTATCAAACAACTTCCTGACGATACGTTCAGATGCGTAGTCACCTCTCCTCCATACTGGGGTGTAAGGGATTATGGCGTTGAAAACCAGATTGGCGCCGAGCCTGACCTTCAGGATTATATAAAGACTCTTGTTGAAATATTCTCGGAAGTTCGACGTGTCCTGAAATCTGACGGAACCTTCTGGCTGAACATCGGTAATACCTATACTTCCGGCGGCAGAAAATGGCGACAGGAGGACTCCAAAAACCGGGGCAGGGCAATGTCGTACCGTCCGCCAACACCTGATGGACTCAAGAAAAAAGACCTGATCGGCGTGGCATGGATGGTTGCAATGGCTTGCCAGCTTGACGGGTGGTATCTGCGCAATGACATCATCTGGCACAAACCGAATTGCCAGCCTGAAAGTGTAAAAGACCGCCTGACTGTTGCTCATGAATACCTCTTCATGTTTTCAAAATCCGAGCAGTACTACTTCAATCAGGAAGCAATCAAGGAGTCGTATACAAACGGAAACGGCTTTAAAAACAAGCGCACAGTCTGGTCCATCAATACTGAACCTTGTGCAGAAGCCCATTTTGCAGTTTTCCCGAAAAATCTGGTGCGGCCATGCATATTAGCCGGGTCAGAGGAAAATGATCTGATTCTTGATCCTTTCTATGGAGCCGGAACAGTTGGCATTGTTTCGCAGGAACTCAACAGAAAATGCGTCGGTATTGAGATCAATCCGGATTATGTGGACATATCAGGCAGGCGCAACGCACGGGTTCAGGGAGCGCTTATGCTTCAGGAATCGTGAATTCCCAACGAGCATGCACCATGCAGCGACATTTCAGAAGATTTTTGAGCTGAAGTTTCCGCTCACTACCACCATCGAAGTAAAGCTGGAATAGTTCGGTTTCACCTTCACGGACAAAGCAGTAGCCTGGTTTCGGGAATTGCCTGCTTTCAGTTTTCATCTCAAGTTTTCCGCTGCCAGCAAGCATCAGAAGAGCCTTGGGTACTTCCACCAGTTCATAAATCCAGTTCGGGGCTTTCTGAAGTGCTCGGAGAATGAGCACTCTCTCATAGTGGTCAAGGTGCGCAAGGAAAAGATCGAGCAGAGTTTCAAGATCAGCAGGATTGTCGCCCCAAAGACCTTTCCCCAGCTCCATGAATTTGCTGATCCAAATTTTATCCTCCCTGATCCCTTTGTCTGCCTGTGTTT
>NZ_AASE01000021.1 GCF_000168715.1 Chlorobium ferrooxidans DSM 13031 | reverse complement strand
CGCATCGACTACACAACCGGAACCGGAATCATGCCAAGTGCATTGTTGATCCACTCCTCAAAATCACCGAGTGCTTCAAGGGTTGAAGCAAATGTGGTACCTGTCTTGATGATGTAAAGCTTCTGCATAAAAATCCAGATAAATCCTCTTCTTCCGTCTGTGGTTGTTTTTGATGTGCCGCATCTTCGTGTTAAACATAAGGGGCTCTATTTATTGTCGTAAGAAGCCCGAGGACAAGGCAGCACAGAAACCGGAGTGTACACGGAGTACATGAGAATTTCAAGCACCACCCAACGCAGTAATCGGGTTTCGGAACAAATAAAGAGAGGTACCCATAAATGTATTAAAAAAACTGATGACACCCCGGTACCGCAGGGAATGGTCAACTGAGGGCCGGCAGTCGCACAGAAACTTTTTATGGCTTTTTTACTATATTTGCCGCAATCATCAAACGGCAGGTTCCGATTTTTCCTTATTTTCATTCAGGTTCGCAGAATGGCGGGGTCACCATCGTAAGTGCTTCCATAACAGAGAGTATGCCGTGACAAAAAACTACACACTCATTTTTTTAACCGGGTTCAGTGGTTCAGGAAAATCCACCATAGGGCCACTCCTTGCCAATTCGCTCGGCTATGAGTTTGTTGACCTCGATCAGACTATCGAAAAACGCGCCGGGAAAGCCATTACCCGGATTTTTGCCGAAGAGGGTGAAGCCTGCTTCAGGGAGCTTGAACTGCAAGCACTGCAGGAAGTTGTCAATCGAACCAATCTTGTCATTTCGCTCGGAGGTGGTGTACTGGAAAACGAACGTTCCTGGGCCCTTGTCAGGGAGTCAGGGACTCTGGTCTACCTGAAATCATCACCGAAAACGCTCGCCAGAAGGCTCTGTAACAAAAGTGACCGTCCTCTGCTGAAGGGAGAAAACGACAGGAAGTTGTCACGTGAGGAGATTGAGGAGAAGATCACCTCCATCCTTATGAGACGCGAGCCCCGTTATGAGAGTGCCAATATCAGTGTGCTTACCGATATAAAACGGATCGGCTCAACCGTTGAGGAGCTGACCCGCAAAATAGAGCGCTATGTGCGAAAGGCTTCCGCATCCACCAATAATCCATAGGTCACCTCTAATCAAACAGAAAGCGTGAGCAAAATAATAACAGGAACCCCGGTCACTTCAGGACTCGGCAAATTGTTCAACAGTCATGGACTTGCAAAGAAAACCGTTGTTCTGTTTGACGCAAATACACGCAAACTCTATGGCGACAGTATTCTGAAAACGCTTGATGAGGAGGGGTTTCAGTGGGTGGAGCTGACGGTTCCTGCCCGTGAAGCATCAAAAAGCTTCAATTCTGCCTACCGGCTTTACGGCAACATGATCGAGGCGGATGTTGACCGGAGCTGGAACCTTCTGGCAGTTGGTGGCGGCGTTGTTGGTGATCTTGGCGGTTATATTGCTGCCAGTTACTACCGGGGCATTCCGGTGATTCAGCTTCCCACAACACTGCTGGCCATGACCGACAGCTCCATTGGCGGAAAGGTTGCCATCAACCACCCGCTTGGAAAAAACCTGATCGGCTTCTTCCATCTGCCGGAACTGGTGCTGATCGACCCCTCCTACCTTGCCACCCTGCCGGAACGGGAGATCTATTCGGGCATGGCGGAAGTGGTCAAATACGGCTTTATTTCCGACCGGGCTTTTCTCTCCTTTATCGATAACCATTTCAGTGATATTATCGCGCTGAAGGAGCCGTTTTTAACCAAAGCGGTTAAAACAAGCGCCTCCATCAAGGCCGCTGTTGTGAAAAAAGATTTCAGGGAGACCGGCGGACTTCGTGCCACACTCAATTTCGGCCACACCTTTGCCCACGGGCTTGAAAAACTTGCAGAGTACCGCCACCTTCGTCATGGTGAAGCGGTCACCATCGGCATGGTCTGTGCGCTCTTTTTATCGAACAGGCTCGGCTATCTTGATAATGGCTCGCTTGAAGAGGGGCTTGCAATACTCGGAAAGTTCCGGTTTCCACGGGGTGTGATCAGGAGACGTTTTCGTGATATCGACAACCGCCTGTTGCTTGAAAACATGCTCTCCGACAAGAAAAAACTGGATAAAAAGCTCCGTTTTGTGCTGCTGAAAAATCTCGGGGAGGCATTTCTTCTCGAAGAGAGTATTGATGATGAGGTTGTGCTGACCGCCATCGAGAGGGCTCAGGCGTTTTATTCGGCGTTAAGCGTAAAGAGGTAGCGGGTACCACGGATCACGGCAAGCTCTTCATGCAACGGAGCAGTTTCAAGCAGTCCGGAAATCAGCGGTGCACTGCCGCCCGTAACAATAACCCTCGGCTCCCCTGCTTCGTTGTTATCGCACAACAGGGTTGTAATCTTTCCGATCAACCCCTCTATACCCGATACACACGCCCAGATAATCCCGTTTCTGATACACTCTTCGGTTGAGTTTCCAATCAGCGTTGCCGGACTCTTCATCCGGACAAGCGGAAGCCGAGCCGTCCGATCATGCAAAGCTCTGGCCATGAGGTCAAGACCGGGCATAATAAGACCGCCGAGATACACCCCTTCTGCCGTCAGCACATCAACGGTTATGGCCGTGCCGATGTCAAGCGCAATGACCGGTTCATCAGGATAGAGCCTGCGGCAGAGGGCACAAAGCGCTATACGATCCGCACCGAAGCTTTCAGGTGAGTCGTACGAGAGCGTGAATGGCAGTTGCAGCGATGAGGCCACCTCGACAATCCTGCCGCCTATGTGTCGGCGAAGCTCGCTCTTCAGCAGAGAGTCAAGGGCGGGAACAACACTGCAGAGCGCTGCATCTCCAAGCTGAGGCCAGGCAGCAAGAATCGGAACAATCACTCCGGAAATATCGGTATGCAGAGTAAGAGCTTCCGAAGGCACCTTGTGCACCTCAAGCAGCTCTTCACCCCTGAATACGGCAAAAGAAGCGGTGGTATTACCGATTTCAACAACAAGCAGAAAGCTGTCGGAAGAGGGCGGTTTACCGGAAAGGTGGCTGGTCATGTGTTCCTGAAAAAAGCCGCTCAGCGCAGTTTGGCCGGAACACCGGTTCGCTGTGACAACTCAGAAAGCAGACGCTTGTAACCGGGAAGGTTTGTAGTGATAAAGAGAGAGTCCCTGACGGCTGTTTTTGCCGCAACAATGTAGATTTTCGGCGGAGGATTATAGGTGATGCTCTCCTGATAGATTGCGTTCACATCAGCAAGCTTCAGTTGTTTTTCAACACCCTTGCGATCAAGATAGAGCAGTTGGTCCGAAGAGAGCTTAACAGAATCACCATCCTGACCGTGCTCCCCCACAAATCGGGTATTGTAGTAGTTGGGAACACCAAGCGAAACGGTAGTCATGAGAACCAGAACAATTGATTTCCAGAGACAGCCCAGATCAACGCCGTAGGTAAACTTCCCGTACCGGAAAAAGACCGCCCAACCGAGAGCAAGCAGCAGCATACCGAACGCCCAGGTGAAAAGATAGTAGTAATCCATCCACCATGAGGGATAGGTCACGGGATAGTTAAAAACCTCTGGCATGTCGGTAATGGTTGTTGTTCTGAAAATTGAACCGGATGGTAAAAATAAGGGATAACTTCCGTTGTGCAATAGAATAATTCATTTCCCTGCACTTCCGGCAGAAAGAGCCTTGTTTGTACCGCTAACACGTTGTGTGACCCTGATCAACCTTAACCATCCCGAACCCCTGCGAATTCCTTTCGCCGAACCCGTCAGTTCTTGTCCCACCAACACCCGATGCATGAGGCATTTGAATTGATTCAAGCTCCGTAGGTGCGAGATATCGATAGATAATCAATCCTCTATGAGTGCAATAAGATATGATCTCTACGTCTGGAAACCCTTGACTGGCAAAGGCTGCTGGCGCGAAATCGAAGGCTTGTTGAAAAATCAGCGATGTCAAGGGACAAGGGGGTATGGCGCGTACCGAAAACGCTTTAACGCCTTACTGCTGTGTTTTCAAGATAAAAAAAGCCGGTAGAATATCGCGAGTGAGGAGCGGCTATATTTCTGTTCCGGGGCCTTACTTTCTACCCCGATGTAACATCCTGGAATTAACTACATAGTTGTTGACTATTTTTAACCCGAAATGTAACCGGATCAAAACGGATCACCACCCGGCAAAAAAATAATTAATACCCAACCTTCACTGAAACGCACTGACAGCAGGGCTTTTCCGGCTTTTGTTTCATCCTTTCAAAAGAGGCAATGCACAAAAATACCAATTCCGGCACGCATCTTGCTTCTCTATCGTTATAACCTGATATACATAACGATCATTATCCAACGTTCAAACAGGTAACGACTTTTTATGACGTCAGAGCGAGCCCGACTATTCAGTGTAATCCACAGGTCCGCCTGATTTTTTTTAACCATCGTTATGTATTTATAAACATAACGTAATTCATTCAATCACATGAAAAAAGCAGCACTTCTTGTTTTTCTTCTTGCAATTCCGAAACTGATTCATGCCTCACCGGCTCCATCAGATTCAACCGCGTTCAGCTCAAAAGTTTTCAGTGCCGGAGAGATAACGGTGACAGGAAAAAAAGGAGATGGCAAAGAAAAGGTCAATGCCTCTGAAATGGCGCAGCACGACAAAAAAAATATTACACAGGCAGTTGGTCTGCTTCCGGGAATAACCAGAGGAGGTGTCGGGGCGAGAAATGAGGGGATGATTTATGTCAGGGGATTTGATATGCGTCAGGTGCCACTCTATCTGGATGGCATTCCGCTTTATGTTCCCTATGACGGGTATATCGATCCCAACCGCTTTACAACCTTTGATCTCTCGGAAATCACCGTTTCAAAAGGGTACTCCTCGGTGCTGTTCGGACCAAATACACTTGGTGGAGCCATCAATATGGTGAGCCGGAAACCGGCCGGGAAATTCGAAGGGACCGTGAAAAGCGGAGTTATAGCCGGCGATAACCGGATAGCATCAAAATTTGCATCCCTGAATCTTGGCTCCAATCAGGGGAGCTGGTATGTTCAGACCGCTCTTTCAACTCTCGACACCAAATTCTGGCCGCTCTCAGGTTCATTTGCTCCAACAGCATATGAAAATGGCGATGCAAGAGATAATTCAGCCACCAAAGATTTCAAGGGCTCGGTAAAGGTCGGCTACACACCGAACAGCGGTGACGAATATTCACTGACGGTTGACACCCAACATGCGGTCAAGGGAATACCTGTCTATACCGGTATCAACCCTTCCCAGTCTGTCCGGTACTGGCGCTTTTCCGACTGGGACAAATCAAGCATCTACCTGATCACCCGCAAGGCTTTGGGAGAGAAGAGTTATCTGAAAACAAGAAGCTATTTCGATAACTACTACAATGCGCTGAAAAGTTATGATGATGCCTCCTACACAACCCAAAAAACTGCCAAAGCATTTTCGAGCCGTTATGACGACAAAACTTTTGGCGCCTCGGTCGAATCAGGCAGTGAGCTGTTCGAGGGCAACACACTGAAAGTTGCCTTGCATGACAAGTATGATATGCATAATGAAATTGCCAATACCGGCGACATACCGAAAAATTATGAAGACAACACCCTCTCCCTTTCGGCAGAAAACAGCTGGAAAGCCTCGGAAGATATCACGGTCATTGTCGGAGTGCGGCATGACAATCGCCAGACCAAAAAAGCCGAGGATCTGGTAAACAATGTTATTACCTCTTTTCCCCTTGAGGATAACCAAGCCACAAACTACCAGCTCGCTGTTGTCGCTCACCTTGATGATCACCAGGAGGTAACCGCTTCAGTGGCAAGAACAACAAGATTTCCGACGCTTAAAGACCGCTACTCCTATAAGCTCGGCAATGCGCTTCCGAATCCGGCCCTGAATCCTGAAATGAGCGTGAACTATGTTGTCGACTACAGCATCCGGCCGCTTGAGAAGCTGAAAATAAAAAGCTCGGCATTTGTGAGCAGGCTGAGTGATGTCATTCAGCAGGTGGATAATGTTGCCTTTGTCAACAACAAATGGGTTTATCAGTCAAGAAACTCAGGCAGGGCAACGTATAGCGGATTTGAATGCTCGGTTGACTGGCTGCCGGTTTCATGGTTAAAAAGTGTTGTCGATTACAGCTATATCAACCGGAAAAACAACACCAACCCTTCGCTGCACTTTACTGATGTACCGAACCATAAGGTTTCAGGATATCTCCAGTTTTTCCTGAACAGAGGCAGTTGGGCCATGCTCGAGGGCGAATACAACTCACAACGGTTCAGCACCAGTGACGGAAAGTACAGCGCAGGCTCCTTTGGCCTGCTCAATGTGAGGGCAAATACCGCTCTCTCTCCTGCATTGAGCATTCAGGCAGCAGTTGAAAATCTCTTTGACCGCAACTATGCCATTGCAGAAGGATATCCCGAGCCCGGCCGTCAGGGAGTGCTTTCAATTGCCTATTCGCTTTAGAGCGATTCAGTCCGTAGTGAAACCTCTGCTTCGTCAGGGGAAAAGCTCCGGACTGGCACTTTGCAAAACGCTGTTTTTATCGAAGACCATCAACATTAACCATTACTTACATCATCATGAAAAAAATCGAACGCTTCTCACTTGCAGCTTTTCTCTCTCTTTTTCTTCTGACATTTTCCCCTTTTTCCGCCCAAGCAAAGAGCGAGTGGCGTGAGAGTGAAACGGTCAGGGTTTCAGGGCTGGTGGAAAACCCATTCACCATTACCATCGAAAGCCTGAAAAAGATGAATGTCTCTGAACGCAGGAATGCCGCAATCGTTTGCGCCTCCGGTGAAACCCGCCAGACCATGCAATCGTTCAGGGGGGTGCTTCTTCGTGACATTCTCGATGCCGCGAAAATCGTGATGCCGAACTCCCGCGAACGCGGTGAGTACCAGATTCTTGTCCGTTCGTCGGACAGTTACAATGTTCTTTTCTCCTATGACGAACTTTACTTTGGTGCAGCAGGCGACGACATCCTGCTGGTGTTCGAGGAGGATGGCAAACCGATTGAAAAAGAGGGCCGTTTTGTACTCTTCTGCCCCAGCGACAAGGTAACAGCACCCCGTCTCGTGAAATGGGTGGACAGAATTGAGGTTTCAAAAATCAATCTCGCGCCATCGACTGCACAGTGCAAGTAAGATCGTTTTCAGTTTGCAGCACCTGTTCTTTCTTCTTTACACCTTCCCGGCGTTTCTCCGACGCCGGGTTTTTTCTTTTACGTTCGAACAGAGCAAAAGTTTTTTCTTGATTGTTCAATTAGATCATCGTATATTTGCGATGAACAAAGACAAATATAAGGAAACCCCTATGCAGAGAACGTTGTTGACGGTTGACTACAGTAGTGAGGAGGAGATTATTGCCTCGATTGCCAAAGCGATCGGCCACCCTGTGCGGGTTAAGATACTCCGTCTGCTTGCCAGTCAGACCTGCTGCTTTACGGGTGAACTGACCGAACTTATTCCCATGGCGCAGTCAACCATCTCCCAGCACCTCAAGGCTTTGCTCAATGCGGGTCTTATCAAAGGGGAAATCAACCCTCCGAAGGTCAGGTATTGCATAGACCGGGAGAACTGGCAGAAGGCTCAAGCTCTTTTCGGGAAGTTTTTCACTGCTGACAGGGAGTATAACTGCGATTGCGGCTAAAAGCTTGCTTTATAAATAATCGTTCATTTGCGATAAACACCTAAAAAAAAGAGACCCATGAAAACAGTAAAAATACTTGGAAGCGGCTGTGCGAGCTGCAATCAGCTTGTTGATGTCGTAAAGGCCGTTATTGCCGCAGAGGGCATTGAGGCTTCGGTTGAAAAAGTTGAGGATCTTCAGCAGATCATGGCATACAGCGTCATCTCGACCCCGGCGCTTGTAGTTGATGAAGTGGTGGTCTGCAAAGGCCGGATTCCCGCCCGCGAAGAGATCAAGGAGATGCTCAATGCACCACCGAAAGGATGCTGCTGCGGAACCCACGGCAGTAATGAGAAAAAGAGTGGCGGCTGCTGCTAAGCGGCAAACCTCAATAATAAACCTTTATGGAAAGCCCTGAACAACAACCCCGCAAGGCCGCCCGGAGAGAGAGCCTGAAATGGATCTCTGCCGTTCTGGCGGCAGCACTCCTCTGGATGGTGCTCTACAGTAACCTGGAGTGGTTTGCCGCGCTCTCTCTCCAGCTTGCGGGAATGAGCAGGGTTAACCGTTTCGGAGAGGCGCTCTACTTTTTTATCTATGAAGTGCCGAAAGTGCTGCTCCTGCTCACGGCGGTCGTGTTTGTGATGGGAGTGGTACACACCTTTATCTCTGCGGAGCGGACACGTGCGCTGCTTTCAGGAAAGCGCACCGGGGTCGGAAACATCATGGCCGCAGCACTCGGCATTGTAACACCCTTCTGCTCCTGCTCGGCGGTACCGCTCTTTATCGGCTTTCTTCAGGCGGGAGTGCCTCTCGGTGTAACCTTCTCGTTCCTGATCTCGGCACCGATGATCAATGAGGTAGCCCTTGCGCTCCTCTTCGGGATGTTCGGCTGGAAGGTAGCCCTTCTCTACTCCGCAATGGGTCTCGCTGTTGCCATCATTGCAGGCATAGTGATAGGTAAACTCAGGATGGAGCGCTTCCTTGAGGAGTGGGTGCAGAAACTTCAGGAGAATACCGTTTCCCCTGCGATGGATGAGGAAGTGATGAGCACCCCCTTTCGTATCCGGGAGGGCGTTCGCCATGTTCGTGAGATAGTCGGCAAAGTGTGGCTCTATATTGTGATCGGTGTCGGACTCGGAGCTGGCATTCACGGTTATGTTCCCGAAAACTTTATGGCAGCACTGATGGGTAAAAGCGTCTGGTGGTCGGTACCGGTTGCCGTACTCATCGGCGTACCGATGTACTCCAATGCTGCGGGTATTCTCCCTGTTGTGCAGGCGCTTCTCGGAAAGGGCGCCGCACTCGGCACGGTGATGGCCTTCATGATGAGCGTCATCGCCCTGTCGGCTCCCGAGATGATTATTCTGCGCAAGGTGCTGAAGCCCCGACTGATTGCGGTGTTTGCCGGTATCGTTGCGGCGGGGATTATGGGGGTGGGGTATGTGTTTAATCTCGTTCTTTAGATTAAGTGAATTCAGGTAAAGCAAGGACAACAAGGACTTCAGGGACTGCAAGGACGAAGAGAAGATCTGGATGGTTTCCTTGGCACAATTTCGTGTAATTTCGCCTGTTTCGTGGTTCATAAATCTTTAAACCGATCACGACAATTTATAGTGCTTCCTTTATTGTTCGTTTTTCTTAACAATTGTTACTACTAACCATGAAAAAATCAGTTCTCATTCTCTGTACAGGAAACTCCTGCCGCAGCCAGATGGCTGAAGGGTTTCTTCGTTCGTTCGACACCAATCTTGAGGTTTTTTCCGCAGGCACCAAACCGGCTGCTGCCGTGCATCCGATGGCGATAAAGGTGATGCGTGAAGAGTGGGTCGATATCAGTACACACAGGCCGAAAAGTGTGGATGAGTTTCTCGAAAAAGCTTTCGATTATGTCATCACGGTTTGTGACGGGGCCAATGAATCCTGCCCGACATTTTTTGGTGAAGTGGCGCACCGTCTGCACATCGGGTTCGACGACCCCGCTGAGGCAACAGGAACAAAAGAGGAGATACTCGCTGTTTTCCGTCGCGTCCGTGACGAGATCAATGTGCGGTTCAGACAGTTCTATAACGAGAATTTAACCGTCAAATAACCATGGCTATTGTAACAAAACAGCTCTCGTTTCTCGACCGCTATCTGACGCTCTGGATCTTTCTTGCCATGGGTATCGGGGTACTATCAGGATGGCTCTGGCCCTCCATTCCTGGCTTCTGGAACCTTTTTCAGTCCGGCACAACCAACATGCTGATAGCCGCAGGGCTCATCGTCATGATGTACCCACCCCTTGCAAAGGTTAAATATGAGGAGTTGGGTGACGTCTTCCGCAACACAAAAGTGCTTCTGCTGTCGCTCGTGCAGAACTGGATAATCGGCCCGATTCTGATGTTTGTGCTTGCCGTGCTCCTGCTTTCGGATATGCCGCACTACATGGCCGGACTCATCATGATCGGCCTTGCCCGCTGCATCGCGATGGTCATTGTCTGGAATGAACTTGCAAAGGGTGATACAGAGTATGCCGCCGGACTGGTCGCATTCAACTCAATCTTCCAGGTGCTCTTTTTCCCGCTCTATGCCTGGATATTTTTGACCCTGCTGCCGAAGTGGCTTGGTATCACCTCCTTTGCCGTGGATATCTCCATCAGTGAGATTGCCGTGTCGGTCTTTATCTATCTCGGCATTCCCTTTATTGCCGGATTCCTCACCCGCTTTACGCTGCTGCGTCTGAAAGGCAAGGAGTGGTATGAGGCGGAATTTATCCCGCGCATCAGTCCGCTCACACTCGTAGCACTGCTCTTCACCATTGTCGTGATGTTTTCACTCAAGGGCGAGTACATCGTTAAAATCCCTATGGATGTGGTGCGTATCGCCATCCCGCTCCTGATCTACTTCGTGATCATGTTCCTGCTCTCGTTCTATATGGGACGGAAGTTTGGTGCGGGCTACCCAAAAACCGCAACACTTGCGTTCACCGCAGCAAGCAACAACTTTGAACTTGCTATTGCGGTTGCCGTAGCGGTGTTCGGTATCAATTCAGGCGAGGCCTTTGCCGCCGTAATCGGGCCGCTGGTGGAGGTTCCTGCGCTGATTGCGCTGGTTAATGTGTCACTGTGGTTTAAAGGGAAATATTTTGGTGCAGCACTATAAATCTGTTACGCGATTCGAATGCTGCGTTGGGTGGTGCTTTGAAAAGAGTTCAAGGACTTGAGGGACAGCAGGGACAGCAAGGACGAAGAGAAATATCATCATTGACGGGCGATCACACAGGATCGTCCCTACACAATTTCGTGCAATTTCGTCTGTTTCGTGGGGTTATAACTGGCTGGTTTTATTATCACATGATTAACTCAATAATTTTCCGGAGGATTATAGTATGAAAGGAATTCAGGTTTTTGATCCGGCGCTCTGCTGCAGCTCGGGTGTGTGCGGAACCGATGTCGATCAGGCACTGGTCAATTTTGCGGCTGATGTTGATTGGGCAAAGCAGAACGGCATCATCATCGAGCGGTTCAACCTGGCCAAAGAGCCGCTCTCCTTTGCAGAAAATCCGGTTGTCAAGGCCTTCCTTGCCGATGCAGGGCATGAAGCGCTTCCGCTGATTCTTGTGGATGGCAAGCTTATTCTGGCTGGCCGCTACCCCAATCGCTCGGAACTTGCCCGCTGGGCCGGTCACATACCGCCCGAAGAAAAGTCGTGCTGTTCAGGAAAATGCTGCGGCTAAATGCGCTACCAATATTTCGCCCCTCCGGGGCTTAAAAATCGAATAGAGGTGCCCACATGAAATTTCTTGAACATCCTCCCCGCTTCCTCCTCTTCACCGGCAAAGGCGGGGTTGGAAAAACCTCGATTGCCTGTGCCACGGCAATCACACTTGCGAATTCCGGCCTGAGAGTGCTGCTCGTCAGCACTGACCCGGCTTCGAACGTCGGGCAGGTGTTCGGCATCACCATCGGCAACCGGGTCACCCCCGTCACGGCGGTTACCAATCTTTATGCACTTGAAATTGACCCTCAGGCGGCAGCAGCGGAGTACCGTGAACGCATCATCGGGCCGGTTCGGGGCTTGCTTCCCGAGAGCGTGCTTCACACCATCGAGGAGCAGCTTTCAGGAGCCTGCACAACCGAGATAGCAGCGTTTGATGAGTTCACCTCCCTTTTGACCGACCCGGCGCTCTCTGTTGACTACGACCACATCGTGTTTGATACGGCACCAACCGGTCACACCATCCGGATGCTCCAGCTTCCCGGTGCCTGGAGCGGCTTTCTTGAAGCAGCAAAAGGTGATGCTTCATGCCTCGGCCCGCTGGCCGGTCTCGCAAAGCAGCGTACACAGTACAAAGAGGCCGTTAACGCTCTTGCTGACCACCTGCGAACCCGCATGGTTCTGGTCTCCCGGCCCCAGCAGGCAGCCCTCTCGGAAGTTGCGAGAACCTGTGAAGAGCTCTCGGCAATCGGCATCTCGCAGCACTATCTCGTCCTGAACGGCATACTGCCTGAAGGTGAAGCAGCAAAAGACGAACTTGCACGGGCCATCGTCATGAGAGAACAGAGTGCTCTATCTGCAATGCCTGAAAGTCTCAAAGCCCTGCCAACTGATCAGATAGCACTCAAACCATTCAATCTGGTCGGTCTGGATGCCCTCTCTGCGCTCTTCAACGAACCGCAGGCTCAACTCCCGGCTTTGTCAAAAGAGCCCGCCACCTTCACTGCACCACCGCTGTCGCGGCTGGTCGATGAAATTGCGGCAGATGGTCACGGCCTCATTATGTTCATGGGTAAAGGCGGTGTCGGCAAAACAACTCTGGCTGCTGCCCTCGCCGTTGAACTGGCCCACAGGGGTCTTCCGGTGCACCTCTCCACCTCTGATCCTGCGGCTCACCTCATTGAAACCCTCAGCGGCAGACAGGAAAACCTCACGGTCAGCCGAATTGACCCGGAGGCCGAAACAGAACGCTACCGCCAAGAAGTAGTTGATTCAAAAGGCAAAGGGCTTGACAGCGAGGGCCTTGCCCTGCTTGAAGAGGATCTACGCTCACCCTGCACCGAAGAGATTGCCGTATTCAAGGCCTTCTCGCGTATCATCGGAGATGCAGACCGGAAATTTGTCGTGATGGACACTGCTCCGACCGGCCACACACTTCTGCTGCTCGATGCAACAGGAGCCTATCACCGGGAGTTCACCCGTCAGTCAGGGAGCAGTGAGGAACAGAAAATCACACCAATGATGCAATTGCAGAACCGCAAGCAGACAAAGGTGCTGATCGTAACCCTTGCTGAAACCACGCCGGTACTTGAAGCCGCAAATCTGCAAGAAGATCTGCGAAGAGCTTCAATCGAACCGTGGGCATGGATCATCAACAACAGCGTAGCTGCGGCTGTAACACACTCCACTCTTTTGAGAGAACGGGCAGAGAATGAACTGGTTGAGATCAAGAGCGTTGCTCATCACTATGCTGCTCGCTATGCTGTGGTCCCGTTGTTGAAGGAGGAGCCTGTTGGAGAGCAGCGATTACGCGCACTCACATGCAGCGTGCCGCCTCCCGTTGCAGAGTGATAAAACCGGAGAGTCAGGCTTCATCAATAAATACTGCTGGTCAAACCGGTTTGATACCAAATCCCCCCCGGGCTTGAGCTGACACTCTGCATGCGATGAAGGCAGGTCGCATCACTGGATGAACGTATTAAAATGATAAACCGTTGTTTTATCGTATTTACCCTCATCCACCTTAATTTCATCGCATCATGCTGAATGGCTTTTACAAAAGAGTGTTTGAGCGCATCCTTGATGATGCCGATGTCAAAATCGGAGGCGAGAGAGCGTGGGATATCCGGATCCATAACGAGGCACTCTATCGCCGTGTCATTACCCAGGGAAATCTTGGACTGGGTGAGGCCTACATGGAGGGGTGGTGGGATTGTGAGCAGCTTGAAGAGTTTTTTCACCGGGTTATCGACTCAAAAGCCGAGCATAAACTCTCCCCTCCGGTCATGCTCATCGGCAAGGTGATCAGCAAGCTCTACAACATGCAGCGCCCTTCACGAGCCTTCAGGGTTGCCGAGAAGCATTACAACATCGGCAATGACCTCTTTAAAGCGATGCTTGACAAGAGGATGCTCTACAGTTGTGGTTACTGGAAGGAGGCGAATAGCCTTGAAGAGTCGCAGGAGAAGAAGCTCCATCTCATTTTTCAGAAGCTGCAGCTCAAGCCGGGAATGCAGGTGCTCGATATCGGATGCGGATGGGGCGGAGCTGCACAGTTTGCCGCTCAACACTACGGAGTTTCGGTGCACGGCGTCACCGTCTCAACCGAGCAGGCCGCCATCGCCCGCGACTATTGTGCCGCTCAACCGGTAACCATCGAAGTTGTCGACTACCGCAGGATGAGGGGCAGCTACGACAGGATCTACTCCATCGGTATGTTCGAGCATGTTGGATACAAGAACTATCGGGAGTATTTCAAAATTTCTCATGAGTGCCTGAAAGAGGAGGGGTTGATGCTCTTGCACACCATTGGAGGCAATACTTCAAGCACCAGCGTTGAACCATGGGCAAACAAGTACATCTTTCCGAACGCAAACATCCCCTCAGCCACCCAGATCGCTGCCGGCTATGAAGGACTCTTTACACTTGAAGACTGGCACGTCTTTACCCATGACGACTACGCCCGGACGCTTATGGCCTGGTATGAGAATATCGAGAAGCAGTGGCCGATGCTGCCTGACCGGTACGATGAAACGTTTCAGCGAATGTGGCGCTACTATCTCCTGAGCTGCACGGGCGGGTTCAGATCGAGAACAAACCAGTTGTGGCAACTGCTGCTTTCCAAAAACGGGATCAGAGCGTGCTACACCATCCCGAGGTAAAGCCCCGATAATCGAAAGCCTGGATTTTTTTGAACCGCAGGATGCTCAGCTAAAAAGCTCAATAGATTCGAAATCGGGAACGTGTTCTGATTCAGGTTGTTTCGAAAGCTCCGCATTTGATCTGTTTCAATGACCATAACTTTTTTACTCAACACGTTGAGTAAGTCAGCAATTATCAACAGAGTACCATCTGACATCTGCAGAATAGGGCTGATCTCGAATAGCTCTGCATCTCAAATCAAAATGGTAACTTCCGGTATGAAATGAATACGGGTACTGCCAATACCATCATAGCACCTCAATTAACCACCTCTTAAAACATGAAATCGTACCACAAGGAACTCTGGCTTGAGATACCTGCACGAATGGATTTTGTCAATATCACCGGCGAGGTTGAGCGGGCTCTGGAGGAGAGCGGCATCAAGGAGGGGCTCTGCCTCATCAACGCAATGCACATTACCGCATCGGTCTTTATCAATGATGACGAGCCGGGGCTGCATCAGGACTACAAAAAATGGCTTGAAGAGCTGGCTCCGCATGAACCGCTCAGCCGCTACCAGCATAACCGAACCGGAGAGGATAACGGCGATGCGCATCACAAACGCCAGATCATGGGGCGGGAGGTTGTGGTTGCCGTCACCAGGGGGAGGCTCCATTTCGGCACCTGGGAGCAGATCTTCTACGGCGAGTTCGACGGCAAGAGAAAAAAGCGGGTGCTGATCAAAATCATCGGAGAGTAGACAAACAAAAAAGGCCCGCAAGTGCGGACCTTTTTTGTTTGTTCATGCTGATGGAGTTCAGTGCTCGAAGAGCATTTCCGAGTAGGTCGGAAGCTGCCAGCGGCTGCGGTCAACCATCAATTCAAGCCTGTCCGAAACTTCACGGACTTTAACCATGAATGGGAGCAGGACGTCGGCGCAGTAATCCGCCTTGTCAAACTCGCTGTCAAGCGTCTCAAGCTTTTCAACGGCCTCATCAAACTCACCGGTCAAATCAATCAGGGTCGAAAGGTTTTCGGCCAGCTTTTTGAGATGATCGGCCTGGCTCTTGATTGCCTTGTCGGAAAGCCCGATAGCTTCAGCCGCAGCAAGCAGGTTGTTGAAGGAGCTGCCGATATCACCCTGATATTCGGAAACATCAGGAATAACAAAGGTTTTCAGCATAAGCTGGAGCGTGCGGGCTTCGATATCGATACCCTTGACATAGCGCTCAAGACGGATGTGCAGACGTGAATTGGTCTCTTCGGCAGTCAGGACACCATACTTGATAAAGACATCCTGAACATCCTTCTTGAGGAGCACCCTGAGTGACTGAGGGGTGTTCTTCAGGTTAGGCAGACCGTTATCCTTCGCATACTGCTGAAGGGCTTCGCTGTAGTTATCTCCCTGGTAGCGGATTGCCTTTGTTGCGGTGATCTGCTCGCGGAGGGTCTCAAGAATTGCTGAATCCCTCTCTTTTCCTGCCTTGATTTTGGCAAGAATCGCATCAGCCATCTGGTCAACCGATTCGGCCATAAGGGTGTTGAGTACCATGTTCGGCACTGAGGCGGCCTGTGATGAACCGACAGCCCTGAACTCGAACTTGTTGCCGGTAAAGGCGAATGGTGAGGTACGGTTGCGGTCGGTATAGTCCTTGTTGACCTCGGGAACCTGTGCCAGACCGAGGTTGAGCACCTGTTTTTCGGTTTTAAGGTCTACCTTGCCGCTCTCAATTGCATCAAGTACACGCTCAAGCAACTCACCGAGGAAGACGGTGACGACAGCCGGAGGGGCTTCGTTGGCTCCGAGACGATGGTCGTTGCCCATGCTGGCGATTGACATTCTGAGAATATCAGCTCTCTTGTAGATACCGCCAAGAACGGCAACAAGGAAAACAAGGAACTGAATGTTCTTTTCAGGAGTATCACCCGGATCAAGCAGGTTGATGCCGGTATCGGTGCCGATTGACCAGTTGTTGTGTTTGCCTGAACCGTTGATGCCGGCAAACGGCTTTTCAGCCAGAAGAAGAGCAAAGCCTTTCTTTTCGGCAATCTTTTTCATCACTTCCATGACCAGCAGGTTGTGATCAACGGCAATGTTGGCCTCTTCAAAAATCGGAGCAATCTCGAACTGGTGGGGAGCAACCTCGTTGTGACGGGTTTTTGCCGGAATACCAAGCAGATAGAGCTCGTGCTCAACATCCTGCATGAACTCAAGAACACGGTCGGGAATCGATCCGAAATAGTGATCCTCAAGCTGCTGGCCTTTCGGAGGAAGGGCACCAAGCAGGGTACGGCCGCACATGACAAGGTCAGGACGTTCGGTGTAGTATTTTCTGTCGATCAGGAAGTACTCCTGCTCGCAACCGGCAAAGGTTTTAACGCGTGAAACACCGCTGACTCCAAGGGTTTCAAGAAGCCTGATGGAGGATTTGCTTACGGCATCCATGGAACGCAGAAGCGGCGTTTTGGCATCGAGAGCTTCGCCATTATAGGAGATGAAGACGGTCGGAATACAAAGAGTCAGATCTTTGCCGCCCTTCATAAGGAATGCAGGACTTGAAGGATCCCATGCGGTGTAGCCGCGGGCTTCAAAGGTGGTGCGCATGCCGCCGGACGGAAAGCTTGATGCATCAGGTTCACCCTGGATCAACTGTTCGCCGGAAAAACGCTCAATCGGTGTGCCGTCACGGTCAATCGACAAAAATGCATCATGCTTTTCTGCCGTGGAGCCGGTCATCGGCTGAAACCAGTGGGTGTAATGAGTGGCACCTTTCTCCATCGCCCACTCTTTCATACCGTGTGCAACGACACCGGCAATCTCTTCGGTTATTTTTTTACCTGCCTTGATGGTGCCCTGCAATGCCGTGAATACCTCTTTTGGAAGCCTTGCACGCATGGCTTTCTGATCAAAGGTCATCGCACCAAAGTAAGTGGATACCGGAATTTTACTTTCACTGCTCAAGAGAACCTCCTTGTTGATTTGCTTGATACTGCCTGTTACTGAAAAAACGAAAATAATGCCTTATGATCTTCTTGATTTCTTCTCATCAAAGGTGATCAGAACCTGACGATCCTGAAGATTGCTGCGGACAATCTCCGCACTTATTTTTTTGTTCTTCTTGAGCTGGGAGAGGACAAAACTGGTATTGGTACCGAGAACTCCCGGCCAGCTCTGTATTCTCGAAAGAAACTGCTCAAGCGATGCGGTGTTGTGGGTCATAACCTTCAGAATATGCGACCCTTCACCGGTGACGGAGAAACACTCCATAATCTCATCTTCCTTCATCACATGCTCCATAAATGATTTATAGTGCTTGGATGAATCAATTCTTACCCGTACAAACGCATGAATGTCAAAACCGAGCTGCCGCTCATCAACCTCCATGCTAAAACCTTTGATGATGCCGTTCTTCTGCAGCTTGTCGAGCCTCTCGCTGACTGATGGTATGGAAAGGCCCACCACTTCAGCAAGCTCACTCAACCGAACCCTGCCATTTTCACCAAGAGACTCGATGATTTTCAGATCAATCAGATCAAGATGTCCGGACATAAGCGGTTTTTGTTTTATCAAATTTAGTGAAAATTACACAATTGTAAGAAATAAACAACCGTTTTCTTTAAAATTCACAACCTTTTCACCGAAAATCTTAAATTATTTAGGGCTAACCCCGATTACAGAACTACTTATGCGATGGACGACTGTTGCGGGTTGTTTTCTTTTGGTTGTTTTTGCAATTTATTGAAATCACCCCAAGAGTCCACAGGAAGAGGTGGTTTTTTCAAACCCGTTATCAGTTATTGCTTTATTCCATGGCTGAAAGAGAGATCAACAAGGTTGAAACCAATGCGATACAAGGAAAGCCTGTAGAAAAAAGAGGATTTCCGCCTGTTCCGCGCCACCCGGCAAATCAGGATCTGCGCTTTGTCGTCAGTGAATCATTCCGGCTCGGAATGAGAATACTGTCAGAAATCGACAAGGCACTCAGAGCCCTGAAAGGGTGACTCAATACATTCCCGCTGTCAAATACCTGTATGAACCGATTTTCGTTATCGGTCGATTTTTACGTATATTATCCGGCCTGAATCAGGTAATCCACGTACCTTTCCAATAAAAATCATAGCTAATCGGTGAAAATAGCAATTTTCGGAGCCGGGGTTGCAGGGCTCAGTGCAGCAATAGAACTTGTCGATAAGGGGCACTCGGTAGAGATTTATGAAAAACGTAAAGTGCTCGGCGGAAAGGTCTCAGTCTGGAAGGATAGCGACGGGGATTCCGTAGAGTCGGGACTGCATATCGTTTTTGGTGGATACTCACAGCTCCAGCACTATCTCAAACGGGTAGGTGCTGAAAACAACTACAGCTGGAAAGAGCACTCTCTTATCTATGCCGAAAGTGACGGGAAACAATCCTTTTTCAAAAAAGCCAACCTTCCAAGCCCGTGGGCTGAGGTTGTCGGAGGCTTGCAGGCGGACTTTCTCACCATGTGGGACAAGCTATCCCTCATCAAGGGTCTCTTCCCTGCCCTTGCCGGAAATGAGGAGTATTTCCGCAGCCAGGACCACATGACCTACTCCGAATGGCACCACCTGAGAGGCGCCTCGGAACACTCACTGCAGAAACTGTGGCGCGCCATTGCCCTTGCCATGAACTTCATTGAGCCCAATGTGATCAGCGCCCGGCCGATGATTACCATATTCAAATATTTCGGCACCGATTACGCTGCAACCAAGTTCGGTTTTTTCCGCAAAAACCCCGGTGATTCGATGATCGAACCGATGCGGCAGTATATACAGAGCAAGGGCGGGCGGATTTTTGTTGATGCAAAACTGGGACGCTTCGAGCTCAACAGCGACGAAACCATTAAACATGCTGTGCTTCGTGACGGCCATACCATCACGGCTGACGCCTATATTTCAGCACTTCCGGTACATAACATTAAAACCGTACTGCCGGTCGAGTGGCTTGCCCACGACTATTTCCGCAATCTGCATCAGTTTGAGGGCAGCCCGGTAGCAAACTGCCAGCTCTGGTTTGACCGCAAGATTACCGATACCGATAATCTGATGTTTTCACAGGGCACCACCTTTGCAACCTTTGCCGATGTCTCGCTGACCTGCCCCGAAGATTTCCAGAAGGGCATGGGAACAGCAAACGGAGGAAGCGTCATGAGCCTTGTTCTTGCTCCGGCCCACAACCTGATGGATATGCCGGGCGAGGTCATCATCAGCATGGTTATGAAAGATATACACGACCGCTTCCCGAAATCCCGTGATGCAAAACTGCTTAAATCAACACTGGTTAAAATTCCCCGTTCGGTATACAAGGCTGTACCCGATGTCGATCAGTACCGCCCGGACCAGATCAGCCCGATAAAAAACTTCTTCCTTGCCGGTGATTACACCTATCAGCGATACCTCGCCTCCATGGAGGGCGCTGCACTGAGTGGAAAACAGGTCGCTGAAAAGCTTCTCAGCAAGCTTGGAGGTTGATTGGAGATGGTTATGGCCAATTCACCCTCACCCCGTCACCGTCAGGGTGTATCCACCCCGGCGGCGCAACAGGTAAAACTGCTCGAAGAGACCGAGTGCGGTATTCCTCCTTTTGCCAAAAGAGTTGCGCAGTCAGGAAACCCCCCGCTTCGTCCGGCTGAAATTGAGGTGCTGCAGATCAATACCGGCTACACCTGCAACCTCCTCTGCCGCCACTGCCATGTCGATGCCGGGCCTGATCGCCGGGAGATGATGACTCGCAGCACCATGGAGCACTGCCTTGAAGCCCTGAAGGGAAGCAGCATTACAACCGTTGATATTACCGGTGGCGCCCCGGAAATGAATCCGGAATTCCGCTGGTTCATTGAGAAGATCAGAGCCTGCCTGCCTGAGGGGAAGATCCTTGTTCGCTCAAACCTTACGCTTTTTACAACAAGCGAAACATACCGCGCTCTGCCGCATTTTCTCAAGGAGCAGCGGGTAAACATCATAGCATCACTCCCCTGCTTTACGCGCGAAGTTGTAGATCAGGTCAGAGGAACGGGAGTATTCGACCGCTCCATCGAAGCACTCAGAGTGCTCAACAGCCTCGGCTACGGAAGAGAAGCGGGCGGACTTGAACTCAATCTTGTCTATAATCCGTCCGGCCACACCCTGCCCGGTGACCAGGCCGCGCTTGAAGAGGAGTACCGCAAGCATCTTGCCGATGAGTTCGGTATTGTGTTCAGCCATCTCTTCACTATCACCAATATGCCGGTGAGCCGTTTTCTTAACGACCTGCTTGAAAGCGGCGAGTATTGCAGGTATATGACTCTCCTCGAAAAAAGTTACAATCCGCTTGCCGTGGAAAAGATGATGTGCAGAACCACCGTTTCCGTTGGCTGGGACGGAACACTTTACGATTGTGATTTCAACCAGATGCTTCATCTGCCGACCAGAAAACCGGCTCCGCAGCATATCAGCGAGTTCAGTGAGAGCCGACTCCGAAACCGCACCATAACCCTCGGGCAGCACTGTTACGGATGCACAGCAGGTGCGGGATCGAGCTGTCAGGGGTCACTCTTATGAATAAAGGACGACTGCTGATCATCTTCACCCGCAACCCGATCCCCGGCAAGGTCAAAACACGGCTGGCTGCCGCCATCGGTGATAACAAAGCCCTTGAGATCTATGAAACCCTCAGAGGCCATACCGCATTAATCACCAAATCGGTAAACGCAAAAAAAGAGCTGTTTTTTTCAGACTTTATCCCTACTGAAGATCTTCTCCTCACCAAAGAAAGCGTTGCCCGTCGTCAACAGGGATCGGATCTTGGCGACCGTATGCATCACGCACTCCGTTCCGGGTTTGCAACCGGTGCACGCCGTATTGTACTCATTGGAACAGACTGCCATGAACTGAGTACAGAGATCATCGAAGAGGCATTTTCGGCACTTGATCACGCCGAAACCGTTATCGGCCCGGCAAAGGATGGCGGCTTTTACCTGATCGGAATGAAAAAAGCAATACCGGAACTCTTTTTGGAACGGGAGTGGAGCAACCCGGATGTGCTTCAGGATAGTGTAGACATTCTCCTGCGACTCAACATCAGCTTCAAGCAGCTCAGGGAACTGTCGGACATTGATACGCTGGAGGATCTGAAAAACAGCAGCTTATGGTCCCCGTGCCCATAAGTATAATCATCCCGACCTTTAACGAAGAGGCCGGGATCGCTGACTCCATGAAGGGACTCCTGGGTCTTGTCAGGGAGGCTCAGGATATTGAAATTATTGTCAGTGATGCAAGCAGTGACCGGACTCCCGAAATTCTTGCCGGCTTTCCGGTAAGGGTTTGCAGAAGTGCAAAAGGCCGCGCTGTGCAGATGAACACCGGCGCCCGGCATACCAAAGGGTCGATCCTCTACTTTCTGCATGCCGATACCCTCCCTCCCGCAACCTTCCTCGGCGATATCCGCAGGGCGGTCAGTGAGGGGAGGCGAGCGGGCTGCTTCAGGATGCGGTTTGATGATGAAAATCCGCTGATGAACCTCTTCGGGTGGTTCACGCAGTTTCCGCTGCCAGTCTGCCGTGGCGGAGATCAGTCACTCTTTATCGAGCGAAGCCTCTTTGAAGAGATCGGAGGATTTAATGAAGCAATGCAGATTATGGAGGACTACGATATGGTCCGGCGCATTGAAGCGCACACTCCCGTCCATATCCTCGAAACAGAGGTGACCACATCGGCCAGAAAGTTTCAGCAAAACGGCATCATCCCCCTCCAGATAAACTTCGCCGCCATCCATCTCATGCACGCCCTCGGCTTTGACCAGGAGAGCCTGAAGCGCTACTACCGGGAGAATATCAGATAGCATCTGCATGCTCCCCGCAGCTCCCGCTTATCTGCCCGGTAATCCCGTTGATCAAACCGCCCATCCTCCTGATAAATAAGCAGTAAATGCATTTTTACAATGTGTTGATACTCACCAATCAAACATTCAGGCATTAAAATCCTTATCATCACCCGCACCAAAAAGATAAATTAACCGTATTATTTATACTTTTATTACGTATTATATTCTGTAAAGAGCAATCCAAACAGCAGGCACAGCTCCACGCTGAATCCCGGAGCGGCAAGAAACGGCCCTCTGCCGTTCGGCTGCATGATTCGCCTCTTTGTTGTCTGATCAAAGGAGTCCACGTCAATCAATAACCGTTGAGGAGGGTTAACACTATGTCAAAAACCATCAACATTGATGTCATGTTCGACACCGTAACCATTGAAGAGAAGTACAAGGGGGGAGGCAGTGCCAGCAATCCGATAGGTATTCAGCATGCTGACGTTTTTATGGTGACACAAAAGGCCGTTGTGGCCAGTGGACAGGCTACGGCAGATCTCAGTATCAACGCACTGGTCAATGACACCATCCGGTGGCGTTCAGAATCCCTGAGCGGAAACACCGATCAGGCGGCTATCATCTACAAAATCGTCAAGTTCAGCGGAAAAGAGGTCACAACCGTTCCGGCCATGCGGGTATCCTATCCCCCGACGCCCATCCCCGACCCCGGAAACCCTACAAGCTATCAGCCGTCGAGCACCCAGGCGGATGTCTTTCTCAGTTGTGAAGTACTGATACAGGGCACCGAGGGTTATCAGGTCTGGTTCTATATTGTCAACAAAGACCCGAATACCGGAAAACTGAGCACCTTCGGATACTACTACTGGGATCCGACTATCAATGTTATCGGTTAAAAACCGGTCACTCACGCCTTCCCGGCGTGAGTGACCAACTTGTTTAGCGAAAAAGAGTTGTTTGAACAGAAGGAGCTCTTTTATCCCATCCATACCAGTGATCGATGCATAACAAGGAGTAAACACCAATGATTATTGATATCAAAATGGTAGTAGACACCGGCATGCTTCGCCAACACTACCCGCATCCGAGTCAGGATACCATTGCGCCAACAGCAATTGCACAAAAAGATGCCTTTATGGTTGCAGCACCCTTGCAGAGTGTGCATCGCGGACATGGCTCGGATAGTCTGGAACTGAATGCAGGAACGGAGGATGTGCTCCGCTGGCGTGTCAGCACTACGGCCATCGATATGCGTTATGTAATGCTCTACAAGGTCATTCTGCTTGACGAAAAGGGGGCCGTTCCGGTCGATGCCGGAAATCAAGGGCTCAAAACAAAGCCGACAGGTGTTCTGACCTCCCGTTTATACCCGGTTCCCGACATAACGGACCCGACGCACTATACTGAATCGCAACGCCTGAGTGTATGCTGGGAGCTCCCGATTAAAAAATATGGGAAACATCACTTTCAGCTGCTGTTTTACATCGTTGAGCAGAATGCTGTTGACGGGAAGCTGAAAACTGTCGGGTATTACTCCTGGGAACCCCGGAAAATTCATTTGAAGAAACATTGGTAAATAAAACCGACAACACTTTTCCAATATCCAATCACCGGTCGATCCGAACCATTATCGCCTTACCGTGTATGCTTTTGCATGGGGTCATTGCCGATTGAACCCTCCCTTCACCGGCAGATGCCCCGAACGCAGATCATCAAAACCGGCTCCATCGACATCCACTCCCGGTTGTTGGTGCGTTCGTCTACAAGGCATAAAAAATTGAAGCAACCGAGATTTTCCTCCATATAATAAAACGTATGGCCTCAGTATGTGTGGCACGATAATCGACAACAAGCTGCGAGTCAGGAATACGGAAAGGAGAACAAGATACGGGCAACAGAAATCCAATGCAGAATAATGCAAATGACAGTTTCAGACTGATATCAGACTCTGACGGAACATGCCAAAGGACTCATGTGTCAATATATCAGTAAAGCCCATAGATACAGCAAGTTGAGCAAGCATGAACGGCGACAGATTACGGTTGGTACAAAGCATCACGGGACGCCATAACGGCGCAAACTTGTTTTTGAAACGGTACAGACCTTCAAAGTCATATACATGTTTCCAGTTTGAAACCAGAGAGACCATTAGTTGCTCTATGGGAGTGAGCGGCTCTTCCGGATTCTGCATCAACATCATAAACGGCACCTCTCCAAGGCTCCACTCAAGAAATCCTTCACTTTTAAGGATTTCAAAAATACCAGCGACAAGAGACTCCATGATATCTCCGGGAGCACTCCTGTGCCTGAGCATCAGTTCGGTATGCACCTCCGTCAGACCTCTTGCTGAGAGCGTTATTGCGGCAAGCCATTGGCCGGAACAGGAGCGAAAAACAAAGCAGCGACATGCTCGCGAGGGGTTTTCCCTGAAGAGATGCCGGAGCTGCGGTTTATGGGCATGTTTTGTCTCGCGTCGAAATTGTTCAAAATGGTGCTGATTTGCTTCATTCATCAAAATCTCCGTGACTTCCCCCTGCCTGGCTCCCCTCGCGAGCGAACCCAGAACAGTTTTTCTCTCCAGATGTGATCTGTTCAGCTCCAGAACTGCTTCAGCTCCGGTTCTCAGTGTCATGCAGCTTCGTTCGAAAAAAAATGTGCCGGTTGAGGGAGTGCATCCTCGTAAAACATACCCGTCAGGATATGAACGAGAGAGGTCTTCGTAGAGAATCTGAAGTGTGTAGTCATAGGGTATGTCAGCATAGGAAATCCATCGGGTACGGGAAAACGGCAGTGCGATGTCCCGGTAAACTGGACGGATACCATGGATCCTTATCCAGCTTAACGGCAGAAGCTCATGCAACTTGAATTTCTCCTTATATTTCCTGTATCGCAGAACTTCATGCACCACAACAAGCTGCAGGCATCAATCGATGAAACCAGGTTATCGGATAACTCCATCAGGCATTTGCACGTTATAGGAAACCTCGTATCGTAACCGAAAAGCTGTTGTAACAGCAATCAAAGCGAAGTTAACAACTCCTCCTACCTGCTGCAACTCAATTCCTGATACCGAACCTGCCACCATGACAGGATAACCCTTGATGCTTCAGCAATAATTTGTTCGGCATTGTCAACATGGAAAAAACCGATAGCTAAATCAAAAAATCCTTCAGGATCTTCTGAACCATACGAGATGGTGACTACGTAAATATTGTAACCGGGCAGAAGGGTAACGTAATAGGCTTCAATACATGACAATCCGGCATGTGCATTGTTGCGGTTAATTTCAAAGATATGAATTGGGGCAAAAAGATTGTTTCGCATCTGAACAGGACAATCCCAGTGTTTGCGTCCAATGACCACATTGCCATCTTCCTGAACGAGTGAAGCTTGAGGAAGCCGGCCCTGAACAGAAGAGAGTGCAATCTCTGCGACTCTGTTTGAATCGTTAAGATTACCATTTTCCTTGTAAGCGGGACCCTGCTCTATCCAACGTTCAATGTGCACCTGATCATCCCTTGTGTAGAGGGAGGGTAGTACCATACTCTCTTGAAACATCATTGTCGATTGTATTTAGCCTGATGAAAAAATTCGAGTCACTGACAATTAAAAAAACATCCTCTGCTTACTCCCGGCTTTTTCGGGACCCAACCACATTCGTTCTGATATCGACATTAACCGGCTAATTCACTAAAACCAGCATATGCACAGTTTCTTACAACGGGTCCGTGTAACTTTGCGCTCTCATTGATTGCAATGGATTACCTATCTCTTTGATCGCTCCCGCAGCCTTAACTGCAAGCGAGCCAACAGCAAAAATCCCGAATCCTACAACGGCAATTCCGGCAAGACCGGAAAAGACCGGCAGGGCAACAGGAGCTATTAATGCTGTCCCTCCGGCTACACCAACTGCTGTTTTAACTATGTTTGCGGGGTTAGATGGAATCATATTGACAACCTCCTTTGTAATACCTTTGTGTTGTGTAAAAAAATTATTTCAAATGGCCGGAATTTTATCTCATAGACAAAATGAGACCCATGAACAACAAGTATGGTGTGGCTTACAACAGCTCGCCTTTTCGGCCTCTGCCTGAAAATAAATGGTAGACATAATCTCTCTTCATTAACAGCCATTTCAAGCAATACCAGCTAAACCAAAACTGTCGCATGACTCTTCTATCTGAAAACATGATGCAGGAGAATGATTAATGTTCAATTATTGAAATGGAACAACTATTGCCTTATATCATTCTGGTCCATAATATTGTTCAGTTGATACTCGGCTCGTGCTTCCCACGGCTGGAAATCAAAGACTTGGCATGCTTTTCACCTGCAGCAAACCCCTCTATGAAAACCATTTCGGCGAACTCTTCGAGAGTTCCCCCCATAGTAATCTGCTGACTGAGATGAATATCCATACGTTGAGGCATTATATCCCTGTTTAACTTTCTTATGTATGAATCCCATGCTTCCTTTACAGCACCCATCCATAAAAGTCTTATCTTCATGGCTATTATTTCAATAATTAGCGTTCGGAAATTCAACAATCAATAATCTTTTGAACCGTTTTCCCTGACAAGAAAAATGATTATCCGCACCATTGCCTGAATCTTAAAAAGCGCTTCCCCATCCCGCTTCTGTTTCAGCCTTAAACACAAGAATTAAGCGTTTCACCGCGTTCAGATTACCGACTCATGGACAGAGACCGTAATCGGAACATATTCAACAAGAGATGTTTCAAGGTGTTTGATAATCCTTTCTGACGGGCTTGTGCCATAGCTTCCTTCGCCCGGTTTCGACTGATTGCTCATAGTAATGGTAACCATATTTCGAAATCCTGCCGGATAGCGCTCCTTAAGCCGCTGATTCGACCAACCCATCCCGATATACACAATCATTTGGCGCGTAATATTTGTAATATATTACACTCTAAATACACGCAAAAAGAGAACAATAAAACTGAAAATCGGCACTAATACTTTACCTAATAAAGCATGATTGCCAATAACGGCAGCCTTTTAAGCGCACCGAACAGTGCTTTATATTTATTGTGACATTTGTAATAAAAATAATATATTTTTTAAATTCAAAAAGAAAATGGCTTGCGGAGGACAACTCCTGACAGCTGCATACGTTTGTGATCTCCTTAAAAATAAGATGAAGTGATTATGTCCTTCAATTGGCTGCAAAAGCAAAAAAAGGAGCCGGCATGCTGCTCCCGTTCCCCTATTAAAATATCTACAGATAAAACAATAGAGCCGCCAACTTCCGACAATTACCGCATGTCAGGGCAAGGGGAACTGTGGACGCAACCGAAAGAGAACCGGGGCGATGGCGATGAGTTTTTGAGCTTGCGTCAGGGTACTCACTGTGGATTTTCAACCGGAACAGAAAACAATATCAGACAATCAAACTATAACACTATGACACCGGAAGAGTCAAATGGCTTGATTGAAAAGCTTGAAGCTGACGAAGTGTTTCGCGTCAGAGTTCTGACATCCAACAGTATCGAGGAGTGCATGGAGATTGTTGAGGCAAAAAGCATCAATTGCTCAGCGCATGAGCTTGTCGATATGCTTGATAACTATATCAAAAAAAACGCCATAAATACCTTTTGGAATCGTTCAATATGGGGAAACAAAATTGCCTGATGAACAGCTTGGCCTTACCTGTCAAGTATAGGTTAAGATGCTCTCAATTCTGTTAACGCATTCAAAAACATTAACCGATAGCCTAATAATCATGAACAAAACCGAGGGCGCATTTGTACAGGGAGCTGAAGCTTATGGTCGACTTGTTGAAGTATTCGTTGACGGCACATGGTGGATTGTCGGTGATTATCTCGAAAATGTCGGCAAGTGCACCAAAAGACTCGGCGCCAATGCATACCCCTATCTGTATGGCGGAAGCTCTTTGAGCAGCAGTTTCCGTGGAAGTTCTCCTGTGAAGGCAGGTTATGCAAAACCATCAAAAGAGGTCCAGAGACGATTCGGCGCCTGACGATAGACCCTCACATTTTTCAGAACCAATTATTACGTTAAGTGAGCAGATAAGCATGCGGAAAGAAGAAAAGACGATAGTTCCCCAGAAAAATTATACCGTTCAATCACGCGAAAGCATTGCAACAGAGAAAAAAACAAGGAAAAAGTGGCTTCTTGTCCAGCCGGTAAGCACCACAAGCATGATGGTGGATTCAGGAACAGTGAGCATGCCCTTGAACCTGATCATGGTAGCCTCCCTTGTCGGCAAGCTCTTTGATGTCACCTTTATCGACGAGCGGCTCGGGGACAAAGTTCCTGAAGACCTCTCTGGCTTTGACGTTGTTGCCATCACCTCACGCACCCTGAACGCCACCAAGGCCTACCGGATCGGTGACGCCGCACTGCGTCAGGGCAAGACAGTTATCCTTGGAGGGGTTCATCCCACCATGCTGCATGATGAGGCCGCCTCGCACTGTACCAGCGTGGTCTACGGCGAAATAGAATCCATCTGGACGGAGCTGGCCACCGATGTGCAGAATGGCAAAATGCAGCCCATCTACCGGGCCAAAGAGCTCAAGCCGATGGGCAGCATGCTTCATCCGGACTTCAGTTACGCACTCTCTTCCCCCTCGGCAAAAAAATACAGTTCACGTATTCCCATCCTTGCAACAAAGGGGTGTCCGGTTGGATGCAACTTCTGCACCACACCGACCATATACGGCAAGAACTATCGCTACCGCGAACTTGACCTGGTGCTTGACGAGATGCGCTACCACCAGAATCGGCTCAACAAGGAGAAGATCAACTTCTCCTTCATGGATGACAACATCAGCTTCCGCCCGCAGTACTTCTTTACGCTGCTTGAAGAGATGGCAAAGCTCGGGGTTAACTGGAACGCCAACATCTCCATGAACTTTCTCGACAAACCGGAGGTAGCCGAACTGGCAGGCCGCTCGGGCTGCGATTTGCTCAGCATCGGCTTTGAGTCGCTCAACCCCGAAACCCTGAAAAGCGTCCACAAGGGATCAAACCGGCTGGGCAACTATGAGAAGGTGGTGAGCAATCTCCACAAGAACGGCATTGCCATCCAGGGCTACTTCATGTTCGGCTTCGACAACGATACCGAAGAGAGCTTCCAGCTCACCTACGACTTCATCATGAAGAACCGGATCGAGTTCCCGGTATTCTCTCTGGTAACACCCTTCCCCGGCACACCCTATTTCGACGAGATGAAGCCGCGCATCCGCCACTTCGACTGGGACAAGTACGACACCTACCACTACATGTTCGAGCCGAACAAAATGTCGGGCGAAAAGCTGCTCTCCAACTTTGTCAAGCTGCAGAAAGAGGTCTACAAAGGCCGCTCCATCATGCAGCGCATGCAAGGCAAGCCGCTCAACTGGGTCTGGCTGGCAAACTACGCGATGAACCGGTTTACCAAAAGACTCAAACCGGAGATATTTCTCTGAAACTTTACAGAAAAAGCACTCCCTGACGACTAAAAAAATGTCAATTGGTCTTATTTAAATCTTAGACGGACATCACACATCATGTACAGCGAAATACTCAAATACACCACATTTTTTGCTCCTGTCGGCTTTTTCCTTGGCGGGGTTCTTATCGTAATACTCTTAAACAAGTTTATTGGCAAGAGTTCCGCACAGAACAAGCCCGAGTGAGCTTGTGTATGCGGCAATAATCCGGGGGGAAAACTGAAACCCGGCATCTGCTGCTGTTTTCACCACACCGACTATCCCATCCTTGTTGACGGGCAGTTAATGATCAATCATTATTTCCTGTTACAGTTATTATATTACAAAAGCGCTTTTCCGTATGAATTGTAAGCAGAATTCGAGGGTAGTAGTCTTCGAATGCGCTGATCTTTTCGACACTTCCCTGCAATCGGGCTTGCTTATGTTTACTGCAGGAACATAATCCAATACCTTGCTTTGTTGATGCATAAGAACAATATCCATTCTGACAGAACCCGTTCCGGTGAGACGGGCTTCTCCGCCTTGCTGGAAGCCCTTCCTGATGCCGTTTATATCATTGATGAAAAAGGGGTTATTCTTGATACCAACACCCTGTTTACGTCACAATTCAACATGCAGCCGCAGGAGTGCCTCGGCGCCAACATCTACGATCTGATCGAAAACGTGGTGCATCTGCCGGAACTGGCGACCTATCATCGGGAGAAGAGTGAAGAGGTTCTCCGTACCGGCAAACGTGTCGAGTTTGCTGATGCAAGGGACATCAGAAAGGTTACCATCAGCCCTTTAGGATTGCCGGATGAGAGCGAAACCCGGCTGCTCGTCACCATTCAGAATATTGCCGAGCAGAACCGCATATACAGGGAGCTGCAAAAAGAGCGCTCAATCAAAACAACCATTCTTGATGCGATCCCTTTTTCCGTCGTCATCCTTGATGCCGACCTCAAAATGAACTTCGGGAACCGGTATGCACAGGAGATGCTTTTCTGTAAACCGGAATCCGCAAACTCCTGCATTGATGCCAGTGATTTTTTTGGTGCTGATGAGATGGGGTTCCTCAGAAAAACAATCATGGAAATTCTCGATTCCGGCATTGAGGATGCAAGAGAAATAGAGGTACACCCGCACGGAGCCCCGAACCCGTTATGGCTGCTGACCCGAACAAGCAGAATATTCATTGACGGGGAGCCCTGCGCACTCTCGATCGGTGTTGATATCACCGAACGCAAGCTTTCAGAGATTGCCCTCCGCGAAAGCAAGATGCGCTTCAGTTATGCGCTGGATGCCTCACATTCAGGGATCTGGGAATGGAATGTTGAAACAGATGAACTGAGCTGGTCGGAACAGGTATGGGGATTGTACGGATTGCAGGTAAATGCTCTTCCTTTGAATAACCAGCTCTGTGTAGATACCGTACACCCCGATGACCGTGAAATGGCATCATGGATGACACGGAAAGCTGCCAGGGAGGGAAGTGCAGCTGCAATTGAATATCGAGTTATTCACCCTGACGGCTCCATTCACTGGCTCACCTCACGCGGCATGCCGCTGCACGACAAAAGTGGAGCGGTCACGCGCTTTATCGGAACCATTATTGATATTACCGAGCGCAAAGAGAGCGAGATTGCACTCAGCGACAGCAAAACCCGGCTGAACCAGGCATTGAAAGCCGCCTCGGCAGGCGTATGGGAATGGGACCTGAATACCGGGGAGAATATCTGGTCGGACGAAATCTGGCCTCTGTATGGACTGGAAAGCAGTGAAGGCAACCCTTCATTTGAACTCTGGGCAAAGTCAATTCATAACGAAGACCGGCAAAAGGTAATCCAGACGGTTAGCGATGCGGCACGCAACGCAACCGAACTGAATATTGAATACCGGGTCCTGTACCCTGATTGCTCAGTTCACTGGCTCCTCTCCAGGGGCAAGCCGATATTCAATGACAACGATAAGGCGATACGGTATATCGGAACAATTATCGATATAACCGAGCAAAAACAGACCGAGATAGCGCTCAGCGCCAACAAAACAAGGTTTTCATTTGCTTTGGATGCAACACATGCCGGCGTCTGGGAGTGGGACGTAAGAGCTGACCAGATCATCTGGTCGGATCATGTATGGGCGTTATACGGACTGGAGCCGAACAGTATGGCCAAAACGCACAAACTCTGCGCAAGTACCGTACATCCCGATGACCGGGAGTTGACATTTCAGAAAGTCATGTCGGCAGTTCAGAAAGAGACCGATATCAACATGGAATACAGGGTCTGTCACCTTGACGGCTCGATTCACTGGCTCATGTGCCGTGGAATGCCCCTGCTTGATGAGAATGGCCAGGTTACGCATTACATCGGTACCGTTATGGACATTACCGAGCGCAAAGAGAGAGACCGGGAGATCGTGGAGAGCAGAAGCCTCCTCAAACAGGCACTGGAAGCTGCCCGGGCCGGCACTTGGGAGTGGAACCTGAATACAGGAGAGAACACCTGGTCGGAAGAGGCCCGCCTGTTACACGGGTTGAAACTGGACAACCCGAAACCATCTTTTGAACTCTGGGCAAGCACGATTCACCCTGATGACCGGCAGAGGGTAATCCGGAGCGCGGCCAGTGCTGCTGAAAATAAAACCGAGCTTTATAGCGAATATCGTATCTCTTATCAGAACAACTCCATTCGCTGGCTCATGTCACGAGGCAAGCCCTTGTATGACCGCGATGGAAATGTGGAACGCTTCATCGGCACCATTATCGATATAACGGAAAGAAAAGAGATAGAAGAGGAGCTGAGAAGAAGTCAGGAGCGGCTGAATTTCATTCTTGAAAACAGTCATATCGGCGTCTGGGACCTGAATCTGCAGGATGGAAACACCGACCGGACGCTTGAGCATGCCCGTATTTTCGGCTACGAAACCATTCCTCCGGTATGGTCACTTGAGAAGTTCTTCGACCACATCATCCCGGAAGATCGCTCCGCTATAGAGGCTCTTGTCCCGAGAAAAATAGCAAAAAAGGAGAGCTATACTTTTGAGTGCAGGATTCACTCTGCCAGGGGTGAGTTGCGATGGATCAGGGTAACCGGAACATACAAGTTCGACAAACAGAGCAACGCAAATCATGTTTTAGGCATTATTGAGGATATCACCGGTCAAAAAGAGGTTCAGAGTGCGCTCAGGGAGAGTGAACTCAAGTTCAGAACTATCTTTGATCACTTCCCTGTGGCTATTGCCATCAAAAATGCTCATGACGGCAAATTACTCGATGTCAATAATGCCTGGCAGCAAATCTTCGGATACACAAAAGAAGAGGTAACAGGGCGAACGGTAAAAGAGCTTAACCTCTATATTCAAAATGAAGATTATGAAAAGAACAGTGCCGTTCTCAATGAACAGGGCAAAATTGTAAACAAAACCTTCCTGTTTCGAAAAAAAAACGGCAAGACTGTTCACGCCCTCTATTCCGGAGAGCACATTATGCTGAACAGCAAAGAGTGTTTTCTTGTGATGATGACGGATATCACGCTGCAGGAGTTACAGCAGGTCAGCATTGAAAGGCTAGAACAGATAGTCGCTGAACGCACACGGCAGCTTAATGAAGAGGTGGAACATCTGCACAATTTTATAAGCATGATCTCTCACGAGTACCGTACTCCTTTGGCAATAATCCGCGGCAATCTCAATCTCATAAAGTTAAAAAACAAAAGTAGCGACAACCCGAATATCCCCCATATCAACAAGATAAACAAGGCCATTGACCGTCTTGTAGAGGTTATGGAAATTGCCATTGAGGAGAGCCGCATTATCGGTTCAAGAACAACAGCGGAGTCTGTATCGGTCGAGTTGGCTCCAGTCGTTGCTTCTCAGATAGAGTCGTTCCGCAATATGTGGGATGACCGCTCTATCCTCTACATGGAAAAGCTCGGAAACGCTGATATTTATTGTGACCCCTCCCAGCTCAAACTGGCGATTTTCAATCTTCTTGACAATGCTCGAAAGTACTCACCTTCCGACTCGCCAATAGAAGTGGATGGCCGTATTGAGGATAACGAAGCCGTCATCAGAATCCGAAACCGCTCTGAACGAATCTCGCAGTATGAGGAAGAGGCTGTTTTCGAAAAGTACAGACGCGGCAGTAACGCAGTTGGCACTGCCGGAGCAGGAATCGGATTGTGGCTTGTAAGAACTATTATCAATCA
The DNA here is from genome assembly GCF_000168715.1 of Chlorobium ferrooxidans DSM 13031. GTDB lineage: Bacteria > Bacteroidota > Chlorobiia > Chlorobiales > Chlorobiaceae > Chlorobium > Chlorobium ferrooxidans. The sequence continues at coordinate 219 of NZ_AASE01000021.1, read as the reverse complement.
GCTTGACGGACAAGTCAACATCATACATACTGCATCAGGCGTTGAGGCCACGGTGCGAATCCCTCTGGCCAATCATGAATAGTTACGGTCAAATCCGATTTCACCGGCATGGTGCCGGATACCAATCCGGCTATATTCGACTAATTATCAAACAGATATCTGACACTTATGAGCAACAGTAACAGAATCATCGTTGTCGAAGACGATTTTGATTTCCGG
>NZ_AASE01000022.1 GCF_000168715.1 Chlorobium ferrooxidans DSM 13031 | reverse complement strand
TTGATCCCGTCTACAATACATTTTTTTACGACATCACTCTCCAGACTCTTTTCTGCTTCGAGCAGTGGTAGCCGGATTCTGAAAGCACACCCTTTTGCCGGCTCACTGAACACCCTGATAGTGCCTTTATTCTGCTTGACAATACTGTAGACCGTAGCAAGCCCCAAACCTGTTCCATGCCCTGCTTCCTTTGTTGTAAAGAAAGGCTCAAAGATATGTTGGCCGGTTTCAGCATCCATACCTGTGCCCGTGTCACGGACAGTGAGTTGGGCATAAACTCCCGAACAGGACTCTTCATCTGACGGCGTCACATTGACTTTTGCGGTCTCAATGAAAACCGTTCCCCCTTGAGGCATGGCATCCTGTGCATTGATACAAAGATTCATGATGATCTGCTCAAGCTGGCCAGCGTCACCTTTCACTCCAAGAGCCTCGGAAGATAACCGGTAATGAACAGTAATATCTTCTATAAGTGTTCGGCGAAGGAGATGTTCAAATCCTGTTATCACTTCGTTGAAGTCCAGCACCCGGTATTCAAAGGGCCTCTGCCGGCTGAACGCAAGAAGCTTCCAGACAAGTTCTCTTGCGCTCAGGCTTGCCTGATGCATAACCTTGACCTCTTCGTAAATACTCTTGTCATCGGCAAACTGCTCTTCGAGCATCTCCGAATAGCCGAGAATCGGGGTTAAGAGATTATTCAGGTCGTGGGCTATACCCCCGGCAAGCTGGCCGATCGATTCTATTTTCTGGGACTGGAAAAGCTGCATTTCCAGTTGAAGGCGATCCGCCTCCGCCTTTTTACGAAGCGTAATATCCTGAACAAACACCAGCGCCCCCGCCATACCACCATAGCTGAACGGTACCGCTGAAATTTCAGCCTCGACAGGAGAGCCATCACAGCGAAGCAGGAGCTTCTCAAGTGCGGGAATGGCGCGCCGTTCTTCATTGAGTACACGGATATGTTCAGCAACCTGGAAGCGAAAATCAGGATGAACCCGATCAAGAACCTCGTGGCCAAGGAGTTCATGCTCGTCTGATGCTCCGTAGAACGCAAGCGCTGCAGGATTCAAATAGGCAAAGGTACCACCGGTCTGTATAAAAATCCCTTCCGGAGCTGACTCAACGACCGAGCGAAACCTTTTTTCACTCTCACGGAGTGCAACCACGGGCCTTGTTCTTTCTGTGATATCCTGAACTGTTGTGATATGATAAAGCACCCTGGCCCTGATCGTCCTGAATATTGACTATATCCATCTGGGCAGCAAAAACAGAGCCATCCTTTTTCAGCCTTCTGGTTTCGAACCGGAGAGAATCTTTCTGCTTCAGTTCAGTGAGATGCCTTTGAATCGCCGCATGCTCCGACTCGGGATAGAGATCGAAAAAAAGCTGTCCGGACACCTCGTCGATACTCATGCCGTGCATGGCTGCAAAGGCATGATTACAGGTCATAATCCGTTTTGTTGAGGGTATACCGATAGCAATGCCGTGAGCACACCAGGTAAAGGTGTCCGCAAGGAGACGAATCTGCTCTTCAGCTTCAATACGGCAGGTGACATCGCGGGCTGTAGCATAGAGCACTCCTCCATCCGCAGGATTCGCGTTCCATTCCAGCCACCGGTAATCGCCGCTTTTTGCACGATAGCGATTGATAAAATGCCTGTTCTTCAATGCTGCCTGCGGCTCAAGCTCTTTTATGGTAAGCTCTCTGTCCTCTGGATGGATGAGATCAAAAAACGAGATCGACAGAAGCTCTTCATTCGAATAACCCAGAACCAGCTCCCATGCTGCATTGACTTTTCTGAATGATCCGTCTGACGATACAATACAAACCGGATCCGGTATAAGGTCAAAAAAACGGTCTGGATCCTGTTCAGCCTGCTGCTGGATATTTTTCCCCTGAGTTATCATTAAAGCGTGTTTTTCCACAAATCAGAATAAAGAGCCTGCCGGACCTTATACCCACACGGGGGAAAAAAGAGCAAAGAGAGAGCTTCCCGAAAAAAAAGTGCCTGGTGCTAAAGCAGAAAACAGTTCAGGAATTCCCCTCTCTCCAGTAGTGATAGATTTTAATAACAAAACCGGGAAGCAGATTGATCAGGTCGAGAATTTCTTCTTCGGGGAGGTTGTCAAAATCGTCCGTTATTTTACCAAGAACAAACATCGGAAGTACCAGCATGGCACTCTCTTCGTCGAGCAGGAGTGGAGCCCATGACTCATGCTTCAACTCCATACCGACCGTAAAGCCGAGTGCCCAGTCTTCAATAGCTGTATTTTTCTCCTCTTCATCATTGTAGGTGTACTGTTCGAAGAGCGGCAGAAACTCCTCTGCTGCCTCATTGAACTGTATGGCAATGGAGTTCATATGACGAAGCAGCAGCTCCTTGATCATCTTCTCTTCTTCCTCCGATGAAAAAAAGGGGGCGGCATCATTTTCCTGGTCCCAGATAAAGGGCATCCAGAGCTCTGGATCGATCTCTTCGGGGCCGACAACAAGTGCTGTCATATAGCCGTCAAGCATCTCGATTGAAGAGAGACTCTCTTCGGGAGTCGAGTCAGAGAGAAGAAAACCCTCCAGGAGGCCAAGCTCTTCATGCGTAAGAGGCTGCTGAAGCGATTCGGATGAGTTCATAAATTGGTGTGGATTCACATTAAAAAATGATCGGAACGGTTACCGAAGGCCATTATAGAGAATGAGAAGGAAAGAAAACCATATCGTCACCTTTTATTTTATGGAATATCAAGTCAAAGAGCAACTGAAAAAGCATAAAAAGAGTATATAACGCTTCATTTCAGCAGCAGTTGAGCCCGCAGCACGGACCGGCTGGCTTCAGGCTCTTTTTCTGAACATGAGCGTATATTGATAAACCAATCCAAAAATCTTATATATAGCATGAATACCAAGTAACTGCTGCCCGGTTCATTATGTCTGAAGCCCACCATGTTCAAACCAAAACTTTTCACGATTTTACATGAGCTCACCCCTGAGCGGATAGGAAAGGATATTATTTCCGGTGTACTTGTGGGTATTGTTGCTCTCCCGCTTGCAATCGCCTTTGCCATTGCCTCAGGAGTTTCACCGGAAAAAGGTCTCATCAGTGCCGTTATCGGCGGATTTCTTGTCTCCTTTCTCGGGGGAAGCCGGGTACAGATTGGAGGACCGACCGGTGCTTTTATTGTCATTCTTTTCGGAATTGTTCAGGAGTACGGCCTTAACGGCCTTCTGCTTGCAACCATGATGGCCGGTGTTATCCTGATGATCATGGGTTTTGCCCAGTTCGGTTCGCTCATCAAATTCATCCCCTATCCGGTGATTGTCGGTTTTACCAGCGGCATTGCTGTCATTATTTTTTCCAGCCAGGTCAAGGAGTTTCTCGGCCTTTCAATCGACACTGTTCCCCCTGACTTTATCGGCAAGTGGAGCGCGTTTGCACTCAACATTGAGACAATTGACCTGCCAAGCCTGTTGATCGGCCTCCTGGCGCTCTTCATTATCATTTTCTGGCCGAAACTTTCGCACAAAATTCCGGGATCACTGGTCGCGCTTGTGGTCACGACGGTTATTGTGCAGCAGTTTCACCTTGGAGTAGCCACCATCGAAAGCCGTTTCGGAGAGATTCCCTCCATGATTCCCTCACCGGTACTTCCCATTTTCGATTTTGCCACTATCCGCAAGCTGCTTATGCCGGCAACCACCATTGCCCTGCTTGGAGCAATTGAAGCACTCCTGTCGGCTGTTGTGGCCGATGGTATGATCGGCGGCAAACACAAGTCAAATATGGAGCTTATTGCCCAGGGTGTGGCAAATATCATTACCCCGCTCTTCGGCGGACTCCCGGTAACCGGAGCAATTGCCAGAACTGCGACCAATGTAAAGAACGGGGGAAGAACCCCTCTCTCCGGTATTGTTCATGCCGTGACGCTTCTGTTAATCATGGTACTTTTCGGAAAGTGGGCAAAGCTCATCCCGATGCCAGCACTTGCAGCAATCCTCATAATTGTTGCCTGGAACATGAGCGAAATCAAGGTATTCCGTCAACTGCTCAAAAGCCCGAAAAGCGATGTCAGCGTCTTGCTTACCACCTTCGGCCTGACCGTTGTTTTTGATCTGACGGTCGCCATAGAGATCGGCATGCTGCTCTCGGTTATCCTCTTTATGCAGCGCATGGCCGAACTCTCAAATGTAGGTATGATGACCGGAGAGTTGAAAGACAGGGATGAAGAGGAGGATCCCAACACCATCGTAACCCGGAGAGTGCCCGAGGGGGTTGAGGTTTTTGAAATCAGCGGGCCATTCTTCTTCGGTGCGGCAACCAAGTTCAGGGACGCCATGCATATTGTAGAAAAGGCACCGAAAATACGCATCATCAGAATGCGCAAGGTGCTCTCGATTGATGCAACAGGACTGAATATGATGCGGGAACTGCTCAAGGACAGCAACAAGAGCTCAACCCGGCTGATACTCTCGGGTGTTCATGCCCAGCCGCTCTTTGCCCTTCAGCAATACGGACTCTACGACGAGATCGGTGAAGAGAACATTTTCGGCAATATTGACGACGCACTCGATCATGCAAGGGAGATTCTCGGGTTGCCGAAACAGGGCCGCCAGCTGAACTTTGTCCCCTCGGTGCAGCGGGAGATGACCTCACCGTAGGGGCGTATTGCAATACGCCCCTACATCACAATCATATCGTCCCTACCCTATTCCTTGCTGCTGTAGGTACGAATGCTTGAAACCGCCTTCATATCATAATAGGTGTTCACACTTACCCCTCCCTCCTCACCGGTAATGCGAAGAAAAAGATCACTGATAAAGAGTACTGCATCTTCATAGATAGCTCCTTCGTTAATTTGCAGCTTGACCCCTTTTCGGATTTTTCTTGACATGGTGCCATGCAACGGAACCGAAGAGTATTCCAGAACTTTTTCCCATGCCTGAAGGTTACTTTCAGCCATAACCTCACTCCTTTTTAATTTATTATTGAAATAACGCAACAAAACCTTACTTATGTATCAATAATAAGTATTTCATGTTATTTATTTAGTTTTTTTATTATTTTTTCCTTAATTAAGCAGTAGCGAGCAACCAGAGGGGGCAATAAAACCGGGATTATGGCAACCATACTCTTTTACGAAAAGCCGGGGTGCCAGAACAATACCCGGCAAAAACTGCTGCTGAGGCAGTCAGGTCACATTGTTGAAGCCGTTAATCTGCTTGAACACCCCTGGTCGAAAACGGAGCTGGAGCACTATCTCGGAGAGAAGCCTGTAGTCGAATGGTTCAACATGGCGGCGCCCAAGGTAAAGTCAGGAGAGGTAAACCCCCTTCTCTTCAGCAGGGAGGAGGCCATTGTGCTCATGATCAAAGAGCCGCTCCTCATAAAACGGCCACTGATGAAAATCGGAAACCACTATTTTCAGGGCTTCGACATTGCCGGGCTGAAAAAGCTGATAAACCTGGTGGAGCAGGAAGAACAATCAGAAGATTTGAGCGACATGAATTCATGCCCTCACAACAACAACTATTCATGCACAAATAAGGAGTAACTATGGAAACATCATTACGACCACTTGGAACTGTCATACAGCTTCTCGAAGAGCTCGGCCATGAGGTAACGTATGCCTACGAAGATCTGGTTTTTGTTAATCACAACGGATTTCTGCTTCAGTTTGAAAATACCGGCCCGACGCTGAACCTCTTCTTTAACCGGAATTTCCCGAAAAAAGAGGCGGACAGCATTGAACAGAGTATCATCCCTGCTGCAGACAGATTGGGTCTGGCAATCAATAAAAAAGGTCGCTACAACCTGACCGAGCAGGAGAATGAAAACGTGCAGATCGAGTTTTTCGATAACTGACAGCAACCATCGGCCATGTCATCTCGAATCTGATGCAATCAGGTGAGAGATCTTCTTCCCCGCTGTCCATATTTATCGCATTCCGACAGATCCAGACAGGCGATGTATTACGATATCGCGTAGGGGCGAAAAATGTTTCGCCCCTACATCCGGGAACCATTTGGCCGGGAAATAATGTTTTCTCTTCTGTGTGCAGGTGCAAAACAGTGGCAATGTATGCATTGAACGCAGAAGAGAACAATCATGAGTACATGGTATGAAGGGTTGAAAAAGCCTCACCTGACCCCGCCGAACAAGTTTTTCTGGCCGGTCTGGATTGCGATTTACATCCTTATTTTCGGAGCCTTTTTACTCTACTTTATTGCTCCTTCGCATCCTCATCTCTACACCACGATCGCGCTGCTCATCATCCATTTTACAGCCGCATTTAACTGGACGGGCATTTTTTTCTCGCGAAAAAAAATACTCCTCGCGTTGTTTGACCTCCTCTTCATCGACTGCACCCTTGTTGCAATTATTCTGCTTTTTCTGCAAGCAAGTACACCAGCAGCTCTACTCCTGCTCCCCTACCTCGGCTGGGGACTCTTTGCAACGTATCTGAACTGGCACATCTACAGGCTGAATCGGTAGAACGGCTCTTCCAGCTCCATGGGTATCGATCGCTCACATTCACACGCACCTGAAGCTAAAAAGCTCTGGTATGCATTATCGGGTTTTGGTAAATTGACTGTAGCCATGCAGCATACTAAGCGTTAAACGGGGCAGCCTTAACATATAACCTTGAGGACATGAAATATTCAGAGGCCCGGGAGGGCAGGACCTTTATCATAAGACTTGAGGATGGTGAAATCGTACATGAGAAACTTGAGCAGTTTGTAAGAGATCATGCTATCGCAAGGGCATCGCTTATTGCCATCGGCGGAGCCGACAAGGGAAGTCTGCTTGTGGTCGGCCCTGATGAGAGCCGCTCACATCCGGTCACTCCGATGACTCATGAACTCTATGATGCTCATGAAATTACCGGAACAGGGACCATTTTTCCCGATGACGAGGGCAATCCGGTACTCCATATGCATATGGCGTGCGGTCGTGAGGAGAATACCGTTACCGGCTGTATTCGCAAGGGGGTGAAGGTGTGGCTGGTCATGGAGATCATTCTGACTGAACTGCTTGAAAACAGTGCGCTGCGTCAGTACGACCCGCACTCCGGATTCAAGCTGCTTGTTCCCTGACTTGAAAAAAACGAACCCTGTCAGGCAAACGGATTCTCATGAAAGGGCTTTCCCAGTGATCGGGCAAGCGCTTCATGGGTTACCTTGCCATTCCAGATATTCAATCCCGATGAGAGGCCCGGCATCATGACCATGGCACTCTCCAGGCCGAGATCAGCAATTCTTCTGACATAGGGAAGGGTGGCTCCGGTGAGTGCCTCCGTTGATGTTTGCGGGTAGGCAGCAGGCATATTGGCCACACAGTAATGAACAACCCCCTCATCCACAAAAACAGGTGATTCATGGGTTGTCGGTCTGGTGGTTTCAATACATCCGCCCTGATCAACAGCTATATCGACAAGCACCGCTCCCTGCTTCATTTTCTTCAGCATTGAGCGGCTGACGAGTTTCGGTGCTACCGCTCCGGGAACAAGAACCGCGCCAATCAGAAGATCAACCATTTCAAGCTGCTCTTCAATATGCTGCTCGGTTGAGTAGAGCGTATGCACCTGAGAAGGAAGTGAGGTTTCAAGATAGCGCATGCGTTCCTGATCGACTTCAAGCACGGTGACATCTGCGCCAAGTGCCGCCGCGACCTTTGCGGCATGCATACCGGCCAGCCCCCCGCCGAGTATGGCAACCCTGCCGGGCAGAACACCCGGAACTCCGCCGATCAGCTTCCCGTTCCCGCCATGATGACGGCTGAGATAGTATGCTCCCATAAGAACACTCATCTTCCCTGCAATTTCACTCATGGGTGCAAGCAGTGGACGGCGTCCATTATCCTCAACCGTCTCATAGGCAAGTGCGGTCACGCCGGAATCAAGCAGCTTCTCCGCCAGATCCGGCACCCCTGCCAGATGCAGAAAGGTAAAGAGCGTGAGCTCCTCCCGGAAAAAGCGGTACTCCTCTTCAAGGGGCTCCTTGACCTTCACCACCATATCACTCTTCCAGACCTTTTCGGTCGAAGCGGTGAGCTGTGCTCCGGCCCGACGGTACTTATCGTCACTGAAGCCGCTTCCGAGCCCTGCACCGGCTTCAACCACAACCCGGTGACCGGCAGAAACAAGATTACGAACTCCGGAAGGGGTGCAGGCGACCCTGTTCTCTCCGGATTTTCGTTCAACAGGAATTCCGATATTCATGGCTTGGCGGTTTACAGGTAAATGATAAGGGGCCTGAGAGTCACAAAAAAACAATCTACAACTTAAAAGCATGAACAAGAAAGCACCTCACTGGCAGCGCTATAAATGGTCATAACTCCCTCTGCCCTAACCAGGAAGGGACATACTTCCATGCATGCTTCATCTCCCTGTTGTTGCTCTGGCACAGCGGGTCATGCTGATGAACCAGCGACCAGAATGCCCTGGAGTGATTCATCTGCACCGTGTGACAAAGCTCATGCACCATAATGTAGCGGACAAGATAGTCGGGCAGAAAGAGCAACTTGCTGTTCAGGGTTATCGAGCGGCGTGATGAGCAGCTTCCCCACCGTGAGTGCTGCAGGCGAACACCTGCAGAAGTGTAGCTGAATCCATGGGCGGCGGCAAGTTTTTCAAGCGCAGGAAGCAGGTGCACCTGAGCCCGCTTTTTCAACCAGAGAGAGAGCAGTTTTTGCGTAAGCGCTTTATCAGCAACATCACCTGAAACAAGGAGCGTACGCTCCTGCTCTTCAATCAGCTCAACCTCTCCGCTTCCTCTATCTTTGTAGGTCACGCTCCACGATTCAGCAAACCCCGGGAAATCAATGGTACAGGGTAATCCCCCCGCACTCAAAGGGAGAGGATCAGGGCGATGGGCATCAAATCGGGCCGAAACTTTTTTTATCCACGCTTCATGGTGCAGCAGCAGCGTTGCAATCTGTTTCTTATCGAATCCCGGAGGAACCACCACCACAAGGCCGCCATGCGGCATCATTTTCAGTCGCGCAGACTTCGCCCTTGCACTCACCTTCAGGGTGTAGGGAAAGGGCGTACCGGCCGCAGAAGGGGTGTTATTCGTAAAAAACGGGAGGGGCATGCTGATTTCCGGTAAAATATTTCCGGCAGATGAAATCGGCCGATTTCATCTGCCGGAATGAACGTTCATGCCGTAATGTAGTGAACAGCAGCAAAAAATCACCGTCACCTTCATCCAAGGGCAGAGGCAAGATCGGCAATCAGATCATCTACGTCTTCAATGCCGATCGAGAGCCTGATAATGGTATCGGTAATTCCCGCTACCTGCCGGTGATCACGATCCATAGAAGCATGACTCATGGTTGCAGGATGCTCAATCAGCGATTCGACTCCACCAAGGCTTTCTGCAAGTGAAAAAAGCTTTGTGCCAACCAGTACACGGTTAACATCTTCGATTTCGCCTTCAAGCTCAAAGGAGACCATACCGCCAAAACTCTTCTGCTGAAATCTGGCAAGCTCATGCTGCGGGTGGGCAGGAAGACCGGGGTAGAAGACACGCTTGACTTTCGGGTGCTTCTCGAGAAATTCCGCTACGGCAAGAGCGTTCTTTTCATGCTCCCTCATGCGAACAACAAGGGTTTTGATACCCCGAAGCACCAGCCAGCAGTCGAACGGCTGTGCGCAGGTTCCGAGCGCATTGACCGTAAACTTCAGGCGGGCATCAAGATCTTCACTGTTGGAGAGTACCGCCCCCCCAACCACATCGGAGTGACCGTTGAGATACTTGGTGGTGGAGTGCACCACAATATCGGCTCCAAGCTCGAAGGGTTTCTGGCCGTATGGCGAGAGAAAGGTGTTATCAACAATAGTGAGCAGACCGTGGGTCTTTGCAAGCAGGGAAACCGCATGAATATCAACCAGATTCAGGAGCGGATTGGATGGCGTCTCAACCCATACAGCCCTGGTGTTTTTATTGACGTAATGCTCGAGGTTGGCCGCCTCCTGCAGATTCACAAAGTGTACCTTGATGCCGAAATGCTCCTCAACCGTTTTCATAAGCCGGGAAGTACCGCCATAGCAGTCATCAGTGCAGATGATCTCGTCACCGGATTTGAAGATGCTGAGGGTTGAGGTAATGGCCGCCATACCGGTCGTCACCGCAACTGCGGAAGAGCACCCTTCAAGCGCGCAAAGGTTGTCTTCGAGCGCCTTGCGGGTCGGGTTGCCGCTCCGGGTGTAATCGAATCCCCTGTGTTTTCCGATATCCTCAAACACAAAGGTGGAGCTCTGGTAGATCGGAGTCATAATGGCGCCGTATGCCTTGTCAGGCCCAACTCCTGCATGGATCGTGTCAGTCTGAAAACTCATTGATAAACTCGCTCGTAAATTAATGGTTGATGTGAACTTGAAAGTAATGATAAAACAAAAAAACCCCTTCCCTGATGATGGAAGAGGTGATTTGTTTTCCGGGGTTCTCCCCTGTACTACCAATATGTCGCTCCTCCGGAGCTGAAGAAAAACCGCTCTTGACAATGATGGAGGTGCTCGCTGGTACCCTTGGTATACCTGTTTTGAAAAAACGCTTTTTAAAGCATCTTTTTCACGCATCGTTCTTCCGCTTCATTCCGATTGCGTCGGAGTGCATTGAGTGCAGAAGTAGAATGTGGCACCGTGTCCCGCTGTGAACGGGATCGGTTGTCAAGGCTTCGCAGGGTCTATTCCCTCAGCCTTTCTTGATGACCAGCAATGGTGTGAAGAACACTGTAACAATTGTTAATGTAAGATTTCATCAGCAAAAATACAAACCGATCCTTCATAATGCCATCAGCAGACAACGCCGCTTTCTCATCCGAGCTTCCGGTATTTCAGCATCATGTAGGTCGGATAGGTCAGGCCCGCAACAACCTGGTCGCTGGCTTGAAAATCGGTTCTCTCTTCAAGCAGCTCAAGCGAGGCTGATTGCAGTACCGCCGGATCGAGATAGTCCATCATGGTATGGCCGTTCCCGAAGCATCCTCTTTGGCAAATTGATCATACTCTTCCACTGCCCTCTCCTTTCTCCGGGGTGAATGAAGCTTACTGAAGTATGCATTACTGCTACACCGCGCTAAGCCTCATGGATCGTATCGTAGTCTGGTTACCGTTACTGAAATGTAGCACATCCCCGTTACTGAAAAAAAAGGGCTGATTGCATATAGCACATTCTTGTCAAAAATCAATAAGACGACACATCGCCTTAACAACCGCAAGAACGGTAATCTCTTCTGTGGTATTACTAATTATTTTCTCTTTCATGTCCGAGATAGAAACCCACTTATTTGCTTTCCCCCAATATCGTTGTTGATCTCGAAAAGGGGTTCGTCCCATTTTACAATGTTGCAAAGATGGCCAAATATTTCGCTCTTCATCTCTCCCTCCCTTCAATCGCCTTCATCTCCCTGACCAACTGCTCCCTGAGCGCCTCTTCACTTGGAAGGTAGAGCTTGTACTGGCTTGCGAGAATGGTCCGGTTATCTTCCGGCAGGGAAATCTTCACCACAGCATCATTCTTGTCGGCAGCAAGGAGAATCCCGATTGTCGGATTCTCATCGGGCAGTTTTTCAATTCGATCGTAATAGTTGACATACATCTGCAACTGCCCCAGGTCCTGATGAGTCAGCTTATGGGTTTTGAGTTCGATAATGACAAAACAGCGCAAAAGCCGGTTGTAAAAAACAAGATCAATAAAAAAGTCCTCCCCATCGAGGTGGATTCGCTGTTGGCGGGCAACAAAGGTAAAACCGTTACCCAACTCCAGTAAAAACGCTTGCAACTGGGTGATGATTGCCTGTTCAAGATCTTTTTCGTAGTAGGCACTCTCTCGTTTCAAGCCTAAAAACTCCAGATACATGGGGTCTTTAATGATGTCGATCGCTTTTTCGGGTTGCTGCTCGCCACGGGCAACCGAAAGAACCCTCTCTTTGTCGTTGCTTAACAGAAGACGTTCGTAAAGCTGGCTGTTTATCTGCCGTTCAAGTTGCCGGGCAGTCCAGTTATTTTTTGCTGCTTCAACCTCGTAATACTCCCGCTTGCCATTATTATCAAGTGAGATAAGCAATTTATAGTGCATCCAACTGAATTGCGTCCGCAGCGCGGACGCAATTGGAAATTCCTTGTAAAACTGCCGACTACGCTCCAATTGTCTGACTGAAAAGCTTGTACCATAATCAGGTACCAATGCTTGAGAGAGTGTTTTGAGCAGATAAGTGCCGTACTCAGCCCGCTCTTTTCCCTGTTGCTCCTCTTCGAGAATGCGCTTGCCAATGTTCCAGTACATCAGCACTCTGTGATGATCAACTGCACGAACGGCATTTTCCCGAGACTGCGTAATGATCTCTTTGATCTGCCCTATAAACTGAGGGCGAATAGTAATTTCATGTTGTTGTTTCATCCAATCATCCCCTTCAGTTCCAGCAGCTCCCGGACAATGCCGCTTTGAATATTGGCAAGTTCAACCCCGTCTATCTCCCCTACCACGGCAGCAATCAGTTTGTCGAGAATTACCGACGGATTTTCGTGGCTGACCTCTTCAAAAACATCGGTTTTGTAACAGGAAAGGGAGAGGTCATAACCTTCAGCTTCAATCTCATCACAAAGCACAAAAAAGCATTTCAGGGTGCGATCACTCTCTGTTTCATGAAGACGGGCATGGTATTTGGCAACATTATCCTTAAGGTCGCCATTACCCTCAAGTTTGGTTCGTTTGTCATCCAAATTTTTTCCGTTTCTGATTCAAAAGTAATCTGACGGCGTTCGACACTATCCAGTCGTGCAAAAAATCCGGGCATTGTTCTGAATAAAACGGCGCATTTCCACAAATGCTCTCATAATTTTCACATATACTTTAGCAGCTTTGGCGCTTTTAAGTAAGCCCGAAAGACTATCCTCACCCTGTTCGGTAAAAACATAGGGCAGACTGCCTCCCGGATGCTTTCGTGAAGGTATCGCACCTTGCGATACCATTAAATTCACCTCGGCATCCGCAAGCTGAAACATAAAATCTTCAGAATAAGCGCTGAACATGACGCAAAAGATTCTAAAACCCTCGAACCCGGAAAAATTTAATTAATTACAATATAATTACGCTTTATACGCAAAACAAAAAAGCCCGAACCGGGTTATCGGTTCGGGCTTATTGTGGAGATGGCGGGAGTCGAACCCGCGTCCAGAACATTGCTCAATAAAGCTACCACACTCATCCCAGGTGTTCAGTGTTTCATGAACCGGTGCTACACCTGTAAAGTTCGGTTCACTATCCCTCTTTGTATCACCCGCATGCCTTTTCAGGCAAAAGCAGTTGGGGCTTACTTGCGCGAACCGAGGCTCAAGCGCGGGTTATGCCATCCGGTGGCTTCAGAGTAAGCGCCTCCCCCATCGGACGATGGCTGATTAATTAACTTGTGCTAATCAGGCAGCCATTGCATACGAATAATCGTCTGCATCTATTGTTTGCATAGACTTCTTTAACGAGTCCATCCATGCTGAAACTCGGAGTGCAACTCCATCTTACACCTGCCCTGTCGAAAGCCTGTCATCCCCATATTCGACAAAGTAGATTAACGTCATCAAAAAGCAGTGGTATATATGCTTTTTGTCTCTCATGAACAACAAAAATCACCTGCCGTTAATTCCCGCACCGTTCCCTGCTGCAACCGCTCAGTTCAGTCCCGGCATTTCAGGCGCGTTGGCAATGATCTGGTACTCTCCGCCCTTGGAGCGGACCGAACGGCTCCACATTCGCTCGTAGGCATCACTGAATATCAGCTCCTTCGATGCGTCAGCCGTGTACCATGACCCTTCGTCAAACTCAGCTTCAAGCTGCCCGGCAGTCCATCCGGCATAGCCGAGAAAAAACCTGATTTCAGACGGCATCATGATACCGGTGTTGAGCAGATAACTCAGCTCGTTTTTGTCGCCCCCCCAGAAGAGCCCGGGCAGAATCTCAAGTGAATCCTCTATCAGGTCACCCCTTGAATGGAGAAAATGAACAGTATCAACCTGTACCGGCCCGCCCATGTGCAGCAGCTCCTCTATATCCTCAAAACCGGCAATAGCCTCACATACCTTGAACTCCATCGGGCGGTTCAGGATAAAACCAAGAGAGCCTTTCTCATTATGCTCGCACATAAGCAGCACGGTCCGCTTGAAACTCGACTCAAGCAGATTGGCTGATGCGAGCAGAAGTTTGCCTGCTTTAAGCTTTTCAAATTCGTTTACCATGCTGTACTGTCAGGTTTTTTTCTGCAGATAGTTAAGCAACTCCTCCGCATGTTCCGAAGGATTGACTTTCGGCCACACTTTTTCAATCTTGCCCTCTTCATTAATCAGGTAGGTTACCCGACTGGTTCCCATATATTCGCGTCCCATAAATTTTTTCTGCCCCCAGACGCCGTATGCTTCAACAATGCTCTTTTCAGGATCGGCGACCAGGCGGAATGGCAGCTGATACTTCTCCTCAAACTTCTTGTGCTTCTTCTCACTGTCAACGCTCACGCCAAGAACCTCAACCCCTAATGCCTTAAAGTTAGGGAAATTATCACGAAAAGCACAAGCCTCCTTTGTGCATCCGGGAGTATCATCCTTGGGATAAAAATAGAGTATAACCTTCCGGCCACGGTACTCTTCAAGGGTTACCGGCTTTCCGTCCTGATCAAGCGCCGAAATTGCAGGAGCAGAAGTTCCTTCTTCAAGTATTGATATTGCCATAAATGAAACTTATTCTGGTTAGTAAAAGGTTTTAGCATCTAAATCTCCTGACACAGCAAAAAGTTTCTTCCAAACCATAATGAGATCGTATACCTACTGCCCGATATGCGGAAACAGGCTCGAAGGCGCCAGGATTGATGGTCGTCAGAGAATGTTCTGCCCCGTCTGCGCCTGGGTGCACTATATAAATCCCCTCCCCGTCGCACTGGCCTATACGGTCAACAGAGAGAATAAACTGCTTGTGGTTCGCCGCGCCCAGGAACCTGCACTCAACGAATGGGCTCTGCCCGGTGGTTTTATTGAAGCCGGCGAAGAGCCTCACGAAGGGTGCCTGCGGGAACTGATGGAGGAGACGGCATTGAACGGCAGAATTGATCGGCTTATCGGCATCTATCACCGTGAGGTGGAGATGTATGGATCGCTGCTTGTGGTCGCCTACAGGGTGATCGTTGATGATGACACCATTGCAATCAACAACGAACTGTTCGATGCCGGTTTTTACCCGCACCATCTGATCCCGGAAGTGCGTATTCCCCTGCATATCCAGATTATATCGGATGCCAAAGAAAGTGAGACCCTCCTTTAAGTGGCACCCTGAAAGCGAGATAGGCACCTATTACTCAAAGCTTCAAGCAATCGGAACCCGCGCCCGAAGCCGCTGGCAAGGGGCATATGTAAAAGTTTGCTTAAAAATAAGTTAACTCCTTGTTATTGATTCCCGCCTTCTGCTATACTGGCTGATGAAGAGATCGCTGATAAGTGATGCTTTTTCTTTACTGAAAGGAATGATTACACGAGATCTGACTGCAACATCATACCGTACATACTTTTACAATCGATAACGACAGGGAGCGCGTGATGAAGAAGATGAAAATCAGTGGAAAACTGAAAAAAATTGCCTGTATCGCCTCACTTCTGGCTGCATGCAGCGGCAGTGATGTTTTTGCCAGAGAGGGGGTAGGCGTCGGGCTTATCGTCGGTGAACCGACCGGCGTGAGCATGAAATACTGGCTCGACAACTCCACAGCCATAGATGCGGCTCTTGCCGTATCACTTTCGGACAATAATAACCCGTTTCAGTTTCATGCCGACTATCTGGTGCACAGCAAAAGGTCAATAACTCCTTCCGAACTGAAAGGCCGTTTCCCCTGGTACTACGGTATAGGCGGAAGAATTAAAAACAGTCATGAGACCGAGGTCGGTGTTCGCATTCCGGTAGGTATCACCTATCTCTTCGCCGATACCCCCATCGACCTCTTTGCGGAAATAGCTCCGGTACTTGATGTAGCACCAACGGTCCGGCTCGGACTCAACGGAGCTGCAGGCATCCGCTTCTATCTGCCCTGAGCATCTTCAGGCACTATTGATTGAGTACAAACTGATCTCGTTATCCGTCGAATGGAGAAGAGATCAGTTCCTGTTTACGGTACTATCCGCTACAACAGGAAAAAGAACCGAGAAGACCGATCCCTGGCTGACTCTTGAACGTACCTCTACGTGGCCTTTGTGGGCCAGAACAATGTGTTTGACAATGGCGAGCCCGAGTCCGGTTCCGCCAAGCTCCCTGGAACGGGCCTTGTCAACCCGGTAAAAGCGCTCAAAAATCCTTCCCAGATCCTGCTTCGAGATACCGATGCCGTTATCTTCCACATCAAGCTGCACAAAGTCACCGTTTCTGAATGCTGATATCCTGATTTTGCCGTGCTCTGCATCAACATATTTAATGGCATTGTCAAGCAGGTTTCGAACCACAATTTCCAGATATCCGCTGTCCGCATGGAGTTGCGGCATGTCATCGGCAATGCTGACATCAAGCCGGACCGCTTTCTTTTCGAGCGCAAGACGAAGCTGATCAACCGATTTTGCTATAACCGTCCTGAGATCCACCGCACTGAAGTGGTACTCAATGCGGCCCGACTCGATTCTGGAGAGATCAAGCACGTCGTTTACCAGTGCGGTAAGCTGTTCACTCTCCTGAAGGATAATCTTCAGAAACGCAGAGGCATGTTCCGGCTCATGCATCGCCCCTTCGAGCAACGTTTCAGTATATCCCTTGATGCTCGTCAGGGGGGTACGCAGTTCGTGCGAAACGCTGGATACAAAGTCGCGACGTACCCGTTCAAGATTACGAAGTTTGGTAATATCATTCAAGACAAAAACCGTTCCGTCAAACCGCTCCCCCTGCATGACCGGCATGGAACTGATCTGCATGATTCGACGTCCCTTGGTTGTTTCAAAGGCCATCTCCTCCTTGATGAGCGCCAGATGGCTCTTGTGTACCCTGCTGAACAGCTCTTCAAGCCGGCTGTCGGAGAGGTGACGGAGGGGCCTGGATTTGAACATGGCCCCTTCAATCCGGAAAATTCTTGATGCCGCCGGGTTGACGAGTATAATATCGCCTGCAGCATCCGTAACAATGATTGCCTCCCTGATTCCCGAAAAAACAGCGCGAAACCACTCTTCACTGCGCCTCATTTTTTTTATCTCATCGGACATGGTGTTGAATGCACGGGCCAGCATACCGATCTCATCCTGCCGGTCAACGGGAATGGTGCCGGAGAGGTCATCCCGGAGCCGTTTCCGGGCGATTTCCGCCAGATTGCGAAGCGGCCTGGCCAGAAAAAATGCCCCGAGGAGACCCGCAACAAAAGAGAAAAAGAGCGCAAAAAAGAGCCCCTGCTCGATGCTTTTGCGGATTCCTTTCTCAAAGATGCCGTTATCGTAAAGGGGTTTGGCGAAACGCAAAAGGGCCCGGGGTTTTGGCCGTCCGACAGGGACCGCTATATAGAGCATCTGTTCCTTCACCGTTTGACTGTAACGGGACTCCTCTCCGTACCCTTTTTGCAGCGCTGCCACTACTTCAGGACGGTTGCGGTGGTTCTGCATAACAGAGAGTTTTTTTGCAGGAATATAGGAGTCGCCGATTACCCTCCCCTGAAGATCGATAAGTGTAACCCTGAGTTCAAGCGCACTCCCTACCCGGTCGGCCCAGGCATCGGCACTGTCGGCTTCAAGCCATCCGGCGGGTTTCTCTTCAAGCAGCTGGCGGTTAAGCAGAAGATCCCGGTGCAACTCCCTGCGGGATGCCTCTCTGAGCAGCTCCGTCAACTGACCGCCAAGCGAGAGATAGCTGACGAGTACGGTTACAAAAATAATCGTACCGATAACAGCTCCGAGCCTGAATGAAACTTTGGCCTGCATCGATTTAAGCCTCGTCTTCAAACTTGTAACCAAAGCCGCGTACGGTTTTTATCATCCGTCCGGTTTCGCCGAGCTTTTCACGAAGCCGGGTAATATGGGTATCGATGGTGCGGGTGTTGATGGAGCGGTCAACATCCCAGACATCGCTGAGCAGCTTTTCGCGTGACTGTGCCTCGCCTTTTCTTTTGAGCAGCGCAGCAAGCAGCTTGAACTCCATCAGGGTCAGCAGAAGCTCCCTGCCTTCGAGGGTAACCAGGTGACGGACAAGATCGACATCAAGCGTACCTGCTCTGAGCTGCTCCGGCACCCTGCCGCCGTGACGCCGATCGCGCTTGAAAATGGCCCTGATCCTGAGAATCAGCTCCCTGGGGCTGAACGGCTTGACAACATAGTCGTCGATACCCAGTTCAAAACCGAGAATCCGGTCAATCTCCTCACCTTTTGCCGTAAGCATGATAATGGGAAGATCCCTGAAAAGCTGATTCTGCCTGATCTGCCGGCACACCTCAAAACCGTCAATTCCGGGAAGCATGACATCAAGCAGTACGAGATCAAAACTCTTCCGGACAAGTTGCAGAAGCGCATCTTCTCCTGTTGAGGAAACATGACATTTAAAGCCGGCCCGTTCAAGATTATAGCCAAGCAGTTGCGCAAGATGCGGATCATCCTCAACAACCAGCAGCATCGGATCCGACATGAGAAAAAGAGTTTAATTCATTAACACACAAGACACTCAAGTGGACGCAGTGGACAGGAAGATCATGGACGTTGTGGACTCCATGGACAAAACTATTTTTCTTTTTTTATAGCCTTTTCCTGATGGTATTCGGCAATGTTTCGCTTGAAAGCTATCTCATACGCTACAATGCACCAACTCAAAAATCTCTTTAATCTTGTCCACTGAGTTCATTGTTAGTCCACCATTTCTTCGTCCAGAGGGTGTTCACTTTCTCCCCTCTTCACGCCCCTGCTTTCCAGCAGGCCGCTTCATGACCGGACTCAAAGGAGAGGAGTTCCGGCTGCTCCTTGCGGCAGTGTGCATCGGCGAGCGTGCATCTTCCGGCAAACCGGCACCCCCCGGGCAGATTGACCGCACTGGGAACATTGCCTTCGATGACATGAAGCCTCTCTTTTGATGCGCCCAGCCGGGGAATGGATTTCAGAAGGCCCCTGGTGTAGGGATGAAGCGGATTGGTGAACAGCTGTTCAACGGTTCCTTTTTCGACAATCCTTGATGCATACATGACAATAACATCCTGACAAAGCTCGGCAACAACTCCGAAATCATGGGTGACAAGCATCACACTCATCCCTGTTTCGCCCTGAAGTTTGCCGATAAGGTCAAGTATCTGCGCCTGAACGGTTACGTCAAGGGCTGTAGTCGGTTCATCAGCGATCAGAAGCGCCGGATTACAGGAGAGCGCCATGGCAATCATAACCCGCTGGCGCATTCCGCCTGAGAGTTCGTGAGGATAGGAGGAGAACCGTTCGAGAGGGTTTGGAATCCCGACCAGATTGAGCAGTTCGACCGATCGGTTTTTTGCTTCGGCTTTACTGATGTCGCGGTGATTGAGAAGTTGTTCCATAATCTGGCTGCCGCAGGTAAAGACCGGATTGAGTGAACTCATCGGTTCCTGAAAGATCATGGCTATGTCGTTGCCTCTGAGTTTGCGCATCTCCTCTTCAGAAAGCTTCAGGAGATCGCGCCCTTTCCAGAGAATCTCCCCGCCCGCAAAATAGCCTGGAGGCATAGGGATCAGCCGCATAATTGAGAGCGCTGTCACCGATTTTCCGCATCCGGACTCTCCGACAACACCGAGTGTTCTGTTCCTTCCCAGCGAAAAGCTTACTCCGTCTACCGCTTTTGCAATACCGTTGTCAGTAGAGTACCAGGTCCTGAGATTTTTCAGTTCAAGAATTTTTTCCATATATAGCAGCTTGCCCGCCAGTGCTTGTTTCAAGGTTACACGTTTTGCCGGGATCAAGCATGAAAATATGTTTTGTAAGCTTCATATGAAAACGTTATCAGATTCTGACCTCCAAAGCGCCTCTGTTACCAAGAGAAATCCGGGATTTCTGCTTGAAATCATCAGGCAGTCAAGCCCATACGTCCAGCTCAAAAAGGCTTTACAGGAAAAACCTTCTGTAAAGGGGAGTTTTCCCGCTCTCAATATTTCAGGACTGCAGGGATCGCTCCCGGCAGTGCTCGCAGCTCTCCTTTTTACTGACCACCCCGACTCTCTCATGGTGCTTTGCAGCCAGCAGAGCTTCGAACTCTATGAAAATGATTTTGATGCCCTCCTGCCAAAAGAGAGCATCTGCAACACCTCCGACGAGCTCTCCCTCTCCGTAGGAGCACTGGCGCGAGGGAAAAAATCGGCCCTGCTCTCCTTTTTTGACGATCTCGATGTTGCACTTTGCAAACCGGCAGAAGCAAAAAAACGGATTCTGCACCTGAAAACCGATGAAGCTGCGGGCTATACAAACCTGAAGCAGTTTCTTGAGTGTAACAGCTTTGAACAGCGAGAGTTTGTTGAGGATGAGGGCGAGTTCTCCATTCGCGGCTCCATAATCGACGTCTTCCCTTTCGGAGCAAGAGAGCCGCTGCGTATAGAGTTTTTCGGCGACACCGTCACCTCCCTGCGCCTGTTCGACATCAACAGCCAGCTCTCAGGAAAAACGGTCGCCGAGGCGGATATTACCGCCAGTTTTATTGTAACAGAGAGCGATGCTTCCGGAACCGGGACAACAATTCTCGATTATCTTGACCCATCCACTGTTATCATCATTGATGACACGATCGATTTTGCAGCACTGGATAACCATGAAGCGCTTTCGGCTGCACTCTCCCGGTTCCGGTGTATATGGATCATGCACTCGGCGCCTTCCGGTATTGAGTTCGGTTCCGGCCCGCAGAAAAAACTCAATGCAAACTTCCGCGTACTTGCCTCACTCCTGCAGCAGGAGTCGGGTAAAAAAAGAAAACCGCTCTTTGCAACCAGTTCACGACGCGAAATAGGAGAACTGACCGACTTCCTCGCCGAAGAGATGACAGATTCGGGAGGATCAGCCCTGCATGACGCAAGCTGGCTTCCGCTCAACCTGCACACCGGGTTTACCTTCGGCTCTCTTGACCTCTATACCGAATCCGACATCTTCGGCAAGCTGCATACCCACAAAGCCCATCGCAAGCGAAAAATCCGGGGGATATCACTTAAGGATCTCCAGAAGCTCAAAGTGGGCGATTATGTTGTTCATGAAGATTACGGCATCGGTATTTTCAAATCCCTTGAGACCATAACCGTCGGTAATTCCGAGCAGGAGTCGGTACTTGTGGAGTATGAGGGGGGCGATCAGCTCTTCGTCAATGTGCAGAACATTAACCTGCTCTCAAAGTATACCGCATCCGAAGGCTCACTTCCCTCGCTCTCAAAACTCGGAAGTTCGAAATGGGCCGCAAAAAAGGAAAAAGTCCGCGGAAAGCTCCGCGATACAGCCATAAACCTGATCAAAATATACGCCCAGAGAAAAATGCAGTCCGGTTTTGCCTTTGCTGCGGACTCCATTTTCATGCGGGAATTTGAAGCCTCTTTTATTTTCGAGGAGACACCCGATCAGCATCGGGCAATTGTTGAGGTTAAAAAGGATATGGAGGCGCCTCATCCGATGGACCGGCTGATTTGCGGGGACGCAGGATTTGGAAAAACCGAGATTGCCATGCGGGCGGCATTCAAGGCGGTAGAGTCAAAAAAACAGGTTGCGGTTCTGACTCCGACGACTATTCTCGCACACCAGCATGCCGAATCCTTTACCAGGCGGTTTGAAAATTTTCCGATTGCCATAGCGGTTCTGAGCCGTTTTGTGCCGCGCAAGGATCAGATTGAGCTGCTTAAAAAAATAAAAGCGGGCCAGATTGATATTGTCATCGGCACCCACCGTCTTGTATCGAAAGATGTGCTCTTCCAGGATCTCGGTCTGCTTGTTATTGACGAAGAGCAGCACTTCGGCGTCGAGGTCAAAGAGAAACTCCGGGAGCAGTTCCCCGGTGTTGACACCCTTACCATGTCGGCAACACCGATACCGAGAACCCTCCAATTCTCAATGCTGGGAGCGCGTGACCTTTCCATTGTTTCGACACCTCCGAAAAACCGTCAGCCGGTTGAAACACTCATAACCGATTATGACACGGCCCTGATTCAATCGGCGATCCAGCGGGAGATCAGGCGTGAAGGCCAGGTTTTCTTTCTGCACAACCGGATTTCCGGCCTTGAAGAGGTACAGCTAACCCTGAGGGAGCTTGTCCCCTCTGCACGCATCGTCTTTGCTCATGGTCAGATGGCGCCGAAAGAGCTTGAAAAGGTTATGATGGACTTTATGCAGAAGGAGGTTGATGTCCTGATCTCCACCACCATCATCGGCTCGGGTCTGGATATCTCCAATGCCAATACCATTATCATCAACCGGGCGGACATGTTCGGCCTTTCCGACCTCTACCAGTTGCGCGGCAGGGTCGGCAGAAGCGACCGGAAAGCTTACTGCTACCTGATCACCCCGCCGCTCCACACCCTGAAACGGGATGCTGTACAGCGGCTTGCGGTGATCGAAAGCTTCACCGAGCTCGGATCAGGCTTCAATATTGCCCTGCGCGATCTCGATATCCGTGGTGCGGGCAATCTGCTCGGCGCCGAGCAGTCCGGGTATATTCATGAACTCGGATTTGATCTCTATCAGAAAATGCTTGAAGAGACCGTTGCCGAGCTGAAGTCAACCACCTTCAGTCATCTCTTCTTAACTGATGGAAAACCGGCACCGAAACCATTAAAAAGCTGTGACCTGCTCTTCTTTTTTGATGCACTCATTCCCGATTACTTTATTCATGCAACCCATGAGCGGTTTGCCTTTTATGAAAAAATCTCCAAAGCTCCATCAGAAGAGGCAGTTGAAGCCCTTTCCGGGGAGCTCAGGGACCGTTTCGGTGCTCTGCCCGAAGAGGTGGCAACCCTGCTGCTCCTGACAAAACTCAAACTTACGGCATCATCCCTCGGGCTTGAAAAAATCGACATCCAGCCGAAGAGCTTTACCCTTCTGCTCCCGGGTCATGACAATGAACACCTTGCAAACCGTGAGTTTTTCCAGTATCTCTTTCTGTCTGTCCAGGAGCCCTGGATGCAGGAGTACCGTCCGGGATTTAAAATGGAGAAAAAAATAAAGCTGGTGCTGCATCACCCTGCTTCGGCCGACACATCCCCCTGCATGCTGCTCAAGCGTTATACTGATCTGCTGAAAAAACTTGATCGGGCATCAAAAGAGCTGACGGCATGAAAACCTCACACTCCCTTAAACTCCCCGATGAGCGCCAGGAGTATAGGTTTCCGGCACATTATTGACCTGATAGAATAATCATCCTGTGAAGAGCAACTTTTGGTACTACTCCGTTGTTAGGAATTAGGATTGTTTTAGTGCACTTTTAAATTAAAACCAGACACAACATGACTATCATTATAAATGGTAAAAGTTATGAAGCTGAATCGGGAGAACGGCTCATTGATGTTGCCCGCATAAACCATGCTCATATCGGCTACTTCTGTGGCGGAAATGGTATCTGTCAGACCTGTTATGTTACCGTAAAAAAAGGGAGTGAACTGCTTTCACCCATCAGTGACTCCGAAAAAGCATTACTCTCTGATACCCTGATAAAAGAGGGAACAAGAATGGCATGCCTGACCACGGTTGAAAAACCGGGAACCATTGAGATCGTTTCGACGGTTGAACAGGTTAAGGAGATGTTTGAAAAAAACCCGCTGCAACTGCCGGGATATGCCGGAAAAATGGGATGGGAGGCACTCGTAAAGTTCCCCGATACCATGCAGTTACAGTCGACAAGAAGTTTTGATCTCTGGCAGTTGCTCTCGGATATTATCGGTGGAATCGGAAGTGCACTGCAGCTTGTGGTGGATGCCCTACAGCCAGCTTGCCCAGCGAAAGCGGAGTGTAAAATAATAGGCCATATTGACTCGGCCAACACACATAGCCAGCTCAGCGAAGCGACTGAACCTAGAGCTAAACAGGGCGCTCAAGCCTGAGAAAACATGCGCACCCGTCAAATATTTTTCTTCCACAGGGAAAGGGAAGGTTTGACGGGTGCAGCAATGAAATTGCTTATATTCCATCATAAAGGGATAAAGGATGGTTTTATCACTCACACCTAACTCCGATACCCATGATCATCACTATCAACGACCGGCCGTGCGAAGCCCGGATTGGTGAGCGTCTGTTGGATGCAGCTCAGCATAACAAGTGCCATATTGGCTATATTTGCGGTGGCAACGGCATCTGCCAGAGCTGTTTTGTCTATGTCAGGGAGGGCAAGGGGACGCTTTCGGCACCGAACAACATCGAAAAAGCCTTTATTTCAGAGAAACTTTTTCAGGAGGGAGGACGACTTGCCTGTCAAAGTGTTATCGTCAAAGAGGGACCACTCAGTGTGCTTTCGCGCGCTGAGCATCTGCGGCGCATTGTGCTCGGGCTCAACATTCCAGGCTTTGTAACCTATGCCCGTACCATCGGTTATAATGTAACGAACAAACTGCCTGAAGGTGCCGGAAACCTTTTTGAACGAGTCAAAAAAGGGCAGATGAACCCCGGTGACTCCCTCTCAAAAATCGGCAACGGACTCGTTCAGGCATCACTGCTTCTGTCAAACACCTTTATGGAAACATTTCCTTTTCTGCAGTACCCCGGCTCCCTGCTTGCCGAAGGAGTCAAAGGCACAGTGAAAGGCGCAGCAGATGCTGTATGCTCGATTTCAGGCGGACACCTGCATCTGCCGGGAACAACCTGTTCGTGCAGCAGCGCCAGCGAAACAAAGGCGATTGAGTCGGTAAAAATATCAGTAAAGTAGTGTTTCTCCTGTTCCTGAAACAGACCTGATGACAAAGAGGAAACGCTTTAATAAGTGCGCAAGTCCCGACATGGTCGGAAGAAAACGTAAGAGAGGGACCAAACCGTGAACTCCTGATGGGCTACTCATCCGATATCGAAAGCATTGAGTTTGAACTTGGCGCAAAAACGCTTGAACGCTGGCTTATCAAACCCGAAAAAACCATGAGCATTGTTCTCGGAATTCCCAGAGAACGGGCTCAGGATGAACGACGGGTAGCTATTTCACCTCCCGGTGTTCAGATACTGGTTGAGCACGGTATCAAGGTTATGATAGAAAAATCAGCCGGGAACTTCTGCAACTTCACTGATTTCGATTACGCTGAAGCGGGTGCAATTATCGCCGAAACACCCGAGACTTTGTTTGAACAATCAAACGTCATTGTCAAGGTCTCACCCCCTCAGCCGGAGGAACTTTCGCTCTTTATGCCCGGCCAGATGCTTATCTCCGCACTCCATCTTGGAACGGTCAGCCCGCAGTTACTGAAAACACTTCTCGAAAAAAATATCACCGCTCTTGGATTTGAATTTATAGAGACAAGGGATGGTGAATTGCCGATTGTCAGAACGCTGAGTGAAATAGCCGGCTCACTGGCGATTCAGACTGCTGCAAAATACCTTGAAACCGGTTATGGAGGAAGCGGTATTCTGCTTGGAGGAATTGCAGGTGTCCCACCGGCGCATGTCACCATTATCGGAGCCGGAACCGTAGGGCTGTTTGCTGCTCAGGATGCTCTCGGGCTTGGAGCACAGGTTACCGTTATCGACAAGGAGATTAACCGGTTGCGACGGTTTGAGGCTTTTTTCAATCGTCATCTTGTCACGGCTATAGCCAACGATCACTACATTTCAGAGCTTGCCAAAACCTCGGATGTCATGATCGGTGCGTTAAGCCCGAAAAAGAAGATCATCAAACCACTGGTCAGTGAACAGGTAGTCAAGTCAATGAAGCCCGGATCGGTTATTATTGATGTCTCCATTGACCAGGGCGCATGCTTTGCCACCAGCCGCCACACCTCACATACCAATCCGATCTATGTAAAGCATGGCGTTACCCATTATTGTGTCCCGAATATTCCTTCCGCCGTAGCCAAAACAGCATCATTCGCCCTTACCAACACCCTGCTCCCCTTTATACTCAAACTGACCGATCACGAAACCATCTCGGATATCCTATGGAAAAGCCACAGTCTGAGAAAAGGAACCTATATTTTCAGGGGCTACGTCACCAAAAAAATTCTTTCCGAGCTTACCGATTTCCCCTACCGTGAGATTGATATGCTGCTTGCCGCCTGCTAAACAAGCTCTTCAAGAGGAGTTCCGAATTTTCTGGCTATATAGGATGCACAGGAGACCCCCGAATAGGTCACAGCAATAACTCCCTGACCCGGAAAGGTGCTGTCACCAACCGCAAACAGATTTTTCACCGGCGTGGTATTCTGGGGTTTCTGCAGAATATTCTGACCCGGTCTGAGCAAGGGGCCATATGATCCGTTAAAGCGGTTAAGATAGCGTTCATGGGTAAGCGGAGTGGCAAGCACCTTCAGCTCAACCGCATGTGCAAGCCCTGGAAGGATCCGCTCCGTTCTGGCAATAATCCGCTCGGCAAACCGCTCCTTCGCTTCGAGGTATTCGCTCCCTCCCCTGTCGTACTGCTGCCATGCATCCATTTCGGCTGTAACAAAAGCATGCACAATGTGCTTGCCTGCAGGGGCAAGTGACGGATCAAGCATGGTGGGCGAAGAGAAATAGATTGTTCCGCCCGGCTGGTTATAGCATTGCCAGTCATCAACAAGAATATGATGAACAGCGAAATCAGCAGGAATAACCGAGCTGTCTACACCAAGAAAAAGCTGAAACCAGCTTGGTGCCTGCTGAAACCGCTCTTTTTCAACCCGGTATCGAGAGTCCGAAATAAGCCTGTTGAAGGTATCCCAGACGGTGGCGTTACTGATAACGGCTTTTGCGAAATATTCGGAACCGTCAGCAAGTCTGACTCCCCGGGCCTCTCCGTTTTCAACAAGAATTGCACTCACCGCTGACTGAAATCGTATCTGGCCGCCGAACTTCTCAATTCCACGGCAAAGCGCCTTCGGAATTGCTCCGGAACCGCCGACCGGATAGTTTATGCCGCCATAATGACGATCAGCAAGGCAGATACCGGCATTGACAAGCGGTGTCGAAACAGCATCCTGAACCGCCCAGGAGTAGGCTTCAATGTCAATAAAGCGGAGCAGCTCCTCATCCCGGATATATCGGCGTGCGGTTTTACCCATTGAGCGAAATGTCTTCAGGGCAAGCGAGATGGTTTTGAGCGGATAACCGGCGCCGACAGTGAGAAGGTGGTTCACATCCTCAAGAGAACCGGCAGGTAGTGAACTGAGAATAGCATGGACATCATCAAGCTCGCGGTAAAACGCTCTTATCCCGTCGGCTTCAGAGGGAAAACGATCGATCAGTGCATCGAGAAAGGTCTTGCGATCATAGGAGGCTGAAACAGCAAAATCATTGGGCAGATGATAATGAATCTGAACAGGATCGTGAATTGTCTTTACCTGGATGCCAAGTTTCCTGAAAATTCTTGTATGCAGATTAAGTGTTCCGCTGCTGCCGTTTTCACCAAAGCCGTAAAAGACCGAAGCACCGGCATCAAAAGAGTACCCTGCTCTCTGAAAGGCGGAACAGCTTCCTCCCGGAAAAGGGTTCTTTTCAAAAACAAGTGTTGAAATACCCCGTTCCTGAAGCAGCGCCGCGGCTGTAAGTCCTCCGATACCGGCGCCGATAATAATAACATCGGCAGATTCGTGTGATGAAGTCATGTATCAGGATTTAGACCGGAAGTTCTTGAATCACCTTTCAGGGCTGCTCTGTATAAATTGATTATCCCGACCAGTCCGGACTCCATCCGCCGCCTGCTCAAAGCGCTCATAACAATTTATAAAGGGTACCTTTAATTGACCTAAAATATATTTTTTATAATTATTTTGCGAAGTCAGCGACAAGCACGTTAAGCAATGACAGAACAAGGATGATGTGATCATATGAAAAAAAATGAACCGGTTCGTCAGATAAAAACAAAAAAGGGCTCTCTCTCCAGGGAAGAACAGCAAAAACAGCTTGAGTTTCAAAAAGAGGCTGTTGTGCATCTCAACTCCTTATACAATTACGCTCTGCACATGACCATGAATCCTGACGATGCGGAGGATCTTGTGCAGGAGACCTACCTCAAGGCCTATCGTTTTTTTAATTCCTTTGAACGGGGAACAAACTGCAAGGCATGGCTGTTTAAAATCCTGAAAAACAACTATATCAACCGTTTTCGTAAAAACTCAAGAGAACCGGGAAAGGTTGATTACGATCTTATAAAGGATTTTTATCATTCAATCAAGGATACCCGGAGTGATACCACTGAAGCGGAGAGCGATTATTTCCACTCTTTGCTCCATGAAGAGGTTTATCAGGCATTGCACTCTCTGCCTGAAGAGTTCAGAGAGGTTATTCAGTTGTGTGATATTGAGGGGTTTACCTATGAAGAGATTGCCAACATGGTAGAAAGCCCTATTGGTACTGTTCGTTCAAGATTGTACAGAGGAAGAAAACTGCTTCGGGTACAGCTTGAAAGCTATGCAAAGAAATACGGGTTCAATACGAATGCTGATCAATAAAATCAATACGTATAATTTTTTTAATATGAACTGCAAAAAAGCCCGCGTACTTATGAGTGCTGCAGTAGACTCCGAGCTGAATCTTAAGGAGGAGCAGGATTTTCTGGCGCATCTCTCCGAATGCAAGGAGTGCCATGAGGAGTTCAGAGAGGCAAAGAAAACAAAGATGATCATCAAGGAGCGGATTGTTCAGTTTAAAGCGCCGCAATCGCTTGTGAATTCAAATATGCAGCTCACCAGTATTCCTGCTACCGAGCATGAAGACACCCTCCTCTTTGAATGAACACCCTGCAAGCTGTGGCCCTCTCCAGGCCGCAGCATGACCCGATACGATCAACACAAGTGATCAGCAGGATTACACAAAACCGGTAGCGCTCCGATCCCCTTGAGCGTACCGGTTTTACCTCGTCGTTCTCACCCCCTGTATACCGCCCGGTTTAAGACCCCGGCTCGCTCTCCTCATCCCGCTTGAAGCCGTTCAACTCTACTCACCCGCTTACTGACATTTTGTCAGCACTCGCGCGCGTAAGCCTGACACAATGATCACAAGTATGACATTTTCTGTTCTGAAAAAGCGGGCGACAAGCTTTTTTCGGCATTGGCACGGTAATTGATGATTAATAGTCAAGCTGCTGTATGACAGAGCTGCCAATAATCACACTACTCATAACAAGCAAGAGATTACAAGGAGAATACTATGCTGGTAAAACTATCAAAAGACCCGATGAAACTGTTTGACGATATCTGGTCAGGATCACAATTGCCCACGGCACCTGCATTCAAGGTTGATATTGCTGAAGACGAAACTGCATTTCATATAGAGGCAGAACTTCCGGGAATAGCAAAGGAGCAGATAGGACTCAATATCGAGGATGATGTTCTGACCATAAAGGCCGAAAGAAAACAGGTAACAGAAGATTCAAAAAAGGATTACCACCGGATTGAGCGGACTTATGGCACTTTTTCAAGAAGCTTCAATCTTGGCGAAATAATCGATCAGGATAACATCCAGGCTGACTTTGAGAGTGGAATGCTTTGCATAACACTGCCAAAAGCACGTCCTGCAGGAAGAACAAAAGAGATTGCAATCAAATAACGCCGGAATCACTATTCGGGTTTTGCGGGCAACCCTCCAAAACTCATCATTTTCATACACTATCAAAGAAAAGGAAAAGAAATCATGGGAAAAATTATCGGCATCGACCTTGGCACTACGAACTCCTGTGTAGCGGTCATGCAGGGAACTCAGCCTACAGTTATTGAAAATTCAGAAGGCAACCGTACTACACCATCAATTATTGCCCTGACCAAAACAGGTGATCGTCTTGTTGGACAGGCGGCAAAAAGACAGGCTATAACCAATCCGAAAAACACCATTTTCTCAATCAAGCGTTTTATGGGACGCAAATATGATGAGGTCCCGAACGAGAAAAAAATGGCCCCATATGAAATCATCAACGAAAGTGGTGAAGCAAGGGTAAAAATCAACGACAAGATCTACTCTCCACAGGAGGTTTCTGCAATGATTCTGCAGAAAATGAAGCAGACAGCCGAAGATTTCCTCGGAGAGAAGGTAACCGAAGCGGTCATTACCGTTCCGGCTTATTTCAACGACGCTCAGAGACAGGCGACCAAAGATGCAGGACGCATTGCCGGCCTTGATGTCAAGCGCATTATCAACGAACCGACTGCCGCAGCTCTGGCCTACGGACTTGACCGGAAAAAGGAGAATGAAAAGGTTGCCGTCTTCGATCTTGGTGGCGGAACATTTGATATCTCCATTCTTGAGCTTGGAGATGGCGTTTTTGAAGTCAAATCAACCGATGGCGACACCCATCTCGGCGGCGATGACTTTGACCAGAAAATTATTGATTATCTGGCAGATGAGTTCAAGAAACAGGAGGGTATTGATCTTCGCAATGATGCCATTGCTCTTCAGCGCCTGAAAGAGGCGGCTGAAAAAGCTAAAATAGAGCTCTCATCAAGAACGGATACGGAAATCAACCTCCCCTTTATTACCGCAACCCAGGAGGGCCCGAAACACCTTGTCATCAATCTGACCAGGGCAAAATTTGAGGCCTTGAGCGCTGAGCTGTTCGACAAGATTCTTGATCCCTGCCATCGTGCAATCAAGAATTCAAAGGTTGACATGAAGGATATTGATGAGGTTGTGCTTGTCGGCGGATCAACCCGCATACCAAAGGTTCAGGCTCTTGTCAAGGAGTTCTTCGGAAAAGAGCCGAACAGAAGCGTCAATCCTGATGAGGTTGTTGCAATCGGCGCAGCCATTCAGGGCGGTGTGCTTAAAGGTGATGTAACCGATGTGCTTCTGCTTGATGTCACTCCGCTCTCTCTGGGTATAGAGACCCTTGGCGGTGTCATGACCAGGCTCATTGATGCAAACACCACCATTCCGACCAGAAAGCAGGAGGTATTCTCAACCGCAGGTGACAACCAGACTTCAGTTGAGGTCCATGTCCTTCAGGGAGAGCGCCCGATGGCCACGGACAACAAAACACTTGGACGGTTCCATCTTGGTGATATTCCCCCCTCTCCAAGAGGTATTCCACAAATCGAAGTCACCTTCGATATCGACTCAAACGGTATCCTGAGTGTGTCGGCAAAAGACAAGGCAACAGGAAAAGAGCAGAGCATTAAAATTGAGTCGAGCAGCAAACTGAGCGATGCAGAGATCGAAAAAATGAAGACTGATGCCAAAGAGCATGCTGCCGAAGATCAGAAACGCAAGGAGGAGATTGACACAAGAAACGTGGCTGACTCGCTCATTTTCAGCACGGAAAAACAGCTGAAGGAGCTGGGTGATAAAATACCGGCAGAAAAACGCCCGGCACTTGAAGGCTCCCTTGATAAACTCCGGGAGGCTTACAAAAACGGCACTATTGAATCCATCAAGAGCGCTATGGAAGAGGTCAACAAGGAGTGGAGCGAGATTGCTTCACAGCTCTACCAGTCACCTCAGTCTGAAGCTGCTCATTCCGAGCCGGCTCCTCAGTCGGAAGGAGAAAAGAGAAAAAGCGGCGGAGATGGTGAAGTTGAAAATGCCGAGTATGAAGTCATTGATGACAAAGAGAAGTAAGCTTGTCAACACAAGCTCATCAGAAACAAAGGGATTCGTTATGAATCCCTTTGTTATTTAACCTTGATTTGCTAATTTAACCATGTTGAACGCGGAACACCAAAAGGTGTTCTATTTGCAAATTTTAACCGTGCAAACGATGCGATCTCAGCTCAGCCGTCCGAATACCGCTACAAACCAGGTCAGGGTCAGTACAGCAGGACCATGGTCGGGAAATGCGGCGCATAAAACCAAGAAATATTATATCACCACGGCAAAAAGGGACAACTACGGGAAACTTCAGATCCAGATCTGCCCTGCATCCGGACGCAGAAAGTTGTCGCCGACACCTGAGATAATCAGTAAAATCATTTCAGGTGAGATAGAGTTGTTTGTTTTGACCACACAACCAGATATCGGAATTGACCTGAAACAGAAGGTTCTTGACAATGAGAACCGGTATGTCATCGACTTTGACAAGCGGGGAATCAAGTGGACCATGAGGGATATTCCGGTCTTTTATGACTCACTGCACCAGCAGCTCGCCGTTGAAATTGACCGCCAAGTCTATACCCTGGACAAGTTTTTCAAGTAACAGGAGGCAATGCCTCTTGTTCTACAAGCTTGCGACATCCCCTTTTCAATGCCATGCATCACTTTTGCATGGCATTTTTTTTATCTCTACGGGAGTTTCTTTTTTGCCAGTTTTGCTTCCGGAGAAGCTGGATATACACTCACAAGACTGCTGTATCGTGCCTTGGCACTCGCTGTATCGCCAATCTTCTCGAAACAGATCGCCTGCTTGAAGAGCGCTGCCGGACGCTTGCTGCTTTTGGTATATTTGGCAATAACCACCTGATATTCCAGAATGGCCTTTTCAAACCATTTCTCCAGAAAATAGCTCTCCGCAAGATAAAACTGCGCGTCAGAGAGAAGGGGTGATTTCGGATAGCCCTGTATAAGTTTGCCAAAACTTTCCCGTGCTGCGCTATAGCTCTTTTTTCCGAACAGCACAACCCCTTCATCCAGCAGTTTCTTTTCAGGAGAGATCTCCGTCGTTTTCAGCGTGTCAGTTACGGCACTGCTCTTTGGCTTTGACACTGCCGTAGGGGCTTTCGCATCTTTGTCGAGTCCAAGATAACTCTCGATTTTCTGCAGCCGTGAATCGAGATCATCAAACTTGTGCACAAGCAGAGAGTCCTCCATGCCAAGACGACCGAATGTTTTGCTGTTATTGTACCTGGCCTCTTCAATACTGCCCTGCAGGCGTGCAACCTCATCACGAATCTGCTGTACATCCGAATAGGAGACTGCCGTTTGTGTTTTAATGGTCTCAGAATCTGTTTTCAGTTTCAGGAGATCGTCTTTGACAACAACAAGCTCCTGCTTTGAAGCACATGCCGAAAGCAGAAAAAAGGGAAAGAGTAGAAACGGTTTAATCTTTGTATTCATGGATATCGACAACATTGATTGATTCAAAACTTACACTAATACCTGTTTCCGTTTGTCAGCTCCAGAGCTACTCCAGGGTACGGCTTGAACGCCCCTGTTATTTTATCACAAAATGCGCACGCCTGTTTTTTGCCCATGCCTCATCATTCTGGGCAGCATCGAAAGGGCGCTCTTCACCATAACTGACAGATTCAAGGCGGGAGGCTGCAACTCCTAGTTTTACCAGATACTCCTTCGCTGTTGCCGCTCTGCGTTCTCCAAGTGCAAGATTATACTCTGCGGTACCTCTCGAATCACAATGACCTTCAATCAGAGCCCCTTTGGCTGTGTTGCTTCCAAGCCACTCGGAATTCTGTTTCAACTGTCCCTGAGCTTCGGTGCCGAGTGTGGAGCTGTCAAAATCAAAAAACACATCACCGAGCGGTCCTGTCTGATACTTGTCGAATCCATATCCTGTCGGTGTAGAGGGCTGTGCCGGAGATGAGAGTGCAGAACTCTCTGAAGAGGTGCTGCCGCCAGTGCTCTCTGTTGAGGTCACTGCGCTTTTTGACGAACATCCCGCCGTCACCATCAAGGCAAGAATAAAGATGCCATTTACTGTTTTTCTCATCGTTCAATCGTCATTTTAGCATTAATAAAAAAACGGGGGCACGCCCGGTTCAGCCTGCCCCCTGATAGATCACAACCTGAACAGGCAATACTACTCGGCTACAAAGTGTGCTCTTCTGTTCTGGGCCCATGACTCCTCATCATGACCGACAGCAAATGGCCTCTCTTCACCATAACTGACCGTTTTCAGGCGAT
>NZ_AASE01000023.1 GCF_000168715.1 Chlorobium ferrooxidans DSM 13031 | reverse complement strand
ATCTGACCGGCCATGAAAATAAGGATGGTGGATGTTCGATAATACGGGTCAGCGAAAAGCGGGCAAGAACACTGCATGAAAGGTGCTGGAGATCACTGAAGCAGGAGTGAGGGCGGAATACATGTGGAGCTTAGGGGAGTCGAACCCCTGACCTTCTCATTGCGAACGAGACGCTCTACCAACTGAGCTAAAGCCCCATGACTCTATGCTACAAATTTCCGTGAATGCTTACAAGCCCGTCCGGATAAATATGTAAAAAAATAGCCTGCTGCTGCAGGCTATTAAAAAATCAAACTCGGGAGAGGGCGTTTATACTGCGTCCGTCATAAGTGAGTGCTTCAGCATCTCGAGCTGATGACTTACACTGCCGTCAAGAATAGTGTCTCCGATTTTAACCGAAACACCACCAATAAGATCAGCATTAACCTTCATCTTTGCCCTGATCGTCTTGCCGGTCGAAGCCGTGAGCTTGCTGACAAGGTCCGATACCTGAAGATCCGAAAGTGCAACGGCACTGGTAACGTCAGCATTGAGCACGCCTTGTTTCTCATCAAGAAGAACCTGAAACTCGTCAATAATCTCGGGAAGAAGCCCGGCTCTCTTCTTTTTTGCGATAAGGCTCAAAAAGAGATGCATTTTCTGGCCTACACTATCCCGGAAAATCTCTTCGAGAATATGAACTTTCTTGTCGCCCTGGATCAGGGGGCTTCTCAACACATGAACGAGGTCACGGGAATTGTTGAGAACGTCCCTTATCTGTTTCAGCTCTTCAACAATAGTATCAAGAAAACCACCCTCTTCAGCTGATGAAAGGAGAGCAGATGCATATCGACGGCTTGCAATTAGACTGGACATTTCGTGACCGTTTTCAATTACGTTTTGTAGAAAAATCCTGGATCATGCTGTCAACGATCTTTTTCTGCAGATCGGCATCAAGCGAGCCTCTGATAATTTTCTCGGCCCCTTTTACAGCAAGATCGGCAACCTCCGTTCTCAGCTCATTGAGTGCGCGGCGTTTTTCCTGCTCAATTTCATCCTTGGCCATGGAAATCATTTTCTGCGCTTCAGCCTGGGCTTTTTCGGTAATATCGGTGCGAAGTTTATCGGCAAAATCCTTTCCTTCACGAATGATCTTGTCTGACTCCGCATCAGCCTTGGCAAGCAGTTCACTGTTCTTGCGAAGAGCAGCTTCAGCCTCATCCTTTGCATGATATGCACGGTCGATAGATGACTGGATACCCTTTTCTCTCTCTTCCAAAGCCGTGAGGATCGGTCCCCAGGCTACTTTTTTGAGAATAAGCAGTACAATCACGAATGTAACCGCAGTCCAGAAAATAAGGCCGGGTTCCGGGCTTAAAAGACTGCCGGCAAGAAGAATAACTCCTGACGTAAGCATGAACAATGTTTCCGTTAACGATTAATAAAACCCGACTGCGGTGCTTTGAGTGTGCCGCAATCGGGATATCTTCTGTATCGAATCTGTAACAGCTTCACGCTTACTTGAGAGCGAGAAGAACGCAGATAACTTCGCCGAACAGACCAACACCTTCAATAAGAGCTGCTGCAATAATCATGGTCGTACGGATATCGGATGCAGCCTCAGGCTGACGAGCTGTTCCCTCTGTTGCAGAAGCAGCGATATTACCAATACCAAGACCAGCACCAATAACAGCAAGACCGGCGCCAATACCTGCACCTAAATAAGCTAAACCTAAACCATCCATCTTGTAATTACCTCCGTTTATTTGTTGTAAGTTTTTTGCTAAAGAGTAATTAGCAGTTTTGAACCCGTTAAATCAAAATCATAAAAATAATACTTATTCCTCAATATTCCTGACATCAAATTAATGATGGGCAACTCCGGCCTCATGCTCCTCATGTCCTTCGTGGGCAGTAGCCAGACCGATAAAGAGCGCTGAAAGCATGGTGAAGATAAATGCCTGAAGGAATGCAACAAAGAGCTCAAGCAGATAGATAAAGATTGCGAACGGAACCGAAACCGCTGCTGCAACAATATAGCTCTTGAGAATGAAGCTGATAAAAATAAGACTGAGGATGATAATGTGACCGGCGGTCATGTTGGCAAAAAGTCGAACCGTAAGAGCAAACGGCTTGGTAAAGAGTCCGATTATTTCGATAGGCACAATAATAATCCAGAGCGCCCAGTGGGTTCCTGCGGTAAGATGCTTGACAAATCCGACGAAACCATGCGCCTTCAGTGCAGCAATCTGTGTAATAATGAAGGTGAATACCGCCAGAGTCAGGGTAACATTGATGTTGCCCGTGGCCGTAGCGCCGTAGGGGATAAGACCGAACAGATTACAGAAGAGAATAAACATGAATACCGTAATCAGATAGGGAAGGTGCTTCTCATACCCCGGGCCGATATTTGACTTGGCTACATCAAGCCTGACGAAATCAATAAGCGCTTCCATGGTATTGGCTACACCCTTCGGCGCCTGGCGGGCATTCATGTTCTTGTACTTCCCTCCGACTATGGAGAAAACGATCAGAAGGGCTCCGGATACAAGCCAGAGCATAACGACATGCTTGGTAATGGAAATATCGATGCCTGCAACTTTGGGCAGGGTCGGGAGTTCTACCTCGCCGAAAGGGGGAAAAGCAAAAACGTTGTTGTTCAGGATATGATGCATGATAACATCACCGGCCTTCTCCTCCTCTTCAGGAGCGTGAGTCGCGGCGGGCTCACTACCGGGAACAGCCGGGGCTGCACTATGCACCGCAGGAGCAGACTCTTCAGGAGATGCTGAAGCAAAGCTGTTAACACAGAACAGAAGTGGGAGGACAAGCGCAATGACCCTGAAAAATGCTGTGGCCTGTTTGACGTTAAAGCGTTTCATGCAGTATTCTTTTTCTGTTTGTTTTTCTTTTGATACCCGAGAATTTCAACAATCAAATAAATACAGTAAAAAGCAAAAAGCGAGACCACAAAGTCGTTGATAACCGCCAAATGCCGGTAAATGATAACAAAAACAAGCACCATAAGTAACAGCAGCCTTGCGGTAAGGCCGCCGAACACCGCTATGGTAAAAACCCGTGATTCCCTGGCGAACGCATACTCAAAAATCAGGTAGCCTGCCAAAGTATTTGTCGCGACCATTACCCATGCGATAAATACCGAACGATAGTCAACAGTGCCGGGATCAAGCAAGGAGTAAATCATCCCCCATAAAACGACTGTCAAAATACATAACTTTAAAATAAAATCAAACAATGGCTTCATATATGAGCGATTCTTTCTGTTTTCGCCAAATAATAGGGGCGTTTCTACTGTTTTTTATTTGCCGACCGGACCACCTTCATGAGAATAAGCGCCATTCCGACCATACCGACAACTACTCCTGCAAGAAGCAGAAACGGAGAAGTTCCGAGCTTCGTGTCCGCCCAATATCCAAGAAAGACAAAAAAGGCAAAGCTGGCGGCAATCTGGAGGCCAAGCCCCATATAATCCGAAAGTGCTCGAACAGAACGGCCGAACTTGTCAGGAAAGCGTTCATCATCAGGACGTTTCATCATGCATCACTCCAATCCACCGACAGTGGCAACAAGATTTTCTGCTGAAAAAAGTCCACAGATACGATTATCGAACTGAGGAAAGATAATACTCTTCATGAAATAATGAACCTTTATCGAAATTCTTGTCCATGGTTGCGAAACGATCGGTTAATAATCATATTTTTTCAGAATACCTCTTTATTCTCCGGCTTCCGGGATTCAGAAACAGAGAACAGGCCGGAACAGCACAAACATTTTCCTTATGGATACGACCATGGGCCAGTGTACTGCCGCTTCCCTGCCAGATACTGAAATGCTCACCCCGATCATCTTCTCCCGCTTCGCCGGGCTTGTTGCCCTTCAGAGCACAAGAAAGGGAGGTAAAAGCACGGGCGATTACGCTTCGCTGAATCTTGGGAACAATACCGGAGACCTGCCGGAGCTTGTCCGGCAAAACACCCTTCGCCTCTGCACGACAGCCGGAATTCATCCTGACATGCTGGTCAGTTCAACCCAGGTACACGGCACGGAGATCCTCCATGCTGAAGCACCCGGTCGTTACGAAGGCTATGATGCCTTCATTACCGACAAAAAAGATCTCTTCCTCTGTATCTTTACTGCGGACTGCTTTCCGGTGCTGCTTTACGACCCGCAACACGAGGCAATGGGTGCGGTGCATGCCGGATGGAAAGGAAGTGCAGGCAACATTGTCATCAAGACCCTTGCCGCAATGCGAACGAGCTTCGGCTCCATACCCGGAGAGTGCCTTGCCTGGATCGGAACAGGTATATCCGGAAGGCACTATGAGGTTGGCCGGGAGGTAGCCTCAGCGTTTAACGATGATGACTGGCAGTTGGCGCCTGAAGGTGCGGATGAAGAGAAATACCTGCTTGACCTCGGCAAAGTAAACTTCCGGCAACTGCTGGCCGCCGGAGTTCCCTCATCGAATATCGAATGCTCACCACACTGTTCATTCGCCCGAAGTGACCTTTTTTACTCATACCGTCGGGATAACGGCCACACCGGACGAATGGTCACGCTGATCGGAATCAGCAGCGGCAACGCCCCCGGGCCTTTTTAGGCGGAAGTGATTGCCTTCCGGGTTGCTCAATCCATGAATCTTCTTCCATAAGAGCCGTAGAGCTCATGCGCCTGACGGCTGATATCCTCTCTGAAATCAGGATGGGCAATGCTTGCAAGCGCTTCAGCTCTCTGCCGAAGATTCTTGCCATGCAGATTGACAATACCGAACTCTGTCACGACATACTGTACATGCGCCCTTGTAGTAACCACACCGGCACCAGGTTTGAGTTGCGGCACAATCCTTGACTCGCCTCTGCTTGTCGTCGAAGGGAGTGCAATGATCGGTTTGCCCCCCGGGGAGAGTGCGGCTCCGCGAATAAAATCCATCTGACCGCCGACACCGGAAAAGTATTTCTGACCGATAGAATCGGCACAGACCTGCCCGGTCATGTCAATTTCAAGTGCACTGTTAATGGCTGTTACCTTGGGATTTGCCCGGATCGACCGGGTGTCGTTAACATAATCGGAAGGAAGCATCTCAACGAAAGGGTTGTCATCCACAAAATCGTAGAGTCTTCGCGTACCAACCAGAAAGCTGGCCACAATCGTCTCTTTATGCGTCCGCTTTTGACTGCCGTTGATCACCCCTTTTTCAACAAGTTCGATCACTCCATCCGAAAACATTTCAGAGTGAATACCAAGGTTCCTGTGGTTGAAAAGGGCGGCAAGGGTTGCATCGGGGATAGCACCGATACCCATCTGCATGGTTGCCCCGTCTTCAACAATGGAAGCGATATGGCGGCCGATACTGATCTCCGTCTCGCTCAGCTTGTGCACGGGCGTTTCGGGAAGGGGGTCGGAGACCTCAACCATTGCATGAATCCTGCTTACATGAAGCATGCCCTCCC
The DNA here is from genome assembly GCF_000168715.1 of Chlorobium ferrooxidans DSM 13031. Lineage (GTDB taxonomy): Bacteria > Bacteroidota > Chlorobiia > Chlorobiales > Chlorobiaceae > Chlorobium > Chlorobium ferrooxidans. The sequence goes on along the minus strand of NZ_AASE01000023.1, from coordinate 27,968 downwards.
CATGGGTTCGGGGCATGTTGGGATTCACCTGGGCAATAACCAGCCTGGCTGCGTGAACGGCGGCGAGGGTGGCATCGACCGAAACTCCGAGAGAACAGTAGCCATGCCTGTCGGGAGGTGAGACATGAACAAGCGCTACATCAAGCGGAAGAATTCCGCTTCTGAAAAGAGAGGGAACCTCGCTCAGAAAAACCGGAATGGCATCGGCATCACCATTCTGAACGGCCTCGCGGATATTTCTGCCCACAAAAAGGGCATTCATTCTGAAGCTTTCCCGATACTCCGGCTTTGCGTAGGGCGCATCGCCTTCGGTATGCAAACTGACAATTTCAACATTCCTCAACTCACCGGCCCGGGCGACCATCGCCTCAATCAACCGTTGCGGAGTTGCCGCTGCTGTATGAAGAAAGACCCTGTCTCCTGACTTGATTTTTGCCACCGCTTCTTCTGCGGAAAGCATGCAATAACCCATAACAACCTTTATTGATTATGAGAAAGGCTGTTTCAGATTCCGTTTTTATTTCCTGCGGAGATATGCCGGTGTATCTGTTGACCCTTTCTGAATTTTATCATCACTATCTCCTGTTCCTGCCGGTACTGTCGTCTTCTGATCAGTTGCTCCGGAATTTTTTCTGCCCTCCACCTCATGCGGATCATGGATTGACAACTGGCGCCGGATATATGCGGGAATACGCAAATCCTCTTCCTGTCGTTCTGGATAAACGGAGTTGGGCTGCCTGACAGACGAAGAGAGCGCCTGCCCCTGACGGAACCCCTGCGAAGCAGAGGATGAGCTGCGCTGTGCGCTCTCATGCTCATCACTCTCCTCGACCCGCTTGAATCCGGTTACAATAACAGTAACCCTGATCTCTCCGGAAACCTGCGGTTCATCAACATAACCGTTTATTATCTTGGCATTGCTGCCAACCTGCTCCTCGATGTAGCTCATGGCATCCCTCATGTCCCTCATGGTGACCTCGCCGGTAATGTTGACCAGCACCCCTTTGGCTCCGTTTACCGACACACCCTCAAGCAGCGGACTGTTGAGCGCATCCGATGAAGCCTTCAGTGCCCGGCGCTCTCCCGACGCAGCCGAAGAACCCATAACCGCATCACCGGCTCCGGACATAATACTGCGAACATCAGCAAAGTCAACATTGACATGCCCGTGGCGGGTAATAATATCAGCAATACCTTTTGCCGCCCGGTAGAGCACATCGTTTGCCATGTTGAATGCCTCTGTGGCACTTACCCCCTCCTCGGCAATACTGAGAATCTTCTCGTTTTCAACAAGAATGAGCGTATCAATATATTTGCGGAGCTCGGCAATGCCTCCATCAGCAATCTTTGCCTTGACCTGGCCTTCAAAATTGAAGGGTCTGGTTACAACCCCGATAGTCAGGATCCCCATATTCCTTGCAATAGAGGCAATAACAGGAGCTGCTCCGGTACCGGTTCCCTTGCCCATACCTGCTGCAATAAAAACAAGGTCGGCACCCCTGAGCTGGGCGGCTATAATCTCGCGGTCATCCTCTGCTGCCTGCCGGCCTTTGGCAGGATCAGCTCCTGCTCCAAGCCCGTTGGTCGCTTTCTTGCCGATCTGCACCCTGATTGGTGCTTTGGAGTTCAGCAACGCCTGGCGGTCGGTATTGAATACGATATATTCAACGCCGCTGATTTTCCGGTCAATCATATTGTTTACGGCATTGCCGCCGCAACCTCCGACACCGACAATCCTTATGGTAACCCCTTTTCCCTGCTCACTGTCAAACAGTCCGGGATCCAGCTCAAACGCCATCAGTCAGTTCTCCCTTTAAATCGCTCATGTTTGCTGCGACCATTACAATTGCTCCCAGAATTTCTTCATACGATCCACAATTTTTTTACGTGCCGGTCCCGACTCCTGAACGGGACTCTCTTCTTCGATGACGGCCTGCGCAGAATTCGGCAGCACCTCGGCTGTCGAAGCGAAACCATAATCGTCGGGAGGGGTATACTGAAACGAATGGGCGACAAGTCCCATCACGGTAGCATACATGGGATTGTTGATGGAGCCCTTGATTCCGCCCGAGACCCCTTCCGGATATCCGATACGGACATCAAGCCCGAGCACATCGCGGGCAAGCTCTTCGGTACCCGGCAGGAGCGAACCTCCACCGGTGATAATGGCTCCGGCATTGATGTACTCATAGTAACCAGACCGTTTGACCGAGTCCCTGACAAGCTCCAGAATCTCCATCATCCGGGCTTCTATGATCATGGTCAATGAACTTTTGGGAAATGACTTTTGCGGCCGGCCTTCAATCCCCTCAATAAGCAGCTCTTCATCTTCGCCGCTCAACTGGGCATAGGCGCATCCATGCTGTATTTTAAGCTCTTCGGCCACCTCATACAGCGCCTTGACTCCGTGAGCAACATCGTGCGTTACATCATTGCCGGCGACCTTGATCACTTCAGAGTAGCGGATCGCTCCGTTATTATAGATGGCAACCTCGGTGGTTCCTCCGCCGATATCAATAACAACAACTCCGCTCTTCTCCTCACGCTCTTTTATGACCGCCATACCGGAGGCTACAGGCTCAAAGGTCAGCCCGTTTATCTCCAGTCCGGCCTTCTCGACACACTGCTTGATATTGCGGATCTTGGTGCGCTGACCGACTACAATATAGGCGCTGCCGCGCATGGTCGTTCCGGCCATCCCTATAGGATCGAGCAGCCCCTCCTGATCATCAACAATGAACTCCTGCGGAATGACATGGATAATTTCGTGATCAATATCCAGATAGCGGATATTGGTCTTGGCTTTTTCCAGAAATCGCTTGACATCAGAGTCATTGACAATTCCGGACTGATTGATGCTGATTTCCGAATTACTGTGAATACAGTGAACATGAGCCCCGGAAATGCCGACATTGACGCCATTGATACGAATTGATGACTCCCGTTCGGCGTCAGCTACAGCCGCCTTGATTGCGGCAACAGTCTTGTTGATATTGACAACAGTCGCTCTTTGAAGGCCGTCTGAATTTGAACGACCTTTGCCAAGCACATTGAGTTTACCGAGAGCATCTTTTTCGGCAACAACAACGCAAACCTTCGTTGTTCCGATATCAAGACCAACAGCAATATTGCTTTTCAGCATTGTTCTATTCTTGCATGATTATCACAGGGGATTAACCTGCGGGACTTCCGGAGATACAGGATCCCTGGTAAAAATCCTGTCCCTGAACCTCAAGTCCACAGTCTCGAAAGTTCCAAAACCTTTAATTGATACAACCTTTTGCCAGAATATCTCGAATTTTTTCAACTTTTCCTTGAAGTTACCATCATTGCCTACAATAAAACGGGTAGGGGCCTGAACAGCAACAAAACAGGAGTGATTGTTCTCTTCAAAATGGAACTCACGAACCAGCAAAGGGGCATAATCCGTTGAAGCAAGAGCATCCAGAAACTGCTGGAGCAGGTAGCTGTCACGAATAGCAAGCTGCTGCAGACCATTTCGAGCGGTCCTGAGCCGGCTTATACCCCGAACCTCAAGCAATTTCGGCACCTGGCCTGACAGAGCCGCTCTCGCAGGCAGAAGAAACCCCTCCCGGTCTATTGCCATGACCCTGCCGCCAATAACCGTCAGGGCTACCGGCACGCGCTCAAGAATCCTTATCCGGACAATCCCGTTCAGCTCCTTGCTGATCACCGCCTCCTTGACATAGGGGGAGGCAACCACCCGTTTCCTGATCTCTGCGGCATCAAGCTGCTGCAGATTTTTCCCCTGATATCCTTTAAGATTTGCCGCCAGCTCGCTGCGGGAGAGAATTGAGAGTCCGTCAATGACAACCTCCCTGACAACCACCTCTTTTTTCCAGTGCGAAGCATATTGCGCAAGCGCAAAGAGGGCAGACAAGACAATCACCATAACAAACAGCAGCGCCTTCCAGTTTCCGGAGTATGCCGGAACCTGAGGATCGAAAGCCCCCCCCTTGTCTCCGGCTTCCGGATACTCCTGAGGGGCACTCTCCACGGGCTCTCCCTTGTATTGCTGAAATTCAGAATCAGGCATAAAAAAGCTTTTTCATCCGCTTCATCAAGCGCGCAGCTGCGGAGCTCGCTCCTCCTGCGCCATCACCATGTGTTCTCATCCTGCTCACAGGAGATCCCGCCCGTCAAGCGCGCCGGTCCGGCAGAACTCAGCGGCTTCGGAGGCAAGCCTCGTAATATCCCCCGCACCCATGAAGAGCAGCATGGTTCCATCAACCGCATACTCTTTGAGCGCAGCAAAAAGCGACGCCCTCTCCGCAATAAACTCGACATGCTTGCCTCCGGCTTTTCTGACCGCTGTCGAAACCAGAGTGCCGTCTACTCCGGGATAATCCACCGCCTTCTCCCTTGAAGGGTAGACATCGGCAATAAAGACAATATCGGCTCGTGAAAGCGCCCAACCGTACTCATCGGCAAACTCTTTTGTGCGGGAAAAGAGGTGCGGCTGAAAAACAGCAACCACCCGGGAATCAACCCAGCCACTCTTGGCCGCCTTGACCGTCGCCTTGACTTCTGACGGATGATGGGCATAATCGTCAACAACCATAAGCCCCTTGCCGTTATCGAATTTCACCTGGAATCTCCGCCTCATGCCGCTGTAGCAGGCAAGACCGACAATCAGCCTTTCAGGTGCGATTCCCAGCTCAAGACCCGTTGAAAATGCAGCAAGGGCATTAAGCACATTATGACGTCCCGGGACGTTAATGCTGACATCCCGATACTCAATGCCAAAGGCCCGAACCGTAAAGGTTGATCGCTGTTTTTCGAGAACAATATCATAAGCCATAACATCGGCAGGCTCTTCAATGCCGAACGTTGTATAGACCCGGTCCAGCGAAGGAATGATTTTTCTGATCTCCGGCCAGTCTACACAACAGATCACCCTTCCATAAAAAGGGACCTTGTTGGCAAAGGCAATAAAGGCCTGCTTCAGGTCATCAAGCGTACCATAGGTATCCATATGCTCCGACTCAAGGCTGTTGACAATGGCAATTGTTGGCGTTAGCTTTAAAAATGCCCGGTCAAACTCATCCGCCTCAATAACCATGTATTTCCCCTCACCGACAACCGTACTGCCTTTCAAATAGTCTGAGATTCCTCCGATCATGACCGTTGGCGACTCACCGGACTCAATGAGCATGGTTGCGATCATGGCCGTGGTGGTTGTCTTGCCATGCGTACCGGAGATACAGATTCCGGATTTGTAGCGCATAAGCTCACCCAGCATTTCATCCCTTTTGATAACCGGAATGCCTGCTTTTCGGGCGGCAATAATTTCAACATTTTCTTCCTGCCGGATAGCTGAAGAGTAGACCACCACATCACAGGCTGTAACCTGCTCGGCACGATGGCCCTGATAAATGACTGCGCCATGCTCAACAAGCTTGTCGGTCACCTCTCCGGTCGATACATCAGAACCCGTTACTCCGAACCCTGACTTCAGGAGCAGTTCAGCTATAGCGCTCATACCGGCACCCCCGATTCCGACGATATGAACACTTTTTGTCTTCCCGAGTTCCATGAATTCTACTCCTTAATGTTTTTTGGCAAGCGTTATAATCCGCAGGGCAAGTTGACGGGCTGCGTCCGGATAGCCCAGTTTTACCGATTCGGCGCCCATGCTTTTCAGCTTTCCCGGATTATGCAGCAGCTCAAGAATTTTTTTAATTGAATCCGAATCTCCAAGATGGTCATCCTCAATCACCATGGCTGCCCCGTCCTTTACCAGTGCCCTTGCATTATGGCGCTGATGATCGCCGGTCGCATAGGGATACGGGACAAGCACCGAAGGCTTTCCAAGATTTGTAAGCTCCGCAATTGATGACGCTCCCGCCCGGCACACAACCAGATCTGCCGCGCTGTATGCAGCACCCATCTCCTCAATATACGGACAAACCGCAAGATAAGGGGAGGGAACCACCTGCTTTTTGATCCGCTCAAAGTCAAGCGCTCCGGTCTGCCAGAGTATATTTGACGATGCCGTTATCTCCGGAACGCGCTGAAGTATGGCATTGTTGATTGAGCGCGCGCCACGGCTCCCTCCGAAGACGAGAAGGGTCGGGCGATCTTCATGCAGGCCGAAAGCCGCCCTCGCCTCATGAGGGGAGTGCAGCACAAATGACCGGGCCGGATTGCCGGTAATACAGACCTCTCTTGATCCCGGAATAAACCTGCGTGCATCTTCAAATGCAAGATGGATTTCGCTTGCCAGCAGTGAAAGCAGCTTTGTTGTGACACCCGGAAAAGCATTCTGCTCCTGGATGAGTGTTTTTTTGCCCGTCAGCTGGGCCGCAAGGAGCACCGGTGCGCTGACAAACCCTCCGGTTCCGACCACAACATCAGGAGCCTCACGCCGGATCAGGGCAGCCGCCCGGAAAACCGAGGCCGCAAAGCCGGAAATGATCCCGAGATTTGCCAGAATATTGGAGGGAGAGAGTCCTCTTTTCAGCCCTTTTACCGGAATCAGGTGGAGGCGGTAACCGAGTCTCGGGACTTCGGTCGCCTCAATGCCGCTTGTTGTGCCGGCAAAAGCAACGTCGACATCCGCCACAAGCTTGCGCAGTTCACCGGCCATGGCTACTGCCGGATACAAATGCCCGCCTGTTCCGCCGCCGGCAAAAAGCACTTTCATGGAACCATCCTTTTATTTAGACGCCTCATTCCTGACAATCCGGTCAAGCTCCCGTTTCTTGTAACGGGATATGCTCATAAGAATACCAACTCCGAGGGAGTTGAAGAGCAGTGCGGTACCGCCATAACTGATAAAGGGCAGCGCAACACCCGTTGTCGGCAGCAGATGGCAGGCAACAGCAATATTGATAAATGCAAAAAGAGAGATCGCCATGGTAATACCGCTGGCAACATACTTGCCGAAATTATCCGGGGCATGCTTGGCAATGATAAGACCACAGAAAAAAAATCCGGCAAAAAGCGCAATGACCGCAAGGGCGCCTACAAATCCATACTCCTCGCCGACAACAACAAAGACAAAATCGTTATAGGAGAGCGGCAGATAGAGCTGGCGCTGCTTGCTGGCTCCGATTCCAAGACCGAACAGCCCGCCGTTTCCGAGGCCGATCAACGCCTGGACAACCTGATAGCTCATCCCTTTCTCATCCCCGCTGAAAAATGAGAGCAGACGTGCTACCCGGTAGGGCGCCGCAATGGCAAAGACGGCTGCGACAGGAATCAGGGGCAATGCGGTAAGCAGCAGATGACGGATACTGACCCCGCCAATAAACATCAGCATAAAGCCGATCATGGCGATCAGTGATGCCGTACTGAAGTTCGGCTCAAGAGCTACAAGACAAACAACGGTCAAAAGAATGGTAAGCAGGGGATAGAACGAGCTGTTGAGATCCTTGATATAACTCTGCTTTTCGCTGATGAGACGGGAAAAATGAAAAATCAGGGCGTATTTGGCAAAATCGGATACCTGAAATTTGAGCGGACCAAACCCTATCCAGCGCGCCGCACCGGAAATAATACCAACCGCTTTCAGGGCAAGAAGAAGCGTCAGCAGCACAATACTGACAGCAAGAATAATCTTGCTGGTTTTCCAGAAAACGTGATAGTCAAGCTGGGCAATCAAAACGATAGTGACAATTCCGAGCAGGGAAAAGGTAAGCTGCCTCCATAAAAAATATTCAGTGCTCGCATATTTTGTCTCAGCCCATCCGGCTCCGCTGCTGTATACAACAACCACCCCGATGCACATGAGAATGGCAACAATGAGCATGAGCAGTTTTCCGGCAATTCCCTCCCCGCGGGAAGGAAGCGACAAGGCTTCAGGAGCAGCCCCCTCTTTGGATGCGTGATGTTGGGGAGTATTCAGCATGAGGATAACTGTTGAACGCATTGTTTAAACTGCCTGCCGCGATCCTCGAAATTCTCGAACATGTCAAAACTTGCACACCCCGGTGAAAAGAGGACGCTCTCTCCACGCTCAACGGCGTGTCGGGCCATGGTCACCGCCGCCTGAAGCGACTCTGCCGGCCTGACGGGGACAACACCCTCAAAAGCCGAAACAAGCTTCTCTTTTGATTCACCGATAGCGACAATCAGTGTAACCTTTGTCCGGACAAGCCCGGCTATGGTTGCATAATCATTTCCCTTGTCCTGTCCTCCGGCAATCAGAACCACCTTTCCCGGTGCCGATTCGAGCGCCTGTCGCATGGCGTTGAGGTTTGTCGCTTTTGAGTCGTTGATCCAGCCGGAACCGTTGATGGTCATGACAAACTCCTGACGGTGCTCGACCCCGGTGAAATCCGAAAGCACGTCACGGACAACCCCGCTCTCGATACCCAGTACCTTTGAGACCGCAACTGCCGCGAGTACATTATAAATATTGTGACGACCCCGAAAACTCTCTTTCAGAAAATCCGCTGTTGCCACAACCGTTTCCTCTCCGCTCACGGTACGGAAAACCACCCTGTCGTTATCAAGAAAAACCATGCTCCGGCCACTCCCGTGTGCTGCGCGCTGATCCATCCTGAATGGAACTATCTGAAAAGGAAATCTGGCGGAGTCAACGGCAAAATGTGCAGTGAGCAGGGGATCATCATCATTGTAAATGAGCGTGTCGCGCTCCCCCTGATTCTGATAAATCCTGAATTTCGCCGCCGCATACCGATGCATATCACCCTCATAACGGGCAAGGTGATCCGGCGTAATATTGGTAATCACCGCAATATCGGGGCGGAAGGCAACACAGCGCTCCAGCTGGTAACTGCTCAGCTCGACAACAGCAACATCCCGGGGATGCATCTCCAGAACCATCGACGAAAACGGTATGCCGATATTGCCGACACTGAATGCCCGATAGTTGTGCAGCAGGCCGTCAGCTTCGCATATCCGGTGAATCAAGGTGGCGGTGGTGGTTTTGCCATCCGTACCGGTTATACCGACAACTCTTGCCCGGCAGAAAAGAGCGGCGATCTCAATCTCGCTGAAGATTGCAATACCTCTCTGCTGCATGGCTTGCACAACCTTTGCTGTAGGTGGTATCCCGGGGCTGATGACACAGAGATCGGCATCATAAACCCGGCCGGAGTGGCCCTCATCTTCAAAGGGAATGCTTGATGCCCGAAGCGATTGCTGCGCTTCGGCACTGATCCTGCCAAGTTCGCTTACCATGACCTGCGCCCCCTTGCTGTGCAGGAGGAGTGCCGCAGCAATGCCGCTTTTTGCCGCACCAAGGACCGTAACTTTTTTTCCGGATAGATCCATAGCCCCTATCTGAGTTTTAAGGTCATGAGACTGGCAAGAAAAAAGAGAATCGTCACAATCCAGAACCTGATCACAATCTTCTGTTCCGCCCACCCTTTCAACTGAAAATGGTGATGCAGCGGCGCCATAAGAAAAATACGGCGCCCCTGGCCAAAGCGCATTTTTGTATACTTGAAATAGAGCACCTGAAGGGAGACCGAAAGGGTTTCAAGAAAAAATATCCCCGCCATTACCGGCAGGAGCAGCTCCTGTTTGATAAGCAGCGCGATAACCCCGATAGCGCTGCCGAGGGCCAAAGAACCGGTATCACCCATGAAAATTTCGGCAGGATTGGAGTTGAACCACAGAAAGCCGACGCAGGACATGACAATAGCCATGCAGACCACGGCGATCTCGCCCCCTCCGGCAATAAAGGGAATATTGAGATAGCTGGCATAGACGGCGTTACCTGCAAGATAGGAGAAGCCGCCAAGACCCATGACGACAATGGCAGAACTGCCGGATGAGAGCCCGTCAAGCCCGTCGGTCAGATTGACGGCATTGGAGACTGCGGTAATGATAAAAATAACGATAGGGATATAAAAAATCCCGTAATCGATGGTCAGGTTCTTGAAAAACGGTACGGTAGTCGTTGAAAGGAGCACTGAAAAGGCGGGATCGAACCAGGTATAGAGCCCTATCACCAGTCCGAGAGTGACCTGACCTATCAGCTTGTAACGGGCCGAAAGGCCCCCCTTGATCTTCAGCACCACCTTCCGGTAGTCATCAATAAACCCGATGACGCCCATCCAGAACACGGCAAGCATGATCAGCCAGACATGCGGATCATTGAATTTAGCCCAGAGCACTACCGAAACCTCTATGGAAAAAATAATAAGGATTCCGCCCATTGTCGGGATCTCTTTTTTCTTCCGGTGCTCGGGAGGCGCCTCCTCCTTGATCGGCTCAACAATGCGGGATTTCAGGTACATGATGAAATGGGGCCCCACAAAGAGCGTAATCAGGAGCGCAGTAATGGCTGCGGCACTTGCCCTGAAGGTGAGATACTCAATAACCCGAAGTACCGGAGGGTGATAAAGATCATTGATGTACTTCAGCAGATAATAAAGCATGGGAATCTTACCTGGTTTTGGTTCTTGTGTTAATGAGCGACTCGACCACACGTTCGAGCTTCATCCCCCTTGACCCCTTGAAAAGAATCGCGTCCCCGTCATGCACCCCTTCAAGCAGTGCCTCAAGCAGCTCTTCATGAGTTGAAAAGTGACCCTGACAGCTTCCCGGTGACTCCCGGCAGATCAGCCTCGCTTTCTCTCCATAAACATAGAGCAGGTCAACGCGGCTCCCGTGAATATAGCGGCCAATCGATTCATGTTCAACATCTCCGGCGGCACCGAGTTCAAGCATATCTCCAAGCACCGCTATGCGTTTGCCTTCACAGGGCAGATCACACAGGGCATCAATGGCCAGACGCATGGAGTCGGAGTTGGCGTTATAGGTATCATTGAGAATACGGAGGCCGCCGGAATCCATCACTTCGAGCCGTTTCCAGCCGGGAGCCGGAACCAGCGATTCAAGCCCCTCCCTGATACGGGAGAGAGGCAGCCCGAAATGGAGGCCGACAGCTGCCGCAGCAACCGCATTGATCACATTATGTTTTCCGGTAAAGTTCAGGGTAACCGGTTCAGTTCGGTCGGCTGAACACAACACGAACGAGATGCGGCCATCCCGGCAAACGCTGATATCCCTCGCCCGGCAGATCCGGCCCGGAAGGTCAGCTGTTCCGTAGATGACCGGCCCCTCAAGCGCCTCTCCGGCAGCCCTGAGCCTTGAATCATCACCGTTTACAAAAGCGGTTCCGCCACTCTCCTGCAGATAGGTGAAAAGCTGTGTTTCAGCAGCCGCAACACCATCGAGATCAATCAGAAACTCCAGGTGCTCATGGCCGATATTGGTCAACAGGCCGTGGGTCGGCCTGGCAATGGCCGTCAGCTCCTCCATCTCTCCGGGATGGTTTATTCCAACTTCAACAACCGCAATACCGGTATCGGGCCGTAACTGAAGCAGGGTGAGCGGTACACCAAGATGATTGTTCCTGTTCCCCTGGCTCATCTGCACTGTGAATCCGGTTGCAAGTACCGAAGCGACCATCTCCTTGGTCGTAGTCTTTCCATTGCTGCCTCCAATAGCCACAACGGGAATGGAAAAGGTTTTACGGTAGCATGATGCAAGCTGCTGCAGACCCGAAACGGGATCATCGGTCACAATAAACCCTTTGCCTTCGGGAGGCTGTGGTGAACCCTCTTTTTCATACCACTCACGGCTGACCATCACCCAGCTTGCCCCCTGCTGAAAAACATTGCTTACATAACAGTGGCCATCGGTTCTCTCACCCTTCAGGGCAACAAACAGCTCGCCCCCTTTCACCTCCCGTGAATCAATAACCACTACAGGCGCAGTAATCGTCAGGAGCGGAGAACCATGGGTAACAACATCGCCAATCCCCCTGAAATCTTCCACACTCAAAACACCTTTCATCGTTCGCACTCCTTCTCCGGTTCTCCTTCGCAGCTCTTCTGCATAGAGGTTAATAATTGTTCACGGTCTGAAAAGAACGCTTTTCTGCCGGAAATTTCCTGATACTTTTCGTGTCCCTTTCCGGCCACAAGAAGGACATCTCCCTTCCCGATCATCGACACGGCAACGCTTATGGCCTCAGCCCTGTCGATGATTCTCCGGTATCGGCCATCGCGGTTCATTCCCTGCTCTATTTCATCCAGAATAGCTTCCGGATCCTCGTCCCGGGGATTATCAGAGGTAATGATCACTTCATCAGCAAGCTCCGAGGCAATACGGCCCATTTCCGGACGTTTCGACCGGTCCCTGTTTCCTCCGCAACCAAAAACAACGATCAGACGGGAGTGCTCATCCTTCAGATCCCGAAGGGTTGAGAGCACCTTGAAGAGCGCATCCGGAGTGTGCGCATAATCAACAAAAGCCATCCCTCCCGAACAACTCTCGCCAACCCGTTCCATCCGGCCCTCAACAGCCGAGACCAGAGAGAGCGCACGGCATATCTCATCGGGATCAAGACCCAGACCAAATCCAACCGATGCGGCTTCCAGCATGTTCATGACATTAAAGCTGCCCGGAAGCCTTACCTCTATGGAGACAACGGTTTCAGGAAAATGCAGTGCGACACGGCTTGAAGCAATCGAAGCACCGGTAATCTCGGCAAAAAAGGAGTTCCCGCATGCGAGCGAGGTGTCCTGCCGCGCCGAAAGGGAGCAGCAATATATTTTTTCAGGCAGCACCCTCGCCGCCATAAACGGGGCGGCAGGGTCATCACGGTTGAGCACCGCAAAACCATCAGGAGTGAGCTGATCAAAAAGCAGCTGTTTTGCCGAAGCATAGGCCTCCATGGTTTCATGAAAATCAAGGTGCTCCGGTGTCAGATTGGTAAACACCGCCGCACGAAACCGGATGCCGTGTACCCGCTTCAGCATGAGCGCATGCGAAGAGACCTCCATCACCACAGCCCTGCATCCGCCATCCACCATCCGGCGAAAAAGCGCATGGAGACCATGCGCCTCCGGAGTGGTGCGGTCAAGCGGAATCTCCCGCTCTGCAAACGTGCAGAGATTGGTCCCGATATAACCGCAGGAGATCCCCCGGGCATTGAGCATGGAGGTTATCAGCTTTGAGGTCGTGGTTTTGCCGTTCGTTCCGGTAACCCCGATAATCATCAACTGATCAGAGGCGTTTCCATAATAAAGCCTTGCCGCTTCTGCCAGAGCAATACGCGCGTCCGTCACTTTTATGAACAGCACACCATCCTCTATGCCGGAAGGAATCTCTTCACAGATTACGCTCCCTGCCCCTCGCTCCACAGCACTCCGGATAAAGCGGTGCCCATCGGTACAATACCCTCTTACGGCAACAAACAGTGCTCCGGGAATCACTTCACGGGAATCACTGGTTACACAGGTGACCTCTCCCGCAAGCTCCCGATTTCCTCTCAGCTCCAGCGCGGAGATCCCCCCGAGCAGCTTTTCAAGCGGCACGTGCCGAATCCCTGCGCGTTGTTCAGAGCCATTCATAAGCTCTTCCGGTTACTGTTTCCCTCTGAAAGCTTCACCCGGATAACCCTGGAGAGTTCAACCATTTTGCCGGGCAGAACACTCTGAGCAGCAACAACTCCATCCAGATCTCCTGAGTACTCCATTTCAAGCTTGAGCCATTGCAGCATCCGCCGGGCATCTCTTCCCCTGAGTCCGACCAGCTCAGGAACAGCGACAGCTTTAGCCGTTTCAAGCATGGTCTGTTGCGGTGAACGGAATGCAAGGTTTTTCTGCATCTCTTCCGAACAGGCGATCATTCTTGAGGCTATGCCGGAAAAAACCGGTGCCGCAACCGTGGCTGCGTAGTAGGCTGTTCTGGGATTTTCAACAACCACAATAATGGCATAAAGAGGGGTCTCAACAGGGAAATATCCGACAAAAGATGAGACATAGACCGGGTTGGCATAGGAACCCCCGGCCGCGCGCCGTGCTGTTCCTGTCTTTCCTGCTACGCTGATGCCCGGCACCGAAGCACTCTTTGCCGTACCGCTGTCAACAACCGCCTTGAAATACTCCCGTCCGATATATCTGGCGGCTTCAGGGGAAATAACCTGCCTCACTTTTTCAGGCACACTCTCCCTGACCACGTTTCCCTCTGCATCAGTCACCTTCTTGATAATAAAGGGCTTCATCAGCGTACCATTGTTGGCAACCGCCGCATAAGCCTGAAGGATCTGCAGCGGTGTCGCCATAACCTGATAGCCGTATCCCATCCAGGGGAGTGTGGTTCTGTCCCACCGGGAAAGCGTACGAACCCTTCCGGGCGACTCTCCAGTCAGCCCGACTCCGGTTTTAACACCAAAACCGAAATTTCTTGCATAGGCATTGAACTTTGCACTTCCGACCGCCATGGCCGTCTTTGCCGCCACAATATTGCTTGAATACATTATTGCCTGGCGGAAGGTGATATTGCCGTATGGTTCGTGATCACGGATGTTGAGATTATAGATCGGCATGTTGCCGTTATTGGCAAAGACAATATCAGTCGCTTTTCTTTTCAGTACCTCTGTTGCGGCAGCCGCCATAACCAGCTTGAAGGTTGAGCCCGGCTCATAGCTGTCGGTTACCGCCCGGTTTCGGGATCGCTCCGGAGTCCATGTCCCTCTCTGGTTCAGATCAAAAACCGGATTGTTTGCCATGGCAATGATCTCTCCTGTACGGACATCCATAACAATACTTGCCGCTGCATCGGCATTAAACCGCTCAACCGCTTTGGTCAGCTCATCTTCTACAATGCTCTGTATATCGGCATCGAGAGTCAGCTGAACCGTGTTGCCTTTAACCGGATCCAGCTGCTTTGCGTCAGGCGCCGGATAACGGACGCCTGTTGCGGATCGCTGGAATATTCGTGTCCCGTCACGACCCTTCAATGCCTTGTTGAGCTGCAACTCAAGACCGCTGCTCCCCTCGTTTTTACTGTCGGTAAAACCGATCACCTGAGCTGCAACATTCAGGTAGTAGCGCTGCTGATCCTTGTCAGACCAGACTCCCGGATACTTCTCCTGCATGAGCGGGAGTGCTTTTGCAACGGGAATTTTGCGACCCAGTACCACGACACCCTTCGGCTTTCTCAATGCGGCAAGGATTTCGAGGCGGTTAATACCGAGTTGCCGGGAAAAAATCGTAGCGATTTTTGCCGAGTTGTCAAAGGTTTTCTGTTTTCCGCTTTTCCGGTCAACAACCGCCTTTCCTTTCTGATCAAAAAGCGGCGACTTCCTGATAATTGCCGGATTGGCATAAAAAGAGACCGACTCGATGCTCTCGGCAAGCATTCGTGAACGCCGGTCAAGAATAACACCGCGCTGCGCTTTCTCGGTCACCACCCGCTCATACTGACGGGCCGCTTTCTGACGATATTTGCCGACATTGATAACCTGTATACTGAGCAGCATGCCGATAATTGCGGCAATAAATGCAGAATAAACGAGAACCACCACCCCGAGACGCCACCCGAACTCATGATCATCCGGCCGCCGGGTATTCTGCTCTTCACTCATAAGCACTCCTGTTGAGATCGTGGCAGATCATTTATTGCCCAAGTTTGACAGAAGGTTCACCGGATGCCATAAGACCAAGAGTTTCGGCCGTTTGCACGATATTATGGATACTATGCAACTCATGTACTTTCAGTTCCTGCGAGGTTATCACACTGGATGTCATCTGAATCTGCTCCCTGAGGCGCTCATTCTCTCTGGCAAGATTGATTATCGAAAGGGTATTGTTGGTCTGAAACAGAAAAACAACGGTACCGCCAAGAAGGTATAAAAAAGAGCGTAACCGCAAGAGTGAAGCTATATCAAAGTCAAATGGATCTCCGCCGGACTCACTGGCGCCATTGCTGTTTGACGCACTGCCGGAGAGCTCGGAACGCATTGCTTCAGGACGGGGGGTTCCGGGTGAAAAGGGCTCACCGCCACGGACAGGTGCAAACTGACTGTCAGAAGCCGTTCCGTTCCGCCCCCTGAACGCGCCCTGCACCTTCTTCAGGGCCGAGATAATAACACTGTCAGCTCGCACAGGAACCTCCCTCCGGATTTTTTTCAATGACTCTCAATTTCGCACTTCGCGCTCTTGAATTTGAAGCCGTCTCCCCGGATGAAGCGATCAGCGGTTTCCGGGTAACAAGCCTGATGGCGCCTCGCTTGAGAGGCTCCCGCAAACCTACTCCTTTAGGGCCCCAGTCTTCTCGGGCACTATCGGCAAAAACTGTTTTCACGATCCGGTCTTCGAGTGAATGATAGCTGATAACCGCCATCCGCCCATGATCTTCAAGCGATTCGATACCGTCACAAAGTGCTTCGCGAAGGACATCAAGTTCACGATTCACCTCTATGCGGAGAGCCTGAAACACTCTTGAAAGGGTTTTAATGACATTATCACCGCCATAAGCGATAGCGCGGATAATACCGGCAAGCTCCTCTGTCGTGCTGATCGGGCCATGCTTCTGGCGGTAGCCGACAATCGCCCGCGAAATCGCCCGGCTTCTCGGCTCCTCTCCATACCGGTAAAAAATTTGGGCCAGCTCCCGCTCATCACAGGTATTGACAATATCTGCTGCGCTGCGCTGCCCGCTGCTGTCCATGCGCATATCAAGCGGTCCATTACGCAGATAGCTGAACCCCCGCTCCGCACTGTCAATCTGAAAGGATGATACGCCAAGATCCAGAAGAATTCCGGAAACTTTCCGTGGGCGCTCTCTTTCGCTGCAAACCCTCTGTATCACTCCTGAAATCTCCTCAAAATTCCCTTTGACGAGCACCGAATTCGTCCGGAACTCCCTGAGGGTCTCTTCTGCCTTCCGGAGAGCGGCATCATCCTGATCAATGCCTATCAGGAGTGAGCTTTCGAGATATCCCGCTTTTTCGAGCGCCCGGAGAATTGCCAGCGAATGGCCGCCGCCGCCGAGAGTACCGTCAACATAGACTCCCGGTTTTTGTACCAGAAATGCAACGATCTCATCGGCAAGGACCGGCACGTGAAAAGTATCCTGTGCCATGTCCGTTAAAAATATCTTCCGGCAAGTGAAGCCATCCGGCCTGAACTCTCCTGCAGCACGGTCGAGAGCTGCTTTGGGTCCCAGACGGTCATTTTTGTATCGGCCCCGATAATCACAACATCCCCCGAAATCCCGGCATGATCAAGAAACTCCCGTGAGAGAGCAATCCGGCCCTGACGGTCAAGGGTAACAATTTCAAGACTTTCATACATCAATGTCTTCAGGAGGCGCTCTTCGGGATTAAAATCAGAAAGAGCCGAGATGGTTTTGCGAATACCGCTCCAGACAAACGGCTCATAAAGCTCAATGGAGCGATCCGGGGCTTTCATAATATAGAGCTCCTCGACCGGACCGGCGACACATTCAGCGGAACCATCTTCGACCGGGCGACCAAACTTGCGGCGAAACCTGACAGGAATCATCAGCCGTCCTTTTTCATCGACAGCATGTATCTCTTTTCCTATAAAGCCGGCCATTTTGGCAACCCGATTAGCTTCCGTTATGCAGATATGAATCATGAGTGGAACCCTCTCCGCTCATGCAGGAGAGGCAAAAAACAGAAAAAAACAGTGAAAAAATAACCAGCAACCCCCATTTTTTACCACTTTCCTCCACATTACAAAATGTATAAAAAAGGATGCACTAAAAAAATATTCCTCTATTTTATACTGTAGTTCTTATGCATATTTCCAAAGGCAGAGAGCCCGATGAAAACCGCCTCAAGAGAGTTCGTGGTGGATGGCTACAACCTGATCCACAAGCTGATTCCATCACCATCTGCATCCCCGCTTGAGCAGTTGCGGCTGGAAATGGAAAAAAAGCTCCTCTCATTTCAGAGAAAAAACAGATGTGCCGTCACCATTGTCTATGATGGAAAAGGAAGCGCCCGGGAACACTCGAGCATCATTCCTCTGCATATTGTTTTCACTCCGGCCACAAAAAGCGCCGATCAATGGATCATTGATTACGTAAAATCATTGAACACAAACGTAAAAAAGGTTACTATTGTAAGTTCGGACGATGAAATACGCCGCTACAGCGAAGCGTTCGGTGCGCGGTGTATAAAATCCGAAGCATTCGCGCTAAAACTCGGCGAAAACGGAACTTCCGCTCCGCTTTCGGAAGGGAAGCGTCGATCCGGTTTCGGTAAAACCATCGACAAAGCCGTAAGGGGAGAGCCGCTGAGCGATAAGGAAGTAGCACAGTGGGCGGAGTTGTTCACCCGGGGGAAAATGTAGGCACAATCCGGCAGCGCTTATCGTCTATGCAGGGTGCCCGGAGCAGGACCGGGAAGCAGCAGGAACATTTATTAACCATTTCTTATCATAATGTCGCAGAGTACCGTCAACAATACAGCGCACAGGCAGGAACTTGACGAATGGCGAAAAAAAATCGACGTCATTGACCAGCAGTTATCGGCTCTTATCTGCCAGAGACTGCATTGCGCACAGAATATCAGCTCACTGAAATCAAGAATCGGAGAGCAGGTGCTCCAGCCTGAAAGGGAAAAAGAGGTGCTGAACAATGTGCTGAACCATGCCGATTCACCCCGAAAATCTCTTGCGCTGGAAAAAATTTACCGCTGCATTCTTGAAGAGAGTCGCCTGGTACAACATGATTGGAAAAGCAGTCAGCCGGATATCCCTGCCAGCTAACCGAATATCCCCTCCGAATGGCACTGCGTAAAGTTTCGTTACCAAAACCCTTATTAGCTGCCTCAGCCCTTCTGCTGACTGCACTGGGGTTCTTTTTATTTTGGCCCGGCCTCAACACCGCCACAACAACCACACCCCTCGTCGTTCACCGGAAAACCGGATTTCAGGCCATTGTGGGTGAACTATCCCGTAACGGCACGATACAAAGCAAATGGCCGGTACTCATCACCGGAAGCATTATTCCCCGCCTGCACAGCATCAAGCCGGGGAGATATTTCATCCCTCCCGGAATGTCCAACTTCATGCTGCTCTACTACCTTCACTCGCACAAGCAGGACGAAGTTCGCATCACACTCCCCGAAGGGATCAATCTCGAAAAAGTTGCCAGAATCCTTTCGGGAAAACTCGACTTTGATTCAACCGCATTCATGGCTGCGGCATCAAGTGAGCGCCTCCTTCGGCGATACAACATCAAGGCAAAAAATGCAGAGGGGTACCTGTTGCCCGGAACCTATGACTTTGCATGGGGCGGCTCACCTGACGCGGCTGCCGGATTTCTTGTAAAAAGATTCAGGAAATTCTATACCGACAGCCTCAAAACCGTGACCGCAAGACGGGGGATGAACGAAACCGGACTTCTGACACTCGCATCAATTGTCGAAGCCGAAACTCCTCTGGACACGGAAAAACCCGTTGTAGCAAGCGTCTATCTCAACCGGCTGAAAAAAAATATGCGCCTTCAGGCTGATCCGACGGTACAGTACGCACTCGGAGGAACGGCACGCCGGCTCTTCTATCGTGATCTCGTGGCTGACTCTCCCTACAATACCTACCGCCATAACGGGCTGCCTCCGGGTCCGATTTGCAATCCCGGAACTGCCTCCATTCTTGCGGTGCTTCAGCCTGCCGAAACCGGTTTTCTCTACTTTGTTGCCACAGGTACCGGAGGACATAACTTCGCCGTGTCACTCAAAGAGCATAACGAAAACATTAAAAAATACCGTCAGGCCCGCAGAAACACGACCCCCTGAGAGGAGAGCGACAGATTACCGTCTCCTATATCCTGTCAGGTGAATTGATTATATTGTAGATTAGTACTATTTACCAGCAATTGTTTTTTTAATCAATCATAACAGCAATGCAGAAAAAGACCTTGTCCAGCGTCTCCATCCAAGGCAAACGGATATTAATGCGCGTTGATTTCAATGTTCCTCTTGACGCCAGCAAAAACATTACCGACGATAAAAGAATCGTTGAATCACTCCCCTCCATTCGTAAAGTTCTCGACGATGGCGGGCGCCTGATTCTGATGTCACACCTTGGAAGACCAAAAGGCAAAGTCAACGCGGACTTCTCTCTTGCCCCGGTAGCAAAAAGACTTTCGGAGCTCATCGACACGCCTGTAACGATGGCAAAAGATTCCATCGGAACCGAGGTCATGCAGCAGGTACTTGCCATGCAGGACGGAGAGGTTATTCTGCTTGAAAACCTGAGATTTCATCCCGAGGAAGAGGCCAACGATCCTGACTTTGCCAAAGAGCTTGCCTCTCTGGGCGAGATCTACGTCAATGATGCTTTCGGAACCGCACACAGGGCGCACGCATCAACCGAGGGGATTACCCATTACGTCCAGAGTGCAGTTGCAGGCTTTCTTATAGAACGCGAGCTGCTCTATCTTGGAAAAGCCCTTCAGGATCCGGAACGCCCGTTTGTAGCCATTCTGGGCGGATCAAAAATTTCAGGAAAAATAGATGTCCTTGAGAACCTCTTTAAAAAAGTAGACACGGTGCTGATCGGCGGGGCCATGGTCTTTACCTTCTTCAAGGCCCAGGGCTACGAGGTAGGAAACTCACTCGTTGAGGAGAGCAAAATTGAGCTTGCCCTTGAGATCCTTGCCGAGGCAAAAAGAAAGGGGATAAAGCTGCTTCTGCCGGAAGATGTGATTGTGGCTCCCGCTATTTCAGCTGATGCAGAGTTCCGCACGGAACTGATATCCGCCATTCCGGAAGGCATGATCGGTGTGGACATAGGACCGAAAACGGCTGAGCTTTACAGCAGGGAGATTCTCTCGGCCCGCACGGTACTCTGGAACGGACCGATGGGTGTGTTTGAAATAGACAATTTCGCATCAGGCACCATGGCCGTTGCCAAAGCTCTGGCTGACGCCACCGCCAAGGGCGCTATAACCATTGTCGGCGGAGGAGACTCGGCTTCTGCTATCGCCAAAGCAGGACTTGCAAAGGAGATTACCCATATCTCTACAGGAGGCGGAGCAAGCCTTGAATTCCTTGAAGGCAAGGAGCTGCCCGGTATTGCCGCATTGAACGACTAACCGTTTCCGTACACCACTGCAATCCTTTACGGAAGCAACTTTCGACAGGCCTGTTCTCTCTCTGCATCATGAGAACAGGCAGAACCAGACATTGTGATGAACAATTCCAGTCAGCCATACAGCCCCGGAGGTTTTCAGTTTATACCTCCGGCAATAAAAGCCATTATTCTCATCAATATTGCGGTCTTCCTGCTGCAAATGACGCCGTACGGAGAGGTCATCAGCTCCATCGGGGCGCTCTGGCCGATAGGTTCAGGCAATTTCAGACTCTGGCAGCCGGTTACCTACATGTTCCTTCACGGCGGCGGCACCCATCTCTTTTTCAATATGTTTGCGCTCTGGATGTTCGGCGCCGAGATAGAGAACCACTGGGGTACACGACAGTTCAATATCTACTATTTTGTCTGCGGAATCGGAGCTGCGGCGCTCAACCTGCTGATGACCAGCGGTGATCCCTATCCTACAGTAGGGGCATCAGGGGCAATCTACGGCGTGCTGCTGGCATTCGGCATGATGTTTCCCGATCGCTACATCTTCCTCTATTTCCTCTTTCCGCTGAAGGCAAAATATTTCATTGCCGGTTATGCTCTTATCGAATTTTTCTCCGGACTCGGCAGCCGGGCCATGGGAAGCGGGAGCAACATCGCCCATTTCGCCCACCTCGGCGGCATGCTGATCGGTTTTATCTACATCACCATAAAAAGAAACGAGTGGTCGATCTCCAGGGTACTCCAAAAATTCCGCTCTTCGGGAAAAAAGAGATCCGGCCCTCAGCTCTACAAGAAACAGAAACCTGCAGAACCTGCGTCTGAAGCCGAAATTGACGCTATTCTTGACAAGATTTCGGCGCATGGATATACCTCACTGACCGAAAGCGAGCGCCAGACACTCCTCAAAGCGAGCCGAAAATAAGAAGAGCCATGAGTAAACGATTTGAGAAAACCCGGAGAAAGGCTGAGCAGGCAATCAAGGATCCCGTGAAGAGAAAAAAACTGCTCGAAACGGCAGTGAAGCTCTCGAAACCGGGCAAACACACCTCGCAGCTCTCGGAAATATCCGGAAAAATCCAGTCGCTGGCACGGATGCTCCGCTGCTACTTTACAAAAGAGTACACCGACGTGCCCTGGCAGACCATTGTGCTTGTTACCGCAGCACTGATCTATTTTGTCTCCCCGTTTGACGCCATAGCCGATTTCATTCCGCTCATCGGCTTTGCCGACGACATTGCCATCGTTTCAGCCGTTTTTGCCTCCATCATCCAGGATGTAGACCGCTTCTCCGCCTGGGAAGCCGCAAAAGCCGCCGAAGCGGAACCCGCCAGCTACACCCTGATCGAAAATCAATAACAAATAAGAGAAGAGCCCGCTATTAATCGTCGTGAACGGTTTGAGGATTTTTGAACCACGAAACTAACGAAATCACACGAAATGGCAGGAACAATCCCTTGTGGTTGCCCCGGCAAATTCCTCTTCGTCCTTGTAGTCCCTGCTGTCCTTGTAGTCCTTGATCTCTTTTCCGAGCACCGCCCAACGATGCCATCGAATCGCGGAACAGATTAATAGGGGCGCTCCAGCTCGAAACAGGCCACACTCTCTATATGCGCCGTATGCGGAAACATATCAACCGGCTGAACTGATTTGAGCGTGTAGCCCTGAAGTGCAATCTCCTTGCCGTCACGGGCAAGACTTGCCGGATTACAACTGACATAGACGATGCGCCTTGGCCGGAAACGGAGCATGGTTTCAAGCGCCTTAGGATGCATGCCCGCTCTCGGCGGATCGGTGATGATCACCCCCGGAGCCCCATGGCTTTCAAGTTTGTCGAGTATGGCGTGGAAATCCTTCAGATCAACCTGATAAAAGTCCGCATTCTCGACTCCGTTCAGAGCCGCATTGCTGCGGGCATCGTTGATTGAACTTTCAACCACCTCAAGACCGACCGCACTCCGGCAGTGTTTGGCCATGTAGAGCGTGATGGTTCCGGTACCGCAATAGAGGTCATAGACGGTGTCATCCTCGTTGAGTCCCGCAACATCAAGAATGGCGTTGTAGAGCACTTCGGCCTGCCGGGAGTTGGTCTGAAAAAATGAGTTGGCCGAAATTCTGAAATCAAGCTCTCCGAGGCGCTCGGTAATGATACCCGTGCCGCTGAGCAGAAACTCCTCTTCGCCGGTGGCGACACCGTTCTTTCTTGAGGTAACATTATTGACCACCGTCACCTTCTCGCCTGCAAGAGCCGACTGGAGGGCGGCATTGTACTGCTGCATCAGCTTTTCATCGTACCAGGAGGTGACGAGGTTGACCATCAGCTCGCGCTGATCTTCACTGAAGCGCACCACAAGATTGCGCAAAAATCCGGTATGTGCCCGGACGCCGTAGGGCTCAAGGTTGTTGGCAAGGGCAAATTCGCGGGTCAGTTTGAGCACCCGGTTCATCAGCTCCGTGGCAAGATAGCAGTAGTCGATATCGATCACCTTCTCGAAATTCCCTGGGGTATGAAATCCCAGCGCAAAATTTTTCGGGCGCTCCAGCTCCTCCTGCGAAAGCTCTTCCGGCAGGAGATAGCGCATGCTGGAGCAGGAGAACTCGATCTTGTTGCGATAGTGAACGGGAGAGGCCGCCGCCAGAACAGGCGAAACCGGCGGATTGGAAAAACTTCCGAGATGCTCAAGCGCGTCCTTCACCTTTTTCTCTTTGTAGGCAATCTGCGCCTCGTACCTGATGTGCATCAGCTTGCAGCCGCCGCAGACGCCGAAATAGCTGCACACCGGCTCCGTTCTGTCAGGCGAGGCTTCAAGCACCTCAACGGCTATCGCCTCAAGGTAGCGCTGCTTCACCTTTTTGATTCTGGCCGACACCCGGTCGCCGACCGCAAGCATACCGTTGACCATAACCGCCATGCCGCTGTCAAGCCGCCCGAAACACTGCTCTTTCTCCGCCAGATCGGTTACGACCAGCTCAATAATATCCCCTCTCCTGAAAACAATATCCTCTGCCATTTCACCCGTGTTATAACTTATAAAATCAATACGTTACAGCCATTCCGCAAGAAGCCATGATCGCCCAAGTCGGCACAGCAACCCGTTAACATACAAAACCCCCCGCATTCAGTACATAAAAAAAGCCGGTAATTTCCACACCCTTTAGTGCAAGGTAGTGCGGGCTAACAGCGCGGCGCCGAAGACTCCGGCGCTGTCACCGAGGAGGGGCTTGAGAATGGGGATTCGGAGTTCGCTGTTGAAGAGGTGGCGCTCAATTGCTGAACGGGCCTCCGGTGAGTACAACTGCTCAACCTGACCTACTCCGCCGCCGATTATGCAGAGATCGGGGTCGAGGATGTTGATCACCCGGGCGAGTGCCTTGCCGAAATAGAGGAGCAGGCGCTCGATGGTCTCTGCCGCCGCACTGTCCGAACCATAATCAGAAGCGATCTGAGACAGCGGCTTGAAACTGCCCGTAAGCGCTTTGTAGTAGCGCTCAAGCGCCGGGCCGGAAATAACCGTTTCCACGCAGCCCCTCCTGCCGCAGTAGCAGGCCTCTCCATCCGGCAGAAGCTCATTATGCCCCCACTCTCCGGCAATACCGTGGGCGCCGTGACGAACCCTTCCGTGGCACACTATCCCGCCGCCGACACCGGTACCGAGAATAATGCCGAAGGCCATCTTTGAGGGATCACGCATCACTTCGGCCCCGCAGCCAAGCATCGATTCGGCAAGGGCAAAACAGTTGGCATCATTTTCAATGAGCAGCTCCCGATGGAGAAGATGCTCAAGATCGCGCTTCAGATCGCGACCGTTCAGTGCAACCGTGTTTGAGTTTTTCATGCGCCCGGATACCGCGTCATACCGTCCGGGTGTGCCGATCCCTATCCGCTCCGGTATGGGAAACCCGCTCTCACGGGATACCCTGTCAAGAAGCGTGCTGATGCGCTCCAGGATGTGGCTGTAGCCGCCTTCAGCTTCTGTGGCAATTCGGCGACGACAGATGGGCTTCAGGGCGCCATCAATCACCACCGCCTCGATTTTGGTTCCGCCAAGATCGACTCCCCAATACACCTCACTCACCGGAAAGGGCATTTTGACGCATGAAGCGGGGCTGAACAATGTTCTTCACCATCCAGGAGAAGAGCAGATAGACAATGGCTGCACTGAAAAGTCCGATCATGATGCCGCCAAGCACATCTCCGGGATAGTGAACGCCGACGTAGATCCTCGAAAAGCCTATGGCAAGCGCGTAGGCGATCATGAGAACGGTAAAGAGTTTTTCGATCCTCTCACCACGGTGAAAGAAAATCCAGGTGATTGCGGCAACCGCTGCCGAGTTCGCCGCATGGGATGAAGCAAACGAGTAGCTCCTCGATTGATGGATGAGCAGGCGGACCTGATCAAGGGCAAAGCAGGGGCGGATGCGCTCGACAAGCGGTTTGAAGATACCGGAGGCAATGAAATCAGCCATGCCGACAGCAAGAAGGGCAAGCAGGATTACAAGAAAACCCTGCCTGCCCCTGCGGATGACCATAAAGAGCGCTGCCAGAATGCCGATATGACGGGAAAGGGAGCCGTTGGTGAGAAAAACCATCAGGTCGTCGACTGCCGGATGAACCAGACGAAGGTTCAGTAACCGGAAAAGCCACACATCGGCCTGCTCGATTGGCGCCATAACACCACTATTTACTTTTTCGACGCCCCTTTGCTCTTTTTACGGGATCCGCCTGAAGAGGGCACTGTGAGTGTCACATTCGGCATATCGGCGGCAGTGGTGGTCTTGTTGATATAGAACTGCTGCGCTACACTGAAAATGTTGAACATCAGATAGTAGAGACCGAGGCCTGCCGGCATGTTGTTGAAAAAGAGGAGCATCATGGCCGGGAACATGTACATCATCACCTTCATCTGATCATTGCTCTGCGTTGTCGGTGTGATTTTCTGCTGCATAAAAACCGTCACCGCCATGAGAATCGGGAAGACCGCAATGTGATTTCCGTACATGGGAATGCTGAATCCGAAGTCGAGTATGGAATCCGGAACGGAGAGATCCTTTGCCCAGAGGAAGCTGTGCTGACGAAGCTCTATCGAGGAGCGGAACACATAGAACATGGCAAAGAGCAGCGGCATCTGCAGCACCACCGGCAAACAGCCACCAATCGGGTTGACTCCTGCCTCCTTGTAGATCCGTCCAAGCTCGCTCTGCAGCTTTGCGGGGTTATCCTTATACTTCTCCTGCAGCTCCTTGAGCACCGGCTGAAGTGCCGACATCTTTTTCATGGACTTCGTCGAAGCCATTGAAAGGGGGTAGGTGACCAGCTTGATCAGGAAGG
The DNA here is from genome assembly GCF_000168715.1 of Chlorobium ferrooxidans DSM 13031. Taxonomy (GTDB): domain Bacteria; phylum Bacteroidota; class Chlorobiia; order Chlorobiales; family Chlorobiaceae; genus Chlorobium; species Chlorobium ferrooxidans. The sequence continues at coordinate 1,787 of NZ_AASE01000023.1, read as the reverse complement.
CAAAAATGATAATGATAAGACCGTAGTTGCTTACAAAGGTGTTCATCCAGCTGAAAACCGGCAGAATGATAAATTCGGCAAAAGGTCTCGTCAGCCAGTCCCAGCCGAAGTCCATGATTTTTTCAAGACCGGCATGCTGTGACTTGACAATATTGTAGTCAAGCGGCCCGAGATAGAGGCTGAACTTGTCATCCGATACCGTTCCGGTTGATGGAACGCCCATTTTCAGCGCTGCCGTATAGTTCTCAAACTCGTTACCGGCTGTTCTTTTACCGTCAAGATGGATGCCTTCCGTACGCCTGGAGGGAATAAGCGCTGCAACAAAATATTTGTTGCGGACTGCTACCCATTTGGCTTCTCCGGACTGCTCTTCACGGTAGGTCTCGTTCTCTTTGGCCGCATCAAGCTTTACAAGGCTTCCGCCAAGATAGGCGCCTGCAAGCACACTCTGCGACTCATCCTTGCGGTCTTTTTCCGAATAACCGAGTCCACCATCCCATTGGAGCTGATACTCATTACCGGCAAGCTCACTGGCAAATCCTGTAAGCTTGACATCATAGCCGACTTTATAGCTGTCGCCGGAAAAGAGATAGGTTATATCAATAGCCTGGGCGGGGGCAATGTCAAGGTGATAGCGAACCGCATAACTCTGTTTGCCGCTGATCGCACGAACAGAATCAAGCGTTACCGTGCTGAAATAGAGATCGCGGGTATCAATTTTTTTCCCTTCACGGGTCAGAAAGAGCAGTGAAAGGGCTCCGTTCCTGGTGTTGCTGACCAGATCGAACGGCTTGCGCTCTCCATTCAGATGCTTTTTGAGAACCAGTGACTTCAGTGTGGCGCCTTTGGAAGAGAGCGTTGCCCTGAAAAGATCATTATCAACCTTTACGAGTTGCTCACGACCTCCAGCCGCAGTGGCAAAAACACCGAACGTATCCGCGGAAGGAGCCGCTGCCACAGGAGATGATAGTGCCTGCGGACTGGCCTGCTCTGTTTTCACCGCTTCCGGTGACTTCAACAGTTTTTTCTCCGGCGACATGAACTGCAGCCAGACGAACATAATCAAGCCAATAAGCGCAAGGCCTGTCAATGATTTTCTATCCATTACCTCTCTCTTTAATTTTACCGTGAAGATCGTTGTTACGCAAGGGTACCGGGTCAAACCCGCCCTTTGCAAAGGGGTTGCATCGAAGAATACGCCACACTGTCAGCCAGACGGCGTAAAAAAAATTATGAGTGCGAAAAGCTTCAAGCGCGTAGGCGGAACAGGTAGGGTAGTATCTGCAGGAAGAGCCAAGCAGAGGCGAAAGAAAAACCTGGTAAAATTTTATCAGTAAAATCGGTACCTCATTGACATACTTCCAGATAGTCATGCGTCCATCCTTTATCCGGTATAAAATACTGTCAGTCATGAGTGCTGTATTAATAAAAGCCATCGTTGACTTTCTCGTTCAGGAAAGTCTCATACTCAGCATTAACCGTCTGATCTCCTCCCTGAATGTCTGCAAGTCGGGGAGTGTTTTTTTTCTTCCCGTAAAAAGAAAGACAATACAGAGTCTCTTTGCCTCAGCACCATCCTGCTCATCTCTACCGCTCCTTATTACCGATGACTTCTCAATCCGGTAGGCCTCTCTCATCATGCGCTTTATCCTGTTGCGCCGAACAGGAGATGGAACAGTTTTTTTACTTACCGGAAACAGAATGGCCGGAACGCCTGGAAAAGAGCGGTTCTCCTGGCGGAGATCAGCATAGACCATTTTCAAAAAATCACCTCTCAAACCGATCCC
>NZ_AASE01000024.1 GCF_000168715.1 Chlorobium ferrooxidans DSM 13031 | reverse complement strand
GTCTTGCAATACTCATATCAGGAAAACTTCCGGAGTAGTAGTCGGGCTTCAGGCATCCTGACTTGAGGTCGGAGAGTACCTCTTTCCACAGGTCGTCGGCCTCTCCGTGTACCAGCAGATCCGCATGCGGTCTGCATGAATCAGGAAAGAGTGTTACATGTGCTCCGCCAAGCGCGACAGGGGTTCCTTCTCTGCGAAGCCGGTCGGCAAGATCAAACGCCTGCCGGGCCATTCCGGTCTGAACGCTGAGTCCGACAAGATCCCAGCTTTCATGAAACGGAAACGCTTCAAAGCGCATGTCGCAGATAGATTGTTCTACACCCGGGACCTCAATTGAGCTGAGGATCATGAGTGAGAGAGGAGGAATAGCAAACTGACTTTTCTTGATAAGGGTTCTCAGTGAACCGTTGAACCAGGTGGTGAGCGGGTTACTGCGGCTCTCGCTGTAGAGCGATCGGGCACCGTCAACTCCGCTTTCGGAAGGAAGAAAAACCAGCAGAACTTTTTTATGTGCAGCCATGGTGCTACCAGTCCCGGTTGTTGCGGCTCTCCTCGGCAGGAGCTTTGCTGCTCCGGGGAATTTGCCGCATCAGTGAGGATTCATCCTGCTGTGCTTTTTCGAGTATGCGTGACGCCACATCGCTACCGATTCCTGAATCAGGGTGCGCATTGGCCGGATTTCCTGATCCGGAAGAGGGTTGCGGAGGAGGACTCTCCAGTTCCTGAAGGTAGCGTTGTACTATTTCATAGTTGATTTTTGCATCACCGTCATCCGGATCACCGAGAAGCACTGATTTGAAGCGGGCAAGTGAACGTCGGAACAGCTCTGTTTTTTCTGTTTTTTCTCTTGTGTTGATTGCGCTCATTGCCAGCGCATTGCCTTCATTGAAAAGCGATTTGCGGGCTGTGGCCTGTTGTTGCGGTGTATAGGCAGCCTTGTGAGCAAAGAGGGATGCGGCTTCACGGTATTTTCCCTGCATGTAGAGGGCGCAGGCCAGATTGTATCGTGATGATGCGGCTCCTTTTGGCTCACTGCCTGTTCGCAGCAGCTGGCGGTATGCATTTTCCGCACGGCTGTAGTCATGCGCGTTATAGAGGGCATCGGCTTTGAGTTTCAGACGGTACTCGCTGAACATCTCCGGAATGGAAGAGGTGAGGGTAACAAACAGAAAAAGTACGGAAAGTCTGATCATGGCCGGAGTGCTTTTTCTAAAGATACGAGCAGGAAGTGAAACTCAAAAAGGTATGGCCTGCGCACTTAATATGTTTGGAGGAGGCACTATGTTTTGCGCATCATAAACAGCAAAGCCCCGAGTATTCAGGGCTCTGCTGTTAACTCTCTGAACGGTCATTTACCGAGAAAAGCCTGCTGAACAGCCTTGACCCCGGCTCCGATCTCAAAATCAAAGTTTATCTCCTTCAGTGCCCTCTCCAGGCCGCCGATAACCGTCAGCATGTCGAGTTCGTCATAGTAGCCGAGATGGGAGATGCGGAAAATTTTCCCCTTGAACTCATCCTGACCAGCCGCAACCGTAATGCCGTTGCTGTTTTTCAGCGCCTTGTTGAATGCCGACCATGCAACTCCTTCAGGAAGCCAGACCGGAGTCACGGCAAATGAGGGTGAGTTGCTGAAAAGCTTCATGCCAAGAGCATTGCAACCCTGACGGCAGGCGTTTGCAAGGCTTTCGTGGCGTTTCCAGATATTTTCAATTCCTTCGGCCCGTACCATCTGCAGCGCTTCATCGAGGCCGATGACCAGCGAAACCGCAGGTGTAAACGGGGTATCGTCATCGGCATGCGCTTTCAGTGCTTTTTTCAGGCTCAGGTAGAACTGGGGGATCTCTTTCTGGCCGTTGATGATATCCTGGGCTCTTTCAGAGATGGCAATCAATGCCAGTCCGGGAGGCATCATGAGTCCCTTCTGTGAGCCGGTGATGCAGATATCCACTCCCCAGTCATCAAAATGAAACTCGTGTGCACCAACAGCGGTAATGCCGTCTACGAGCACAAGGGCGTCAGAGTTTTCGCGAATGAGTGCGCTGAGACTCTTGATGTCTGCTGCCGTTCCGGTTGATGTTTCCGAATGGGTCAGGCAGACCCCTTTGGCATCCGGGTGCTCTTTAAGCAGTTCGGCAAGGCGTTCGGGCTGAAGGGCTGAACCCCATGCCACTTTTTCCTCAATGCAGTTGCCGGTAAAGATGCGTACCAGTGAACCCCAGCGTTCGCCGAACTTGCCGGCGTTGACGGTGATAACCTTGTCACCCTTTTTGAAGAGGCTTGAGATGGAGGCTTCCATGCCGCCGGTGCCGGAACAGCTCAGCACAACTACCGGCTGGCTGGTTCTGAAGAGATACTTGAGATCCTCATGAACCCTGGCCAGAATCTCCATGAACTCAGGGTTTCTGTGATGGATAATCGGAGCGGCCATGCGAAGCATGACATTTTCAGGAACCGGCGTCGGTCCCGGCGTAAATAATCTTTTTTTCATCTCTTCAGAAAATGGGTTTTATAATTAAAGAGATCCTCTGCTGTCAGTTTTTCGCCTGATCCATCAGCGAGGTGAACTCTGCGAAAAGGTAGTGCGAATCGTGCGGTCCCGGAGCTGCTTCCGGATGGTACTGCACGGAAAAGCAGGGGAGCGTTTTATGCTTTACCCCTTCAACTGTATGATCGTAGAGGTTGAGATGGGTCATTTCAAGAGCTTCGGGAAGTGACTCCATGTTTACCGAGAAGCCGTGGTTCTGCGACGTTATCTCTATCTGGCTGTTCTGGAGGTTTTTAACCGGGTGGTTGCTGCCGTGATGGCCGAATTTGAGCTTGTAGGTTTCAGCTCCGAAAGCGAGTGCGAGAAGCTGGTGGCCAAGGCAGATGCCGAATATCGGCAGCGGTTTTGTTGAGCGGTTGTACTCAACCAGTTTTTTTATGGTCTCTATTGCGTAGCTGACAGCAGAAGGATCACCGGGTCCGTTTGAGAGAAATACCCCGTCCGCGTTGAGCTTGATCACCTCTTCAGCCGGAGTTCCGGCCTTGAGAACCGTTACCCGGCACCCTGAATTCTGGAGCATGCGCAGGATATTGGTTTTGATGCCGTAATCAAGAGCGGCAACATGGTAACGGGCATCAGCTTTTTCAAGCGTATAGTTTTCGCTTGTCGTAACGGTTTTGACCAGATCCTGCCCGCTCATTTCGGGGATGTTCAGGGCTTTCTGATGGAGACTTTCGTTATTGGAGTCGAGAGCGGAGATGACCCCTCTCATGGCTCCTTTTTCACGGATTTCGCGCACAAGCTTGCGGGTGTCGATTCCGGCAAGCCCCATCACGCCTGCCTTTTTGAGTGCGGAGTCAAGAGATTCGGTCGCTTCAAAGTTGCTGTGGACATTGGAGAGCTCCCGGACAATAAAGGCGGATGCCCACATTTTTGATGACTCATTATCGGAGATATTGATGCCGTAGTTGCCTATCAACGGATAGGTCATCAGCACCATCTGGCCGGTATAGGAGGGGTCGGTAAGAATTTCCTGATACCCGGTCAGTGATGTATTGAAAACCACCTCGCCGGACGTCTCTCCGATATGGCCGAATGCTGTTCCGTTATAGACAGATCCGTTTTCCAATACCAATTTTGCTGGAGTTGGCTGCATTATTCTGCTCATTCCTTGGTCGTAAGTTTATCGCCCGAATCCTGTGCTTCAATATTGGCAACAGCACTCCGGTCGAACTTGATTTTAGTGGTTTCGTTCACCTGCACCAGCACAGTCTTTTTGTCGCTGTCGATTCCGGCAACCGTACCGTGAATACCGCCTATGGTGACAACCTTGTCTCCTCTTTTCAGGCTGTCCAGAACCTTCTCCTTCTCTTTCTGTTTTTTCTGCTGCGGACGGATCATGAAAAAGTAGAAGACAACAAAAATAAGCACCATCGGAACAATCTGAAGGAAGGGATTCGGTGCAGGGCCGCCGGCAGGAGGCGCAAAAAGAAGCAGTGTGAGAATACTGTTATGCATGGTTATGTCGTGATATGGATAAAAAATCGTTACAGCTTTAATTTGTGAGCAATAATGTAATGTATTTATGGAACTATTTCAATCACGGCTTCGGTCTGCCGGAGCTGAAACTGGCGAAGGGTGCAATGTTGTACAGCCGTTCGGCTTTCATGCCCCGTGAGAGTTTTACTCCGGCCAGTGTGGCGATCATGGCGGCATTGTCGGTCGAGTAAACGGCACCGGGCAGATAGAGCGTGAACCCCTCTTTTTTGCAGGCAGCGTGCATCATTGCTCTGAGTCCCGAGTTGGCACTTACGCCTCCGGCGATTGCGATCTCTTTTATGCCCCGGGAGCGGGCTGCGGCAATGGTTTTTTCAACCAGTACGCTGACGATAGCCCACTGAATGGAGGCGGCAATGTTCTGTATGTTTGCTGTTATGAATTCCGGTTTCTGTTTCTGCAGAAAGGTGAGGACCGAGGTTTTCAGACCGGAAAAGCTGAAATCGAAATTGCCGTCGTAACTTTTGCTGGTCTGTGACCGGGAGGTGAGTGCTCTGGGGAACTCATGGAATTTTGGATCACCATCTCCTGCCAGCCGGTCGATCTCCGGGCCTGCCGGGTAGGGAAGCCCGAGCATCTTGCCGGTTTTGTCGAATGCCTCTCCGGCAGCATCATCAAGCGTTCTGCCAATAACCGCATAAGAGAGGTCCTGCTCTATTACCGAAAGCAGCGTGTGACCTCCCGATACCGTCAGGGAGATAAAAGCCCCTTCGGGAGCGCGGTGAGAGGGCCCCTCATCAATAAAGGGGGAGAACATGTGCGCCTCAATATGGTTGACCGGTATGAAGGGTACTCCGAGTGCCCATGCGAGACCCTGGGCAAAACAGAGCCCTACCATGACGGCACCGATAAGGCCGGGGCCGGCCGTGGCGGCTATGACATCAAGCTCTTTTTTTGTTATATTTGCTTCGGTTATTGCTGCATCGGCAATCGAGACGATAAGCCGTTCGTGCTCTCTTGAAGCGAGTTCCGGCACCACACCGCCAAAGCTCGTGTGACAGCGCTGAGAACTGACGACATTGGAGGCGACCCTGCCGTCACAGATAACGGATGCCGAGGTTTCATCACAACTGGTTTCGATGCCTAAAATTTTCATGGACTGATTTTTTCTGTAGAGCTATGGCCAAAGCTAACAAACCCGAGAATAATAGCAAACCGCCTGTCAAGGTAAGTTTTTTCCATGTTCTGATTATACTTGTAGGAGCAGATCTGATCCTGCTCTTTGCTCCCGAAGTTGGTATCTGGAACAGTCTCAGTTACCTTTCCGACCTTTACTCCTGGTCTGCGCTGGTCGGTGGTCTGCTCTTGATTCTATTCGGCCTCAGGGGGTTTATCAAAAAGAGGTGATGCTCCGGATTGCATGGAGAGGGTAACATCGACTTGAGCGGCTTGCGGCGATCAGCAGCATGCCGTTATTTCAAAGAAAATGAACGATGGAGATGCTATGCAGTATGCGGTAGAACTGGAGGAACTGGGCAGGCAGATTACGGAGGCCTCCCGTTTTCTTGAAAAGGCTGAGGAACAGCTTTCGCGCAGGATTATCGGTCAGAAGGAGGTTATCCAGCGGGTCTTCATTGCCCTCCTGGTAAATGGTCATATCCTGCTTGAAGGGGTACCGGGTCTTGCCAAGACGCTCATTATCAGAACCTTTGCCGCCGCCATGAATCTGAAGTTCCAGCGGATCCAGTTTACCCCTGATATGCTTCCCGCCGATCTTATCGGAACCATGATCTATAATCCGAAAGACATGGAGTTCTATCCCCGAAAAGGGCCGGTTTTTGCCAATGTCATTCTCGCCGACGAAATCAACCGTTCACCGGCCAAGGTGCAGTCCGCCCTGCTTGAGGCGATGCAGGAGCATCAGGTTACCATCGGCAATCAGACCTTTCCCCTTCAGGAGCCCTTTATGGTGCTGGCTACCCAGAACCCTATCGAGCACGAAGGGACCTATCTTTTGCCGGAGGCGCAGGTAGACCGGTTTATGATGAAGGTGCTGGTCGATTATCCATCCTACGATGAAGAGCTTGAGATTATGCTGCAGTCGGCCACAACCGCAACTGATAAGGAGATTACGGCGGTCGTGCAGCCTGATGATATTGCAAAGGCAAGAGGACTGATTGACCGTATCTATGTTGATCCGAGGGTACAGCGCTACATTGTTGATCTTGTCGTTGCCACCAGAAAACCGGCACTCTACGGTATGGAATCGCTTGAGACCATGATCGAGTACGGCGCATCCCCCAGAGCTTCGATCTTTCTTCTGCTTGCTTCCAAGGCGCACGCCTTTTTGCAGAATCGGCCATACATAACCCCTGAGGATGTCAAGGCAATCGCCTATGATACCCTTCGCCATCGCATAAGGCCGGGATACGAAGCCGAAGCCGACAATATCCGTTCAGACGATATTATCCGTCAGATTCTCCAGCATGTGCAGGTGCCATGAGCGCTATGGAAAACAATGAAGAGTACCTGAAAGAGCTTCAGAAACTCATTCGACGGGTTGAAATTCGTTCGAAGCGCATGGCCAGCGAGCTCTTCAGCGGCGAGTACCACTCCTCGTTCAAGGGCAAAGGGATCGAGTTCAGCAATGTCCGTGAATATCAGTATGGTGATGATGTCCGGGCCATTGACTGGAACACCTCCGCCCGCAAACATGAGCTCTATGTCAAGCTCTTTACCGAAGAGCGGGAACGAACCCTTCTGCTTGTTGTTGACGGTTCGGCATCAATGCAGTTCGGCAGCCGGGAACGCAGCAAAAAAGCGCTTGCCCTTGAGCTCAGCGCCGTACTTGCTTTCAGTGCCATACAGAACAACGACAAGGTAGGCCTTCTCGTTTTTACCGACCGGGTCGAAACCTTTATTGCCCCCCGCAAAGGCCGCCAGCATGTTCTGGTTATTCTTGAAGAGCTTTTCCGCTTCAAGCCCCTGAGCCGAAAGACCGATATCAACGCCGCTCTCATCTTTATCCGCTACGCGCTCAGAAGGCAGTCGATTATTTTTCTTCTGACCGATCTGGTTGACAACGACTATGAAAAAGGGATGAAGCAGCTCAATACCCGTCACGACTTTGTGCTGGTCCATCTGAGTGATCCGCTTGACAAAGCGCTGCCGCTCAGCGGGCTACTTGACCTCGAAGAGCCGGAAACAGGCCTGCGTCTCACCCTGGACGGAGGGAGCCGCCGCAAGATCGAGCGTTACCGCAGTGAGCAGTCGAGAGTCTATGAAGAGCTTCGCCAGCGGCTCCGGCGCATGCGCATTGACTCGGTTTTTCTCGATACCGACCGCTCTTTCATCGGCGAACTGAACTCGTTTTTCCGGTATCGTGAACGCAAGGTGTGAATGGTTTCGGACCGGAGCATGCAGGCTGATTTTATTTCTGCTGTTTGCATTTGCTCTTCCGGCTCCGCTCCGGGCGGTTGAAGGCCCGCTCTATCAGGGAGTCCGGGTGACGGTTGTGCCCGACACGGTACTCGTTGGCGACCGTATCCGCTGTATTATCAGGGTGCAGCACGGGGAGCGCGAGGTTGCCTCGCTTGAAGGAGTTGACCCGGCTTCAAAACCGCAGTTCGAACTGATCAGCCTCCAGCGTGCCTCCTCCCTGCTCTCCACTCCGGGTAGCGGCAGAGAGCGTTTTGAACTCGATCTTGCTCTTTTCGGAAGCGGCAGGCAGCTTCTTCCGCCTTTAACCGTTGTTCTGCGTGACAGCGAAGGGCGCATTTCCCGGAAGGTTGTCTATAGTGCGACGATTCCGGTTTTTGTCAAGGCGCTTACCGACTCCTCGATGCGCGAACTCCGGCCCATCAAACCTCCGGAAAAACCTTCGATTCCCTTTTTTCTGATACTCCCCTTTATTTTACTCCTCTTCGGTATTGCGGTTGTCGTTCTGGTGCTGCTCTTTCTCGTAAAACGGGCAGTGCGCAAGAGTGCCGAAACAGTTGATCCCGGTCAGGTTGCCCGGCGCAAGCTTCGCAAGCTCGGCTCCAGGCTCTCTGCAGGAATGCCGCCACCGGAGTGCTATGAAGAGCTGAGCAACATCATGCGCTCCTTCCTTGAAAACCACTACCGCATCAGGGCACTCGAAGCGGTAACGCAGGAGATTGAGCGCGATCTGAAAAAGCTTGGTGTTGCCGGTTTTGAGAGCATCATGAGTCTTCTCAAACAGGCCGATCTGGTCAAGTTTGCCGGCCGCCGTCCCGATCTCGAGGAGTCCCGCAACTCCCTCCAGAAAGCCGAAGAGGTGATCCGCTCCGCCCGACCGGCTGAAGATTCGGGTTCTGGCGTGTAGAATGTGTTTTCTGATACTGAACAGAGCAGGAGTGACCCGAAGGGATTTCTGGTCGTGATTTTGCATCATTGAGATAAAACAGGTGGCTATGCAGGAGTGGATCGCACGAATACCCGGCTTTGAGCTGGCAGCACCATGGTGGCTGCTGCTCCTGCCGTTGCTTGCGCTGCTTGCATGGATTCGGGTGCGGCGCGACCGGCTTGGTAAAAATCCGGTAATACTCTTTCCCGGACTTGAACGGCTTCGTGATTCCGGATTTGAGGCAAGAAGGGAGCTGCGCCATCTGCCGCAATGGCTGCGCTGGAGCGCTCTTGTACTCTGTGTTTTTGCTCTTGCAGGGCCCCGCATGGTTGTCCGCCAGACTGAAGCCGAGGCGCGGGGCATTGATGTGATGCTGGCGCTTGATATTTCGGAGTCGATGCTGCAGAAGGATGGTTCGGGCAAAAGCCGTCTTGATGCCGCAAGGGAGGTTGCCCGCAAATTTGTTCTCCGCCGTTCCAGCGACCGGATCGGCCTTGTGGTTTTTCGGGGCAAGGGGTATACGCAGTGCCCGCTTACAATCGATCATGATGTGCTTGCGATGCTGATTGATCATATCTCCCCGCAGGTGATACAGGATGAGGGGACAGCTATCGGGAGTGCAATTCTCATCGCAACCAACCGCTTCAAGGGTTCAACATCACTGCAGAAGGTTATCATCCTGATCACCGATGGAGAGAACAACACCGGAGATGTCGGGCCGGCTACGGCGGCGACTCTTGCTGCACAGAACGGCATCAGGATATATGTGGTCAATGCCGGATTTAAAAGCGGAGGGAGTGCCGGGAATCTTTCAGCTGAAAGCAGTGCCCATGCTGCCATGGATGAAGCGTCGCTCCGGGGGATTGCCCGGACTACCGGAGGAGGCTACTTCAGGGCGGAAGATCCTTCGGTACTTGATAACACCATCAAAACCATCGGACGCCTCGAAACAGCCCGTCATGCAGGAGCCCCGGTCGAGCACCGGACAGGGTTGTTTTTCCTGTTGCTGTTTCCGGCGGTTCTGCTGCTTGTTCTTGAGGTACTGCTGTCCAACACAAGACTGATGCGAATACCGTGATGCTTAGGGACACCGCTCTACATCTACTCCGTTTCGCCCCCCCGGGGCTTGAGCGGCAATCGATCCGGACAAGCGGACCCATTGTCTGTTTTACCTGTTATCGTGCCGACTACCGGAGAGGAGCGAACCCATGACCTTTGCCTGGCCTGAAAATATCGTTTACCTGCTGCTTTTGATTCCTCTGGCCGTATTTCTCGGCTATGGAGCTATTCGCCATTTTCAGCTCCGTGAAGTTGTTGTCGCACCATCTCTGGCAGATGCGATGATGCCCGGTGTCGGGTTCAGGGTGATTATTGTTAAAAAGGTGATGATTTTTTTGGGTATTGCCTCTCTGCTCGCTGCCCTTACCGGCCCCAGGCTTTCAGGCGGCGGGCGGCCGATCTTGCGAAAAGGGGCTGATATGGTTTTTTTGATTGATGTCTCCCGCAGCATGAGGGCGGCTGATGTTCAGCCTGACCGGCTTACGCAGGCGAAATTTGAAATATCGAGGATAAGCCGTGCTGTAACAGGGGGCCGGCGGGCAATTATTCTTTTTGCCGCAAAACCTCTTGTGCAGTGCCCGCTTACCGCTGACATGGATGCCTTTGAAGCACTGCTCGGTATGGCTTCACCCGATCTTATCGAGGCACAGGGAACCGATTTCCGTTCAGCTCTTGAACTTGCTCACAACGTTCTTGAGCCTTCATCGGAAAGCAGGCTTGCATCCGCTGCGAAAGGCGAAAAGATTATGGTGCTTCTCAGCGATGGAGAGGATCACGCCGGCGATCTTCCGGCTGCGGCAAACCGTATAAAAAACGGAAGGATCCATGTTTTTGCAATCGGGGTGGGCTTGATCCGTCCAGCAGTGATTCCTCTTGGAGAGGGCGGAGCAGGGCTCAAGATGGATGAACGCGGACGGGTTGTTACGACCAGCTTCAGGCCGGAAACGCTTCAGAATCTGGCCCGTCAATCCGGAGGATTTTATTTCCACAGCCTTGCCGAGCGGCCGGTTTACACCGAGGTCTCTGCAAGGATCAACCGTATTGCCGCAGCATCGCGCTGGGTGATGGAGCCGGTTGAAAGCGAACCGCTCTACTACTACTTTCTCGGTTTGGGACTGTTACTGCTGCTGGTCGAAACCATGATCGGCAGGGGAGGGCGCACTTCGGCTCAAAAATCGTAAAGAAGCGATGATGCGAGCCGGGGTGAGGATCACTTGAGAAAAAATTGTTACATTCCTTATGTACGCAGGTGGCGGCACCGTTCTTGATTGCGGTACCCGGCACTGTTTTTTCAGACAAAAACAGTTATGTCTATGGAGCAGCAGAACACCGGTCAGAAAGTTCTCGACCCTCTTGAAAGGGCCAAGCTTGGTCTGAAAGTTTTAACCATGCCCTACTCGCAGGCTGAAGAGGTTATTGATGCCTATGTCAGCGAAGGTAATTATGACAAGGCGAGTGTGGATTTGTTCAAAGATCAGGTCGCTACGCAGCGCCACATCCAGGAAAAAAGCGCAGAACTGCTCTCAACCAGTTCTCAGATTATCCGGATTGTTGCCGGCGCTTTTATTAAAAATCTTCCGAAACAGGGTGATGAGGGCAGTGCTGCCAGCTCCTGAACGTCGGAAAAGAGCGGTGAACGCAAGTGCAATGGGTATTGATGGTCGCGACAGCTTACGGTGTCGCGGCCTTTTTTTTTGTTATGAGCCGTCGAACAGGGTTTGCATGATTAACTTTTTTTGCTTTTACATTGTTATAGAGTAACCAGTTCGCATGAACCGTAAACAAAAAAAACCGTTCGAACCATGCAGTTTGATCCCAATAAATTCACCCTCAAGGCTCAGGAGGCATTGCAGGCTGCGGGTACCCTTGCCGGTAGTCGCCAGCATCAGCAGATAGAGCCGGAACATCTGCTTCACAGCATGCTTGACGATAAAAGCAGCATTGCTGTTCAGATTGCGCAGAAACTTGAAGTTTCATCCGATAATCTTCTTCTGGCACTTGACCGTGAAATCGAGCGGATTCCGAGGGTAACGGGAGCATCGGCTACCGGTCAGTATCTCTCACAGAATCTTGGCAAGGTGTTTGACGTAGCCCTGAAAGAGGCCGAGAATCTGAAGGATGAGTATATCAGTTCGGAGCATCTGCTGATTGCCATGAGCGAAGCATCGCTCAATGTTTCACGTATGCTTCAGGACGCAGGCATCAACCGTAACGCTATTCTCAAGGTGCTGACAACCATCAGGGGCTCTCAAAGGGTTACCAGTCAGAGCGCCGAGGATAGCTATAACTCCCTGAAAAAATATTCCCGCAACCTCAACGACCAGGCCCGAAAGGGCAAGCTTGATCCGGTGATCGGCCGTGATGAGGAGATCCGCAGGGTGCTCCAGATTCTCAGCCGCCGTACCAAGAACAATCCTGTGCTGATCGGTGATCCGGGTGTCGGCAAGACCGCACTGGTCGAGGGTATCGCCCAGCGTATTGTGGCTGGTGATGTGCCTGAAAACCTCAAGAGCAAACAGATCGCCGCGCTCGATATCGCCCAGCTTGTGGCCGGAGCAAAGTTTCGCGGTGAGTTCGAGGAGCGTCTGAAAGCGGTCGTGAAAGAGGTTCAGGCTGCTGAAGGAGAGGTTATTCTTTTTATTGATGAGATCCATCTGCTTGTCGGCGCGGGTTCTGCCGAGGGCTCCATGGATGCGGCCAATATTCTGAAACCCGCTCTGGCCCGCGGAGAACTTCGCTGCATCGGCGCCACTACCCTTGATGAGTACCGCAAGCATATTGAAAAGGATGCCGCACTTGAGCGCCGCTTTCAGACCGTGCTGGTTGATCAGCCGAGCGTAGAGGATACAGTCTCCATTCTGCGGGGCCTCAAGGAGAAGTATGAGATCCATCACGGTGTGCGCATCAAGGATGCGGCTATCGTTGCGGCAGCCGAACTCTCCAACCGCTATATTTCCGACCGTTTTCTGCCCGACAAGGCTATCGACCTGATCGACGAAGCCTCTTCACGGCTCCGCCTCGAAATTGACAGCAGTCCCGAAGAGCTTGACCGGGTAAACCGCGAAATCCGCCGTCTTGAAATCGAGCGCGAAGCCCTGAAGCGTGAGCTGGAAGCCGGGGGGATATAGTTGGCAATCCTTTCTCGTTGCCCATTGTCAGATTTCCCCACGAATCTCTACAAATCGGCAAATAAACCTGTTCGTTTTGCAGTCTTTTCATAGCCAACTTTTTTGTTGCCAACAAAAAAGTTGGCTATGAATTTATTTATTTTGTTTTTATGATATTCCAACAGATTTGTTGCTATAAAGGTTATTGCAAATATTCTGGAGGATACTATGTCGAAAAAACTTAAGCAGGGTTATTCAAACTGGGTTGATGGAGACCGTTTTTGGGGCAGGGAGGATGATATCCGGCTTTTGACCCAGAAGATTGATGGAGGTGCAAATATACTTCTTGTTGCACAACGACGAATGGGTAAGACCAGTCTCATGAAAGAGCTTCAAAGAAGACGGCAAAACAGCTACATCACACTGTTTATAGATCTTCAGAAGGCTACGGATTCAGAAGATATGATAGTTGAGCTTAGCCTGTCGCTCAAACCATATGCTTCGCTTTGGAATAAGACAAAAGAGCTTTTTTCAAATGTACTGAGCCAATTTACAGGAGTAGTAGAGGAGTTAAATCTGGGAGAGATCAAAATCAAGTTACGAGCCGGGCTTACATCAGGCAACTGGATGGAGAAAGGTGATGTGTTATTTTCCATGCTGGCAAAATCTGAAAAACCTGTTTTACTGCTGATGGATGAGGTGCCTCTCATGGTGAATCGTATGCTGAAAGGCGATGAATTCAAGATTTCTCACGAAAGAAGGGCTAAAGTGGATGAATTTATGTCGTGGCTCAGAAAAAACAGTATTGAGCACAAAGGTAATATCAGCATCATTCTTTCTGGAAGCATTGGCTTTGAGCCAGTACTGCGACAGGCTCAACTAAGTGCTGTTATCAACAACTTTCAGCCTTATGACTTGAAACCATGGGATGAAGTTACTGCTGTCGGTTGTCTTCAGGCTCTTGCAAATGAGTATGGTATTATTTTTAACAAAAGAGCTGAATTTGTGATGATTGAAAAACTTGGGTGCTGTATACCGCACCACGTGCAGATGTTTTTCTCTCATGTCAATGACCGGTGTATTCGAAGAAAGGAGATGGATTTTAATCCGGAAGAAGTAGATGATCTTTATGAAAATGACATGCTTGGAATTCGTGGACATGCAGAACTCACCCATTATGAGGACCGGTTGAAGCTTATTCTCAGTCCAGAGATATTTCCTTTAGCGCTTGCCTTTTTAACAGAGGCGGCCGTAGCCGGGGTGCTTACAAACGAATCTGTTATGACGCTTCAAAAAGAGTATGGGTTTGAATCAAGAATGATGAGTGAAGTTGCAGGAGAGATCATGCGAGTCCTTGAACACGACGGATACGTCAGTAGGGGGAAGGGTGGTTATGTTTTTGAATCGTCACTATTAAAGGATTGGTGGAAAAAAAGATACGCTGATTTTTATGTGGCAGTAAAGGAGAGGAGATAAATCATGACAAGATGTTTTGTTAAATATAATCCCGCTTTTCTTGAAGTGGCGCAGCTTGTTGAGAATTTTGTTGTAAGGCAGATTGATCTTGAGATGATTGTGAGAATCATCAGCGACAACGGAATAAACGCAAACCAGCATGTGCTTGTTATCGGGCCGAGAGGAAGCGGTAAGACCACCCTAGTGCATCGTATCGCAACTGAAATCACTCAACATGAAGAATTGAGCATTTGTTGGTATCCGCTGATCTTTTCAGAAGAGAGTTATCAGGTTAGTTCAGCCTCTGAATTCTGGCTTGAGGCACTATTTCACCTGGGAGAGCAAACAGGTGATCAAAAATGGAAACGGACTTACGATGACCTTCGCAAAGAAAAAGATGATAAAAAGCTTTGTGAGCGGGCTCTGTGGCAGATACTGGATTTCGCCGATAGCGAGGGAAAAAAGATTCTGTTAATCGTTGAGAATCTCAATATGCTTTTTAGGGATCTGAACAGTAAAGACGAAGCATGGAATATTCGCCATACCCTTATCAATGAGCCACGATTGATGCTTCTTGCTACTGCAACAAGTAGGTTCGAAGGGATTGATCATCTGTCCAATGCGATGTTTGAAATGTTCAAGATCCATGAACTCAAACCCCTTGATGACAATGAGAGTAACGCTATTTGGGAGTTGATCACAGGCGAAAAACTTCCAGGAGAACAAATCAGGCCAGTCAGAATATTGACCGGTGGTAATCCGCGGCTTTTATCGATACTTGCAAAATTTGGTGCTAAACGATCATTCCGCCAGCTTCTTGATGATCTCATTGATCTAATAGACGAGCATACCGATTATTTTAAAAGTCATCTCGATGCTATGGCCCCGATTGAAAGAAAGGTTTATCTGGCAATTGCAGAACTATGGGACATTTCATTAGCTCGGGAGATTGCCTTGGTAGCAAGGATTGATGTAAACAAGACAAGTTCATTGCTGAACAGACTGGTAAGCCGAGGGGCGGTTGTGGTTGAGGAACAGGGAAAAAGAAGCAAGTTGTACCGTGTAGCTGAAGGTATATACAATATCTATTACCTCATGAGGAGACGAGGTAAACCTGCAGACCGTGTAAAAGCTGCTGTGAAGTTTATGGTCAGTCTTTATGGTCCTTCATCGGCAGTCAATTTACTCGTTGATGAAACAAGCAAGATGGGTACAGAGCAATGCCGAGAGCATTTTATAGCTTATGATCAGATAGTGAAAAATGTTGATGATCAAGAGCTTCGTGAAAGGATAGTTATGTCTACCCCAAAAAGCTTTTTGGATTCACCATTCCTTGGTGAAATAGCGGGAAATTACTTGGCCGGTGGTAGGCAGTATGAATCTAAAAATCTTAACAGTATAGATGTAGAAATCGAATTAAAAGCCATAAGCAAAATATTAGATAATGGATATGATCTTTTCAAGGATCAAAATTATTCTCAGGCAATAATAGTTTTGGACGACCTCATTTCTGTGTACAAAGCGCGCACTGAATTTGGTATAGTAGTAGAAGTTGCCAGAGCCATGTTCAACAAGGGGATAACATTGGGTAAATTGAATCGCCCAGAAGAAGAGGTGCAAGCCTACGATGATCTTATTGCAATGTATAGGGAATGTCCTGAATTTGATATAGCAGTGTATGTTGCCAGCGCCCTGTTCAACAAAGGTCTTCCCTTGAGTCAGCTGAATCGCCCAGAAGAAGAGGTACAGGTTTACGATGATCTCGTTGCGATGTACAGAGAACGCTCTGAAGTTGAGATAGCCGTATATATTGCCAGAGCCCTGTTCAGCAAAGGGATGGCTTTGGGTGAGCTTAATCGTATAGAAGAAGAGGTGGTGGCTTATGATAATCTTATTGCAATGTATAGGGATCGTCCTGAAGCAGAGATAGTAGAACCAGTTGCTATGGCTCTTTTAAGCAAAGGGATAACATTGGGTAAACTGAATCGCCCAGAAGAAGAGATGCAGGTTTACGATGATCTCATTACGATGTACAGAGAACGCACTGAATCTGAGATAGCAGTGCATGTTGCCAGCGCCCTGTTCAACAGAGGGCTTACCTTGGGTAAACTTAATCGTACAGAAGAAGAGGTGGTGGCGTATGATGATCTTATTTCTATGTATAGGGATCGTCCTGAAGAAGAGATAGTAGAAGCAGTTGCTATGGCTCTTTCAAGCAAAGGGATAACATTGGGTAAACTGAATCGCCCAGAAGAAGAGATGCAGGTTTACGATGATCTTGTTGCATTGTACGGTGAGCGGACTGAATTAGATATAGTAGTAGAAGTTGCCAGAGCCCTGTTCAACAAGGGGATAACACTGGGTAAACTGAATCGCCCAGAAGAAGAGGTGGTGGCTTATGATGATCTTATTTCCATGTATAGGGATCGTCCTGAAGCTGAGATAGCGGTTCGTGTTGTCCGAGCCATTTTAAATAAAGGGTTTAAATTGGGAGAGCTGAATCGCCCAGAAGAAGAGTTACAGGTTTACGATGATCTCGTTGCGATGTACAGAGAACGCTCTGAAGTTGAGATAGCCGTATATATTGCCAGAGCCCTGTTCAGCAAAGGGATGGCTTTGGGTGAGCTTAATCGTACAGAAGAAAAGGTGCAGGTTTACGATGATCTTATTTCTATGTATAGGGATCGTCCTGAAGCAGAGATAGTAGAACCAGTTGCTATGGCTCTTTTAAGCAAAGGGATAACATTGGGTAAACTGAATCGTACAGAAGAAGAGGTTCAGGTTTATGATGATCTTATTGCAATATACAGAGACCGCTCTGAAGTTAAGGTAGCAGTACTTGTTGCCAGAGCCCTTATAAGTAAAGGGATAACACTAGGTCAACTGAATCGCCCAGAAGAAGAGGTGCAGGTTTACGATGATCTCGTTGCATTGTACGGTGAGCGGACTGAATTTGATCTAGCAGTAGAGGTTTCAAGAGCCATGTTCAACAAAGGTATTGTACTCGATAATTTTGAAAGATACCAGGAAGCTGAAAGTGTTTTTACCCGAGTAATTGAACAAAAGTCTGACTTCGTTGAAGCCTACTTTGAATTGCTTCAATTGTTTTTGAAGATACCAGGCAGAGAAAACGATGCTTTTACGGTTGTCAGAAAGTATGTATTTCAACCAAATCTTGTCCAGAAATCGATCGAAGATGCCATTGCGATGTTTGTCGAGCTTGCAGCATCGGGGTATGCTAAAGAGGCTCTTGATATTCTTGTTGATTCACCTTCAGAGCAACATCTTGAACCACTTGTTGTTGCCTTGCGTTTACATACGGGTCAAGAGGTAAAGAGTTCAGTTGAAATACTGGAAGTGGCAAAGGATGTCGTCAAAAGGATTGAGGAGAGGCATAAAGCCATGCAAAGCATTGACCGAGGTGAAGTTGTGTCAGCAGCAGAAGTCCGTGAGGGTTGAGTAGCTTTGTCAGCTAAACCATCCTGACTCTTCTCCTTGCAGTCCCTGTTGTCCTCGCGGTCCTTGATTGCTTTTCCTTGAGGTGATTTATTGGGGTGAAAATCGTACATTGCAGAATTGTACGTCAAGGTAACGATTTCTACTGTTTGATTTTATTAAACATGAAAACTGTACAGCCATGATGAAATTGATAAAGGTTTTTGCTCTGGCTTTTATGCTGGCGGGTATGCTTGTTTCGACGGCTGAGGCAGGGTGGGATCCGGCGAATGCGGAGAAGGCGAAAGAGTCGGTTGACTATTTCAGGAAAAATGCTCCTGCATTGAATCGTTTTTTTGAGCAGGCCTACGGATATGCGGTGTTTCCGGATGTCTTCAAAGGGGGGCTTTTCATGTTTGGCGGCGGGCATGGAAAGGGATATGTCTATGAGCAGAACAACCTTGTAGGAAATTCAACCATTACCCAGATCAATGTAGGGCCGCAGCTTGGAGGCCAGTCATTTTCAGAGATTATTTTTTTCAAGGGCAAGGAGGATCTGGAGAGTTTTAAAAAAGGTAATTATGAGATGAATGCCCAGGTTGCCGCAATTATTGTCTCTACGGGTATGGCTACCAATACT
Organism: Chlorobium ferrooxidans DSM 13031; assembly: GCF_000168715.1. Taxonomy (GTDB): domain Bacteria; phylum Bacteroidota; class Chlorobiia; order Chlorobiales; family Chlorobiaceae; genus Chlorobium; species Chlorobium ferrooxidans. The sequence continues at coordinate 13,793 of NZ_AASE01000024.1, read as the reverse complement.
GATTTTTCAAATGGTGTAGCTGTTTTTGTCCTTCCAAAGGCCGGTGTCATGGCGGAAGCGACCGTAGGCGGGCAGAAATTTTCCTATCAGTCCTACTGACGAGGTTTTTATAAGAGCGAATGATCGCCCGGCTTTTTTACCGGCGTCGTTCATTAACGTTAATTGTTGCAATGAAGTATGAATTAGTGGTGGGCCTTGAGGTCCATTGTCAGCTCAACACAGAGAGCAAGGCATTTTGCGGCTGTTCAGCAAAGTTCGGGAAACCGGCAAACACCAATGTCTGCCCGGTCTGTCTGGCTTTGCCGGGCGCTCTTCCGGTGCTTAACCGCCAGGTGGTTGAAGATGCCGTTAAGCTCGGAATTGCAACGGGATGCACGATTGCGCCTCACTCCGTGCTTGCCCGGAAAAACTATTTTTATCCCGATCTGCCGAAAGGGTACCAGATTTCGCAGTTTGAGGAGCCGATCTGCAGTGAGGGAAATATTCATATTGATGCCGGTGAAGGGCGCAGGGATATCAGGCTGATACGAATCCACATTGAGGAGGATGCCGGCAAGTCGATTCATGATATCGGAGATGATACCTATATCGATCTCAACCGGAGCGGAGTTCCGCTGCTTGAAATTGTGAGCTATCCCGATATGCGCACCCCGAGAGAGGCTTCGGCCTATCTGCAGAAAATTCGCCAGATTGTGAAATATCTCGGCATTTCGGATGGCAATATGGAGGAGGGAAGCCTTCGCTGCGATGCAAACGTCTCCCTGCGCCCGGTTGGAGCGACGGAGTATGGCACCCGTACCGAGATCAAGAACATGAACTCCTTCAAGAATGTCGAGAAGGCTATCGAGTACGAGGCTGAGCGCCATCGCGAGATTCTCGATGGCGGCGGTGTCATTGTGCAGGAGACCCGCCTCTGGGATGCCGACAAAGGTGAGACCCGTTCAATGAGGGGCAAGGAGTTTGCCCATGACTACCGTTATTTTCCTGATCCTGATCTGGTTCCGGTGCTTGTTGACCAGGAGCTGCTTGACCGGATGAAGAGCGAGCTTCCGGAGTTTCCCGAAGTTCGTGCTGCCCGTTTTGTCACGGAGTATGCCATTCCGGCTTATGATGCCGCAGTGCTGACCGTTGAGCGGGAGGTGGCTGACTATTATGAAGAGACAGTCAGGGTGTCGGGTGACGGCAAGGCATCCTCAAACTGGGTGATGGGTGAGGTATTGCGAACCCTTAAGGAGAAGTATCTGGATATTTCCGAGTTTGCCATCTCTTCCGAGCGGCTTGGCGGGCTTATCGCGCTCATTGGAAAGGGTACCATCAGTAACACTATTGCCAAACAGGTGTTTGAGCTGATGCAGCAGAATGGGCTCTCTTCTTCGGAGATTGTTGAGCGTGAAGGTCTTGCGCAGGTCTCGGATTCAGGGGCAATCGAATCGGTTGTCCAGGAGATTCTTGATGCCAACCCCGGTCAGCTTGCCGCCTATCGCGAGGGAAAGACAAAGCTGCTCGGCTTTTTTGTCGGGCAGTGCATGAGCAGGATGAAAGGCAAGGCTAATCCCCAGATGGTCAATGAGGTGCTGCTGAAAAAGCTCGAAGGGTGAGCGTTTTCAGGACTCGCCGTCGAACAGGTCTTTGATGCGGTTTGTTTCGGGCCAGGTTTTGGCAAGATCAGGATTGATAACCTCGATTTTTTTTCTTGCCTCCTGCAGCCTTTTTTTACATTGTCCGGCAATGGCAAGTCCCTCCTCGTAGAGCGAGATGGAGCTTTCAAGGCCGGTATCGGGATTTTCGATATTCCGGGTTATTTCCTCAAGCCGCGAGATCAGCTCTTCGATAGCGGGTTTTCCGGAATGTGCAGCAGCCATAGGTATGTGATGTTTAGATGTTGATGATGAAAATAGGTAATGTGAAAGATTATTCAAATTCAGGAGTGTAAGTGAAGTTTGTAGATAGTGCCTCCATTGTTATTGCCGCTGGAGACGGTGGCAACGGCTGTGTGAGTTTTCGGAGGGAGAAATTTGTGCCAAAGGGTGGTCCCGATGGCGGTGACGGTGGTCGTGGAGGCCATGTATGGTTGAAAACAAACAGGCAGCTCACCACACTGCTCGATTTCAAGTATAAGAAAAAGTATATAGCTGATCGTGGCGTCCATGGGCAGGGTGCACGGAAAACCGGCAGGGATGGAGCTGATATTGTTATTCAGGTACCGTGCGGAACGCTTGTGCGGAACGCTGAAACCCAGGAGGTGATTGCCGACCTGACCGGCGAGGAGCAGGAGTTTCTGATTGCCAGAGGGGGCAAGGGCGGAAAAGGCAACCAGCATTTTGCCACCCCGACCCGTCAGGCACCCCGTTTTGCCGAGCCGGGTCAGAAAGGAGAGGCTCTGGTGCTTGATCTGGAGCTGAAGCTGATGGCCGATGTCGGTCTGGTTGGATTTCCCAATGCCGGAAAGTCTACCCTGATTTCAGTGATAAGCGCCGCGAAACCGAAAATTGCCGATTATCCCTTTACAACACTGGTGCCGAATCTCGGTATTGTGCGTTATGAGGAGTACAAGTCATTTGTGATGGCTGATATTCCGGGAATTATTGAAGGAGCATCAGAGGGAAGGGGACTCGGTCTCCAGTTTCTGCGTCATATTGAACGGACCAAAATACTTGCGGTTCTCGTTTCGGCTGATTCACCCGATATTACAGCGGAGTACAAGACACTGCTTGGAGAGCTTGAAAAATTTGATGAGGGGTTGCTTAACAAACCGAGGATCGCGGTTATTACCAAAATGGATATCGCATCGGAAGATCTTGAAATTCCGCTACTTGAAGAGGGTGTAAAGGTGCTTCCGATCTCAAGTGTTTCCGGCCATGGCCTCAAGGAGCTCAAGGATGAGCTCTGGAAAGAGGTCTCTGCACGGGAGAGGAGTGCTGAACCGTCAGAAGAGGGTCTCGGTAACGATGCAGCAGGCTGAACTCTTTGTCAGGTATGCGCGCCTGGCTGATGCCGGGGCAATTTCTGCCATTACGGCGGAGTATGCCCGCAAGGGTATTATGCTTGAGCGTTCTGATGAGAATATTATCGAAAATATCCGTAATTTTTTTGTCGCCGAGTACAATGGAGAGGTGATAGGGTGCTGTGCCATTGCATTCTATACCCAGAAGCTGGCAGAGATTCGCTCGCTTGCTGTGTTTAACCGGTTTACCCTGAAGGGGATAGGTCGTCTGCTGGTTGAAAAGGCCGAGATGGTTTTGCGCGAGGAAGGCGTTACAGAGGTTTTTGTTCTGACCTTGAACCGTAATTTTTTCGGACGGATCGGCTACAGTGAAATCAGCAAAGAGTATTTTCCCCAGAAAATATGGAGGGATTGTACTCATTGTCCGAAGCTGATGGCTTGCGATGAGATTGCTATGGTAAAAAAACTCTGATTGAGCAGCGCTGAAACCTTCAGAGAAAGTGGTTTGCGTGGTCCCTTAAACATTATAAACAGGTCGAGTATAGTTGTGATAGTTCAGGAAGTTATCGTTAAAAACAATGCAGGGTTGCATACAAGACCCGCTGCCGCAGTAGTAAAGCTGGCATCCCGTTTTAAATCCGATTTTTTTATCGAAATGCAGGGCGTTGAGATCAATGCTAAATCCATTATCGGCGTCATGAGTCTTGCTGCTCCGAAAGGGACCCGCCTTACGCTCAAGCTTGATGGTGAGGATGCGCCGGAGGCTGCCCGCCAACTGGTGGAGTTTTTTGAACAGGGGTTTGGAGAGCAGTAGTTCTGAAAGAGCATGCTATATTTTTTTTCGATTTCCCGATGTTGTCGCGCCGCACGGCGGCTTATCATGATGGACTGAACATAGTCAGGGAACACCCTTGAAAGCACTCCGGATAGCATTTATCACCCCCTTTTCCCCTCTTAAGGGAGGTATTTCCCGGTTCAGCGGTCTGTTAAGGGAGGCCCTCTCTGCCATGGGTTACGACGTTATCTCTGTCGGGTACAGGGCGCTCTACCCGGCTTTTTTGTTTAAGCGTTCGGCAGAAGCCGCTGAAGCGCCTGCACCATCCTCTTCACTATCAGATGCCCGGCTTACGCTCTACAACCCCTTTACCTGGCTTGCAACGATCCATCATCTCCGGCGACTGAAGCCTGATCTTCTGCTTGTAGCATACTGGAGCGGTTTTCTGGCTCCGCTCTGTTATCTGCTCCGCCACCTTACCGGTATCCGGGTTGTTGTGCTGCTTCATAATTTCACTTCCCACGAATCTTTTTTTATTGAGCCATTTATGCAGCGATTGCTTGCTGCATCCTCCGATGCCTTTCTGACCCTCTCATCGGCGGTTTCCCGGGAGTTGCTTGCTGTTGTGCCCGGAGCCCGGGTGTTGCAGCTTTTTCATCCACTCTATCTACCCGAGGCAGTGATGCCCTTCAGAGCTGAAGCGCGCCGTGCACTGAAACTCGACGGTGCAGCACCTGTGCTGCTTTTTTTCGGCTATGTTCGTCACTATAAAGGGCTTGATCTGCTCCTTCGGGCTTTGCCGGAGGTGTTGCAGCGCGAACCCTCTCTCAAGCTGGTTGTTGCCGGTGAGTTTTTTGAAGATCCGGAGCACTACCGGAGTTTGATCCTGGAGCTGGGTCTTGCGGAAAGCGTTGATCTTTATCCGGGTTATGTTTCCCGGGAACGGAGTGCTTTGCTCTTTGCTGCCGCAGAGTGCGTTGTGCTCCCCTACCGAAGCGCAACCCAGTCGGGCGTGGTTCAGCAGGCCTATGGTTGCGGTATTCCCGTTATTGTGACGCCGGTCGGTGCTCTTCCCGAGGTGGTTCGTCAAGGGATTACCGGCTGGATTGCCCGTGAAAGCTCAGCGGCCGGGCTGGCAGGGGCTATAGGGGAGTTTCTCGACAGCCGGAGTGAGCTGCCCGCCATCCATGCGGCTGTTGAGGAGTATTGCCGGGAGTTCTCCTGGGAGGCTTTTGCGGCCGGAGCAGGCCGTTTTCTTGAAACTGAAGCATCCCGAACGTGATGAAGAGGCCTGAACTCTGCATTGTGGTTCTGAACTGGAACGGAGCCGGGGATACGATTGCGTGTCTCCACTCACTGTCGGGAGAGCTCTCGCCTTCATGCATGGTGCTTGTGGTCGATAACGGATCAACCGATGACTCGCTCTCCCGGATCCGGGCGGCTTTTCCTGATACCGAGCTCCTCTCTCTGCCGCTCAATCTCGGTTATGCAGGTGGCAATAATGCCGGATTCCGACGGGTTATGGAGCTTCAGGCGGAGTTTGTACTGTTTCTGAACAACGATACCCTTGTTGAAAGAGGGTTTTCCGCTCCGCTGATTCATGCCCTGCGGAGTGATCCTTCAGCAGGAATTGCCGTTCCGAAAATATTCTATCATGCCCGTCCACATTCGCTTTGGTATGCAGGCGGTGTTGTCCGGCTCTCCACGGGGCTGATCCGTCACACCGGTATCAGAAAAGCTGATGCTCCGGAGTTCAACCGTCCCGGAGTGACCGGTTATGCCACGGGGTGCTGTTTTGCCATGCGCTGCCGGGATTTTGAGCGGGTCGGGGGTTTTGATGAACACTTTGGCATGTATGCCGAGGATGTTGATCTCTCCCTCCGGGTGCGAGCTCTGGGGCTGACTGTCCGCTACGAACCCGCTTCAGTGGTCTGGCATAAGGTCTCTGCCTCTCTTTCCGGAACTCCGTTCAAAAAACTGGCAAAAAAGAGTGCCGCTTCACTTCATCTTTTCATCAAGCACAGGGCATGGGGAGGAGTGCTCCTCTTTCTGCTGCTTCTGCCTTTTCGCCTTGCCGTCAGCTCGGCCTCAGCACTGCTTGAGCGAGGTTCCGCCAGGTCAACCCGGATAAAGAGCGGCCATGAAGGATAAGTTCAGAACGCCGGTGAGTGAGGAGTATCTCAGCGAACCTGCTCACCGGGTTCGGTGGCAGAAAACCATCGAATTTGTCGGTCGATCAGGCTCTTCCCGGCTCCTGACCGCCGCCGCGTTGTCCGGGCTTGATCTGGGTGACCGGACACCGCTCACTGCATCGCTGGAGCAACTGTTCGGGTGCTCTTTCGAGAGCACAACCATTGATCTTGATGTTGAGTCTCTTTCGGGTTCCTATGCAGTGGTAACCGCCTTTGAGGTGCTGGAGCATCTCTACAATCCGCTTCATCTGCTGCTCGAAGTCCGCAAGATACTTTATGGATCGGGTGGCCGGCTTTTTGTGTCGATGCCGATTGCGAAGCCGGCATCACTGAAAAGCGCCGACCATTTTCACGAGATGAGTCGTGACGAGGCGCTCTCGCTTTTCATGCGTGCAGGGTTCCGGGTGGAACGGAGCGGCCAGTTTCGTATCCGTCACCCGTTGTTTTATCTTACAGGTCTAAAGCCGCTCTTGCGGGCATGGTATGAAAAGGTGCAGATTTATGAACTTTCCGTTTCAGAGGAACACCGCTGACGCTCCCATCAGGCTTGTCTGGTTTTCCGAAATACAGTGGGACTTTCTTTCGACCCGAAAGCAGCGTTTGCTCGGACGCTTTTCGGAGCGGTGGCGGATTCTCTTTATTGAGCCGTTTGCGCTCGGGCGCAGCCATCACTGGCTGCCGGTCAGAAGAGGGCGGGTATGGGTTGTCACGGTTCCTTTTCTGAAAACGGTTCCGTTCCGGATCGGGCGACTCCTTGACCATCCGCTGCTGCGTAATCTGCTCTCTCTGCCGGGTATTCTGCTTATGCTCTTCTGGGTCGTGATGCTTGGTTTTGCCTCATCAGACCGCATCATCGGTCTCTCCAATATCTACTGGGGAAGGGTTGCCTCACGTCTCTCCTGCCGGTTCCGTTTTTATGACGCCAATGATGATCATCTGGCCTTTCCGGCTACCCCTTCCTGGCTGAAGGGATATCTTGATGCCTGGCTTTCGCGGATAGATCTGCTCTTTAGTGTCTCCCCGGAGCTGACCGCCCGGTTGGCGGTTCCATCCGGCGTGCGCACGGTTGAGCTTGGCAATGGTGTCGAGTTCAGCCATTTCGCCGATCCGCAGCGTACCACATCCAAAGAGCTTGCCCTGATCAAGAGACCGGTTCTCGGCTATGCCGGAGCGATGGACTGGCTTGATACCGCCCTTGTTGAGGAGACGGCGAAAGCATGGCCGGAGTACTCTCTGGTGCTGCTTGGACCTGCCTATGAGCAGAACTGGTGGAAGAGGCAGGAGCTGCTCAACTCCCTTCCCAATGTGCACTATTTCGGTCGAATTGATTACGGTGAGCTGCCGGCATGGGTACAGCATTTTGATCTTGCCTTGATGCCGCTGCTGAGTAACCGGCTCAAGGAGGTCTCCCATCCCAACAAGCTTTATGAGTATACCGCAGCGGGCGTGCCTGTGCTTTCAATGAACTACTGCAGTGCTGTTGATCAAGCGCGGGAGGTGGTGCATGTTGCCGATACCAGGGATGCGTTTGTCCGCATGGTGCCGGAAGCGCTGGCTGACCGGCGGCGTGAGGCGCGGCAGTCCTTTGCCCGCAGGCACAGCTGGGATGCTCTTGCGGCAACCATGGAGCAGGAGCTGCTGAAGCGGTATCGGGAGCTGAACTCTTGAGACGAAACAGGGTCATAGCCGGCCAGGCAGGACTCTCTTTTGGAGGATTTCTTTTCGGCCAGGCATCAAGGTTCGCCTTCAACCTGCTTGTTGCAAGAGCACTCGGTGCCGAGGCTCTTGGTACCTATGCGATTGCCATTGCCGTTATCCAGATAGCAGAAGTGCTTGCCGTTGCCGGTCTTGACTCGGCTCTCCTGCGTTTTGTCAATCTCTATCAGCGTGATCCTTTGCGACAGAAGGCTGTTATCGCTTCTGCCCTGAAAACAAGTCTTGTGCTTTCCATTGCCGTTGCACTCCTCCTTGTGCTTTTTTCAGGGGCGATTGCTTCACTTTTTAACGGCAGCAGGCTACTCCGGCTCGTTATCTGCTGCTATGCGGCAGCCATCCCCTTCAATGCCGCAACACAGCTTTACGGCCATGCCACTCAGGGATTCCAGAAGCTGCAGCCGAAAATTATTGCAACCCAGGTTGTCGCCCCGCTGCTCCTGCTGCTGTTGACTTTTCTCTTCCGCTTTACGGCAGGCCATGATGAAGCGCTGCTCTTTCCCTTTGTGCTTGCTTCCGCAGGCGCCTTTTTCTGGATCCGGCCAACGCTCGAAAGAGTTACCGGTGTTGTTACCCCGGATATTCTTCGTGCCCGGAGTGATCGCCCCATGCTTGCCTATGCGCTGCCGTTTATGGGGGTTTCGCTGTTAAGCATGATGACGCACTGGCTTGATGTTGTTATGCTTGGCATGTTTACCGACACGGCAACGGTCGGAATCTATCATCCTGCAGCCAGAACCGCAGGTCTCATCAGAGCGGTGCTGCTTGCTTTTTCAGGAATTGCCGCACCGATGATTGCCGAGCTGCACGCCGGAAGAGAGCGTGTGGAGATAGAGCGGATCTACAGGATGGTGACGCGCTGGATTATCGCTGTGGTGATCCCTCCGGTACTGCTTTTCACTCTGCTTCCCGGTCCGGTGCTTGAGCTGTTCGGGCCCCGCTTTGCGCCAGGCAGCACGGTTCTGCTGCTTTTGACGGTTGCTTCGTTCCTGCAGGTCTCTTTCGGTCTCTCTTCAACGGTGCTCGCCATGACGGGGTATTCGCGACTCAGTTTCCTCAATGCTCTTGGCGCGTTCGTTTTGCAGGTTAGTCTGAACTATCTGTTGATACCCTTGATGGGCATCAATGGCGCGGCTCTTGCAACACTGATAGTCTTCTTGCTGCTCTCCGCATTCCGGCTCATGGAGGTTCATCACTTTCTGAAAATTCATCCATTCGGAAAAGAGCTCTGGAAGCCCGTTGTTTCAGCACTGCTTTCCGCTCTGCTGCTCTTTGCTGCAAGGCCCTCGTTGCTCACACTCTCTCCGTTCATCGGGTTAGGAGCGGGAGCCGCTCTTTGCACCGGCAGTTATGCCGCAGCGATGCTGCTTCTGAAGTTGGAAGAGGATGAGCGGACGATTATTTTAAAGTTTATGCCCTTTCTTGACAAAAAGCCAAAGCGATAACGCAGTGAAAAAAAAGATTCTCTCGTTGCTCACGGTTTTCGGGATCTATACCCTTCTTCTGATCCTGCTCTTTTTTCCGCTTGTTTTTCAGTCCAGCACGCTTGTTGCGCCGGACTCGCTTATTCCCCACGCCTCGACCCTGGCGCTTGACAAATTGCAGGGCGAAACCGGAATCTACCCGCTCTGGCAGCCCTGGCTCTTTTCAGGCATGCCGACCGTTGAAGCATTCAGCTATATCAGCGGGCTCTATTTTCCCAACATGGTTTTCAGCCTTTTCCATACCGATGGTATTATCCTCCAGCTTCTTCATCTTGCCTTTGCGGGAGTGGGAGTGTTTCTTTTTCTCCGCCAGTATGGTTTGACTACTCCTGCTGCACCGCTGGGCGGGGCACTCTTCATGCTGAATCCCTACATGACGGCGATGCTGGTGCATGGTCATGGCAGTCAGCTCATGACGGCGGCCTGGATGCCATGGATGCTCTGGGCTGTTATGCGACTCATACAGCGCGGTGGATTTGTTGATGCAGGGGTTCTGGCGATAATCGCCGGATTTCAGCTGCAGCGCTCACACGTCCAGATTGCTTACTACTCATGGGTGCTTGCCCTGCTGCTTGCCGCTGTTCTCCTTGTTTTCTGTCGCGATTCATTGCAACGTGCGGGCACCCATAACGGTTTTCCCTACGGTCGGATAGTGCTCCTGATTGCCGCGCTCGGCTGCGGGGTTGCCATGTCGGCTTCAATTTATCTGCCGGCCTCGGAGTATGCTCCGTATTCAGTGAGAGGGATGGCCGCAGCGGGAGGGGCTTCGTCGTGGGAGTATGCCACCCTCTGGTCGATGCACCCTCTGGAGCTGCTGACTTTTCTCGTGCCGGGTTATTTCGGATTCGGCGGTGTGACCTACTGGGGCTTTATGCCATTCACCGATTTTCCCAATTATGCCGGAATTGTGGTACTGCTGCTTGCCGCTGCAGGCGCATACCGTAGGCGAAAAGATGCGATGATATGGTTTTTCAGTGCTGGCGCACTGCTTGCCCTGCTGCTCTCCTTCGGCAGGTTTTTCAGCCCGGTGTTCGATCTTTTCTACCATTTTGCGCCGCTTTTCAGCCGTTTCAGGGTGCCCTCCATGGCGCTCATCATGCTCTACCTGATCATCGCCTCTCTTGCAGCCATAGGAGTGAACGACCTGTTGCAGCGTTCAACCGAACGGCTGCTGAAACCGATCCGGATCGGAGCGCTTTTCATGGCGGTTTTTCTGCTGCTCTTGCTTGCCCTCCAGTCGCCGATGGAGAGTTTTTTCCGCTCACTCTTTCCTGATCCTTCGGTCGAGAGTTTTGATCTCTCCTTTATGATCAACAAGGTGCGCTGGGAGCATCTGAAAGGAAGCCTCCTGATCGCTTTGCTTACGCTTCTGCTCTTTACGGGTGTGCTCTGGCTCGGCATCAAGGGGAAGCTCTCCCACAAAATGACGGGGTTGCTCATCTTTCTTCTGGCGCTGCTTGATCCGCTCTGGATTGACCTACAGATTATCTATCCATCTGACAGCTCCTTGCGCTCGCCGGTTTTTGCGGAGAGCCGCATGGTGGCGCCGGCCTTTCAGCCTGACGACATCACCCGATACCTGGCAGCACAGAAAGGGGAGTTCAGAATCTACCCCGCCGGGCCGCTCTTCACCGAGAACAAGTTTGCCCTCTCCGGTATCGAGTCGGTCGGCGGCTACCACCCCGCCAAACTCAAAATTTACGAGGAGTTTCTTGCAAAAACCGAGAATCTCGCGAGTATCAACGTTCTCAGGATGCTTAACGTTGGATACATTGTCACTCCAGTCCCGCTCAGCCACCCGGCCCTTGAGCCGGTTAAAACCGGCAACCTTCAGCTTGCAGGCGGCCCGGTCCCGGTCACGGTCTATCGGTTGCAGTCAACACTTCCACGGGTCCGGTTTGCAGAGCGGGTTACCGGTGTGCGGGATAGCGACGAGCTTTTTCTGCGCCTGCTTGATGACGCGGCTCCTCAGGGTGAGGCTTTTGTCGATGGATCACTCTGGCGCGGAACCAGAACCTTTGCTGCGGCAACAGTACTGTCGATGCAGCGGGGATCCGAATCGATACGCCTGAAGGTTTCGGCCCCCGCTGATGCTTTTCTCGTGGTGAGCGAGATCTACTATCCTCTTCGCTGGAAGGTGACGGTGGACGGCAAACCTGCCGTTATGATCAAGGTGAACGGTCTCTTGCGCGGAGTTATGGTTCCTGCGGGCAGCAGGGAGGTACTGTTTTATTATGACAGGACTCTCTTTGAAACCGCGAGGCTTATCTCATTCGGAGCGTTTGGCGCAGCTCTGCTGATGGTTGCGGGAGGGGTATTCATCAGTCGTTTTCGACAGAAGGACGGGGTGATGTCGAATTGACAGGATGATTTATACATTACTGTGCTCACGAATTACTTCTTCTTCAACTGCTTTTTGAATGAACTGATTTAAAGAGATTCCCTTCATTAGAGCAAGTCGTTTTGCTTTTTTGTGCAAGTCAGGAGCTATTCGGACGTTGAAACTTCCTTTGTAAGACTTATCAGTTTTCTTGCCGATTTCTTTACATAGCTCTATGTAATCGTTTACGGCCTCATGAAATGCCTTTTTCAGTTCAATCACACTATTGCCTTCAAATGAAACAAGATCTTCGATCCCCTCGATCTTGCCAAAAAACACCTCGTCATCTGCATTGAAGTGCACCGATCCTATATAGCCTTTATAGAGCAGAACGTCTTTCATACAAGCCCCCTTGATTTCAGTTCCTCAATGACCAGTTCAATTTGATATTGTTTTAACTCATTACCCGGATGTGGTTTATGTAAACGGATAATATGCCGGGTACTTTTATCAATAAATGCCACTCTTGATCCAGATGTTTTTCCTTTTTGACTCTCTTCGTAACCAAATGAGCTCAGAACTCTACATAATTCATTATATGTAAAGTTTTTAGGCCTTGAAAGAAGCCTTAATATCAGCTTTTGGTCTTTACTCATATTCTAACGTACAACATAGGTACAATAATTGCAACTGCGAATCGGTTGCGCTTGGCAGGTCAATCGCTTTCTCCTCTCTGTGGCTTATTGCGTGGCGCTCTTCTTCGACGGGGAAGCGATTCATCCTGCAGGAGGCGGCCGGGAGCATCCTCTTTGGCTATTAACGACACATCTTCGAGTAGTCCGAGCAGACGAAGCACCTCAACATAGTAGCCTATAGCAACCGAAGGGTCGCCATTCTCGATTTTATAAAGCGTTGGTCGCGACATGTCAACCTTGAGGCAGACTGCCTCCATGGAGAGTTGGCGACGGAGCCGTGCATCCCTGAGGCGAGCTCCGAGAGCGGTCAGCTCTTTTTGTGATGCAGGATATGGTGGCGACGCTCTGTTTTTCATAACGATAATTAATATTTACATAATAAGTATCATTTGTAAAATATCATTACCGTTATATGAAATTTATACTACGATAGCCGTAAAGTGAATGCAAAATATCTTCATGTAATGCTTAAAAAGATCATTATTCTGTATTTCATTTCTCTTGATGATTTCCCCCCTTTTGACCAATTCCTTTGATCTGTTTCCTTTGCATCGGGTACGTTTACGAACCACCCCGAAGATGGCAGAAAGCGCTGTAAATACGGGCATTTTTGCTGTTTGAAGCGAGTGGAGATAAGGCCGTGTTGATTATTATTTCAAGAGTTGAAAAATGTTGAATTAGGTTTTGTTTTTTTTCATAATTCGCTTACATTGTCTGTCCTTATGGATTTTTAGTGTATTGCGTTTTTCGTAATCATAGGTTTTTAAATAGAAAGAGAGTTTTAGTATGCCGACGATTCAGCAGCTCATCAGGCTCGGAAGAAGTGTAAAAGCGTCAAAAACAGCGTCACCGGCGCTTGAGAAATGCCCGCAGAAGCGTGGTGTATGTACGCGTGTTACACGACTACTCCTAAAAAGCCTAACTCTGCACTGCGCAAGGTTGCGCGTGTCAGGTTGTCCAACAAGATTGAGGTTACAGCCTATATTCCTGGTGAAGGTCATAACCTGCAGGAGCATTCAATTGTTTTGATTCGTGGCGGCAGGGTGAAGGATCTTCCTGGTGTACGTTATCATATCGTGCGTGGTTCGCTGGATACGTCCGGTGTTGCTGATCGCAAGCAGAGTCGGTCGAAGTATGGAGCCAAACAGCCCAAGGCTGGTGCAGCCGCTCCTGTCAAGGGTAAAGGCAGATAAGTCGAATCATAAATTCAGAGAAGAGCATGTCAAAAAAAGGTGGCTATAAAAGAATCGGTGTCGATTTTCGCTACGGCGATGAGAGTGTTGCCCGTTTCATCAATGCGGTAATGCTTGATGGCAAAAAGGCTGTCGCTACGAAGATTGTTTATGATGCGTTTGGTATCATTGCCGAGAAGATGAGTGGCGAGGATCCTCTGGAGGTTTATCGCAAGGCGATGTCCCACATTGCTCCGGTCGTTGAGGTTCGCAGCAAGAGGGTTGGCGGTGCTACTTATCAGATTCCGATGGAGGTCAAGGCTTCCCGGAGAGGTGCGCTTGCATTCCGCTGGCTGAAGCTCTATGCGGCAAAGCGTGGAGGTAAGTCGATGGCTGAGAAACTTGCTGCCGAGTTGATGGATGCTGCCAACGAGCAGGGTGCATCGGTGAAAAAGCGTGATGAGGTTCATCGTATGGCTGATGCAAACAAGGCGTTTG
>NZ_AASE01000025.1 GCF_000168715.1 Chlorobium ferrooxidans DSM 13031 | reverse complement strand
TGATAAAGGTGTAACTGCCGAACAATGGGTGAGAAGAGCAATTGAACAATGCTTGGATTGCGTTGCTGTTACCAACCACAATACAGGTATTTCGATAGATGATATAAAAAAAGCTGCCGAGGGAACACGTTTAACTGTATTTCCAGGTGTTGAAATTACTTGCGATACCTCAAAAATACACCTTTTAATTATTTTTAATGTTGACAAAACATCGGCTGATATAAGAGATTTTTTGGTTCGTGCTGATATTCGTGTAGAAGATTTTGGGGAACAAGAAGCAGCTACAACAAAAAGCATTTTTGATATCGCGGAATTAGCTAAAACGGACGGAGCTATTGTTATACCTGCACATATAGACGAATACAATGGCCTTGCCTCTATAAGTGTCGGCAACTTAAAGAAGTTTTATACTGAATGTGATATAAACGCTGTTCAGGTTATTCACAAGGAATTTCTAAATGCGTCACTTCAAACGACAGGAAATATCCAATTGAAAGAACTGTTGAATGATTATTACAACAATCCTAATCCATCAATAGATGATTCGACTATTAAGGAATGGTTTACACCAGTTAAATTTGCGATAGAAAATAATTTAGCATTACTTACATTTTCTGACAATCCTCATGATTACAAAGATTCAAAGCATGGTCTTTGGGGAATAGGTACTCACTATACCTGGATTAAAATGGACGAAACGCCGTCACTAGAAGGTTTGAGGCAAGCGTTTCTATTGCCTGATTATCGTGTAAAAAATGAATTTAATTGCTCGACAACTCCATATAAAAAACCAGAACTTTGGCTAAAATCAATCTCTATTTCAAATACAACAATTACTGACACGTCAACACCATTAAAGATTGATTTCAGCCCACAATTAAATACATTAATAGGTGGTAGAGGAAGTGGAAAGTCTAGTATATTAAGATTTATTCGTGGTGTTTTCAATCATACTGCCGATCTTCAAGAGTTGAATGAAATTTTAAATGACCATAGTGATTTTTACAAAAGAGAATCAGGTAGACCCAAGAAGGGTGTTTTAACTGAAACGTCAGTAATCGAAGTTGAATTTGTTAGAAATGATGTTTTGCATAGGATAGTTGCTTCCGAAATCACTAATTCATCAAAGCAAAAAATCAATATTGAAAAGCTGAATAACGCAGGGGTTTGGGAGCATGTAACTGATGAAGGCTATATTGACTTTTTTGAGTATGAGCATTATTCTCAAAAGCAGATATATGAAATTGCACAAGAGCCAAATGCTTTAAGAGAGAGAATTGACAAAGCAATTGAAGGTCTTGAAAAGGTAAAAGCAGACAGGGCGCACATAAGAAGTTTATTTTTAGAGAAATCTGCTTCAATAAGAACGGTAGATGTATTATTGGCGGGTAAAGGTAAAATAGAAACAAGAATTAAAGACCTAGATGCCAACATCAAGAAACTACAAAAAAGTGGAATTGCCGACTTACTAACAGCAAAAGAAAAATATTTAAATGAAAATAATCTTATAAATGGTTTTCATTCACAAATCGAAGAAAGAGAAAATCTACTTAAGGAATTCGCTGAAAGTATTGAAATTGATGATATTGATTTATCAGCCTTTGATCCAACACATAAGGAAGCATTGGAGCAATCTATAAAAACCGTAAAAGATGGGTTAGTAAAAATAAAAACAGTCTTACAAAAGTTAAATGAAGACGCCGGACAGCTTAAAACGAACTTTAAGGCTTCAGTTAGTAGCTCTAAATGGAAAGCAGACTTAAATAAGAACATAAAAGACTTTAATCAAAAGAAAGAAGAACTTGAAAAAGAAGGAATAGATGAAATTTCAAGTTATGAGAGATTTTCTCAGGAAAAAATTGATCTTGAAGACAAGCTGGATGAGATAAATAGTAAGGCGGAAATCAGAGAGGAAGATAAAAGAGAGCGAGACGATCTTCAAAATGAATATCTACGTTTTAGTAAAGATATTACAAATAAAAGGCGGGAATTCTTTCAAGGTATTGCAATGGGAGATAAAGTCAAGGTAAATATTAAGCCCTTTCGAAATAAAACAGATTTTGAATACCAAATAAGAAAAATCATACAAAGAGATAGTTTGTTTGAATCAGATATTGATGCTCTTATCAAAATTTGTTTTGATGGTAATGTTGAACGAAAAATCAAGGAAGTTAGGAGTGTTATCCATAAAATCAGAGCTAATGAAGATACGAGTTCAATTGTTACAGGCTATTTTGTGAAGCTTGTCAAATCTTTAAATGATGCACAAATAGATGAGTTGGATTTAATGTTACCAGAGGACGAAATTGAAGTTCAGTACAAACCAACTCCAAATGCTTCATTTAAATCACTTTCGTCAGCATCAGCAGGACAGAAAACAACAGCAATATTAACATTTATTTTATCATATGGAAGACTTCCGTTAATTCTTGACCAACCTGAAGATGATTTAGACAACAGATTGGTATATGAATTAATTGTTGACAGATTGAAACAAGCGAAAGAGAAAAGACAGTTAATTGTTGTAACTCACAATGCAAATGTTCCTGTAAATGGGGATGCTGAATATATTATTTCAATGGATACTGAAAGTAAGCAATTAAAAATATTGCATACAGGGACAGTTGAACAAGTATCAATTAAAAAAGAAATATGCGATGTGATGGAAGGGGGAAAATATGCTTTTGAAATGAGGTCTAAACGATATAATCTGACAAGATAAATAATATTCAGCGGTAAGGAGTATCTCTCCTCATAGCGGACATCCTAGGGAACATTGCATCATGTGATTATCAGCGGGATAGAGAGTGAGATACTGGCGGCCCTCTGTCCGGCACGAACCGTCAAAAACTTCGCTGATATACCATCACCGCATACGTAACCACTAGGGGACATTCTATATTGAAACTACCAAATACAAAGTTTTACCGTTTACACAATAGCCCCACCAGTGCAATGTACAGCACGAAAAAAAGAGGCGGGTTGCTCACTTCTGTAGAATCTCGTACCTTATCGTTATCTGGTATCCGACATGCTGATGAACAGCTGTCAAGCATCCTTTGTCCAGGTTACGAGATTCGAGTGAGAGGCCCTAAGTGTCCCGCACGAGGTCATAGCCTCAACGTTCGTATGAACAGGCACTCCCTCCGAATCCCAGTCTTTTCAGCTGTTTGTCAGCTGTTGTTTAGCTGATCATAGGCAAACATCTCTTTTTTCTTCATTAAAGTCCAGGCTATTACCAGCATCTTTGCTGCCAGTTTCACCCGTACGACCATATAGATCCCTTTTTCACGTTCTCTGCCCTGTAGTTTGCTTGCAAACTATGTGCGACTCCGGGACGTTGTTTAATAAGAGAAGAAGTATTTGTATACTCTTTTATTACTCATAGCCCATATTCTGTCAGCCTAATTTCTGAGGAGCGGAAATGCCGAGAGGAGCGAGACTTGATTCGCTGGGAACATCGCATCATTTGATTATCCGAGGGATAGCGCGTGGTGCAATTTTTTTCCGATGATGAAGACCAGAAAGAGTTTAGGCGTCGTACTGGTAATCTTTCGATGGGCTGAAGTCGGTTCACTTTAGTCTCACGTGTTCAGAGCTTTCCGGCGGAATTGAGTGCTGCATAGATGGTTTTGAGTGGCAGCAAGAGAGAGTGTGGTGCATCCAGCAGAGGCATAGCTCCGAAGCTGGCGTACCATTTTGCAACCCGATCATTTTTGGCGTCAATGAGGAGCGCGACTCCTCCAACCTGTAAAGATGCAAGAATGCAGCGTCGGCCTGCAGCAAGCAGCAACTGCCCGCCTAACCCCATACCCTGAACAGATCGATCAACAGCTAAACGACCAAGTCTGAATACCGGAATATCATGCCGGGCCAATCCCCGTTTGACAACCATCGGGGTGTTCCTGTAAGCAACAGAAGCCGGGCTCAGGCTGTAGAATCCAAGAATCTTCTTTTCGGCAGAGTCATCCACAGCCAGAAAAGTTTTGGCTCCACCTTTGTCGTGACTGTTTCTGGCATGGCGAAGCAGGAACTCATTGAGCGCATCGTCACCGCAATCAAAAGCTGCCCGATCATGCTGTTTTGAGATCGGTTCTTCGTGCCAGGCAGGGAGAGTCATGATCGTTTGGGCAGGGCGAATGCCGCCGCTATGAGCTTTGCATTTGGAGCTGGAGGATCTTCAAGCAGATTCAGAACGATCATGCTGTCACGCGCTGTAAGCTCTATTCGTTCGTTCTCGTCGATTACTTTTTGTGCGGCAGAAACAACGGTTCGTGTGATAAACTCGGTTAAATCCTTTCCCTCAAGTGCCGCAGCACGCATCAGAAGAGATTTGTCTGCTGCTGCTATGCGCAATGAGAGCCGCTCATTACTATTTACCGGAATCCGGGGCATATCAGTTTTATTTTGTGTGTATTGAATGCGTACATAAAGATAGTGCTTTGTTTGATGGGCACCTCTATTTATTTATTCCGAAACCCGATTACTGCGTTGGGTGGTGCTCGAAATCCTCATGTACTACGTGGAGGGGACGTTCATGATTTTCTGTATTTACCTTCCGATTCTTACCATGCACTGATATACGACAACAGCGTGCGTAGTGTGAAGGATGAGGAAAATAACCGCAGGAGCGATATAAAAGGACGATAGCGCAAGTTCGCCGGGACATAGGCTTTCTCACCGAGCAATCCAATCCCGATCAGTCAAAAAACCGGTTGTGTAAGCAGTCGCAACGAAACTGATCATACTGGTCAGAGACTCTTAGGAAAAATAATCAGCGCTCCGTATGACAGGCAGTAAAGCGCTACTCCCGCCAGACACAATGCCAGCCCCTGCTTTTGCGTTTTAGTAGATGTGCCGATGGCGAAAAACGCAGGCATCGCATCTTCCATCCCCTCCTGTATTTTCAACGCGATGATTTGAAAACGATCGCCCGGTCGTAGAGCATCTCCCACCAGGCTGGGCCGATACCGGTGCGAGGATCAAGGTAGGCCCTGAAGCCAAATTTCATCTCCTGTTCCAGTGGGATTATCTCGGCGCGTTCCGAGAAAACACCGTTGTTGCGGACGACAAAGGGGACTTGCAGATAACCATGATTCTGATTGGCGGGTTCAAAGCGGCCAATTTTCCAAACATAGAAAAGATGGGCCAGGTGGGCAAATGCGGTCCCATTCAGATATTCCGCGGCCAATCCGGAATAACTTTTATGGGATGAACTCTTCCCGACCACTCCAGCCTCGGTGGAACAGTCGTAGACACCGAAGTTCGAATAGGTCGAGGTCCCGCAACTTGCATGATTTAGTCCGTAGACAATAGCAAAATCCCCTGCATCGCCACAGTTGGCAAGCAGGAAAGGGTCGGTCTCCAAGTATGAGGTATCACGGCTTTCACCGAGCAGATCAATCCCGCGTTGTAGCGCATCAAAGCTGTCAAACAGCCACACCTTAGTTTCTATATCGCGGGCGATTTTGTCGAAGTGGCGCTTCAGAATTTGGCTCCGAAGTTCGATCAGTGCATTGGAGTACTGAAATTCGAGGTTTTTACCGGAGCCACGTGGAATGAGATTTTCAGCTCCGACAAAGGCCTTCGGCTCCCATTGTTTTATCGGGGTCAAGCGAAATACCCGGCCGTATTTTCCGTTCTCGTTTTTAAGGTAATCATCTCCCTCGCTCTCGTTAACAAAATTACCGACTCGGTTAAGATAAAAAAATTCGTCATCCTGAATTTTGAGACCCATCCTGACCAAATCCAGGGGAATACGGTCAAAGTTGATGCTTTTTTCCAACGTCGCCGGATCATTGAAAGGATTTGCTTTGCTTATGCTCTTGATCAGGTCCTTTACCACTAATCGACAACTCGCTTCATTGGCCCCGGTGATGATAATGACTGGTGAACCGGGGGCAGGCGATGACAGCTTGATCCGCATGTTATTAATGGTGTCGCCAAGGCTGACAAAGAGAATGCAACGCTTGCATTTTTCCTTGTAGAAGCGATTGTATAAGAAACTGCGGTAACTGTAGTAATCCACTTTCGGAGGGGTCTGGCCAATGAAGACGATAACCTCGTCCTGGCGCAGCCGGTAACTCGTCCAGAGACCAAAGGTTTTTGGATCATTGTCATCAGCTGCGCTAATGGTATTGATCGCCCCCTGTTCCTTAGGCGCTGGAAGTGCGTAAACCATGTAGTTATGACCCGCATTGTTTCCGTTGCAGTCGGGAATGGCTCCTTGGTTATAGGCTTGAATGGGGTCACCCTTCACAAATCCACCTTCCTGAGTGATGAACTGTTCGCTTGAAATGGCGAGAAATTCAGCGATGAACGCATCTCTTGCCTGGAGACCACCTTGTTCCCATGGTTGCATGGTTGTTGCGGGATTAAGCATGACACTGCCTCCTTAGTTAAATTGGATTGATCTCTTACACTTACGGCGGCTATGGCTGGTATATATCCTTTCATCGGAGCTTCCTTATGCATTATGCTGCTAAGGATCAGCGGCTGACGTTCACGCGAGCTCGCTCGCGGGGAGGCTGTCCGTTGTAGACGCTGGATAGCCTGACGCGTGAGCGCCGGAATGTATGGCAAGTGACCGGTTTATGTGATTCCATGGCCTATCTTGCTTTGTTATGATTTTACTGAAATTTTAGCGAAATATTTTCTAGGCACAAAATAAATACTGCTATAAATAACATACAAACACTTCGATAAGCATCTGCTTTCAGTACAGGATGTCCCCAAGTAATTCAAGTGGAGGCGGGGACGATCATGATTTTCTGTATTTACCTTCCGATTCTTACCATGAAGTGAGAGTGGAGAACGTTGTGGGTAGACTCCCATTATCACACAGAGGATAGTAATAGTCAGCGTTCGACAGATCAGGATTTGCAGAATTCAGATGATCGTTATAGCGCTTTTGCTGAATTAGCCAAATTGATTAAATTATACATATTGATATAAAAATATGGTGAATTGGAGAAGCGAACACCACATTACAGCCTCGCCACGGTTAAAGCTGTTGTTGCCGACAAAAGCACCCGACCGTTTACTGTAACTGCATTGCGTGGGGGCTTGTCTATGGGATTGACCGAGGTGCAAAATGATGTGAGGTTATGATGACATGTCCTGTGTGCGGCCATTCAGAGATGGTTGATAAAGTTCTTGATGAAACACTTGCTTATGGAGGGCAATCGTTAACCTTGCACGCAATGCGGGGAGCGTTCTGTTCGCGTTGTGGTGAAGGAGTTTGGGACGAAGAGAGCTATCGACGGTACACGGAGGCGCAGGAGGGATTGATCCGTACCGTGAAGGGTGATGTCGGGGCAGACATTCGCCGCATTCGTAAAAAACTCAATCTTTCACAGGCAGAGCTTGCATCTCTCTTTGGTGTCGGGAAAATGGCCTTTTCCAGATATGAGAGGGGTGAAAGCCGCCCGCCTGTACCACTGGTAAAGCTTTTGAAACTCATTGACCGCCATCCGAATTTACTTTCGGAAATGTGACCGGTTTGCGGCGGCAAAAGTGGGCGGTCTGGATGGTGAATGGGGTTATCGTGAATTGAAGACGACCAGGCCTAAGGAGAGGGTCAGTTAGAACTTTCTCAAAAGCATTCGGGGGTGATTGCTTTCGCTTAAATCGGCTTATCCTTTAAGTACACTCTCGCCGATAATGCTCATGAGCGGGGTTCCTGCAAGGTGATCTGAAAAGGGGATTCCTTCATTTCCGAGTGTATTGATAACCTCCAGAGCAACTCCAATTGAGGCTTTTTCAGAGGCGCAGAGAAATGCTCCCGGAGCGTTGTAGTCTCCTGTTGCAAAGTAGTTTGTACAGCCGCACCAGTTCATACAGTACTGGTTCAATTCGCATGCAGGGCAGATCCCGTTGGCGATTTGTGAGGCATCATGACTGCATTTCACCTGAGTCAGGTTACTGTTGTTGATATTGCCAAGGCAATGGGTCACTCCGTTATCACTGCCGATAAGACGTTCACAGGGGTAGACATTGCCTGATGGAGCAAACGCAAACTCCCCCTTGCCCATTCTGCATTTCTCAAGAGGTTGATAGCCGCCTCTCATGATAACCGTAACCTTGCTGTCGATCATACTGATATAACAGGGTGTTTCCTGCTTGTAGTAGTCGATATATTTTTCTCCGACAGCGCGGTAGAGTTCCGGAAGCATTTCGGCGTGCTCCCTTGTCCATCGTGCAGAAATATCAGGGTTGAGATAGATGACTCTGACTCCGAGTGCGTAAAAGTAATCGATCACCTCCGGCAGGTTTTGCAGGGTGTTTGGCGTGTAGACGGCATTAACGGGTAAAAAAGGAAAAGAGCGAAGCGCGTGGCGAATGTTCTTTTCAACCACGGTTGAGCTTCCTCTGCCATCCCTGAACACTCTTGAAGAGTCCTGGATATGAGGAGGGCCATCACAGCTTATACCAAAAGGGAGTTGCAGGCGAACAAGTTCATCGGCTATGGCGTCCGAGAAAATCGTGCCATTGCTGACAATAAAAAAATTGACCTTGTCCGGATTATAGCCACGGTGACTCCGGATCCGACTTGATATTGTTTTAATCAGGTCAAACTCCAGCATGGGTTCACCGCCAAAAAAACCAATCTCGATTGTTTCATCTTCCGGCGTATGACGAAACATGAATTCAATGATCCTGTCGGCAGTTGCCGGACTCATCACCTCTCTGTTGCTCGATATGTAACAGTAACTGCATCCAAGGTTGCATTGTTGCGTAACCGCTATCGTGTATTTCATTTGGATCGCAGGATGAGTGGAAAAAAAGCAATGGCAGTGTTGCCAGGCACTGCCACTGCTCTGAGTAAAACAGCACTACCTTGTGGGTGCCATTATTTGATTGCGTGAGCATCAACAAGTCCATCAAAGGAGATCGATGGCCCTGTCGTCAGTTTGGTGCTCAACTCCTCCAGGAGTGGCGTTGTGAATTTTTTCCACTGTGCATCATTAAGTACATAGAGATCACCTTTGTAGTGCAGGTGGGGGTTTTCAAGCCGCCCGGCCAGTTTTTGATTTTATCGATCGTGATTTTTGCACCGACAGGTTTCAATACTCCGGCAAGATCTCTTGTATGCTCCTCTAAAACTGCATTGGATATCTTTTCAAGAGCCGGGATTTTATTTTTTGCGATGAACTCTCCGATCAATTTTTCTTTTGGCAGCCAAAAATCTGCCCGTATTCCGCTAAGCCACTGTTTAAAAATGAGTTGCATATTTTCCTCCTTTTGCATTGCTGATGATGAAAATTGCTGATTACCACTTTGAGTGTGCTTCCCCTGTCTGTTGAGATGGCTGATGCTCATCCTGAATAAACCGGGAGGTATGGAGTCATCTATTCCGTTCTTTTTGTCGTGAGCACCTCCTCTCTCTCTTTCTTTGAGGTCTAACTGCGTTGGCTGATGAAGTAGTTGAAAACTTCAAAAGTTACCATATTATACGCTGAATAACAATTATTAATACACCGGATGGCCTCGTAAAGCATGAGGAAACGGAAGGTCTGGATGGTGATCGGGGCTACCTCGAATAGAAGGCGATCAGGCCGAAGGAGAGGAAGAGGACGGTGGCGAGGAGGATGGTGACGTCGCTGATTTTGCGCATGAAGGCCTCTCTCTTCTCATTGTACAAACTTGCGATGACGATCACGGCCGCGTTGTTTGCGAGCAGGAAATAGGTTGATCCCGGAAGAAATTTCGTGAAGGTAAAGGTGAAGAGGATGGCTCCGGAGATCACGCTTGTGATGATGAGGAACTGTTTGGTATGCAGAAAGGAGAAGGTGTTGGCTATGGTTTTGATGCCGCTTGAGAGATCGCCCCGGCGGTCGCGCATATCCCACATAACTTCAATAAAGAATGCGCAGATAAAGAGATATCCCCAGCAAATCCAGGCTTTCGGTGTAATCGGCTGACCCTCAAAAAAGAGGGGGAGAAAGATGATTGCGGTTGCCCAGTCGAGGGGAGGGGTAAGATTTTTGACAACATAGATATCCTTCAGCCGTCGTGCTCCTTTCAGGCGACGGGAGAGAGTGGCGGGGAAGCATTTGTGGTTATAGAGAAATCCGATGAGGATGATGAGTGCCGTTGTCCAGAGTGCCGCAGAACCGAATTGCAGGGAGATAACGAGAGCAACAACGGGAAGCATCCAGGATGTTATGTAGGTGATAAACGCCTCGTTTTTCTGCGCATTTTTCAGCCCTTCCGGATCATTTGCAGCATCTTCGACGTCATCGGTGAGCCGGTTGTCCTGATAGATTGAAAAGGTGAGGATAAAGACAGTCAGCACAGCCCATCCATTAACCGGGATATTGAAATAGACCGACCAGCTTGCGGCCCCGAGCGAGGAGAGCACCGAGAGATGCAGTTTGTTTCTGAAGAAATAGTTTGGCATGTTTTCAGCCCCCTTCCCATTATCCGATCTTCGGGTATGTTTATCAGCAGGACACTTTTTATCTCAAAGTCTTTTCCGGTTTATTCCGTTCCTTTCCTTTCAACAGTTGCAGATCCGTTACTTCCCGGGGCAGCAGCCTCGGTCGATAAACTGGCTGTAAAAAGCCATCACGCTTCCCGCAGCATATTCGCTCATGATCTTTTCCTCCATCTTTCGCCCGAAGGCCGCTTCAAGGGTGGGGGTTGAGAGTATCCTGAAGATCTCATCCATCTTTTCCGGCGGGTAGGGCATGTTGTTGTCAAGCCACCAGGTGATGAGCGAGAGCAGCGAACTGACCAGATGATGGGTTATTACCTCAACAGGTACCGGTGGCGTAACTCTCTCTTTCATCATTTCCGTATGCGGGCCGATCAGGAGAGTATAGAGGTAGCGGTGAAGGTATTTCATGATCATCTCACCGCTCTGCTTGCCCGCAATGGCCTTGTAGAGTCTGTGATGCTCTCCGGTGTGCCGGAAGAGCTCCAGCACGATATTGAGTTCAGGATTCCTGCCGGTTTGCCTTGCGGCAAGAAGGGCCTGCTGCTGCTCTTCAAAGAGGGTGCGCAGGTGCTCGAAGCTGGAGAGGAGCAGCTCATCCTTGTCCTGATAGTGTGCATAGAAGGTTGAACGGCCTACATCCGCCCTGTCAAGTATATCCTGCACGGTGATTGCCTCATACCCTTTTTCCACAATCAGGGCCATAAGCGCCTCATGCATCAGCCTCCGCGTGCGGCTTACCCGCCGGTCTCTCTTTTTTTCTTTCATAAATCCTCTTTTTTGCCGGACGAAACCGGCTCTTCTGTCCGGAATCGAACAATTGTCGAAACATTGGTTGTTGACGCGCTCCGGAAATATAGTTACTTTTTTATCGAACACAGTGTATGATATAAAATATAATGTTCGATAAAAGTTAAAGAAAAGGAGTGTAACCATGGAACAGAAAAGTATCAGGGATGCGATTAAAGAGCGCTATGGCGCAACCGTCAAGAGGGGGAGCTTGTTCGGATGCTGTAAACCGTCGGGCGTAATGGAGCCGGAGTTTATCGAGTCGGCAAGCAGGGTTGCGGGGTATTCTGATCTGGAGCTGCAGAGCATACCGGATGGGGCCAATCTCGGCCTCGGCTGCGGTAATCCTGTGGCGCTTGCCGTGATGAAGGAGGGTGATGTGGTGCTTGATCTCGGTTCGGGTGCCGGAGTGGATGCTTTTCTTGCCTCGAACAAGGTCGGTGAGCGTGGCCGCGTTATCGGAGTGGATATGACCCCGGAGATGATTGAACGTGCCAGAGTGAATGCCCGGAACAACGGCTACCGAAATGTTGAGTTCCGTCAGGGAGAGATCGAGAACCTGCCTATTGAGAGCTCAAGCGTTGATGTCATTATATCAAACTGCGTCATCAACCTCTCAACCGACAAACCGAAGGTTTTTCAGGAGGCATTCCGCGTTCTGAAACCGGGCGGGAGCCTTGTGGTTTCGGACATGGCCCTGCTTGAAGCTCTGCCGGATTACCTCGGCAGTTCGGTTGAGGCTTACATCCGCTGTATTGCCGGAGCCATTCGCAAGGATGACTATCTCGATGCCATAAAGCGTGCCGGATTTGAGGAGGTAACGGTAGTCGGAGAGAGTCACTTTCCTGCGGAGCTGATTGCCGATCAGCCGATGCTGAAGGAGGTCGTCGCAACCATGCAGATACCGATGAGCGAGATTCAGCGGATTGGCAGCACGGTCGTCAGCCTCAAGGTGGCAGCGAAAAAACCTTGACCTGCATTCCTTCAAAATATCATATTTCGGCTTTTAACTCTCTGAACACCGATAGCCTTCGTTTGCTTTGCCTTTGTGACGGAATCATTTCAATATCGCATTGTCGCAACATTGCTTTTTGGTTGGTGATATTTAGTGGTAAAGTGTGTATTTTAATGATATTGACGTGTTCTTTATCAAAGTATTTCTGCTCGTAAACGGATGATGGGTATCGTTGTTCTTTACAACGATTTTTCATAAACCAACAATCAAATGGAGGAAACATCCATGGCTACTACTTTTGTTGACATTTCCACCTATCTGGTATTTGCCTATGGCGGTCCAGGCGGCAATGCAGGTGCAGAAGCAACCATCAGTCTTGGAATTCCCAACGCTTTTGCATTTTTGCGTTTTTATCCTGATGCTGCTTCATTGTCGGCCAACAGCAAAACCACTCATGTCAGCGGCAAGCCCATGTACTACGTAAACTATAAGTATTCGCAGTTGGCGAATATTCTGGACCTGCTCCGGAACGAAAAGCCGGTCAAGTTCTTTTTCAGAGACGATAACTTTGCAGCATACATAACAATTTCGGATGAACCTGTCGGTGAAGGTGAAGGTTAAGGTGTGTAGAACCTGATGGTTGAGCTATGCCTCTCGTGAGGGAGGCATACTTCTTTACGCATTTTTCAATGTTCGACATTGTTTATGCTTTTCATGAGCAAGTTTGACTGATCACATGATTGAGGCCCCAGCACCTTCGGAAAGCATTATCTACTCTCAGGCCACTCCGGATGATCTTCCGATGGTGCAGGCACTGCTCAGGGAAAACGGCCTTCCTTCTGAGGATGCGGGAGAGCACCTTGAGCATTTTATTCTGGCAAAAGAGGGAGACGTTCTGGTTGCGACGGCGGGGGTTGAGTTGCTCGGGAGTGCTGGATTGCTTCGTTCGGTGTGTGTTGCGCGAAACTGCCGGAACAGGGGGGTCGCCGGGGAACTGTGCCGACGCATGGAAGCCTCTGCATTCAGTGCAGGAGTGAGGCATCTCTACCTTCTCACCACATCGGCAGAGGAGTATTTCAAGCGCCGGGGGTACCGGGTTTGTTCACGAGAGAGTCTGCCTGCAGGAGTAAAGGGGACAGCCGAGTTCCGCTCGCTCTGCCCTGCCTCAGCGCTCTCTATGGTGCGCGATCTGGATGGAGATGAACAATCGACGATTCTCACCTACCAGTCATAACCGAAAAAGCGGAGGATTCTCTGAGCCTGTCTGTCACCGAGGCGGGCGGCCTGCTGTGCGTCGGCGATAGCGGCCCTTTTATCGCCGAGCTTGCGCTTGGCTGCGCCGCGGCTCCCGAAGAATTTGGCAACTTCCGGAGCAAGCTCTATGGCCCTGTTGTAGTCCTCAATGGCGCCGGTATAGTCTTTCAGGTGATATTTTGCCTTACCGCTCAGGTAGTACTCTTCTGCGGTCAGGGGCCCGGCGGCGGGCTCTGCTGCGGTGAGCAGAAGCGTGAGCAGAAGGATGGCGGTGCTGAATTGAACACTTCCTGACATGATCAATTGGTGTCTCTGAATCTCCCCAAAAAGTCGAGGCCTGCTTTTGAGCGTTATGGTATAATGTACTCTTCCTGCATGAATTCCCTTAAACGAATTCAGGGGCGCTCATCAGCTTTTCTCGTCCATTGAAGAGACCTTGACTGCAACGCTGAGCTTTTCGGTGGCATTGCCCTTGAAGGTTCCGCGTACAGGGGGAACATCGCCATAGTCACGGCCTGAACCGATTTTAATATAGCGATCATCAACAAAGAGGGTGCTGTGGGTAGGGTCCATGCCGATCCACCCTTTTTCCTTTCCGCAGTATACTTCGCACCATGCGTGGCTTGCTTCATCACGTCCGTCAGGGGTGCTTCCTCCGAAGAGGTAGCCGCTGACGTAGCGCGCGGGAACGCCGAGGTAACGGCAGGTGGCAAGCATGATGTGGGCAAAGTCCTGGCAGACACCCCGCCCGAGGGCCATGACGACCGCACTGGTACTGTGAACGTCGGTTACGCCCGGTTCGTAGATGAATGATTCGTTGATGTGCCGGCAGATTGATTCAGCAAGATGATAGCTGTCTGTATTCGTGGCAAAACAGGTGGTGAAATCGCGTACAGCAGGGTCAAAATGGACATAACGGCTTTCGCCGGAAAAATCCATCAGAAAGATATCTTCATCATCAGCGGCTGAGGTGTTTCCAATACCGGTTTCAACAACGGATGTCGCTACAATTTTTACCCGTTTATGGCTCTGGAGCAGGTTGAAGTGGTTGACGCAGTTACCGTAGAAATCGGTGTATTCGAAAATGGTGGCAGGGGGATCGACCTGAAGCTTGAAGCTTGCACATCGCTGCGGCGCAGCGTGGTTGTTGCTCGGGTGGAGTCTTACCTCTGTTGCTGTTTCATAGATCGGACTATCATATTCAAACAGGGTTGCGTGTTCAACTTTTAAAATCATGCTCTTGGTAATTGAGTCGGGTTATTGCTGCTGCTGCTGTTGCGCCTGGCTCCAGTTGGCGCGTCCGCCAGCCACTCCGGTAAAGGGAAGCGCCTCTTCAACATCCTGCGGTTCGATTTCCGGTGTATGGTATGCAAAATAGGTCAGGTGTACCTGTTCTCCAATTTTTACCAGCCGCTGCTCCAGATCGGCAAGGTAGAGATGCAGTCCTTTCGAGTAGATATCCTCTATGGAGGTGTAACTCAGTTCGGCCTCCATTTTGCCGATAAGCCGGTCGGCATTGTTGACATAGCGGTGCCGCGAGCTGCCCGATATCCGCCAGAGGGCATCTTCAGCCGCGCATACCGAGAAGTTGATGCTGCGGGGGAAGCTGCGGTCAAGAATCAGAAAGCGCAGGATGTTGTCGGGATCGATCTTTGAGAGATAGACCTTTCGAAATGCTTCAAGGGCGCTGCAGCTTTTAAGTACCGCCATCCACTGGATGATATCGACCGAACCGGCTACAATATCGGTTGAATCTTCACTCTCCTCCAGCGAACTGTGCAGTTCCGGCAGCAGCATGTGATATTTGACATCGATCAGGCGGGCAATGTTGTCGGTCCGTTCAAGGTATTTGGCAATCTGGATGAAGTCCCACCCTTCGTTGTGCGAGAAGGTGTTGTCGGTAATGCCCTGAAAGAGATGGGATGAATTTTTGATCTCCTTGTAGAAGCTGTAGGGGTCGTTGTGCACGAACTGCGGCGTGACACTCTGCAGATAGTGGTAGAGGTTGTTGACCTGCTCCCACATTTCGCTTGAAATGCTCTCGATGATGCTGCGCGCATTCTCCCTTGCCAGCCCGATACAGGAGGTGATGGAGTTCGGATTGTTTTTGTTGAACACCAGGTAGTCGGTAACGGTATGGGCGTTATACTCCTTATAGAGATCATTGAAACGCTCCCTGTCGCTGGTGACAAGAATGAGCGCTATCCAGTAGTTCGGATTCTCGGTGTGCGTGATGTTGTTGAGGTCGAGCAGCAGATTGAAATTGACGTCGAGAAACCTTGCGGTATTTTCCGCCCTTTCAAAATAGCGGCTCATCCAGAAGAGCGATTCGGCAACACGGCTTAACATGATTCAGCTATTAATTATTTATTCGTCAACAACCCAGGTATCCTTGCTTCCGCCGCCCTGAGAGGAGTTTACCACCAGCGATCCGCGCTTGAGTGCTACCCTTGTCAGACCGCCGGGGACTATGGTAACCGTTTTACCGTACAATACATAGGGGCGAAGGTCGATATGACATCCGAAGATATCGCTGTCATTAAAAAAGCTCGGATGGCGCGAGAGTGAAATGGTCGGCTGCGCAATGTAGTTGCGCGGATTGGCAACAATCATCTCGGCAAACTTCTCCTGCTCGGCCACAGTTGATTCCGGCCCGATCAGCATGCCGTATCCGCCTGATTCATTGGCCGCCTTCACGACCAGCGTATCGAGGTTTTCGAGAATGTATTTGAGATGGGCCGGTTTGCTCGGCAGCCATGTCGGCACAATCTGCAGTATGGGATCCTCACCGAGATAGTATTTGATGATATCGGGCGTAAAGCTGTAGATCACCTTGTCGTCAGCAACACCGGCGCCGATGGCATTGGCGAGTGCAACATTGCCTTTACGGTAGGCGTTGATGAGACCGGCAACGCCGAGCTTGGAGTCGGGGCGGAAGACCAGCGGATCGAGATAGTCATCGTCCACGCGGCGGTAGATGACATCGACACGCTCAAGACCACGGGTGGTTCTGGTATAGACCTTGTTGTTGTTGACGACCAGATCCTTCCCCTCGGTCAGTTCAACACCCATCTGGCGGGCAAGGAAGCTGTGTTCGAAATATGCGGAGTTGTAGATTCCGGGGGTAAGTACCACCACGTTAGGCTCGTTTCTGCGCACGGGGCTGATCTCCTGCAGGGTGCGAAGCAGCTCCTGCGGGTAGTTTTCGATCGGCCGGATCTTGTATTTTTCAAAGAGTACCGGGAATGCCCGCTTCATCGCCTGCCGGTTCTGCAGCATGTAGGATACGCCGCTCGGGGTGCGCAGGTTGTCTTCAAGTACCAGATAGTTGCCCTCGCCGTCGCGGATAATATCGCTACCGGTGACATGAATGTAGATGCCGAGCGGGGGATTGATGCCGACAAACTCGCGCCGGAAGTGCTTGCTGCCGAGTACCAGTTCCGCCGGAATCACCTTGTCCTTGAGAATTTTCTGGCCGTGATAGATATCATGCAGAAAGGCGTTGAGCGCTGTGATCCGCTGTATCAGCCCCTTTTCAATAGTCTGCCACTCGTTTGCCGGTACCACTCTCGGGATAAGGTCGAAAGGGAAAATCCGTTCTATGCCCTCCTCCACGCCGTAGACGGTGAAGGTAATGCCCTGGTTGCGAAAGAAGATGTTGACTATCTGCCGACGGGCCTTGATGTCATCCAGTGAAAACTGGCCAAAACGGTGAAGCAGTTTGTCATAGTGCTGCCTGGGGATTCCCTCTTTTGAAATCACCTCATCAAAAAACCGGGCGGGATCTGCTTCGTAGCTCTCAAAAAAGCGGGTCATACGGCTCTGTCGTCTTGTTGCTGTCAGTTCCAATTACTAATCGCTATATACTTAAAAAAATTCGGATAATTATGTTTATTGCCTAAAAAAGTTACAAATTTGAAGAAAATTACATTTTTCAGTTCCTTTTGCTCCTGTCATGCAGATTTTACCTGATGGTTGTTCTGCTCCTCTGACCGGTTCGTGTCAGGGCGTTGCCGGAACGGCAGGGGAGAGCGCCTCCATCACGGGTTTCGATAGTAATGGTATTATTCTTAAATTGAATTTCAGGCCGGCTATATATCTGCCCGTCATAACGCATTAAACGAAAAACACGCAATGAAAATACTGGTAACCGGTGCTGCCGGGTTTATAGGTTTTCACGTCTGCAAGCAGCTGCTTGAAAGGGGTGAAGAGGTAACGGGCATTGACAATATGAACGATTACTATGATGTTTCGCTCAAGGAGGCAAGGCTTTCGATGCTGCTTCCCTATGCAGGGTTCCGTTTTGTCAGGATGGATATAGCTGACCGCAGCGCCATGGAAGAGCTTTTCCGGACGGGTGAATTTGAGAAGGTGGTCAACCTTGCCGCACAGGCCGGTGTACGCTACTCCCTGATCAACCCCCACGCCTATATCGAGAGCAACATTGTGGGGTTTACCAATATTCTTGAAGGTTGCCGCCATAACGGGGTGAAACACCTTGTCTACGCATCCTCAAGTTCGGTTTACGGCGCCAACGAGACCATGCCCTTTTCGGTACATGACAATGTCGATCATCCGCTCTCGCTCTATGCGGCCAGCAAAAAGGCCAACGAGCTGATGGCCCACACCTACAGCCATCTCTACAATCTTCCGACAACCGGTCTCCGTTTCTTTACCGTTTACGGCCCATGGGGCAGACCGGATATGGCCCTCTTTCTTTTTACCGACGCCATTGTCAACAACAAGCCCATCAAGGTTTTCAACTTCGGCAAGCATCGCCGCGACTTCACCTTTGTTGATGATATTACGGAAGGGATCATCAGGACGCTCGACCACACTGCCGAGCCCAATCCCGAGTGGTCGGGTCTGAAGCCGGATCCGGGCACCAGCAGGGCCCCCTGGAGGGTTTACAATATCGGCAACAGCAGCCCGGTTGATCTCATGGACTACATCAAGGCGATTGAAGATCAGCTTGGCAGAACCGCCGAAAAGGAGTATCTGCCGCTTCAGCCCGGCGATGTGCCCGACACCTATGCCGATGTCGATCAGTTGATGCAGGATGTCAACTACAAGCCCGAAACGACGGTTCAGGAGGGAATAAAGCGGTTTGTGGCGTGGTACAAAGAGTATTACAAAGTTCAGTTATAACGGGGGAGAGCGCAAGAATCCTCTTCAACTCTTTATAGGAGCTATAGGTCTTATGGGTCCTATAGGTCTTATGGAAGAATAAGAGTGTTGCTCAGTGGTTTGAAAAGCGCAACACTTTCGTAAAAGCCTCTTCAACTCTTTATAGGAGCTATAGGTCTTATGGGTCCTATAGGTCCTATGGAAGAATAAGAGTGCTATACCGGGAGTTAAGGTTAACCTGCCCGGTAGTGGTTCACTCCGGCTTCATGTGGGGGAAGAAGATCACGTCGCGTATAGAGTCCTGGCCGGTAATGAGCATCACCATGCGGTCGATGCCGATTCCGAGGCCTGCGCATGGCGGCATGCCGTACTCAAGGGCGCGAAGGAAGTCCTCATCGACAATCATCGCCTCTTCATCTCCGCGCTGGCGGAGTTTTGCCTGCGATTCAAGCCGTTCACGCTGAACAACCGGATCGTTCAGCTCTGAAAATGAGTTACACACCTCTTTTCCGCCGACAATCAATTCAAAGCGCTCAACAATTCCCGGCTGTGAACGGTGCTCCTTGGCAAGGGGCGACATCTCGGTGGGGTAGTCGGTGATAAAGGTCGGCTGAATCAGCTTTGGTTCAACAAACTCGCCGAATATCTCGTCGATAATCTTGCCGCTGCTGATTTTGGGATCGAGTTCAAGTCCGAGATCCTTGGCGACATTTCGAAGCTCCACCTCTGACTTCCCTCTGATATTCTTTCCGCAGTACTCTTCGATGGCGTCGATAATGCTCAGTCGTTTGAACGGCGGTTTCAGGCTGATTTCGTTGCCGAGAAAGAGCGTGACCTCGCTCTTGTTGACCTCAAGCGCGGTGCGGTAGAAGAGCTCCTCGACAAGCTCCATCATCCAGTTGTAATCCTTGTAGGCTACGTAGAGCTCGACCTGGGTGAACTCGGGGTTGTGGAAGCGGTCGATACCCTCGTTGCGGAAATCCTTGGCAAATTCGAAGACACCGTCAAACCCCCCGACAATGAGCCGTTTGAGATAGAGTTCGTTGGCAATGCGCAGGTAGAGCTCCATGTCGAGAGCATTGTGGTGCGTCGTGAAGGGACGGGCGGCGGCCCCGCCGTATATCGGCTGCAGAATAGGGGTTTCAACTTCAAGCCACCCTTGTGAGGAGAAGAACTGCCGCATGAACGAGACAACGGCACTCCGCTTGATAAAGGTCTGGCGGACTTCGGGGTTGACAATCAGATCAACATAGCGCTGACGGTACCGCTGCTCGCGGTCGCTGAATGCGTCAAAAACCACCTTTTCGCCATCAACCTCCTTCTCCTTCGGAACGGGAATGGGACGCAGCGATTTGCTGAGCAGTTCAAATGATTCGGCATGAACCGAAATCTCTCCGGTTCTCGTTTTGAAGGTATACCCTTTTACGCCGACAATATCACCGATATCAAGCAGTTTGAAGGTGTCGTAGGCTGTGTCACCCACTTCATCCTTTTTCAGGTAGATCTGGATTTTTCCCTTTGAATCCTGGATATGGAAGAACGATGCCTTGCCCATCTTTCTGATGGTCATGATTCTTCCTGCTACGGCAACCGGCTCTTTGGCCTCCTCCCGGAAATTTGCAATAATATCCAGGGAGAAGCTGGTGACATCGAAATGGCAGGGGTAGGGGTTTATTCCGGCGTCAAGAAGGTGCTGCCGCTCTTCAAGCCGGCGCTGCATCTGGTCGTTCAGCGAGAGCTGCGGCGTCTGGTCTGGTGTATGCTGGTTATCCGGATTCTGTGCGTTTTCCTTGCTCATGATTACTTTTGCCTTGAAATTCTGGAGGTGAAAAAATATGGTTGGTACAAAGCACCCCTTTCGTCAGGAGGCTATACGGGTTTTATACCAGACAAATGGAATGGTGCGGATTTTCTGATAGAAAGAGCGATAGGCGCGTTTTGAAAAGACATCGTATCCGTTTTTTTCTATCGCATTTAAAATGTTGCAGTAATTAATGCTGCTGATACCGACGGCAAAGCGGCTACGCTTTTCGAGCATGGGAATCCCTTTTTCAGAAGAGCGATAGTAGCCTCTTGCCCGCTCAATCTGGAACTTTATGAGATTCCGGAAGTTTTCATTATTGGTTTTTTTCATGAACTCCTCCTCTGAATAGTTGAAGCGGCGGAGATCTTCAAGAGGGAGATAGATTCTTCCGCGGTCAACATCTTCACCGACGTCACGCAGGATGTTGGTAAGCTGCATGGCTATACCGAGTTCAATGGCATGCTGCAGCGCCTGTTTGTCGCGGTAACCGAAAATTTCGGAAGTCATGAGCCCGACAACCGAGGCGACCTTGTAGCAGTAGACATAGAGTTCGTCAAAGGTTTCAAAGGGTTTGAACACAATATCCATGGCGACGCCGTCCATCAGGTCGAGCGGGTATTCTATCGGAATCGGGAAACTTTTGAGCGTATCCTGCCAGGCCATCAGGATGGGGTCATTTACACTCTCGCCGGCATAACAGG
Source organism: Chlorobium ferrooxidans DSM 13031 (assembly GCF_000168715.1). Lineage (GTDB taxonomy): Bacteria > Bacteroidota > Chlorobiia > Chlorobiales > Chlorobiaceae > Chlorobium > Chlorobium ferrooxidans. The sequence goes on along the minus strand of NZ_AASE01000025.1, from coordinate 7,194 downwards.
CTTTAAGTCTTGATTTCCACCCTTCAAGCAGGCGCTGAATCTCCTCTTTGGTAATCTGGCCGTTGGTCAGCTTCTCCTCGGCCATATCCACCAGATCATCGACCGTGCGCAGGAGGGCGTAGATTGCAAATATCGGGTTCTGCTGCCTTTTTGGCAGAAAGAGGGTTGCAAGGTAGAATGTTTTTGCGTGATGCTGTGAAATCTGCCGGCAGTATTGATAAGCGTTTTCAAGCGTTATCCTCTTTTCAGGATCCTTGATGGCAGTTTTTCCATTATAGCTGTAGTTCATCTGACATCCGCGCTTATATTAGCCTGTTCCTGTCATCACCGCTCGTTTACCCGTTTACGGTATGCCGTGAAAGAAAAATGTGTAACTTTTTACGTAACGAGTTTGTTTACAAGAAGAGTTGTCAAGATAAAACAATGGTTGTAATATAGCAACATGCCAGGTTACAGATCGTTTTCATTTAAATAGTTACATAATTTAATCCCCCTATTGAATACTCTCCCTTCTGATAATAAACGGGAAAAGGCTGTTCTTGTCGGTCTCTGTTCCCAGCCTGAAACACCCCGCGCTCTTGTAGAGGAGTATCTTGCTGAACTTGCCTTTCTTGCTGATACGGCCGGTGCCGATGTCATTGAATCGTACATACAGGAGAAAAAAATCCGCGATCCGGCCTACTGCATCGGAAAGGGGAAGGTTGATGAACTGATACCGTTTGTCAAAGAGCATGAGGTCGATCTGGTGATTTTTGATGATGATCTTACACCCGGTCAGGCCAGAAACCTTGAGCGGGCGCTTGAGTGCAAGGTGATTGACCGTACAGGTCTGATCCTGCAGATTTTTGCCATACGTGCCCAGTCTGCCCAGGCCAGGATGCAGGTTGAACTTGCCCAGCTTGAATATATGCTGCCCCGCCTGTCAGGTGCCTGGACCCATCTTTCAAAACAGAAGGGAGGTATCGGCAGCAAGGGGCCGGGTGAGACCCAGATCGAGACCGACCGTCGTCTGGTCCGTAACCGCATCTCCCTTCTGAAAAAAAAGCTTCGCGAGGTTTCGCTGCAGCATAATACCCAGACCAGAGGCCGTCAGACGGTGCCGAGGGTTGCACTTGTCGGCTACACCAATGCCGGCAAGTCCACCCTCATGAATATTCTCTGTCCTGAGGCAGAGGCTTTTGCCGAAAACCGGCTTTTCGCCACGCTTGATACCAAAACCCGCAGGCTGGAGCTGAGTATCAACAAGCTGGTTCTGCTCTCCGATACGGTCGGTTTTATCCGTAAACTGCCGCACCATCTTGTTGAAAGTTTCAAGTCAACGCTTGATGAGGTCCTTCAGGCCGATTTTCTGCTTCATGTGATTGATATCAGTCATCCCGGTTTTGAGGATCAGATGCAGGTGGTACGCGAGACCCTCAAGGAGCTTGGTGTTGATCATGAAAACTTCATTGAGGTGTTCAACAAGATCGATGCGCTTGAAGATCAGGAGCTACTGAAGTCAATACGGGCGAAATATCCTGATGCGGTCTTTATTTCCGCAGCAAGGGGTGTAAACATCCCTGTTCTCAAGGAGATTATCGGAAAGTATGTTGCCCGTGATTACAAAGAGCGGAAAATTCTGACGCATGTCTCCAACTACAAGCTGATCGGTTATCTTTATGAGAATACCGAAGTGATTGAGAAGCGCTATCTTGATGAGGATGTTGAACTGACCTTCAGGGTGCACAAAAACAGGATCAAACATATCGATGCACTTGTCGGTGCATCAGAACCACTCCAATATGACACTACAGATTCATAATACCACCAGAAGGGAGGTTCCCGAGCAGCTGCTCAGCGATGCTGTTCTTCTGGTTCTTGAAACCGAGGAGTTTACCGTTGACTCTGTTGTCGGCGTCTACTGCGGCAATAAAATGATCCAGCGCATCAACCGTGAGTTTCTCGGCCATGACTATCCTACTGATACGGTCACCTTCCGGTACAGCAAGGATCGTGAAGTTGATGGTGAGTTTTATATTTCACTTGATGTTGTGCGGGAAAACGCCGCCAGATTTGATGCCGATTTTCTCCAGGAGCTTCTGCGCGTAACCATTCATTCGGCCCTGCATCTCATCGGCTACGATGATCAGTCGCCGGAAGAGAGGGCAGGCATGCAGGAGAAAGAGGCGTTCTATCTGGCCCGTCTTGCCCAAAACTAACCTGTTAAAAATTCCTGAATCATGAAGAGCAGCAACGATTTTGATTCTTCGCAGCCGAAACCGTCGTTCTGGCGCCGTTTTCTTCTTGTTACCACCATGCTTGTTATGCTGCTGCTTGCCGGCGGGATTGTTGTCGTTCGCTACCTTGGTGAACGGAAGCTGGACGAGCAGAGAGAGCTTGCCGGGAGCCGGTTTGTCGACTTGCAGCGTCAGGATATTGCCCTCTTTGCAGTTCCTCTTGCCTGGTCGGTCAGAAAGGAGCTTATCAAACAGAACTATGAGCAGATTGATGAGTATTTCAATCAGCTTGTAAAAAGAAAAGGGTTCGGCTTGATCATGCTTGTTGATCCCTCCGGTACCGTCAGGGTATCGACAGACCGGAAAATTCAGGGGAGCTCTTTTTATCTTCGCTATCCCGGCTACCGCCTTGATGCTCCGGGAACGGTATCGTATCGTGTCAGGGAAGGAGAGAGTCTCTACCTTGTTCCGGTCATGGGACTGAACGAGAAGATCGGGACCATTGCTTTCCTTTACCGTTACCGGACGTTTTCGCTCCCCTGACCGATGTGATTTGCACGCAACCGGGAACAGGAGTTCTCTCCAGCCGCAATTCCAGCCACCCGTGTTACCGGATATAACCCGGTTTTGCGTAATTCCGCCCTTTGTTTTCCAAAGAGCAGTTTCCGGTCCAAGCCTGAATTATCAGAACAGGAGGGGCGGGTTGTTGCTCACAGAAAAAACCTGTTTTTTTTTGTGGAGTACGGAAATATTCCGGCTAAATTCTTAGATTAAATGTATTTCTCCAAAAAGGAGATAGAGTGAACTTGTGTTCTTTTCAGGCATTAACAATAAAAATAAAATAAAAATGAAAACAGTCAGCCCTTTATTCAAAACCCTGATTATTCCGGCAATGCTTTTGCTTGGAGCCTGCGGCAGTGAAAAAGAAGTTGCAGTTGCACCTCCTCCTCCCCCCCCGCCGGCAGTTGTTCCTGTTCTCGGTGATGTATTTTTTGATTTTGATAAATCAGATATTCGCACCGATGCGGTTGATCAGCTCAAGACCAATGCTCAGTGGTTACAGGCAAATCCCTCCCAAAAAGTGGTTGTTGAAGGCCATTGCGACAACAGGGGTACTGCCGAGTATAACCTTGCGCTTGGCGAACGCCGAGCAGCTGCAGCCAGAGATTTCGTTGTTAATCTTGGCACCGATGCCGCCCGTGTGAAGACGGTCAGCTATGGCGAGGAGAGACCATTTGCACAGGGAAACACCGAAGAGGCCTGGGCTCAGAACAGACGCGCTCACTTCATTGGTGAATAAGAAGTTCCGGGTGTAAACACACTCTTTGGGGCAGGCAGTGAAAATGCCTGCCCTTTTTTTTATCCATCAAACGCCCTTTTCGTTGAATGTTCGATGGTTTGCTCCCGCTTCATGCGCATTTTCACCCCGGAACCGCATGGTTTCTTTTCTGATTTTGTAAGTTCTTCTGATTGCTACTTGCGAATTAATATTCAAGGAGAGTGTACGATGAATGAAGTGAAAAATCAGGACGCAGAGAGAGTTGTAGTGACTGACATCCGCATGCCTTTCTGGTCCATGGTCCTGTTTATGGTGAAGATGGTTTTTGCAAGCATTCCCGCGCTTATTATTTTTTCAGCAGTGATCTCGTTGATCATGACACTCCTGATGACACTTTTCGGTACCATGTGGGGCTTTCACAGCGTGTTTCAGGAGGGACCTTCATTTTAGGTTTCAGCATAGAAGTTTCTTCAAGCATAAAAAACGTTATGGCTCTTACCTTAAGCGAGCGTCACGGATGCGTGATGCAATCGGAAATCCGCAATATGTCGAATGAGTGCCGTCGTGTTGGCGGCATCAATCTTTCGCAGGGAGTCTGTGATACCCCTGTTCCCGATCCGGTTCAGGAGGGTGCACGGGATGCGATCAGGGAGGGGGTAAACACCTATACACACTATGCCGGTCTGTTGACCCTGCGGGAGGCCATTGCTCACAAGCAGAAGAGGTTTACAGGCATAGAGCGTAACCCTGAATCTGAAATTATTGTCAGTGCCGGTGCAACGGGGGCGCTCTATTGTGCGTTTCAGGCGCTGCTTGATCCGGGAGATGAGGTGATTCTGTTTGAACCCTTTTACGGTTATCATGTCAGCACCCTGCAGGCTTCAGAAGCGGTACCGGTCTATCTTCCTCTTCGTCTTCCCGACTGGTCGTTCAGCACTCATGACCTGGAGCATCTGGTGACGCCGCGAACGAAAGGGATCATTGTCAATACGCCCGCCAATCCCTCAGGAAAGGTCTTTACCACTGAAGAGCTTGAGCTGATCGCTCTGTTTGCAGAGCGCTATGATCTGTTTGTCTTTACTGATGAGATCTACGAGCATTTTCTCTATGGCGGCCGTACTCACCACTCATTTGCCGCCCTGCCGGGCATGAAGGAGCGGACCATTACGGTATCGGGAGCATCAAAAACCTTCAGCGTCACCGGCTGGAGAATCGGTTATGCTCTTTGTGATGCGCGCTGGGCACAGGCTATCGGCTACTTCAATGATCTTGTTTATGTTTGCGCACCTGCTCCTCTCCAGATCGGCGTTGCAAAAGGATTGCTTGAGCTTGGTGACCTATTACCGGGCCCTTTCCGTTGCATATGAAGCGAAGCGTGACCTCTTCTGCCGTGCCCTTGCCCGGGCAGGGCTCGCGCCCTCCATTCCCGACGGCGCCTATTATGTGCTTGCCGATGTATCCCGTATACCCGGAAAGAGTGCCAAAGAGCGGGCCATGCACATCCTCCGGAAGAGCGGGGTCGCCAGTGTGCCTGCCAGTGCATTCTATCATGATGGCCGTGGCGAGTCGATGGTTCGCTTCTGTTTTGCCAAAGAGGATGCTGTGCTGGAGGAGGCAGGCCATCGCCTTCAGATCCTGGCCTGAAGTGGAGCTTTGTTCAGAGCGATGGCATCAACCATAAGAAGCGCAGCAGCAGGCACTCTTTTTCCGGCAGATGAAACCCCTCACCCCTCATTGTTGTTACCATTAACTGGCTCTCGGGAGTAGTTAACCAAACAGAAGAGGGAGTAGTAATGAATATTGTTGAAAGGGTATCCGTAGCCTGTCCTTACTGCGGGGAGCTTATGGAGCTTCAGGTTGATTGCTCGGAAGGGGATCAGGAGTTTCAGGAGGATTGCCCGGTTTGCTGCAAACCGGTCACCGTTTCGGTGGCATTTTCAGATAAGGGAATTTCATCGGTGGAGGCCAGACCGGAAGAGTAGGCGGCTGAACGCAACTCCTGCGGATTCCGGATCGGATGATGGTGGGGGATTGTTCCTAAAAAAAAGCTGAAACCGAAGCTGTAAGCCGAATTCTGTGGATTATCCGGAGTCCGGATAAAACTGCAGCCATTTATCTGATGCGGCTTACCCGAAAACTCTCCTTTCGGAATTGAACGGGCCGCTCTCTTTCCCCGGAGGGAAAAGTTTTCCTATTTAGCCTTGCTTCGGGGAGGTTTGCCAAGCGCAGTGCATTACTGCACTGCCTGGTGGTCTCTTACACCGCCGTTTCACCCTTACTCCGGCCGTCCGGAGCGGTCTGTTTTCTGTTGCACTCTCTGTGATAACCGGCTTGCGCCGTTATCCCCGGGCTTGAGCCTTTCGGCTCTCGACCGGCACCCTGCCCTGTGAAGTTCGGACTTTCCTCTGTGAAGCGTGATGCTCCACAGCGACTGCACACTTGCGGTTTCAGCAATTAAAACAACGATAATGGAACGGTGATCGTTCCGGCACCGGAGTGCCACTCTTCTCTCTACAACTCGGCTTCTTCAAAAAGGCGCTCATGGACCACAATCCGTCCGCATGACTCGCAAAGATAGAATCCACCCTGCACAATCATGGTGTGACGGTTGGTCGGAACCCTGGTATTACATCCTGAACAGGCATTTCTGTTCAGCCTGACGACAGCATTCTGCAGGGTGCCGCTTCTGAGATGGTCATATTTATCAAGCAGGCGTCTGGCCTCTTTGGTAATAAGTGCGCGCTGAGCAGCAACCTTTTTCTTCAGGGAGTCAACATCCTCGGCAGTTTCAATAACAATTCCCTCCAGCTCCTCTCTTTTCTGTTCGAGCTGTCGGGTAAGATCTTCAAGCTGCTGCTGGAGGATATCGTCCGGCATCATCTCTTCTGAAATCTCGTCATAGCGGTTCTCGGTGATAAGCTGACGGCCTTTCTGCTGAATCTCCTGTGCACGCTGTTCTGCATGAGCAATGTCCTGAAGCTGGATTTCCGCCTGGGCTATCTCCTTCTCTTCATATTCAATCTGCTTGGAAAGAGCATCATACTCCTTATTATTGCGGGCGAGCGTCTGCTTCTCCTTGAAGGATCTGATTTTGTCCTTGCACTCGTTGATGGTTTCATGGAGTTTCTGACGCAGTTTCAGGTGATCATCGGCAACTTTTTTACGTGACTCGATCTGGCGATTGGTAAAGGCCAGGTCTTCATCAAGCGCGGTGATCTCCTCCGGGAGACCTTTCTGAAGGCTGACGATGCTTTCTATCTGGTTGTCAAGATGCTGAAGCCTGACAAGAAGGTTTATTTTGGTATGATCCACTACGGCTGATGGTTTGGATTGTTAAATCATAAAAAAAGCACCTTTCCCGGGAAAAGGTGCGCACCCTGTTGTGTCTGTAAGAAAGCCTGTCTGATCGTTGTCGATCGCTGAAAGTGTGTTGTGTGAAATCAATTGCATATCGCGGTAGATTTTTTTGTGCCCGAAAGGAGACTCGAACTCCTACACCTTGCGGCGCGCGTCCCTGAAACGCGTGCGTCTACCAATTCCGCCATTCGGGCAATGCGTTATGCTTCAACCGGAGCAAAAAACAGACTCTTTTCTGTCTTACGTTGACGAATAGAGAGCGTTACTTGATCTCCCTGTGCAGGGTATGACGCTGCAGGTTGGGATTGTACTTCTTCAAGATAAGACGATCAGTCGTATTTT
>NZ_AASE01000026.1 GCF_000168715.1 Chlorobium ferrooxidans DSM 13031 | reverse complement strand
AGCACCTTCTGTACCGGATGTTCACTACCGGTAAAATAGCGTCTTCCCGGCAGAGTAAGGTCAATTCGTTTACCGGAGTCACCTGCATTTGCCGAGAGTTTTGCTTCTTCTTCATCAATGCGGCTGTCAGCGGTCAGCTTAAGCTGGTTGAGCAACTGTCCGATACGCGGCTTGTCAGCAGGAGCAACCGTCTTGAGCTGGCCGAAAAGAGCGGCAATGAGCCCTTTTCGAACCGTGTACTTAAGGCGGAATGCTTCAAGATCTGCATGAGTGGTAATCTCAAAGTCAGTGATCTCCTGCTGTAAACTGCGAATGGTGTTTTCCATTAATACCGGAATAAATCTTATTCGATTACCGCTTTAACAATCTGGGTGAAGGCAGCCGGGTCTTTGACTGCAATTTCGGCAAGTGCCTTGCGATCTATTTCGACATTCTTCTTCAGCATGGCATTGACCAGTCTGGAGTAGGTTGTGCCGTTCAGGCGGGCAGCAGCATTGATACGCATGATCCAGAGTGCACGGAAGTTGCGCTTCTTTGCACGGCGGTCACGGTAGGCATACTGCTCGGCTTTGTCTACAGCATGCTTGACGACGGTCAGAATATTGCCACGTGATCCCCAGAATCCCTTGGCTTTCTTTAAAACTCTTTTTCTCCGTGCCCGTGAGGCTACGGCATTATTTGCTTTAGGCATTGTTGTGTAAAGTTAAAGTTGAAAATTTATGCAAGGATCATCCGTTTGATCTGCTTTGCTTTGGCAGAGTCAAGCAGGGTTGACTGGTGAAGACGGCGTGAACGCTTTCTGTTCTTCTTTTCCAGGTTGTGCGATCCGTTCATTCTTTCACGCTTGATTTTTCCTGATGCGGTAGCTTTGAACCGTTTGCATGCTCCGCGGTGTGATTTCATTTTAGGCATGATCGTCCTCTGTTTTTTAGTATAAAATTCCTCAAAATTCCTGTTTTACTCTTCAGTCTCTTCTATCAGATCAGACTCGGCCAATGGGGCCAGTGGCGCTGATGGCGGCGGATTTGTTTTTGCCCTGATGCGGTCGTAGGCATCTATTTTCTTCTTGTCAGGTTCGAAATAGACAAAAAGCTTCTTGCCTTCAAACTTTGGTTCTCCATCACGGGTACTGACAACACTGAGGCGCTCAGTCAACCGTTCTGCCAGTTCCAGTCCCTTGTCTTTATAGATGATTGAGCGACCCAAAAAGACAATTGTTGCCCGAACCCGGTTTCCTTTGCGGAGAAACTCTTCGAGATGGGCTGATTTAAAGTCAAAATCATGCTTGTCGGTGTTCGGATGAAAACGCAACTCCTTGAGGGTCGTGGTCTTCTGTTTTTTCTTCAGATCCTTGTCCCTCTTGTCCATCTTGTACAACAGCTTTCCGAGGTTGTCAAACTTGCATACCGGGGGGATTGCATTTGGCTGTACCTCAATAAGATCCTGATTCCTCTCTTCGGCTACCCGCTTTGCATCAATTGTTTTCATCACCTGCTGCGTTCCGTCAGGAAAAATAATCCTGACTTCCGGTACACGGATCTGCTCATTGACCCGATAGGTGAGTTTTGGCTTTTGAGTCGTAACCTTCTGTTTCTTCATTCGTTCAGGTTTGGTTTAGATAATCAGGTTCTGGCAGCAATCTCTTTCAGAAGTTTTTCGGTCAGTCCGGTAACAGTGAAGCACCCTTCATCACCGATGCGGTGGCGTCTCAGCGAAACTTCTCCGCTCTCCTTCTCTTTCTGTCCTATAACGATCATGCAGGGAACCTTCGCAAGTTCAGCTTCACGGATCTTTTTGCCGATCTTTTCATTTCTGGTGTCAAGCTCACTCCGGATTCCGGCTCCAAGGAGTGCCTGTTGAACACTTTTTGCGTAGTCGTGAACATCTTCGGCAATAGGCAGCACAACAGCCTGGACAGGAGCAAGCCAGAGCGGGAAATTACCTGCGGTATGCTCGATGAGGACACCGATAAATCGCTCCATGGAGCCGAACGGTGCCCGGTGAATGACGACCGGACGATGTTTCTGGCTGTCACTGCCGATATAGGTGAGGTCAAACCGTTCAGGCATGACGTAATCAACCTGTACCGTTCCGAGCTGCCATTTTCTTCCGAGTGCGTCACGCACAATAAAGTCGATCTTCGGGCCATAGAAACTTGCTTCGCCGATGCCGATAAAGTACTCTATACCCATGCGGTCGGCCGCCTCCTTCACATCTTTTTCGGCTTGAGCCCAAACTTCGGCTGTACCGCCATATTTGGTCTGGTTTTCCGGATCATGCATGGAGAGGCGTGTCTGAACATCGTTGAACCCGAGTGTTCCGAAGACAAACTGGGTCAACTCTATTGCGCTGCAGATTTCGTCAACAAGCTGGTCGGGACGGCAGTAGATGTGCGAATCATCCTGAGTAAATCCTCGTGCCCGTACAAGACCATTAAGCTCACCTGACTGCTCGTGGCGGTAGACCGTACCGAACTCGGTCAGGCGGATGGGCAGGTCGCGGTAACTGCGCATCTTTGAGCTGTAGATGAGGTGGTGGTGCGGGCAGTTCATCGGTTTGAGAAGATACTGCTCCTTGCGTCCCTCTTCATCGTGATAAGTGAGCGGCGGAAACTGTGAATCGCTGTAATAGGGATAGTGTCCTGAACGCTTGTAGAGCTCGATATTACCGATATGCGGAGTGTAGACCGGAAGGTATCCGCGTTTGCGCTGCTCCTCTTTTAAAAAGGATTCAAGCTCATTGCGTATAATTGCGCCTTTCGGCAGCCAGATCGGAAGACCGCTTCCAACTTCCGCCGAGAGCATGAAGAGCTCAAGTTCGGCGCCGAGTTTGCGGTGATCCCTGCGCTTTGCCTCTTCAAGCAGGGTAACGTACTCTTTAAGCTGCTTGTCGGAAGGAAAGGTGATGCCGTAGATCCGCTGCATCTGCTCTCTTGACGAATCTCCACGCCAGTAGGACGATGAGATGTTGGTCAACAGGACCGCTTTCACTTTCGAGGTCGTCGGCAGGTGCGGGCCGGTGCAGAGGTCGGTGAAGCCATCCTGGTGATAGAGCGAAACCGTATCGACATCTTTCAATGTCTCTTCAAGTATCTCAACCTTGTAGGGATCGTTTCTTTTGTTTTTGAAGAACTCGATGGCGGCACTCCGGGTAAGCTCCTCCCGCTGGATTTTGCTGTCACGCTTGCTGATTTCAAGCATCTTCTGTTCGATCAGGCGGAGATCTTCCTCCCTGAAGCGGTGTTCAGAGGCGATATCATAGTAAAAACCCTGCTCTATTGAAGGGCCGGCGCCGAATCTGCTGCCTGCAAAAAGCTCCTCAATGGCCTGGGCCATGAGATGGCTTGAGCTGTGCCAGAATATATCCTTGCCCTCCGGCGAGTCGAAGGTGACTATTTCAACTCGTGCATCTGATGTCAATGGTGTTGAGAGATCAACCAGTGAGCCATTCACCTTGAGAGCCAGAGCGTCCTGCGCAAGCTTGCGCCCTATAGAGAGTGCAATATCATAACCGGTGCTGCCTGAAGGGCACGATCTTACTGTCCCGTCCGGCAGGGTAATGGCTATCATCGCCAGTTGTTCCTGATTGTCAGACATTCTGTTTCCTGTCGTTTTATTCCATTCGAAATCAACGTTTTACGGTTGCTTCGCCGGAACTGATCAATACAGCCTCTTCTTGTTAGTAATACCGAATCGGGGGGGCTGCACAGTATTGGCGTCACTATAAATTTGTTCCGCGATTCGATGGTATCGTTGGGCGGTGCTCGAAATCCTCATGTACTCTCGTGTACACTCCGGTTTCTGTGCTCCGTCCGCCTCACCCTCAAATCGCTCACGACAATTTATAATCGACCCCGGCTACTGTTACCCCGGTTTCGGCATGTGGATCAAGACTATACGAAAAAAAACTAAAAACTCCAAATCAGTTCATCATTTGCAGCAGTTCAGAGGTGACGGTGTCTCTTCCCTGCTTTTGGGCAAGGAGTTCGGCTTTGCGTTTCAGCTCCCGGCCGAAAGAGATCTGGCTTATAAAAGGGGCTTTTTTCACCATCTCGTTCAGTATGGCATTGGCCTCACTGCTCCAGGCCATCTTTCCTGCAGGAGCTTCCCCCGATGCAGTTTGACGGTTGATAGGCAGGAAGTTGAAGAGCATGTCGTAAAGCGCGTTGACAATCTCCTGCAAGAGATGGATCATTCCGCTGTGGCCCATGAATGGCGTGCCGAGCGAGCGGCGGACAATGGGACCCGGAAAGCCTGCCGGGATAAATCGTGTTTTCGAATCAAGTTCGGCCAGATAGATCTTGTCGACAATCCTTCCGAAGAGGAACTGAGGCTGTTTTTGCTGAATTTCACTCCTGACCATGGTGTTGTCGGCATCTGCCGAGTCATAAGAGAAGATGCACTGCATGCCCATCTCATCCTGCAGAAAGGTTTTCAGGCCGAGAGCATAGCTTTCAGCGGCAATAACACCAAAGCGGATTGTCGGGAACCACTCTGCCTGTGGACCGCGCCAGAGGTCCCAAAGCGGTTTCAGTGTGGTGCGCTTTTCCTCCTTCATGAATGCTGCGGCCTCACGCTCTTTATTGAGCAGTACTCCCAGTTTGCGGATGAACTCCTCGGTCTCTTTCATCCCGAACGGAGTTTGCAATACCGGGCGATCAAGCACTCCTGCCAGCTCACTTCCGAACTCATGGTACATCTGCACAATCACATCGGAATTTTTCAGCAGTGCAATATCGCAGAGGGAGCTTTCAAAAGGATAGACGTGTGCAACCCTGCCGCCGACACCTTCAATCAACCGTTTCAGTTCGGCCAGATCCGACGGGCTGTTGAAACAGCCATAGGTCGGGCCGATAATGCTTACCGTACCGAGTTCAACAGTTGCGTTTTTTTTATCGTCAAACTGTTCATAAAGCCACCGCAAGGCACGGTCACGGCCCTGCCACTCATTTTCGCCAAGGGAGTTCGAGGGAAAAAACCGGACATCGGGATATTTCATCAAGAGCATCTTCTCATGGTCGCTGCCGATCATTTCGCTCTCTGCGCTTGAGACCAGAATCAACTGCCTGCCGGGAGCCCGGAGCTTTTCTATGGTATCACAGACAACTTCCGAACTGCCTGATGAGGCGATCTCCTTTTCGGTCAGACTGGTTGGCGTAAAGTTTTCAAGGTAGGGAACAGCGTCGGTATAGTCCATAACCGCCACACCGACCAGATTGTAGCAGCCGACCGGAGCGTCGGCTATAACATGAACATCCCTGAGCGCGCAGAAGGTATTGACAGCCGCCCAGTAGGCGCTTGCGGTTGATTCGTCCCGAATGGTTTTTCCCATGGTATACAAGAGATAATCAGTGGTTGGTAATTGTACCGGATTCAGATGGAGTTCCCAGAAGGGAAACGGGGATAACACCGTGCGCTTCAAGTGCACCTCTCAGTACATCGATAATATTCTCCTCACTTGTCTGACTGGATGAGTAGGTGCAGAGGTAGGTGGTTATTTCAGGGAAATAGTTAATCAGATAAGGGGTTCCCAGCGAGACAAGGATAAGCGGTTTCTCTTTTGGCACCGTCATCGCAAGCGAGTGGACGAACTGCTGCTGCATTGCAGTCAGTTTCAGTGTTCCGGAACCGGAGTGTATCTGGACATAGGAGGTGATAACAACGGCCGGAGCCTTGCTTGCCTGTTCAAGGGTATTTGCAAGGGAGAGGGAGTCCTTTCCCGGATCAATTCTGATATGGGTCACCTTGTAGTAACGATCAAGGTTTGCTGTATATCCCTTTCCGGTTTCACTGTCCGCTTTATCCTGCAGAATGATATTAAGGATGTTCTCTTCGGTTGATAACGGTTTAAGCGGAAGGTAATGGTTCGCATCCTTTACCAATGTGATGGAGCGCATAGCAATCTCTTTTGCAAGTACCCTGTGGGATTCGGGGCTTGATTCAATGTTGACAAGGTTCAGATTGACCAGCTTTCTCTCTTCAATGCCAAGCCACAATTTAACCTGGAGAATCCGGCGAACGGAAGCATTGACTTGCTCCATACTGATTACTCCCTCTTCTACGGCTTTTACAATGGAGCGGTGAGCAAGTTCCGGGTCCGGCGAAAAGAGGAGCAGATCATTGCCTGCAAGTACGGCTTTAATAGAAATATCCGGCACGTTTTCTCCGTTGTAAAGCGCCTTCATGTTCAATGCATCGGTAATGATCAGCCCCTGAAAACCGAGATCTTTGCGGAGCAGATCGGTCACGATCACTTTTGAAACAGAGGCGGGCTCCATGGTGCCGGTCAGTTTTGGTACCGCCAGGTGACCGGTCATAACGCTGATAACACCGTGCTCAATAGCCGAGCGGAAGGGTTTAAGCTCATAGGCGTCCAGCCTCTGGCGGTCAGCCTGAAGCACCGGCAGTGAGAGATGACTGTCAACCGTTACATCTCCGTGTCCGGGGAAATGTTTTGCGGTTGCAATTACACCGTTTGACTGCATGCCTTCGATGATGGCATTGGCCATCGTGATGGCAAGGGGGACATTATCTCCGAACGATCGGGTGTTGATGACCGGGTTTAACGGGTTGATGTTCAAGTCAACGGTCGGTGCGTAGTTCTGGTGAAGCCCGACTGATTTGGCCTCCAGTGCAATAGCTTTTGCCATTTTTGCTGCAAGATCCGGGTCTCGTGTTGCTGCAACCGCCATGTTTGGAGGAAATTCGGTTGCTCCGGAGAGCCTCATGGCCAGGCCTCTCTCCATATCAGCGCTCAAGAGGAGGGGGCGGGGAGCAATCGCCTGAAAATGGTTTGCAAGCATGCTGCTGCCGAAGGTATTGCCCTTGAGAAACATGATGCCGCCTACCTTTCCCTCCTGTACGAGCCGGCTCAGCAACTGGTATGCGATATCATTTTTACGGTTATACTCTCCATCCGATTGAGCGATGAGCATCTGGCCTACCTTTTCAGAGAGGCACATATTCAGCAGTGCTGTTTCGATGGAGGGATCCTGACGGCTGAAAATCTGTTGGGCACGCCATCGCTCTCCACCCGGTTTTGACTTTGCAAAAGCGGACGGCATACTGAAAAGAAACTGCAGGGTGAGGAGCAGGCAGGGGAGCAGCAGGAGTGATTTTCTGTTCATGTAGTTCCGTTATCGGTGAATATTTCCCCGTCAGTTTATTGGCGCCACTTGTACTGTATTCCGGGATTCGATTGCTTCGTTGGACGGTGTCTGAACTCCTCAAGTGCTCCCTCTCCATTCCGGTTTCTGCGCTGCCGTGCACGTAAAACGCTCATGACAATTTAAAACGGAGCCCTTCTGTATGAAAAGTAAAAAAAATCATGACAATACGCTCTTATCCAACGTGCCCATGTCAGGGGTTCGGGTTATAGATGATGCCGCCACCTTCAAGATAGTCCCGAAAAACCATCTTTGCATCATTGCTGCAAATTCCGGTTACCACCTCAATACCTCTTTTTTCAAGCTCTTCAATCCATTTTTCCGGCTTCGGACCCTCATCAAAACCGGCGGCAGTAGCGTCAGCAGTGGATGCGCCACATACCAGCCGGGAGATTCCCGACCAGATTATTGCGCCGAAACACATGGCACAGGGCTCACAGGAGGTTACCAGCTCATGCTGCGGACTTTTTGCATGGTTAAGGGTCCAGGAGTTGATTTTTTTCTGGGCAATGGCTATGGCAACCATCTCTGCATGGGCATGGGAGCAGCAGCTCCGGACAACCAGATTTACCCCGATCGACACAAGATTGCCGGATTTTCGCTCAAAAACCGCCGCACCGAAGGGGCCGCCGGTTCCATGCAGGGTGTTCTTACGGGCAAGTTCTATGATGAACTGCATCCGGTCATGGTCAGAATGGAGTTTGCCAGAATCAAACGGAGTATACGCAGTTGTCCATGAAGGGAGCTGTAAATCGGGAAAGCAGATGCCCATAAGAAAAAAAGGCTATAAATATTTTTCGCAGAAAAGAGTTGTAATTGCTCAGCTCATATAGAGGTAGGGTTTCCAGTCATCGGAAACCGTAGCGGTAACCTGCTGCATGAACATCAGGCTGTTGGGCCGGATCGGCTGTTTCAGTGGCTGCATATCGGCTTCGCGCGGGGTTTTATCGCCCTTTTTCGTGTTGCAGCGGCGGCAGGCAGTTATCAGGTTTTCCCATGAGTAGTCACCGCCTCTGGATCTTGGAACGACGTGATCAATGGTAAGGGGCAGATCGGTTCTCCCGCAATACTGACACTGGTAAGCATCTCTGAGGAGAATGTTTTTACGGTTCAGCATAATCCTTTTGTAGGGAACCCGCACAAAAACGGTAAGCCTTACAATGCTCGGCATGGGAAAACTGGTTGAAACCGTGCGGATTACCCGTTCAGGATTATGGGTAACCGGCACGGCTTTACCGCAAAAGAGGAGAAGAACAGCTTTCTGGGCGTCACAAACGGTTAATGGCTCGTAACTGCTGTTGAGAACAAGAACTTTCGATCGAAGTAACGGCATATCCCGGCGGAAGTTTATGATATAACGGCATTGTTGTTACGGTACAAATTGTTAAGGTAAAGCAATGGGTCCCGATATTAATTTGTTCCGCAGTACGATTACTTCGTTGGGCGGTACTCGTAATCCTCATGTACTGCGTGTACACTCCGGTTTCTCCGTTCCGTCCGCCTTGTCCTCATACCGCTCACGACAAGTAATAGCGGTACCCTTCTTCAGTTCATTTTAGAGCGAGCAGCATATATTCAGCTGCCTTGACGCCATCGCTTCATCAAGCCGTCTTACCGGGGTTGTAACCGGGGCTGAGAGAACCAGTTCCGGATTGTTTGCAGCTTCATCGGCAATACTGAGCAACGCTTTTGCGAAAATATCGAGTGTCTCTTTTGACTCGGTCTCTGTCGGTTCGATCATTAACGCCTCACTGACAATGAGCGGGAAGTAGATGGTCGGGGCATGAAAGCCGTAGTCAAGGAGCCGTTTTGCCATATCAAGCGTTCTGACACCGTGCTCTTTTTTCTGCCGGTCTCCCGAGAGGCAGAACTCATGCATGACCGGCTTCGGAAATGGCAAATCAAAGCGTTCAAGCAGGAGGCTGAGCAGGTAGTTGGCATTGATAATGGCATTTTCTGAAACCCTGCGAACCCCGTCGGGTCCAAGCATCCTGATGTAGGTATATGCCCTGACAAGAACCCCGAAGTTCCCGTAAAAATTCATCATCCTGCCGATACTCTCCGGACGGTCGTAATTGAGCGCGTAGGTCGTACCTTCATCGCTCTCATTTTTTGTGATGATTGGCAGAGGAAGAAATGGCTCAAGAATTTTGCTTACACCGACCGGACCGCTGCCGGGACCGCCGCCGCCATGAGGCGCCGCAAAGGTTTTGTGCAGGTTGTAATGCACAACATCAAATCCCATATCTCCGGGGCGGGCAATGCCGAGCAGGGCATTCATATTGGCACCATCCATATAGAGCAGGCTGCCGTTCTTGTGCACCATCTCCGAGATGCGCAGAATATCTTTTTCAAAGAGTCCGATGGTATTCGGATTGGTCAGCATCAGGGCGGCCACATCACCGTCCAGTTTACGGGCGAGGTCATCGAGATCAGTGCGGCCGTCAGCATTGCCTTTCACCGAGATAATCTCGTATCCAGCAAGCGCGGCTGAAGCAGGATTGGTGCCGTGAGCCGAGTCAACCACCAGCAGTTTGTGGCGTTTTGATCCGCGTGATTCATGATATTTTTTTATAAGGAGGATGCCGGTAAGCTCTCCGTGTGCACCGGCCGCAGGCTGAAGCGATACCGCAGCCATACCGGCGATTTCACTCAGCATCCCGGCAAGTTCATACATCAGCTGCAGTGCTCCCTGGGTTGTTTCAGAGGGCTGGAGGGGATGAAGCGTGCTGAAGCCCGGAAGATCGCAGGTATAGTCGTTGATCTTGGGGTTGTACTTCATGGTGCAGCTTCCAAGCGGATACATATTCTTGTCCACATGGTAGTTCATGTTGGAGAGCCGTACAAAATGGCGCACCACTTCACTTTCAGGCACCTCAGGCAGTTCAGGGGGTGATTTGCGCAAAAATTTTTCCGGCAGTATGCTCTCCAGCGAGCTATCCGTAAAATCGCGATCGGAAAGAGCATAGCCTTTGCGTCCTGGACGGGACAAATCAAAAATCAGTTTTTCTCTCATTGTATTTGTTACTTCATGAGTGGGTCTGAGGTGTAAAAATAACTGTAGATCAATATAGAAGAAGGGGGAGAGAAGCTCAAGCCAATCGAAAAAATTCTTCAGATTTTTCAGTCGCGCAACATATGCTCACGCTGAGCTTTTTATCTGCCATCCCGACCTGAAAGGAGGGATCTCATTTCCGGTGGTCCAGCGGCAGATTCCTCACTCTGTTCGGAATGACAGGGGGGGGAATCGGAATGATACTGGGATGGGTTCGGAATGACAGACGGGGATGGATCGGTATGAAGAGGGGAAGTTTTCGGAAGTCAGATCGGGGTCTCTTCCTTTTCTGCGGCGTCGATGATGCTGAGGGCCTCTTTGGCGGCGAGCTGCTCGGCATCCTTTTTTCTCCGGGCGGTTCCGCTGCCAAGGTGCCGGTCGCTGCATGATACTCCTACCGTGAACTGTTTTTCATGTTCAGCTCCGCACTCTTCAAGCACAGAGTATACCGGCATCGGGAGGTGGCGCGACTGGGTGTACTCAATCAGCCGGCTTTTGTAGTTATGTTCGGCTTCTACAATCATCCTGAAGTTTTCATGCTCGAGCACATGCTTGCGGATGAAATTTTCTGCCGCAAGGATCCCTTTGTCGAGATAGATAGCGCCGGTCAGTGACTCGAAGGCGTCAGCAAGTGCGGAATCGCTGGAGGTGATTTTATTGCGGTCGGCTGACTCTCCGGTAAGGAGGTAGTCGGCGAGGTTCATGCTTGCGGCAAATCCGGCAAGGGATTTCCTATTGACGATTTTGGAGCGGTTGCTTGAAAGCTCTCCTTCGGCACTCCCGGGAAATGTTCTGAAGAGGTAATCGGAAATGAGCAGGCCGAGCACCGAGTCACCCAGAAATTCAAGGCGCTGGTTGGATTCAACAAGGTGTTGGGTTGCCGGGTCATGGACTACCGAGCGGTGTGTCAGGGCGGTCTGGTAGAGCAGCAGGTTGCTTGCCGGTTCACCGACAAGTCGGCGCAGATAGGCTATGGTTTCCGCTGAAAGCGCCGGAACCGTTTCATTACTCCCGTTACCACCATCAGTTGAATCAGCCAAGCCTTTCAGCTTTTCCCAAAACTTCTCCAGTGGCAGCAATCTTGCTCCTCAGAGGGATGAACCGTTCCTGAAAATCAGTGATGCGTTGTGACCGCCGAAGCCGAACCCGTTGTTGAGCGCATACTCTATGGTCCGTTTTTTCGGTGTATTCGGAGTAACATCAATATCAACCGCAGGGTCAAGATTGTCGCAGTTGATGGTCGGTGGAACTGTCTGATGCTGCAGGGCAAGCAGGCAGGCAATCGACTCAACCACTCCGGCAGCGCCAAGCAGGTGGCCGGTCATCGATTTTGTCGCGCTGATGCTCAGTTTGTGGGCGTGTTCTCCAAAGACCGTCTTGATTGCGGCAACTTCTGCCAGGTCGCCAAGCGGGGTGGAGGTGCCGTGGGTGTTGATATAATCGATTTTTTCGGGGGCAATTCCAGCCATGGCTATGGCTGTTCTCATGGCATTGACCGCTCCAAGCCCTTCCGGGTGCGGGGCTGTCAGGTGATAGGCATCGGCAGTCGCGCCTACGCCGACAATTTCGCCATAGATTTTTGCTCCGCGTGCTTTTGCCGATTCAAGGGACTCAAGAATCAGGGTTCCGCCGCCTTCTCCCATCACAAAGCCGTCACGGTCACGGTCATAAGGGCGTGAGGCCTCCTGAGGGCGATCATTGAGCGTAGAGAGTGCTCTGGCCGAGTTGAACCCGCCGACACTCATTCTTGTAATCGGAGCCTCTGAACCACCGCACACCATATAGTCAGCCATTCCCGCGTTAATGAGGAGGTAGGCATCAATAATGGCATGAAGAGAGGTTGCACAGGCCGAAGCTGTGGCATAGTTCGGGCCCATGAGTCCGTAGCGAATTGAGATCTGCCCGGCAGCAATGTCGGGGATCAGCATCGGAATAAAGAAGGGACTGATGCGACGCGGCCCTTTTTCAAGGAAGTTCTCGAACTGCTGTTCATAGGTGGTCATTCCGCCAATGCCTGAACCATGAACCACTCCGATTCTGAGCGGATCAATCTCCTTCAGGTCAAGCCCTGAATCTTTCAATGCCTGACCTGCGGCGATAACGGCATACTGGCAGTATGGATCCATTCTGTCGGCAGATTTTCTGTCGATATGATCCGCTGCACAAAATCCTTTCAGCTCACAGGCAAAGGTTGTTGCGAAATCAGTGGTATCAAAATAGGTGATAGGCGCGGCTCCGCTCTTTCCCTGATAGAGAGAGTCCCAAAACTCCTCCTTGGAAAGACCGATAGGAGTTAAGACCCCTATTCCGGTAATGACAATTCTTTTACGCTCCTGAGCCATAGATTCTGATTTAACTGGTTTCCTTTTGCCTGCTTTGCCCTGGATTGCTGATTACTTTTTGCTGACGATGTAATCGATAGCCTGCTGTACGGTGCCGATCTTTTCAGCATCTTCATCAGGGATCTGAACGCCGAACTCGTTTTCGAGCTCCATGATCAATTCAACCGTGTCAAGTGAGTCTGCACCGAGATCATCGGAAAATTTTGATTCCATTTTGATCTGATCTTTGGTGACGCCCATCTTGCTGACGATAATATCGTATACTTTGTCTTTGATTTCTGCCTGGGTCATGGTGTTCTCCCGATTAAGAGTTGGTTGTTGTATGAAAATTTTTTAAAAAAGTCTGTCAATATACGAAGAAAATAACCTTGCCCAAATCACATAACCATACCGCCATTGACGCTGATGACCTGACCGGTGATATAGGAGGATTGGTCACTTGCAAGGAATGCTACGGCATTGGCTACATCCTGAGGTGTTCCGAAGCTGGCGAGTGGTATGGCATCAAGCATTTTCTGACGAACGTCGTCTGAGAGCGCATCGGTCATTTTTGAAGAGATGAATCCCGGTGCGACTGCGTTGGCTCTTATGTTACGGGATGAAAGCTCCTTTGCAACCGACTTGGTGAAGGCAATGACGCCGCCCTTGGATGCTGCATAGTTTGCCTGACCGGCATTGCCCATGAGTCCAACGACTGAAGCGATGTTGATGATCGAGCCCGAACGCTGCTTCATCATGATGCGGCTGACCGCTTTGGTGCATGAAAAGGTTCCTTTCAGATTGACGGTGAGCACGGCATCCCAATCCTCTTCACTCATTCTCATCAGAAGCCCGTCACGGGTGATGCCAGCATTGTTGACAAGGATGTCGATTCTGCCAGTTGCAGCGGCAATGTCATTGACCGTGTTATTGACCGCTTCGGCGTTGGTGACGTCGAGTTCAAAACAGTAGGCCTTCCGTCCGAGCTTCTCAACACCTTCCGCTGTTTCCGTCAGCCATTCGGCTTTGATATCGCATACGACAATATCAGCACCTTTGGCGGCCAGGTCAAATGCGATTGCCTGCCCGATACCTCTGGCTGCGCCAGTTACAAGAGCAATTTTTCCTTTAAACATGATGGTTTCTGTCGGTTGATGTTTATGACCTTGCGGGCACCGCTATTAATTTGTTCCGCGATTCGATTACTTCGTTGGTTGGTGCTCGAAATCCTCAAGTACTACGTGTACATTCCGGTTTCTGCGCTCCGTCCGCCTCGTACTCAAACCGCTCACGACAATTTATAGCGGTGCCCTTGTTGCACAATTTTATTTTAAAGAACGGCCTGAATGTCTGCGGCCGTGTCGATACCTGTAGTCGTGACCGATTTATCGATTCTTTTGATCAGTCCCTGCAAAACTTTCTGCGGACCAACTTCAACAAATGCTGTAATGCCGCTCTTGACCATAGCTTCAATGGACTGCGACCACAGCACGGAACTGGTGAGCTGCAAAATAAGGTTTTTGCGGATCTCCGCTGCACCGGTGACCGCGTGGGCAACGGCGTTCATGCACACCGGAATTTCAGCATCCTTTATGTCGATCAGCTCAAGGGCCCGGGCGAGCTCCTCTTCAGCCGGCTTCATAAGCGGGGAGTGAAAAGCACCTGAAACGACAAGCTCTTTTGCCATGCGGGCCCCTTTTGAAGGTGCAAGCGCAACAGCCTTTTTTACTGCGGCAAGATCGCCCGAAATGACAATCTGACCCGGAGAGTTATAGTTGGCGGCCTGAACGATCCCTTCACTTGATGCTTCTGCAAGCAGTTCAGGAAGTGCCGCATCAGGCATGCCGATGATCGCCGCCATGGTTCCGGGATTCTGCTGCCCGGCATTCTGCATCAGTTCGCCCCGTTTTGCAACAATACGGATGGCATCCTCAAAGCTGAGGGCACCGGCAATGCAGAGCGCCGAATATTCTCCAAGGCTGTGCCCTGCGGTCATGACGATATCCTTTCTGCCGATAAGCGTAGCAACAGCCACACTGTGCAGAAATATTGCAGGCTGGGTATATTTTGTCTGACGAAGATCCTCTTCGCTGCCCGAAAACATGATATCGGTTATGGAGAAGCCGAGTATCGCGTCAGCTTTTTCCATCAGGGTTCGTGCGGCGGGGTAGGTTTCGAAAATATCCTTCCCCATGCCGCAATACTGGGAGCCTTGTCCCGGAAAAACAAATGCCTTCATGTATTTTATGGTTGCCCGGTTGGGTGAATGGTTACTGGTTCCATTTCAGATAGATGCCGCCCCAGGTGTAGCCTGCGCCGAAACTGACCAGAACAAGGTTTGATCCTTTATGCAGTTTTTTCTCTTCGTCAAGCTCGGCAATGCAGATAGGGATGGTTCCCGCCGTTGTATTGCCGTAACGACCGACATTCGAAACAACTTTGGCATCATCAAGCCCCATCCGTTCGGCGGTTGCGTTGATGATTCGCTGGTTGGCCTGGTGCGGAACAAGGTAATCGATGTCATCTGCCGTGAGCCGGTTGCGCGTCATGATCTCTTCGGCAACATTGGCCATTGATATAACGGCTGATTTGAAAACCTGCTTCCCGTCCTGATAGATATAGTGCATTCTCTTGTCAACCGTTTCATGGGTAGCCGGATGGCGGCTTCCCCCTCCGGTCATGAGCAGATGGTTGGTCCCTGTTGCGCCATCGGCGTACATGCGTGCATCAAGAATGCCGTACCCCTCTTCTGTGGCCGGTTCAAGGATGACTCCGCCGGCGCCGTCACCAAACAGGATCGCCGTTGAGCGGTCGGTATAGTCAATAACTGCCGACATCTTGTCGGCGCCGATGACCATGATTTTTTTGTGGAGGCCTGATTCGATAAATTTTGATGCAGTCTGCAGCGCATAGAGAAAGCCCGAGCAGGCGGCATTAAGGTCGAAGGCCCATGCGTTCTTTGCTCCAATGATACTCTGGGTAAAACATGCCGTTGAGGGGAAGAGCATGTCCGGGGTCATGGTGGCAACAATGATCAGTTCGATATCGTCTGCCGATATTCCTCTTTTCTCAAGCAGCTGCCGGGCAACCTCTCCACACATGTAGGATGTCGCCTTTTCCGGATCCCTGAGTATACGACGTTCACTGATGCCTGTTCTTGTCCGAATCCACTCATCATTGGTTTCGAGCATGAGTTCGAGATCATGATTACTCAGAACCGAGTCGGGTAAATATTTGGCTGTCGCCGTAATTACAGCTTTCATGGGTTCCTTTCTGATGTATTCTGCAGGATGTAGCAAAAAATTACCCTGCTGCTCAGGGTTTAATGCCGGGCAACAGCGGGGATGCGGATAATAATAATTAAGCGTTTACTTTTCGTTCAGGACTTCCGCAATATGAGCATTGACACGTTTTTCAACCATATGTTCGGCCATATAGATCATGTTTTTGATCGCCCTTGACGACGATCGTCCATGACCGACAATAGAGATGCCGTCAACACCGAGGAATGGAACTCCGCCGAATTTTTCAACATCAAACGGCTCAAACATTCCTTTGAACATCTCCGAGGTTATTTTTGCGGTACTCTGGTCGATCCTGCCTGATGCCATGAGCTGTTCAAGTGACGACTTGAACAGGGAGCCGAGAAATTCAGGAATGCTCTCTCCAAACTTGAGGATGGTATTGCCGACGAGCCCGTCGCAGACCACAATTGAGGCTTTCCCTTTCAGGATATCATGCCCCTCAATATTTCCGATAAAGTTGATTTTCCCTTTGCTGTCGGCCTCTTTCAGCAGCCAGTAGGTCTGTTTGAGCGTTTCAGATCCTTTGCCCTCCTCCTCTCCGATATTGAGCAGGCCGGTAACGGGCTTCTCAATTCCTGCACCGTAGCGCTGGTAGATAGTCAGCATTTCAGCAAACTGGACCAGATTTTCCGGCTTGCAGTCTACATTGGCTCCGACATCAACAATATTGGTCAACCCTTCACCGAGACGGGGAAAATAGGCGTAGATGGTCGGACGAAGTACGCCGGGTATCCTGCCGAGCACAAAGAGCGAAGCGGCCATCTGTGCACCGGTATTGCCGGCACTGACAAATGCATCCGCCTGCTTTTCCTTGCAGAGCTGAAGACCCTTCACCAGTGATGATTGCTGTTTGGTTTTGACGGCGGTGGCCGGAATATCATCCATGGTCACCACTTCAGGGGCGTGCAGAAACTTCAGGTTCAGTGAACTGATATCGTATGCGGCAAGAAGCGGTTCTACTTTATCCGACTGGCCGATAAGTACAACTTCAAACCTGTTGTCACTCTCCTGTAAAGCCTGAACAGTTCCCTCGATCACACAGGCGGGAGCGTTGTCACCGCCCATGGCGTCAACAGCAATAGTCAACATGATTGGGGTTTTTGTCTTGTTAGGATGATCAGCTGTTTGCCAACTTGGCGACTATCGATCTGCCACGGTAGAATCCGCAATGGCGGCAGGCGCGATGCGGAAGGGTTGGTTCGCCGCAGTTGGAACAGTTTACCGTGGTGGCCGGTTTGGTTCTTGCGTTGAACTGTGCTCGTCTTTTATCCCTTCGGGATTTTGACATTTTGGCTTTAGGATTGGCCATGACTGTCCTCTTTATTTATAATCAGTTAACAATACTTGTTTTTCAGTTTTTCAAGCGACTCATGCCATGAACTTGTCTCTTCGGGCTGAGCGGCCTGATCTACCTCTTCGCTTCTATAAAGCAGGCACTCCGGATTATCCGGACAGGTTACTTTCATCGGTATCGACAGCAGCAGTGTCTCCCTCACATCTTCAGTAATATCAATCGCAATCGCATTGCTGTCGAGAATTCGGTACTCTTCATCACCGGTTTGCTCCTCTTCAGGAGGCCCACCGCAGACATAATATATACAAAACGTGCCTTCAAGAGTTTTTGATACCGGAGAAAGACAGATGTCACAGGTAAAACTGGCATCAGCTGATGCTTCAATTGCTACCCTCACCTCGCGCTCACTTTTCCCGACTGTCGCCCGCACATGGACCTCATCGGTGAAGCCGGCATCCGTAAACTGCTGATCCCTGAAATCACGAGCTTTACAGGTAAAATCAAATTCATGGGTTCCCTGCACAAGACCCGCGAGCGGAATCTCTATCTGCGCTTTTTCTTTATGCATATACCCTCTTTTCAGTAAAAGAACACCAATGTACAAAAATTATTATGGAAAATGAAAAGCGTGAATTGCACATCATCAAGCAGCCGGGCTGCATGTTTTCAGGGAAACAAAAAAGCAGAAGTATCTTCCGATACATCTGCTTTTTTCAGCTCCGCGAGCAGGACTCGAACCTGCAACCCTGCGATTAACAGTCGCATGCTCTACCATTGAGCTATCGCGGAATCTGTGCCATCAACGCTGGTGTGCTAATGGGCAGATAATATACATTTGTAATTTTTAAATACAAACCGGCATTGTGTTTTTTTGTGCATTTTTCGATCCCGTCAGCCGGTATGGAACGCTGATCTCCCTGTACTCCTTTTTCTCCTTCCGAACTGTTTGCATGCCGGAACAGTAATTACTATTCTTACTGACAGGAGTCTTCATTTCTCAGGGATACGGAATTTCAACTGATTGGAATATGTCAAAGATGGTGCATGATATGAACATTCATGGATGGCTGGACTACAGGCGATTTGCGGTGTTGTTGCTGTCGATGCTGCTGCTTGCAAGCGGCTGTTCACAGCAATTGTCAAAACCGGAGCAGAGGAAGCCCCTGATCAATACAACATGGAGGGCGGTGGAAATAAATGGCAGCCGGGTTATGTTTTTACCTGGTCAGAAGCTTGATGTATCCCTGGTACTTTATGCTTCCGGGTATATCAGGGGATACACCGGTTGTAATTCGTTTATGGGTTCATACAGTCGCACTGCCGACCTCCTGCGTTTAACTCCGGCAGACCGGACGGAGATGGCTTGCTCTCCGGTGATTATGGCAAGAGAGCGGGAGTTTATCAAGGCGCTTCGGCAGGTTGCTCGATATGAGATATCCGGCGCAGTTCTGAAGCTTTTCAGTAAAGATGGCAGCAAGGTACTTGAGCTGATCGCGGTGCGGGCCTCCTGAACTCTACTCCGGATGCCTGTTTTATTTCCCTGCACGGCCATTTGATCCAGGGCGTCCGACCTGTTCTTGCATGCTTCGGGTATTTTTTTATATTTGACAAAAGGTCAATACACGAGTTTTATTTGTGACAGCAATCATGTATACAGCGAACACCGGCATACTGCAGCTTTCCCTTGGTCTGCTACAGAGCATCATGGCTCGGAGGGGTTGCGGTTTTTAGTTCGTTTTTTTACAGTAGAGAAAAACAGTTTTAAAGCCGCCGCCCTCAGAGGGTAGGTGGCTTTTATCGTTTAAAGATGACTAAAGGAGGATGAGGAGCAATGAAAAAGATGAATTTCAGAAAATACGCACCATACCCGTCGGTTGAACTGCCGTCAAGGAGCTGGCCCGACAGGCGCATTACCAAAGCGCCGATATGGAGCAGTGTGGATCTTCGCGACGGCAATCAGGCGCTGCCGATACCAATGAGTGTAGAGGAGAAGGTTGCCATGTTTCAGCTTCTTGTCTCTGTCGGTTTCAAGGAGATTGAGGTCGGCTTTCCATCAGCTTCGGCTACCGAGTTTGCCTTTGTGCGTCGCCTGATAGAGCAGGGGCTGATTCCGGATGATGTCACTATCCAGGTTCTGACCCAGGCGCGCGAGCATCTGATTCGCAGGACGTTCGATGCCATCAGCGGAGCAAAGCATGCCATTGTGCATCTCTATAATTCAACCTCCCGTTTGCAGAGGGATATCGTATTCCGCAAAAACAGAGAGGAGATCAAGGCAATTGCAGTCGAGGGGACAGCTCTTGTCCGTCGCCTGAAGGATGAGTCCGGTGTTGCCGGTATCCGTTTCGAGTACAGTCCTGAAAGTTTTACCGGCACGGAGCTGGATTATGCGCTTGAGGTCTGTCATGCGGTTATGGATGTATGGGGAGCTTCTGAAGAGAACAAAATCATCCTCAACCTCCCTTCAACGGTTGAAATGTCAACGCCCAATATATACGCCGACAGGATAGAGTGGTTCTGTCGCAACATTAAGAATCGGGAGGCAGTGCTCATCAGTGTTCACGCCCATAATGACCGGGGTACCGCAGTAGCCACGGCAGAGTTGGCCATGATGGCCGGTGCAGATCGTGTTGAAGGGGCGCTCTTTGGCAATGGTGAGCGGTGCGGAAATATGGATATCGTGGTTATGGCGCTTAATCTGTTTACCCAGGGGATTGATCCCGAGCTTGATTTCTCGGATCTCCCCCGGATTCGTGAAACCTACCTCCGCTGCACCCGAATGGAGGTTCATCCCCGTCACCCCTATGCCGGTGAGCTGGTCTATACGGCCTTTTCCGGTTCGCACCAGGATGCTATCAGCAAGGGCATGAAAGCTCAGCCGCTTTCACCTGAAGGTTTGTGGGCGGTTCCCTATCTTCCGATTGATCCGGAGGATGTCGGGTGCAGCTACGAGGCTATTGTGCGCATTAACAGTCAGTCCGGTAAGGGCGGAGTAGCCTATGTGCTTGAAAAGGATTACGGGATCCAGATACCGAAATGGATGCAGCCTGATTTTGCTGAAGCTGTTCAGGCTGTTGCTGACAGGACGGGGATTGAGCTGTCAACCGATCAGATTCATGACCTCTTTCATGCGGAGTATGTAAAGCTTGTTGAGCCGGTTATCCTGAAGAAGTGCCATATCAGCTGGGATGATGAGGACCTTCAGCGCAATGATGAAGAAGCGACGCTTATCAGCGCTATCGTGCAGATGAAAGAGCAGGAGTTCTCTTTTGATGCAAGGGGTAACGGGCCGCTTGATGCGTTTGTCAAGGGGATTATCAATGCAAGCGGTCTTGAATTCAGTGTTGACGAATATGCCGAGCATGCAATCGGTCGCAGTTCCGGAGCTCTGGCAATCGCCTACATCAAAATCGCCTGTGCAGATGGCCGCATCTCTTTTGGCGCCGGTATTGACTCCAATATCAGCCTTGCCTCGATCAAGGCAATTGTCAGTGCCCTTAACCGGCTTCCTTGACGTTGTTGCGGTTTTGCTTTGCCGGTGGTTACTGCTTTTTTGAAGGAATGATAATGACCGGGCAGGATGCCTTTCTTATCACTCCTTCAGAAACGCTGCCGATCAGGAGATGGTAAAGTGCCCCATGTCCGTGAGAGCCAAGCAGGATCATGTCAATGCGGTTTTTTTTGCTCTCTTCGATAATTGCCTCGACCTCATTATTGTGCGTCAGGATGATGGCGCACTCAATCCCCTCGGCCTGCATTCTGCCGGAAATTTCGAGCAGCTTTTCTTTTGCCGATGCAGAGAGTCGGGGGAGGCTCTCCATTTGGAAGGGGATGCCCGGTTGAGGAAGTGTGGCAGCATCGTCCACGTTATCAATGATCGGAGAGAGGGGAGGCATGGCATGAAGCAGAAAAACTTTTGCCGAAAGGGTTTTGGCAAGTTTTTCTGCTTCTGCAATAACGCTTTGGGCAGATTCCGAGAAGTCGATAGCAACAAGAAGCTTCATGGCATTCATCATCTCTTTTCACAGAAACCTTTACGCCTTCACTCCTGTCGCCTCATCGGTTCACCATATCGGAAATCAGGCCGACAATGAAGCTGCAACCACGAGAGTGTCACGCTGAAGCCTGACGCTTCTCCTGGGAGATGAGAAAAAGAGCGGCAGCAACACCCGGCAGCCAGCCGAATACGGTCAGAATTCCTGTCAGCATGATTGTTCCGGCCTCTTTGTTGGTGACGGCGGCAGGAGGAAGAATAACGGCAAGAATCAGTCTGCGAATATCCATTGTGGAGCTCCCTTGTTATAAATGAAATAATGCAAAATTAATACATAAACAGTCAACAAGCAATGTAAAAACACTATGCGGATTATTGCAGCTCTTTATTTGTTCTACACCGGTATCGGGACTCATCGTTATACCGGGAGGCTTCCTGATACTATCATTTGCATTTTGCTTCTAAAATTGTAAATTAGACTCCCTTCAGTAATAATCGTGAGTAAAAGGAATACTCCTGATTTGTGAACATAAACAGAAACAAGTTGCTTAATAAAGTTCATCCCGACGTGGTTTTGGATGATGTTGATGAGGTCATTGACGAACCGAATTTTAATAACTACAAGACCTCTCCAGACCCGCCCAGTCCTTATGCCGACCTTGAAAAGAAGTATCGAAAAAATCGGTTTAACAAAATCAGAAACAAAACAACTTCCGATATTTTCGGTGTGAGCGGTGCGGGCAAGCATCCGTCCCCGAAAAGTACGGACGGAAACAAGCCGCAGAAAAGAAAGCCGAAGAAAAAGAGTTTTTCAAAGGTTTCGCGTCCTGCTTCCGGCAACCGTAACGTTTAAGACCATTGGTTTGCTCTGACCTTTTTGCATAAGGACTCAGTGCGTTTTGTGTGAAAAGTTTAACGATCGTTACCCGTTTTTCGCGACTGCTTCCAACCCTCCACTTTTCGTTACCACTTGCCATCAGATGTTATCTTGATCCGGCACCTCTCTTTGTTTGATCTCTTTAAAGAAGAACCGTACTGTTTTGTAGTGCCTGGTTATGCGACCGCTGCACCGGCCAGGAGTTTGGTCAGGTTATTTGCTGTTTATATCGCGGAACAAATAAATAGAGCTACCCTTATGACATTTGAAATCCAGGCACATCGGGGGGCAAGATCATTTTTCCCTGAAAACACCCTCCAGGCATTCTGCAAGGCGGCAGATCTCGGGGTGCGCGTTCTGGAGCTTGATCTTGTGGTCTCAAAAGATCATGAGATTGTCGTCTCTCACGATCCATGGCTCTCCGGTCCCCTTTGTCATGACCCCGCTGGTCGTCCTCTTGCCGCAGATGAGGGGATGAGCTATCGTATCTACGACATGACCTATGCCGATATTTCCGCTTTCGACTGTGGCGGGCGGCACCCCTCTTTTCCGCTCCAGCAGCGGATTTCAGCATACAAGCCACTGCTTTCAGCGGTTTTCAGGGAGGTTGACAGCTATATGGCATCGAGGGGTATGAAGGGGCGAATGGTCTATAATCTGGAGCTGAAATCCTGGCCGGACAAGGATGGTATTTTTCATCCCGAACCGGATAGGTATGCGGCCCTTGTTCTCCGGATTGTCGAAGATACGGCTCGCTCCGGGCAGGTTCGTTTCCAGTCTTTCGATCACCGGTTGGTCAGGGCGGCATGGAAACAGAACCCGAAGCTTTGCTATGGTTTATTGATTGCAGAGCGAGAGCATATCGATCGCTATCTCCCGGAACTTGGCTTTTTGCCCCGCTATCTCAATCCCCATCTATCACTTGTTGATCGCGATACGGCGGAATATCTCCATGCAAAGAGGATTGGTATGATTCCATGGACGGTGAACCGCCCTGAAGATATGGTGAGGATGAAGCAGTTGGGCGCGGAAGGAATCATAACCGATTATCCCGAAGTGGCGCTGACTCTTGCCTCACTGCAGGATTGACTTCTCATGGTGCGATGACCAGTTATTGACGGCCTGGAGTCTGGCCTCTGCCGGGCGCTATTTCCGGGGAGTACCGTCGAAGGTTTTGATTCTTTGCAGCAGGCTTTCGGCCTTTGCGGCAACACTCTCGGGAAGAGGGTTTGCCTGATTTGAGGAGGGCGCGTAAAGTACCCGGTCAAGTGCCTCGAGCAGTTCCGTGACTTCCGCAATAACTTCTTTGGTAATTCCGTTTTCCCGTAGTGCACTATTCAGCTCTTTTCTTGTCAGCCCGCCAGGACTTTTTATCCCTTTCTCTCTGAGCAGGGCAAAAAGCTGCTGTTTGACATTGGCGGCAGATTGACTGATATCGGTACCGGACTCTCCGCGCTGCACTCCTGCACCGCTTTTTTGCCTCTCTATCTGTTTTTTTCTGAGTATGAAAAGTGCTGCTGCGGCCAGCAGCAGCAGGGTTGCCGCAACGATTTTCCAGCGCCCTGAATGGGTTCCTGTGTACTCACTATCGCTGTTTCGGGGTGACATGGGTTCGCTCGGGGATCCGGATCCCTCTGCGGTTTTGGTTACGGATAGAGTGACGGGATTGGAATGCAGCGTGATGAATTGTGCTGTTTTCGGGTTGAACACAACCGTTCTGATTGCCGGGATGGTGAAGCTGCCAGGCGATTGTGGCCAGGATGTAACCGTTAACGTTTTGCTTCCCGCAGTCTCAACCGACTCTTTATTCAGGATTGTTGTCACATCCGGCGGACTCTGTCGAAAGCTTTCAGGCAGATGAAGCGCTGGCAGTTTAAGGGTAAAAAGGTTTCCGGTTCCTGAAAGTACCAGCTCCAGTTTAAGGGGTTCTCCCGCCTTCAGTGTTGATTTATCGGCAAAGAGTTCAAGATGGAACGTGCCGACAGCCCCGGAGAACCCATCCGGCAGAGGTTCAGGCAGTGCACGTGCTGATATGGAAATATCGGGAGCCCTGAGCTGAATACGGTTTTCAGCAGGGTTTTTTTCACTATTCAGAAGCGGTTCCGGGGGGAGTGAGCAAAGCATGCTGTAGCC
This sequence comes from Chlorobium ferrooxidans DSM 13031, assembly GCF_000168715.1. Lineage (GTDB taxonomy): Bacteria > Bacteroidota > Chlorobiia > Chlorobiales > Chlorobiaceae > Chlorobium > Chlorobium ferrooxidans. The sequence goes on along the minus strand of NZ_AASE01000026.1, from coordinate 3,749 downwards.
TGAAATTTTTATCGGTCCACTCTGTACAGGAGCAACCCTGAACTGCTTGAGCACAGCACTTCTGAATGGTTCGCCGTGAACGGTGACCGGGATGCTTTTGATATAGCGTTCAGCGACGGACTCCCTTGCCCAGATGCCCTGAAACGAAGGGTTTGTTTCATTGGATATTTTCGGGGCGATATCCTTGAAATAGAGCCGATAGGTGAGCATGGTCTCTTCGCCTACCCATGGACGGCTGTTGCTGATCGAGGAGAGCAGGAAGGGTTTGTTTGCTGCATTATCTCCGGATGCTCCGTAAGCGGCAGTGCCGCAGAGCAGTGTAACGAGCAGAACGGCCGCCCGGAATCGGAAATAATCAACTCCTCCTGCCATAGTGTTTATTTCATCAGTTCCCTGGATCGAAGCGCTGCTGCTGCAACGGTTTCCATAAGAGTTGTCCGGATGTTCTGCTCATCCATCACCTTCAACCCGGCCTCCGTAGTGCCGCCGGGTGTTGTTACCTCCCGTTTGAGCTCTTCCGGGCTTTTATCTCCCGAGAGCACCATTTTGGCGGCTCCAAGCATGGTTTGTGCGCTCAGGATACGGGCTTCATTTTCCGTAAGGCCGCATGCAGCTCCTCCTGCTGCAAGTGCATCAAGAATATGGAACATATAGGCCGGGCCGCTTCCGGAGAGCGCAGTTGCCGCATCCATTTGTGTCTCGTCAAGTACGGCTACCCGTCCGATGGCGCTGAAGATCTCACAGGCAAGGGCAACATCCAGGTCTGAGGCCATTTTTCCTCTGCTGACGGCTGTCATGCCTTCACCAACAAATGCCGGAGTATTGGGCATGACCCGGATAACTTTTGTGGTGTCAAGAGCACTGTTTCTGATGAATTCAGAGGATATGCCCGCAGCCACACTGATCAGCAGATGATCCTGGCCGAGCGCCGGTTTGAGCACTCCGACCACTTCTGCAATCTGATATGGTTTGACGGCAAGGATGATTACCCTTGAGCACTGCGCAAGCTCCTCGATCGAGTGGCATGGTTTAACCGGATAGTCGGCGGCAATGGAGGCCAGGGCAGCAGGCTCCCTGTCATAACCGGAAATAACGGTATCGGCTTTTTCGCTGAGACCGGCAATCAGCGCACGGGCAATTCTTCCTGTTCCGATGAATCCGAGATGAAGGCTGTTCATTGAGTGAGCTATTTATTTGTCTGTATTGTCTATCGCTATGTACATGTTTTCAGTGAATTTTCCATTCCAGTGCCGGAGCTCTTTGACTCTCATCGGTAGCGCAGTTTCAAAAAAAGAATGATCATGAGCAGAATGAGGGAGATGCTGTTGGCGGCAATCATCGGCAGGTCATTTTTTGCAATGCCGTAGAGGAGCCAGAGTACAATACCGGTATTCATTGCAAGAGCCCAGAGGAGGCTGATGTCGCGTGTTCGACGGGTGCTGAAAATCCTGAAAGCCTGCGGAAGAAATGCCAGGGTGGTAATGATGCCGGCAGCATAGCCGAGATATTCAGAGTGTTGCATCATTGTTTTTACGTGCTATAAGCTTATTTGTCTTTGTTTAATAAAATAAGCAGGGGAGGTGACAATACCGAGCCATTGATTCGAATGATTTCTTTTTTAACCGTAGTGACGCCCGGACATAAAAAAAGGCAGGAGATTATCCCGCCTTTTTTTATCTGAATGTTCTTATCGAGCTTACTTCGATCCGGAGACCATGTAGGCTACTGCATCACCAATCTGTACATCGGTCAGCTTGGCATTGCCGCCCTTCGGAGGCATCATGCCAACAGCACCCTTGAATCCCTTGGTGGCATTGGAGACCAGAACTGCATTGCCTTTTTTGATACGCGGTGCCCAGTTTGCCTTGTCGCCGAGTTTAGGCGCACCCATCAGGCCGGCAAGGTGGCAGGTTTTGCAGCTGGCATCATACGTAGCTTTGCCTGCTGCAGCATTGGCAGCAAAGGCATCAGAAGAGCTTACAGCAAAAACAACGAGCGAACAAAGGGCCGCAGAGATAATACGAGACATAGAGGTTACTCCTTTTTATTGTTTTCGGGGTTATTATGGGATGATATGCGGTTGTGTGCGTGTAGACACAAACCTTTATTAATACGATTAAAACACAAGCTATCCAAATATCGGCAGAAAAATCATCCGGTATTTATGGTAATTGTGTCGGCGTGTGTATTAATGGCGCAATAAAAAGAGCGGGGCCGGCTGGTTCAGCTCCCGCTCATGTTTAAAGTGAGGTATCAATCCTATTTTGATCCAGAGACCATGTAGGCTACTGAATCGCCGATCTGTTGGTCGGTCAGCTTTGCGTTGCCGCCTTTTGGAGGCATCATGCCAACTTTACCCTGAAATCCCTTGATTGAATGGGCAACCAGAACCGGCAATCCCTGCTTGATACGGGGCGCCCATGCGGCTTTGTCGCCGAACTTGGGTGCGCCCATCAGGCCGGTTTTATGGCAGGTTGCACAGCTTGCATCGTAAACGGATTTACCCGCAGCAGCATTTGCTGCAAAAGCATCAGAAGAGCTGAAAGCAAAAACAACGAACGAGCAGAGGGCTGCAGAAAGAATACGGGACATTGGATATACTCCTTTAAATTTAGATGTATGATGTTGTGTGCAAGCAAGCACACAACCTGACTAATACCAATTATAATATCACCAATCCAAATTTCCACAAAAACCCCATCAAGCAACAGATTCTTATCATGGATATAAAAAAAGGAGCCTGTTGACAGGCTCCCTCGGCAATGAAAAATGGATTAGACGCTTACTTTGATACTTCAACAAGATAGGCTACGATGCTTTTGATTTCGTCGTCGGTAAGGGTTGAGCCGCCTTTTGCCGGCATCATGCCAACCTTGCCCTGGAACCCTTTGATGGCATTGCTTTCAACGGTTGCGATTCCCTGTGCAATGCGGGGCGCCCAGTTGGCCTTATCGCCGGGTTTCGGTGCACCCATCAAGGCTGCATCGTGGCATGAGGCACAGCTTGCATCATAGAGGGTTTTTGCTGCAGCAAACTTGGGATCAACCGGAGCTGCGGGAGCTACAGGCTCGGCAGGAGCTGCCGGAGCAGCTGCAGGAGCCGCGGCGGTTTTATCTTCAGGGAATACGATTTTTGCCGGTGGTTTTTCAAGTCCGCAGGCACCGAGAGTAAAGAGGCTTACGGTCAAAAGAGGCAGGAGTGGTTTCATGGTCATGATGGTGTCGGATTAACGTTGTAGAGCCGGATGAGCTGCTGAAAATATAGGGACAGTTTAAAAATTATTCAGCGTAAGGCAAAATGGTATTTTCCAATCTGTTTGCAGCCAGTTGATGCTTGAGGTCGTGGCGTGAGAGGCCGTAGAGATGCGTGTAGAACATGTTGAAGAGCATGACCGCAGCTTTGGCGGAAGGCGCGGCTAAACCTCTTGATATAGAGTTTTTAATGGTGAATATTTTTCGGGTCAGGGTGGAGTAGCTCTCAACAAAAGCTTCAAGATCGATGTTCTTTGGCCGGTAGAGCATCTCCTGACCAAAGGTGTATCGGAAGGCCGTGATGTCTCGGGGGTCAAAGAGCAGTCGCCCCTCCTCTCTCAAACGTTCAAAAACCCTGGTACCGGGAGTTGGTCGCAGAATATTGATGCCGGGGACGTCAAGCCCTGTTTCCCTGATAAAATCCAGCATGGCTGCCGGGGTTTCAAGAGTATCGCCATCAAGCCCGTAAATAAAACTGCCATAAAGGCTTATGCCTGC
>NZ_AASE01000027.1 GCF_000168715.1 Chlorobium ferrooxidans DSM 13031 | reverse complement strand
AGCCTTATTTTTCTGAAAACCAGAACAGCTTCCGTTACGAGGCCGCACTCTCCGGCCTTGCTGCCGAAACACTCCCCTTCCAGCTCGTTATCTGGGGATCCGATTTTGTAAAACGCCCGTTCAACTCTTCGGCATTCCAGAACGGCAGACTGGATACCGTTATTGATGAGCTGAGCCGGCCTCTTCCAAAAGAGAGGGAAGTTGCGCTCTGGAAAGAGTACCAGAAAATCCTGCATGAAGAACAGCCAAGATCTTTCCTCTATTACTATGATGAGCTTGAAGGATTCAACAAACGGATCAGGAACAGTGATGTCAACCTGATTTCGACACTCTACAACGTCTACGACTGGAGTGTAAAACCTTGAACCGGCACTCCCTTTTCTGCGCCCGACTCCCGACTGGCGCCGGAGAGTGCCGATATCGCGCTCTTCCGGAGCGTGCGTTATTAGCGATCGAATGTCACGATCCATGCATTTCCACGGAAGCCTGAGGCAGGTAAAGAGGGGGGTTGCTGTCACTGCCGTTTTTTGCTATATTCAACTGCTTTTTTCAAAAGCAGTTGAATAACTTCTTCCACCATCAGCGAACTTATTGTTTTATGCCCCGTTACACACCCGAACAGCTTGAGAGGAGAAATGCTTCGGTCTGGACTAAAGTTCAGGGCATCCTGGCACCTATCCAGTTTGTCATGTTTCTTGCCGGCCTAACCGTTACCTGGCTCTACCAGTCACATATCTGGATCGACAACTTTTACTGGATCACCTTTTTTGTGACCCTGAAAACCTTGATGCTTGTGCTGATATTCGTAACCGGAGGTTTTTTTGAACAGGAGGTATTCGGTCAATTTGCCTTCGCTCCCGAGTTTTTCTGGGAGGATTTCGGCAGTGCCATTGCCATGATTGTTCACATCTCCTACTTTATCCTGTTTTTTATAGGGCTTGATGAAAACATACTGATCCGAACTGCACTGCTCGCTTACCTGAGCTATCTGGTCAATGCAGCACAATTTGTTATCCGCCTGCTGCTTGAAAAGCATAATGAGAGGAAGCTCAAACAGCAGAAAAGCCTCTGATCATACCCGAATACAAAAGGATTAATAGAGGTGTCCATATGAAAGCAAAAGCCATACTCTTCAGCGGCGTCCGCCAGATTGAACTCTCTGAAGTAACCCTTAAGGCACTCTCTTCAACCGATGTGCTTGTTGAAACCCACTGGTCGTCAATCAGTACCGGCACGGAAAAGATGGCCTATAACGGGCTGATCCCCTCTCCACCCTTTATCTTTCCCTTTATTCCCGGTTACGAAACCGTCGGAAAGATCATCAAGGTCGGAAAACATGTCAACCAGAGCCTGATCGGCAAATTCGCCTATGTAGCGGGCTCGTTCGGTTATATAGGAGTCAATGCCGCATTCGGCGGGGCTTCCGAGTTTATCGTCTGTCCGGTCGAGAGCATCACCGTTCTCGATAATATCGACAATCCGCGTTGCGGCATTGCCCTGCCTCTTGGCGCAACGGCACTGCACATAGTGGATCTTGCAAAAGTTGAAAACAAGAAGGTGCTGGTGCTCGGTCAGGGTGCGGTCGGTATTCTTGCTGCCGAACTGGCAAAACTCATGGGAGCAAAACTTGTTGCCGTAACCGAACCCAATCCGAACCGCCTCAACCTCTCTTCGGCTGACCTTAAAGTAAACCCTGACACGGAAGATGTCTCCGCCGCCCTTGCCGGTCATGAGTTCGACGTCCTGATTGACAGCACCGGTATCATGAGCGCCATCGATACCGGACTCAGGTTTCTGAAATTTCAGGGGGTGGTTATTTTTGGCGGCTATTACCAGAGAGTAAATATTGACTACTCCCAGGCCTTCCAGAAAGAGCTCTCCTTCATCGCAGCCAAACAGTGGGCAAAAGGTGATCTTGAACGGGTGCGTGAGCTTATTGCAGCGCGCAAACTGAACGCCGGACGGATTTTCACCCATCAGCACACCGTCAAGGATGATATCACTGAAGCCTACATCCAGGCCTTCAGCGATCCTGACTGCCTCAAAATGATCCTGCTCTGGAAAGCCAATGCAGAACAGGACGATAACGGATGCTCATCGTCCGCATAACCCGGATAACCATAAGCAGTATCTGATGCCAGCAAGAACCATCGCTATTTACGGAAAGGGCGGAATAGGAAAAAGCTTTACGACCACCAACCTCAGCGCCACCTTCGCCATGATGAACAGGCGGGTGCTGCAGCTTGGCTGTGATCCGAAACACGACTCAACCACATCCCTCTTCGGCGGCATACCGCTGCCGACCGTCACGGATCTCTTTGCTGAAAAAAACGCTCAAAACCGGCAGGTTACCATAAGCGACATTGTCTTCCGCCGCGATATTGCAGATTTTCCCCAGCCAATCTACGGCATAGAACTCGGCGGACCCCAGGTCGGGCGGGGATGCGGAGGACGGGGAATCATCTCGGGTTTCGACCTGCTTGAAAAGCTCGGCATCTTCAACTGGGATATTGACATTATCCTCATGGACTTTCTGGGCGATGTCGTCTGCGGAGGATTCGCCACACCGCTCGCCCGTTCACTGAGTGAAGAGGTGATACTGGTTACGAATAATGACCGGCAGTCCATCTTTACCGCCAATAATATCTGCCAGGCCAACAACTACTTTAAAACCATCGGCGGACAATCCCGACTGCTCGGTCTCATTATCAATCGTGATGACGGCAGCGGCATAGCCGAAAAATATGCCGAAGCCGCAGGGATCTCCGTGCTCATGAAGGTACCCTATAACGCCGGAGCCCGCGATATGGACGACAGTTTCGACTTTGCCGTCAGACTGCCTGAACTCGGCGACAAGTTCCGGACCCTGGCCACAGAAATTCTTGAAAACCGTATCAAACCCTGCCATGCAAGAGGCCTTGATTTCATGCAGTTTGTCCGCCTCTTCGGTGATGTCAGTGACGAATCCCCCACTCCGGCAACCCCGGAAGAGCTTTTCGGCAGCCATGCCGATTCGGTAACTCCAATACCGGACAGAACGAACCTCTCACAGGACAATGATGATGTGAAAATGCGGCGATGCATCGAAGAGCTCTCCGAACTGGAAAGAGAGATCTACCGGATGAGTGAAGAGGAGGAGAGAAGCATCACCGAAATTGCTGCGATGTTAGAGCGTGAGGAGTCAGAGGTTCGTGAACTGCTTGCCGGAGCCCGCACACAATTAAGGAAGCTCTTTTTCAGCGCTTAGTTGAAGAGATTTTGAATGCTGAATGGTGGATTTTGACGTAAAAGCAAAGATTTTAAGCCACGCAACAGACGAAATTTCACGAATTGGTGTAGGGGCAATCCCTTGTTGTCGCCCTTTTTGGTTTTCCTTCATCCTTGACTCCAATCCCGAACAAAGTGAGGGATCTTCTCTTTGATATTCTTCTTCTCGCCTGAAATTGCTAAGCGTTACATATTCAACCACTTTTACGCCTGATCAACTGCTCTCAGGGTCGTCATTGCTATTTTTCGGGACTATGAATATATTCACCTGAGAGGTGTTGCTTCGCAGGCAATAAATAATCTTCTATTCTGAGCAGCGAGGCATTAATTCTTGTTTCATCAATTCTTTCACGAAGGAAGTCTTCGAAGTTTCAAGACGCCTTGCAAATCAGGAAATAACTGACAAGGAGCATTGAATGCCAGCAATATCAATGTTTTATGGAATAATTGTTTATCTGTATTTCAAAGACAATCGTCAGCACAACCGCCCTCACATTCATGCAACGTATCAGGAAAATGAAGTTATTGTTGCTATCCCTGATGGTGAAATACTTGAAGGCGGTTTTCCGAACAATAAAATGAAGCTGCTTCAGGCGTGGATGGAGCTTCACAAAGATGAGCTGGTAGCGGACTGGCAGCTTGCACTTTCCGGGCAACAACCTTACAAGATTGAACCTCTGAGGTAAACAATGAATCCAAGAGTAGCAACTGTCACTGCATGTGATGAATACAGATTATCCCTTGTATTTACCAATGGCGAGAACGCAACCTACGATTGCCGTGATTTACTGGATTTTGGTGTCTTCAGTGAATTACGTGACAAAAATTACTTTAAACAAGTTAGAGTTGAGCATGGGACTGTTGTGTGGCCGAACGAACAAGATATTTGTCCGGATACCCTGTACCTCGATTCCAAAAGAGAGCAGACCTGACCATTGCAGTTAGAACCTATAGTTCATTCCATACAGGGAGAACTACAATGACACGCATTTTGTTCGTGCGAGCAGGGAAAGACAATTAACTTGCCGATGATTTCGTTAAACTCGGAATGGTTGCTGTTGGCTGGAGCAGATTAGATGACCTCTCTTCTGCCTCTTCCGACACGGTCAAGTCTATGCTTCACGAGAAGTATCCTGATGGCATAAAGGTCAACGGTGACCCCTATCTTGAATCCCATCATGTGATTTGGTTGTCTCGTGACGGACGTGACTCAGTCGATAATGTCGTAGCACTATGCCCAAACTGCCATCGTAAAATGCATATTCGCGACGAAAAGATTGACCGGGAAGTTTTAATCACTCGTATTGCTGATCGAAAGTTATAGCAAAAAGGGCTACCTGTCGAGGTAACCCTTTTTTTATTTGCAGGCACTTCAAAAAACTTTCCCATTTCGGAAGAAAAGCCTTTCTGAACCGTCAGGCGTTAGCTTTTTTCGTCGCTCTTGCCCTTGCGTTTGGATCAAGGAGCTTCTTTCTGAGTCTGATGCTCAGAGGAGTTACCTCAAGAAGCTCATCATCATTGATAAACTCAAGCGCCTGCTCCAGCGAAAGGATTTTAGGCGGGGTGAGGCGAAGTGACTCGTCCGTACCCGAAGAGCGCATGTTGCTGAGCTTTTTGGTTTTGCAGACGTTCATGGTAATATCAAGACCTCTTGTGGACTCGCCGACAATCATGCCTGCATAGACCTTGGTATTTGGCGAAACGAAGAAGGTTCCTCGATCTTCAAGGGCGCTCAGGGAATAGGCAACACAAATCCCTGTTTCGGAAACGACCAGTGCGCCGGTTTCACGTGAGGGGAGCTTGCCCTTGAACGGCTGGTAGTTGATAAAGACGTGTGACATGATTCCCTCGCCTTTGGTATCGGTGGTAAACTCAAGGTTGTAACCGATAAGTCCTCTGGTTGGAATTTCAAACTCAACCCTTACCATACCGCCGCGAAGGGTTCCCATGTGAATCATCTCCGCCTTTCTGCGACCCATCTTTTCGATAATCACACCGGTATACTCTTCCGGAATATCAATAGTAACATGCTCGATAGGCTCAAGCATCGTTCCCTGCTCATCATAATGCATGATCACCTCAGGCCGGGCAATGGCAAGTTCATAACCTTCACGTCTCATGGTTTCGATCAAAACCGAAAGATGAAGCTCTCCCCTGCCCGAAACACGGAAGGTATCAGCGCTGTCGGTCTCCTCAACGTTGAGCGCAACATTGGTCATTTTCTCTTTCATCAGGCGCTCACGAATTTTCCGGCTGGTGACCTCTTTTCCTTCCAGTCCGGCAAAGGGGGAGTCGTTAACCGAAAAGAGCATGGAGAGGGTGGGCTTGCTGATTTCAAATGATTCCAGCGATACCGGATCATCAACTGATGCAAGCGTCAGGCCGACGGTGGCATCAGGGATACCGGCAATAGCAATAATGTCGCCTGATGTCGCTTCCTTCGCCTCGATTTTCTGCACCTTGTCAAACTGGAAAACCTTTGTTACCGTCCCCTTTCCAACAATGCCGTCAGGAGAGACAACAACAAGCTGGCTTCCGGGGCTAACCTTGCCGCGATGAATGCGGCCAATAGCGATTTTACCGATGTAGTCGCTGTAGTCAAGCGTCGTCACCAGCATCTGGAAACCTCCGTCATCTTCGGCAACCGGAGCAGGAATCTCCTTGATGATGATATCAAGAAGCAGGCTCATGTCACCATCTTCATCATCCATACTGTATTTGGCGATACCGTTTTTAGCGGAGGTGAAGATATAGGGGAAATCAAGCTGATGCTCTTCGGCGCCGAGGGCAATAAAGAGATCAAGGACCTGATCATGCACCTTGACCGGATCAGACTGCGGCCGGTCGATCTTGTTGATAACCACAATCGGCTTCAGATGAAGCTCAAGGGCTTTGCGAAGTACAAACTTGGTCTGCGGCATCGGCCCTTCAAACGCATCAACAAGGAGCAGCACACCGTCAACCATCTGGAGAATACGCTCAACCTCGCCACCAAAATCGGCGTGACCCGGTGTATCAACAATATTGATCTTGTGCTCTTTATAAACCGCAGCTGCGTTTTTCGAAAAAATAGTAATTCCCCGCTCTCTCTCCTGGGGATTGGAATCAAGTACCCTTACGTTGACCTGCTGATTATCCCTGAAGGCACCTGTCTTCTGAAAAATCGAATCAACAAGTGTCGTTTTTCCATGATCAACGTGGGCGATAATGGCTATATTTCTGATATTCTTTGTATCACTCATCTTTTTTCCTTGTAAATAAAGTATATTTATACCCCGTACCGGCCCGAATATACAATTTTTCTTTGTATTTATGGCCGCAATCTTTGTCCCCTGACAAGGAGCATCACGTCGCTCTTTTTCCGGAAGCCAAAGTAATTTTTTATCGTCCGGACACTTCCCCGCACCAATACAATGAACAATATATTACTCAACAATCTTCCGCTTCTTGTTCTCAATCAGATAGTCTCGCTGCTCTATCTGGTGACCACATTTCTCTACGGAGCCCATTTTTTCAGTGATATCGAGTTTGCCAAACAGTACAAACGCCCGCTGCTCAGTCTTACGGTAGTAACCCATGTGCTCTATCTCGGCCTTTTGACCTCCATCGAAGGGTACAAGATCAGCTATTCTACAGTAAATCTGATGACCATGGTAGCACTTACCCTGACGATTATCTACCTCTTCATAGAGTTCACAACCAAAAGTGATAAAACAGGATTTTTTGTCATCTCCTTTGCATCAGGAGCGCAGCTTATCTCCTCAATCCTGACATCCCTGACCCCGAATACGGGAACGGCATTCAGCGGTATAGGAATAGGTGTTCACCTGATTACCACCATTTTCGGATTCAGCGCCATAGCGATCGCAGGGCTCTACAGTATTCTCTATCTGCTGCTGTTCCGGCAAATTGAACAGAACCGGTTTGAGCTGCTCTTTCAGCGACTGCCGAATCTTGAAGTGCTCGAACGGCTTATCATGCATGCTGTGGCTTTCGGCTTTCTGTTTCTCTCAATCACCCTGTTTGCCGGCGTGGTCGAACAGCACGCGATCAAAGGCGCAGTGACAATACTTGAGCCAAAACTCATTACGCTTGTTATCATCTGGCTTATCTACGGCGCAAGTATCTTTATCAAGCCGATTATCGGATGGGACATCAAACACATGGCCTATCTCTTTATCTTTCTCTTCGTCTTTGTTACAGCGCTCATTGTACTCATGACCTTTTTTTCACCCACATTTCATACCCTGAGCTTTTAAATCCCCTTATGTTTGAAAGTTTGAGGCTTTTAGGGTATATTTAAAACTTATCAGTTTGTTCTGCACAGAGTTTTTTGTGGCATTGTCCAACATCAGATAACTTAAACTGCCCTGCTATGAACATCATTTCGATCGGTGTCAATCACAAAACCGCACCAATTGAAATCCGTGAAAGAATCTCGCTTTCAGAAGTTCAGAACAAGGAGTTCATTACGGGTCTGATTGAAAGCGGAATCGCCCATGAGGCCATGGTTATCTCCACTTGCAACAGAACGGAGCTCTATGTAGTTCCCGCGATGCATGAAGTCACCGGAGAGTATCTCAAAGAGTACCTGATCGCCTTCAAGGATGCCCGGAAGGAGGTTCGTCCCGAACACTTTTTCAGCCGCTTTTACTGCGGCACCGCACGCCACATCTTTGAAGTGGCCAGTGCGATTGATTCGCTGATTCTCGGTGAAGGCCAGATTCTCGGCCAGGTAAAGAATGCCTACCGTATTGCCGCAGAGACACAGGCTGCCGGAATCCTCCTTACCCGACTCTGCCATACAGCCTTCAGCGTTGCCAAAAAGGTCAAAACCAAAACAAAGATCATGGAGGGCGCTGTTTCGGTAAGCTATGCAGCTGTCGAACTTGCGCAAAAAATCTTCTCCAACCTCTCCATGAAGAAGGTTCTGCTTGTCGGTGCCGGTGAAACCGGTGAACTGGCAGCAAAGCACATATTCCAGAAAAACGCACGCAACATCGTTATTACCAACAGGACTCTGGCAAAAGCCGAAGCCCTCAGCGAAGAGCTTGGCACCAACAAGGTTCTGCCCTACGAGTCATACAAGGAGCATCTTCACGAGTTCGATATCATTATCACCGCTGTCAGCAGCAAAGAGTACATTCTGACAGAATCGGAAATGCACCAGAGCATGCTTAAACGCAAGCTGAAGCCGGTTATCATTCTCGATCTCGGACTGCCGAGAAACGTTGATCCCGACATTTCCAAGCTCCAGAACATGTTTCTCAAGGATATTGATGCGCTCAAGCACATCATTGACAAGAACCTTGAAAAACGGAGTCGCGAACTCCCGAAAGTCAATGCCATCATTGAGGAGGAGCTTGTTGCTTTCGGACAATGGATCAACACACTGAAAGTCCGGCCGACCATTGTTGACCTGCAGTCAAAATTCATTGAAATCAAGGAGAAGGAGCTGGAGCGCTACCGTTACAAAGTAAGCGAGGAGGAGCTTCAGAGAATGGAGCACCTGACAGACCGGATCCTGAAAAAGATACTGCACCATCCGATTAAAATGCTCAAGGCGCCGATCGATACCGCAGACACGATGCCCAGCAGAGTCGATCTTGTCCGCAACGTTTTTGATCTCGAAGAACCAAATCAGTCACACTAAATAAAAATCCGTAATTGCTTTGAAAAAACAGCTTATCATCGGTACCAGATCCAGCCCCCTCGCTTTGTGGCAGGCAGAATTCACCAAGACGGAACTTTCGAGGCATTTCCCTGAACTCGACATCAAACTGAAGCTGGTTAAAACAACCGGTGATGTGCTTCTTGACTCTCCCCTGTCAAAAATCGGCGATATGGGCCTGTTCACCAAGGACATCGAAAAACACCTGATTGCCAAAGAGATTGACCTTGCTGTTCACAGCCTGAAGGATGTGCCGACAGGAACACCCGAAGGACTGATCATCACCTCCTTTACCGAGCGTGAAGACACACGTGACGTCATCATTTCAAAGGGCGGCGTCAAACTGAAAGAGCTGCCTGCAAATGCCAAAATGGCCACAAGCAGTCTGCGCCGTATGTCGCAGCTCCTGAGCCTTCGCCCCGATCTTGATATTCGTGATATCAGAGGCAATCTCAATACCCGCTTCCAGAAGTTTGATGCCGGTGAATTTGATGCCATGATGCTTGCCTATGCAGGTGTCTACCGCCTGAATTTCAGCGACCGCATTTCAGAGATTCTTCCGCATGAAGTGATGCTTCCTGCTGTAGGACAGGGTGCTCTCGGCATTGAGACCCGTGTTGATGATGAGCAGACAAGAGAGATTGTACGCATCCTCAACCACTCAAATACCGAGTACTGCTGCAGGGCTGAACGTGCTCTGCTCCGTCATCTCCAGGGCGGCTGCCAGATCCCGATCGGGGCCTATGGTTCGTTCCAGAACGGAACACTCAAGCTGCTTGCCTATGTCGGATCAGTTGACGGTAAAGTCGGTCTGCATGACGAAATCACAAAAACCGGACTTACCTCTCCCGAACAGGCTGAAGAAGCCGGTATTGCACTTGCCGAGAAGCTCCTGGCGCAGGGTGCTGACGCAATTCTGTCGCAAATCCGCAAAACCCGCTGATGAAAACAGTACTTGTTACCCGCCCCAAACAACAAGCTGCATCTTTTGTAAAGGAACTGGAACAGTACGGCCTGAACTCTTTTGTCTTTCCGACAATCGAGATCAGGCCTGTTTCCGGCTGGAGTGTGCCCGATCTGAGCAAGTTTGACGGGGTTTTTTTTACCAGCCCGAACAGTGTCAGTTTCTTTCTGGATAGACTGCTCACCGAGAGTCCTGAAAAGCTGGAACACCTTCAGAAACTCAAAATATGGGCTGTAGGGAAAACAACTTCCGGTGACCTCGCCAAACATGGTGTTACCACCGAGCCTCTCCCGAAAATCGCCGATGCCGTGACCCTCATGGAGGAGATCGGAAGTGAAGCGATTGCCGGACGAACATTTCTCTTTGTCAGGGGCTCTCTTTCACTTGGAACAATTCCTGATGTCATTGAAAAACGGGGTGGCCATTGCGTAGAGCTCACCGTTTATGAAAACCTTCCTCCATCCCTCGAAGAGACCGTAAAAGTAAAGGCGCTGCTTGAACAGGGCAAGCTCTCCTGCCTCTCGTTTACAAGCCCCTCGACTGCCATCAATTTTTTTGAAGCTATCGAGTCGACGGCACTGCCATCCGGAGTACTTGTGGCGGCAATAGGCACAACGACCGCTTCAGCTCTTGAAAAGATAGGTCTTCAGGTTGATATTATCCCGGAATCATTTGACGGACCCGGCTTTGCCAAAGCCATCGCCAAAGCCCTGGAACAATAAAAACCCGTCCGGCTTCGTGTTATCTCTCCGTCTATAAATCTTCATAGTCAGCCAGATCCTCGACACCGGGAATATCATCAATATCGCAGAAGATCGTTGCAGCCGACTCGACCGGAGCGGCATTGACCGGCTCCTGCCGCTCATCGGTACCGGAAAAAAGCAGAAGCTGGCGATCATCCGCTGCTGAACCAGCGCCGGAACCATTTCTGCGGCGGTACTGACCATTTTGCTCATCTTCAGCTTCCACCTCCTCTTCATCAGGCAAAGGATTTTGCGACTGAACAGGAATCGGCTTTTTGCGCCGCTCAGACGAGCGGCGGCTATCAACCGCAACAGCGTCGAGTTTCTGATCGATCGTCTCCCGTAACGACTCCTCCAGCTCAATTCGCATGGCATGGAGAAGCTGCAGCGAGTCCGCCCGATGCTGGGAAAGTTCCCTGCGTAGCTCCATTCCGGTCCGTTCGATCTCCTTCTGTATTCTGCCCGGCCAACCGGTCAGGAGTATAACCAGAACTGCAAGGAGCAGCAGAACGACAGCAAGAAGAAGTACTGTTGTCATCAGGAATAATCAAAGATGATTAGCAATATCCTGAAGCAGCACACTGCCAATTGCATGATTGGCGCTGACAAGACCTTCCCCGTATATGGTTGCCTCTCCACGGTAGTCAAAACAGACGCCGCCTGCTTCAGTAACAACCGGTATCAGGGCCGCACAATCCCAGGGGCTCATGATTTTATCAACGGCCACTTCTGCCCGGCCTGATGCAACCAGCATATGGCCATAGCAGTCACCCCAGCCACGCACCAGTCCCCCCTCCAGGCGAAGCCGGTCAACAGGATGCTGCGAGGGAAGATCAAGCAGATACTCTTTTTCGGTATAAACTACCGTTGCATCTTGGGGCTCGGCAATCGAGGATACCGCTATAGGCGAACCATTCATATATGCCCCGCATCCCTTTTCAGCATAATAGAGCTCTTTGAGAGCGGGAAAGTGAACAACACCAAGCCGCACTGCCGCATCAACCTCAAGAGCAATCAGAACACCATAAAGCGGCACACCATGAATAAACGCCTTGGTGCCATCTATCGGATCAATAATCCAGCGTCGGTTGTTTGCCGATGGACGCTCATCAAACTCTTCACCAAGCACACCGTCCCCAGGATAGGCAACACGGATAGCCTCCCGGATCAGCTCTTCAGCTTTCCGATCCGCTTCGGTTACCGGAGATGCATCCCTTTTGGTAAATACCTGGAGGGATTTACCGGAAAAATAATCGAGGGTTAACCGGCCTGCCTGTTCGGCTATTTCAAGGGCAAACTGAAGATCGGAAGTCATAGTGTTGAAGGTCCATTTAAAATCTTTTACCATAAAAATATAACATAATTCGTTCCGGCATGCCGATAATGGCTGTTATTACCATTTTTTTTTCAATATTCAGAAGTACTTCAGAAAAATAAACCGACATAGCGATACACGACCCCATCTGCATCACCTCTGCATTATCGGGATAGCATAGAGCAGCTCATCGGAAAGGGAGCCGGGTTATTGAGTCAGGCAGCTGATTCACGGCAAATTAGTCAATCAATATCAGAAATAAACAATGAAACGCTTGATTGCCGAACGCGAAAAAGCCCGCCTCGGAGGTGGAGAAAAACGCATAGAAGCACAACATAAAAAAGGAAAGTTTACAGCCCGCGAACGAGTCAACATGCTGCTTGACGAAGGGAGTTTTGAAGAGTATGACATGTTTGTCACCCATCGAACAACTGATTTCGGCCTTGACAAAGAGAACTTTCTTTCAGACGGCGTCATTACCGGTCACGGAACCATTGACGGGCGTCTGGTCTATCTGTTCGCACAGGATTTTACGGTGCTTGGCGGTTCGCTTTCAGAAACCAACGCGCTGAAAATCTGCAAGGTGATGGACCAGGCAATGAAGGTCGGCGCACCATTTATAGGCATAAACGACAGCGGCGGGGCAAGAATCCAGGAGGGTGTAAGGAGTCTTGCCGGCTATGGCAGCATTTTCCAGAGAAATGTCATGGCTTCAGGGGTCATTCCCCAGATATCGGCAATTTTCGGGCCCTGTGCAGGCGGAGCAGTTTACTCTCCTGCACTTACTGATTTCGTTGTCATGGTCGAAAAAACCAGTCACATGTTTGTCACCGGTCCAAAAGTAGTCAAAACCGTAACCGGTGAGTCCATTTCCGAAGAGGATCTTGGCGGTGCTTCGGTGCATGCAACAAAATCAGGCGTCACCCATTTTGTCGGCGAAGATGAAATGGAGGGAATACTGTTGATCAAAAAGCTGCTGAGTTACCTGCCGCAGAACAATCTTGAGGAACCGCCCCAGACATTCTGTAATGACCCTGCAGATCGTCTTGACGACAAACTGAATTCCATCATACCCGAAAAGCCGTCAATCCCCTATGACATCAAGGATATCATCTATTCTATTGCCGATAATGGCGAGTTCCTTGAAGTTCAGCGGCAATATGCACGAAACATTGTGGTCGGCTTTGTGACCTTCAATGGAATCTCAACAGGGATTGTTGCCAATCAGCCCAACTACCTGGCTGGATGTCTTGATATTGATGCTTCACGCAAGGCGGCAAGGTTTGTCCGCTTCTGTGATGCCTTCAATATCCCTCTTGTTACACTTGTTGATGTTCCCGGCTTCCTGCCCGGCAGTGCCCAGGAGTTTGACGGTATTATCACCAACGGAGCAAAACTGCTGTTTGCCTATGCCGAGGCTACAGTGCCGAAAATCACCGTAATTCTCCGCAAAGCCTATGGCGGCGCATACATCGTCATGAGTTCCAAAATGCTCCGTGGAGATATCAACTATGCATGGCCAACCGCTGAAATTGCTGTCATGGGCCCGATAGGAGCCATTGAGGTGCTCATGAACAGAGATCTTAACGCTATCGAAGATCTCGAAGAACGTGCAAAGTTTGTTGCTGAAAACGCAGCGGAGTATCGTGAAAAATTTGCCAACCCTTATCAGGCAGCAAAATTCGGATATATCGACGATATCATTGAACCACGCAATACCCGTTTCAGAATAATCCGTGCTCTGCAGACACTCTCGACCAAAAAAGATCAAAACCCTCCGAAAAAGCACTCGACCATTCCACTGTAACAGGGAAGAAACAATGACTACCGTTCAGCAAATTTTACCGATTGATCTATCGGCTATAACAAGCGGGCATCTGGTGATGGCCGTTACCGGGTACAGTGTTGTCTTTCTGTCGCTCTTTCTGCTCGCACTTCTCTTCAGTGTAATACCAAAAGTGCTCTCCTGGAATATCAGAAGAACATTTGACGATGAGGGTGATGAAGCAAAAAAGGCTCTGGCAGGAAACATGATTCCCGGAGAGGTGAGCGCAGCAATCAGTGTTGCCATCTCGCTCTATCTCAATGAGCTTCACGATCAGGATACTGCAATTCTGACGATCAAAAAAGTCGGCAAAAGCTATACCCCGTGGAATTCGAAAATCTACAACGTCATTAATTTCAAAGGGTTTCAACGATGAGAAAATATAAATTCACAATCAGCGGAAACCGCTACAATGTGGAAATCAAATCCTTTGAGGAGAACAGTGCCGAAATAGAGGTAAACGGCACATCCTATCAGGTAGAGCTGGGTCAGGAAATCAAGCGACCGCAGACCCCTAAACTGGTCCGCTACACTCCGCCGACCCCGCCAAAACCGCCGGAACCGCTCATCACCCAGGGGTTGAGCATCATAAAGGCACCGCTTCCCGGCACCATTATTGCCCTCATGGTCAAGGAGGGCTCACAGGTAAAACGGGAAGAGCCCATACTGGTACTGGAAGCGATGAAAATGGAGAACAATATTTTTGCAGAAAAAGCCGGTACAGTCAAGAGTGTCAGAGTAGCGGTAGGCGACACAGTCATGCAGGGTGATATCCTGATAGAAATTGAATAACACGATTATGGATGGACTTGTACAGTTTTTAGATTACTCCGGTTTTTCCAACATCACACCGGGCCATCTGTTGATGATTCTGGTTGGAATGCTTTTCATCTATCTGGCCATCCGGTTTGAATATCAACCGATTCTTCTGGTTCCGATAGGGTTCGGGATACTGATCGGCAATACCCCGTTTATTGAACATGGGGGAATGGCACTCGGCATCTATGAGGATGGCAGTGTCATGAACTATCTCTATCAGGGTGTGCTGAAAGGAGTGTTCCCTCCCCTGATTTTTCTCGGAATCGGAGCAATGACCGATTTCTCTCCCCTGATCTCAAACCCGAAGCTGATCCTCCTTGGAGCGGCGGCCCAGCTCGGCATTTTCATGACCTATATCGGGGCAATATCCCTCGGATTTACAAACCCGGAAGCTGCGTCAATCGGTATTATCGGCGGAGCTGACGGTCCGACAGCGATCTATCTCTCCTCCCGGCTTGCGCCTCATCTGGTTGGATCAATTGCTATTGCAGCATACACCTACATGGCGCTTGTTCCGCTCATTCAACCACCGATCATGCGCCTTCTGACTACACAGAAAGAGCGCAGAATCAAAATGAAACCCCCACGCTCGGTTACCAGGATGGAAAAGGTGATGTTTCCTGTTTTTGCTCTGCTCCTGACCGGATTCATCTCACCCGGTTCCCTTCCGCTGCTCGGTATGCTGTTTCTGGGAAATCTGCTCAAGGAGTCGATGGTGACCAAACGTCTTGCCGATACGGCCAGAAACGCCATGATCGATATCGTGACCATCATTCTTGGCGTTACAATCGGAGCCTCAACCCAGGCGACAACCTTTCTTACCCGCAGCTCAGTGCTTATTTTCATCCTTGGCGCAACTGCTTTCATGTTCTCTACGGCGGGAGGGATCCTTTTTGCCAGGTTCATGAACCTCTTTCTCAGGGAAGGAAACAAAATCAACCCGCTCATCGGAGCCGCAGGTGTTGCCGCTGTACCGGAAAGTGCCAGGGTAGCCCAGATTGAGGGACTGAAAGCCGATCCGACCAATCACCTGATCATGCATGCCATGGCACCAAATGTCGCAGGAGTGATCGGTTCAGCCGTTGCTGCCGGTATCATGATGAGTTTCCTGTTGTAAAGAGAGGAACTGCTCCCCGGTCAGATTCATATCAGAGCAACGACTTTCTTCAAGAGCAGCCTGTTGTCAAGAGGTTTGAGGAGATAATCGTTCATTCCCGAGAGCATGGCTTGCTGAACAGTTTCCGGATCCGAGTTCCCGCTCATGCCAATGATAGGGATATTTCTGTACTCCCATTGTCCTGAACGGATGCGCTTTGCCGTTTCAAGACCGTCAAGAACAGGCATCTGCAGATCCATCAGCATCAGATCGCAGTGATGGTTTTCAAGAGTCTCCATCGCTTCCTGGCCATTTACCGCCTCAACAATAGTTAAACGGAACTTCTGGAGAATGTTTCTGATAATCATGCGGTTAACTGCGGAATCATCAACCACAAGCAGCGTTTTGCCGCCAAGAGAGCCCTGCAGTATCGCCGGGTTTTCCTTGATGGATGCGGTCACCAGATGCAAAAAATCCGCAAGCGCAATGGGCAGAGAGAGCAGCCCCTGTATGCCCGACTTTTCCGCCCTTCCAAGCAGAATATACGAGGGCTCTGCAGTATAGGCGACTACCGGCAGATGTTTACCGCTTCCCCTGATTCGGTATGCAAGCTCAAAAGCATCAAGAACCGGGAGATTAAGGTCAACAAGCAGCAGATCATATCGTTCCGATTCAATCATCTCCATAACCTCACTGCCGGTGAATGCCTCATCAATATCCACTCCAAGAGGATGAAGATAGCGGCGGATCATGGCAAGAATCTCAGGGTTATCATCTGCCAAAAGAAAGCGCTTCCCTGATAAAGAGAGACGGCTTTCGGTGTAGAGCAACGCCTCATAGTCAGCAATTTCAGACTCGGCAAGCACGGGAAAACTCAACACAAATTCGGTAAACTCACCATGCACGGAGTTACATATAATATCTCCGCCGAAAGAGCGCATAACCCGTTTGCAGAAGGCAAGACCAAGGCCGGTTCCACCCTTTCTTCCAGAGGTGAAAAACGGATCAAACAGTTTTCCGAGATTTTCCGATGAAACACCCGGGCCATTGTCCCTTACATAAAGCCTGTTCAGGCTCTCTCCGGGCTGCATACGAATATCAATACGACCGCCGGGAAATGATCGTAAAAAATAGAGCGCATTGAGGATCAGGTTAAAGAGCACAAAGATGAACATGTTCTCCGCACCTCTGAACATAAAGTCTGCCCCGTCCTGAAAATGCACCTTCTGACGCTCCTCCTCCGATTCATAACTGTACTCATCAAGCGCCTTGCGGGTGACCGCAGATATGGAATAAAAGGAAAAGGTGCTCTTTGAAGAGGCGCTATCCTTCACCTCTTCCAGAATCATCTCAATAACCTGGATACCCCGGTTAACGGCCATCTGCCCCTGGGCAACCCGTTGATAGATTCGTTCGACACCACTGACCGGAATCGAAGAAAATTCACTCTCGGGAGTATAGAAAGGGAGCTCCTGCTGAATGGCATCAAAATTATAGCGTATCTGCCCGAGGGGATTGCGCATCTCATGAGCGATCCCCCCGGCAAGAGCCTGCAGGGCATTGTTTCTTTCGAGAGCCATTATCCCTCTTTTGTTACTGTAGCTGAACCCTATACCGGCAACAATGGTAAAGGTAATCACAATGGCATAGAGTGGAATATTAAAGGTCGGATGGAGTTCAACGTGAGGAACAGAAAGAAAATAGAACAGAATGGCCCCGGCAACACCGATAAAAAAATCGATGAGAAACATCAGCCAGTTGGGCACAAACGATATCAACACAAAGAGCATGAATATTTCCCAGTAGAGCCAGAGCTCATGGAAATTATTCATGACAAGATTGACCGTAAAAATAAAGGGGAGAACAAAAATGAGAAAAGCGTGCCAGAACCAGGGGAAATTACGATTTATAAATTCGGGAAATCTGTCTTTGAATAACACGGAAAGACAGAGCAGGGTTGCAATCAGACGAAGGGTGAAATTTTCATAAGGAAGATGAAAGCCGTATTTGAAGGTAAAATAAAAAAAGAAATGAGCCGGAGCACCAAGCAAAGCGGCAGCAAGCGTATTGAATTTTGATACCTGGGTACCTTCCCTGACGCTCTTTTGTATGTAGGATGACAGCTTCAATGCACTCCTTCAAGTAATTTGTCAACACACTCACCGGCAGCCCTGAAGCAGGCTTCGATTGAGGCTCCCCGACGATAATCACCGGTTGCGCCGAATCCGGCAAACTGATCAAGCTTTTGATCAATCTCGTGAAGCAGCCGGTGATGCAGAGGCGAATAGGCACATAATCCTTCAGCGATATAGCAGTATGCAAAGGACTCTCGTTTGTTATCGCTGATGGTAAACCAGGGTCCGGCAATTTTCTCGCCGAGGGCGATAACCTCTTCAGGAACCGAGGAGCTGGAAATAACGGAACGCGAAACCCTTCCGCTGAAGGTATAACGCACCAGATCGAGATCATTGATGCCGTATGCTCCGGCATTACTCAGCGGATAGGTGTGGTCAAACACCATGGCACGCTGCGATGAGGTAAAGACCGCACGATGGTATTTCACAATGGCAATCGCTACAGGATAATACCGGACTTTCCGGAGCAGGGCTGAAGCATCCGGCAGAAGAGGATCAAGAAGCACACTCAACCGGATGGCAGGCAGTGCGGAAATTACACGATCATACGCCGCCGTTTCTGCAACACCCTGATGCAGGTAACCCAGCTTGATGAGAGGTGAGCCCGGATCGCGAGATAGTGACGTGACCCTGTGGCCGGAAAGAATACGGAGCAAACCTTCGACAGCGAACTCCTGAAAGGCATCGAGCATTCCATGCATGCCGGTTTTCAACTGCTCATAGCTGTCAAGCACAAGAGCAAGGTTTGAACCGAAATTACCCGGATAGCACTCATCCGGCTCCGCACCATTCATGCGAACGGTTACCGGCCTTACGACATGACTTACACAGGGCTCTTTCAAATAACCGGCAAGCGAGAGGTGGTCATACTGTTCAGCAACTCTGATGAAATAGTCACTGTTGAGCACTCCCTGAGTGCGGTCCTTCTGAATGGCCTGAACATGGGGATAAAGCTTCCGGATGCCGTCAAGACCGCATAAACGGATAAAGCGGAGAGTGTTGAGCAGTTTCGCCCCCTCCTTGTTGATTTTGACAACCTTTCCGTCAACAATCTGCGATGTATTGAAACCGAAATACTCATAATCATGCAGACCGCATGCGCCAACAAAGTCACGGAAAAGGCGGTAATTTTTACCGACATTTTTGCCGCCGAAATCAAGCCAGCGGCCATTCAGCAATTCACTGCCGATCCTGCCGCCTATACGCTCTTCAGATTCGTAGAGATCGACCTTGATATTTCGCCGGGTAAGGTAAAAAGCCGCAGCAATCCCTGAGATCCCTCCTCCGACTACGGCTATGCGCATTTCAGCGTCGATTGAACTTCATGAATCCTGCTGACTTTTGTTTTGAACTGCATTTTACTTCTTGATGATATTTTTTCAATCCGCTCTTTCTGCTGCTGGTACCGCTGGGTGCTCCCGAAAGCACAGGCGGTCAGGGTAGCGTCAGCGCAAACCTTCCCCCACTGCATCACCTGCAGATAGACCGTAATATTCCTGTCTTCAGATTTCTCGTCCTGGGCAAAACCGCCAAACGCCCGGAGAACAACCGGAGTGTCACGCTCAAGATAATGAAAAAAATTAGTATTATAGTTCAGCAGCGCAAGTTGTCCGTCAAAAGAGAGTCCCAGAATATGTGTCATGGCGACCGCCCCCTGCCTCAAAGCTTCAAGCATCAGCATTCCCTGTACATGGTCCGAAGCATGATCGAAAATCAGCTCATCAGTATCGTCAAGCATATTGAAATAGATCAGCTTTCCGGCAGAGAAGATCTCTGAAACGAGAACATTGGCTTTGTTTTTTTTATGCACAAATTTCTGGTCGATCCTCTCGGGCAACTGATCATCCGAGGTTATGGCAATAGGACTGTTTACAAGGCTTTTCAGGTCAAAAGGGAGCTTCTGCATCAGGGAGACAGCCCTCTCGACAGCAAGGGATGGCCAATCACTCAGAGGGGGATAGGAGAGGGCTCTGAGTGAAGCATAGAGCGCCGGATTGTCGATACGATATTCGACAGAGAGAAAAATCTCGCATGTTTCACCAAGGAGCAGCAGATACTCTGAGGCCTCTTCAACAGAGTTAACAGGAACTGTTTGAAGAGCTGTTGACTCAACAGGAAGTTTATCCCCGTTAAAAAAAAGGGTGAATGCTTTTTTCCCCGGATTATGGGTAACAACACCAGGCTCTTTTTTTGTCCGTTTGATACTCCGCTGTATCGGAAGCCGAGTTACAGGCTGAGTCTGAATGGGTATCCGTAATTCATGGATAAGACCACTGTTCACTGAATGCTTAATCATGATATTCTCCTGTTTTTTTTTTCTTTTTTTGAACTCTATTAAATGCCTCAAGGGGATACAATCCCCGTTACTGCATAAACGCTCTAAATCAATTGTAAATCTTTTGAAAAGCGAGTGGGGCTTATAATCACCCTCAATATAACTTTAATAGAAAAAAGATTTGAAATGGCCGATTTATTTAACATTGATTTTACACATCTTTTTTTAAAAAAATCACCGCTATTTCCCTCCCCTCCTGAACGGTGAAACAACGCCATAACCGGGGGTATTTCTTGGTATTGCTTCCGGAAGTTCATGGATTTTACTATTTTTGGCTTTTTAAAACCCTAATTCGTCTTCATCCATGAGCCAGCTCGATTTACTCAATATTGTCCACCGCCCAAGAAGACTGCGCAAATCTGCTGCGATCAGAAACCTTGTGCAGGAAAAATCTCTGACGGTCAACGATCTTGTCTATCCGCTCTTTGTCTGCCCGGGAACCAATGTTGTTGAAGAGGTAGCCTCCATGCCCGGAAGCTTCCGCTACTCCATCGACAAAGCAGTAAAAGAGTGCCAGGAGCTCTGGGATCTTGGAATCCAGTGCATCGACCTGTTTGGTATTCCCGAACAGAAAACCGAGGATGGCAGCGAATCTTATAACGAAAAGGGCATCATTCAGGAGGCTCTTCGTGCAATCAAGGCAAAAGTGCCTGATCTCTGCATCATGACCGATGTCGCGCTCGACCCGTTCACCCCTTTCGGCCATGACGGTCTGGTAAGGGACGGTATCATACTCAACGACGAAACGGTCGAAGTACTCTGTAAAATGGCGATCTCCCATGCCAATGCCGGAGCTGATTTCGTATCACCGAGCGACATGATGGACGGCCGTATCGGCGCAATCCGCGAATCGCTTGACGATGCAGGCTTCTCTGATATCGGCATTCTCTCCTATGCAGCCAAATACGCATCAAGCTTCTACGGCCCGTTCCGCGATGCCCTGCACTCCGCACCCCAGTTCGGAGATAAAACAACCTACCAGATGAACCCCGGCAACACCGATGAAGCGATGAAAGAGATTGAGCTTGACATCATGGAAGGTGCTGATATCGTCATGGTTAAACCCGGTCTTGCCTATCTTGACATCGTCTGGCGCACCAAAGAGCGCTTCGATGTTCCTGTGGCCATCTACCACGTCTCGGGTGAATACTCGATGGTCAAGGCTGCTGCAGATCGTGGATGGATCGATGAAAAAAGGGTAATGATGGAGTCTCTTCTCTGCATGAAACGTGCCGGCGGCGACCTTATCTTTACCTACTATGCCAAAGAGGCTGCCAAATTACTTCGTTGAGCTACACTGAAAAGAGATGATCCAACTTCAAAAAGCCCGGCTGTTTGCTTATCGTACAGCCGGGCTTTTTAATACGGGCACCTCTATTAATTGTCGTGAGAAGCCCGAGAACAAGGCGGACGGAGCGCAGAAACCGGAGTGTACACGGAGTACATGAGGATTTCGAGCACCGCCCAACGCAGTAATCGGGTTTCGGAACAAATAAATAGAGGTGCCCATACCTTATACTTATGATACGATACTTTACATCCGGCGAATCCCACGGCCCCGCTCTCTCGGCAATAGTCGAAGGGCTGCCCGCAGGCATTCCGGTAACTCCGGAAGAGATCAACGCACAACTGGCACGCCGCCAGCAGGGGCACGGGCGGGGTGGACGCATGAAAATCGAAACCGACAAGGCTGAAGTGCTCTCCGGTGTACGGTTCGGCAAAACCATCGGTTCACCGGTAACACTGGTCATCAGAAACCGCGACTGGGAGAACTGGACAACAACAATGGCCCAGTTTGAAAAACCTGATGCCGCACCGGCAAAAATCACCATTCCACGACCGGGCCATGCCGATCTGGCAGGACGGATCAAGTATGGTTTTGACGATATCCGTCCGGTTATCGAACGCTCTTCGGCACGTGAAACTGCCGCAAGGGTTGCCTCGGGAACTCTTGCCCGGCTCTTTCTCCGTTCACTCGGTATAGAGATCGGCAGCTATATTTCAGCCATCGGCCCGGCAGCGGAAACGGCACTCCACCCACAGCTTGCTTCGCTTCTCGAAAAAGGAGCAGAAACAGTTTCAGCAGAGGCTGACCGTTCACCGGTACGAATGCTCGACAGGCAGGCAGAAACCGCCGCTCTTGCCGCAATAGACGCAGCAAAAGAGCAGGGAGACACCCTTGGAGGAATCATCGAGATTTTCATCACAGGAGTCCCTCCGGGATTTGGCTCTTATGTCCAGCACGACCGGCGACTTGATGCTGCGCTTGCTGCCGCAATCATCTCCATACAGGCCATCAAGGGCGTGGAGATAGGAACGGCATTTGAAAACGCCAGGAAACCCGGTTCACAGGTACACGACGAATTTCACCTCACCGCAAAAGATGGTGCAGAGAGAAAAACCAACCGGGCAGGCGGACTTGAAGGAAGCATGTCAAGCGGACAGACCATTCATCTTCGAGCAGCAATGAAACCGATCTCGTCGTTGGTCACTCCCCTTCAATCCTTTGATCTTGAAACGCTGCAACCGACGCTTTCACGCTTTGAACGCAGTGATACCTGCGCTGTACCTGCTGCAGGAGTGGTGGCAGAAGCGGTTGTAGCACCGGTCATAGCCAACGCCCTGCTTGAAAAACTCGGAGGGGATCATCTTGAGGAGATCAGAGAACGGCTGGAACGGTACAGGGAGAGTATACTGAACACCTTCCGGGGCTGAAATGCCCTGAGGTGCCAGGAAAGTGTTCAGGGTTTGGCCGGATCAACTCTCTGGTTCATATCGAACGCTGGATCCTGCACCTCTGTTTTACCGACAATCTGGGCCGGAACGCCGACAACCGTGTAGTGCGGCGGAACATCATCAAGCACCACACTTCCGGCCCCGACCTTTGAACCTTCTCCGATTACAACATTACCAAGAATCTTTGCTCCGGCGCCAATCATTACCGACTTGTGTACCTTCGGATGGCGATCGCCGCTCTCTTTGCCGGTACCGCCAAGCGTCACCTCATGGAGAAGCGACACATTATCATCAACAACTGCCGTCTCACCAATAACAAGGCTGGTTGCATGATCAAGAAAAATACCTTTTCCGATCACTGCCGCCGGATGAATATCAACAGCAAAAACCTCCGACATTCGATTCTGGATAAAATAGGCCATAGTCTTGCGACCCTGCATCCATAACCAGTGTGCAAGCCGGTAGGCCTGTAGTGCCTGATACCCTTTCAGAAAGAGCATGATTTCAAAATAGTGTACCGCCGCAGGATCACGCTGCCGCGTTGCCTCAAGATCATATACCGCGTACTCGACCTGTTCAGGGCACTGACGATAAAACTGATCAAAAAGCCCCTGCAAGACCGGCGGAGGAAAATGCTTGGAGCCAAGCTTTACGGAGAGCAGCATTGCCAGCGATGAACCAAAATCATCAAAACGCAAAATATGCTGCTCAAGAAAAATCTTTATTTCAGGATCACGGAGAGACTCAATGGCCGCCTCCCGGACAATTTCCGACCAGATCTGTTTAATGTCTTCTGCCATAGGTATACATGCGGCTCCGTACCGCAATAAATAATTCCGGAAATCCCGGGTATTCAGACACCGGGAGCAATAATCTCTACTGTAATACCGTGAACGCTCACAAAAGGTTCATGGCCGAAACAGCTACAGCTCCGGAAGTTATAAAAAAACAGGGGTTTTACGCACCAAAACCTTAATGGAAACCTGTTATGGCAAATTGAGCATTTGCCTGCATGCAGAATAAACGCACAATATGGGAAGATTCGCTAAAAACCATTTTTTTTGCGTACACTTTGCATGCTACAGAGAAAAAGAAAAAGAGAATCTTTTTACCAACCCGATGCGTATTTCACGAAAAATAGAGATTGATTACGGCCATACACTGCCCAACAGCTTTTCATTCTGCAATCAGCTGCACGGCCACCGAGGAGTGGTTGTTGCCACCGTCGAAGGGAGGCTGATCGACCGGGAGGGTGACGGAGAGGAAGGGATGGTGATGGATTTCAAGTTTCTGAAAGAGGTTATGGTGGAGCATATCCACGACAAACTCGATCACGGATTTGCGGTATGGAAGCATGACCATGAAGATCTCGACTTTATTCTGAAACGCAATTCGCGGGTTCTTGTAACTGAAGAACCGCCTACGGCCGAGTGTCTGGCAAAATGGGCTTTCAACCAGATCCGCTGTAACCTGCCGGAAGGAGTTGCACTCAAACAGATCCGCTGGTACGAGACTCCGAATAACTGGGCAGAGTACGAAGGGGAATAACCTGATGGAAAGAGAATAGCCCCGAAAAAAATCAGGGGCTTTTCTCCGGCAGATGACGGAGACGGATTGACCTGGTTAATATCCTGTTTTCGTCAACACCCAGGTACAGCGTTTATTATTGATGTTGTCAATAATAATGACCTTGAAGGTTGCAGGCAGAGCAACAGGTATCTCTATGGTATCACTGACAACAAAGACCCGGTCGCCGAAAGCCGTCTTTTCCGGAGCTACCGCTCTCTCTTCATGTTTAACAATCACTCTGTGACGGGTTTTAACAACGGTTTTTGTTGTTTCAAAAGCCGGGAGGCGGCTCAAATATAATTATGCCCTTTTGAGCGGAAAAGGAGATTGCCTGATCGGTCGGCAATAATAAAGGTCCAGTTGGTTCCGTTTGCCATTCTCCATTCAGCCCCAAGCAGTTCAACTACTACAGCTCCTCCTTTTGGTACCCGGGAGAGCAGCATGTCTGTTTTTTGGCGGGAGAGTAGTTCACTGTTAGCCTGATCCCCGGCGTCCAGATAGCACTCGTCGTAGGATCGATACTTGAAACTTTTTACCCTTGCGTGGTCTTCAACAGTCTCGACGCTATAGTCTCCAACTTTGCTTTCAGCTCCTGCCTCAATCGTAATAAACACCATAAGTATCGCAATACAGAGTGCCTTAAGTCTCATGGTCTCCCCTTTTTTTCTGGTTTAACGCCCCTTTACCTTTTCAATAGTTACATTTCGGAACCGGATGGCAAAAAGCCGGGACTACCCGCCCGGCTTTTGCTTTTGTCAGAACGGTAAACGCATCGCGGTAATCGCTTACCCTCTCTTAACGGCGGTTATCGTTGTTTCGATTATTCCCCTCGCCCTGGCGATCATTTCCATTCACCTGACGGTTCTCACTATACCTGTTGTCGTTGCGATTGACACCCCGGTTGTCATTGTATCTGTCGTTCCGGCCATTTCTGTCGAACCTGCGATTGTCGTTATGGCGGCGGTCATACCTGCGATACTCGATGTCACGATATCTTCTTATATCATCCATGCGATGACGTCTGATTCCGTAGGGGAGATTGTTGTCCCTGACAATGACCCATGGACCACGATAGGTCGGAGAGTTGTACCAGTAGCCATCCTGATAGATGTAGTAGAGATTTCCGAAAGAGATGATATCGTAAGGAATACCTACCGATACCGAAAATCCGCGACCGGGCAGGGCAATGAAACTTGGCCGCCTGTCAAGAGCAAAAGCC
>NZ_AASE01000028.1 GCF_000168715.1 Chlorobium ferrooxidans DSM 13031 | reverse complement strand
TCGACGGATGACCTTTTTGATGACCGGTACAGCTATGAAAGCCGGGAGTTTGGAGGGATGCTGTCACGGACACTTCCTTATGCCGTAACGGTAAGAACGGGATATGACCAGGCGGTTAAGAACTACACTGAAACGGCACAGGATAGCAGCGGTAACGCAGTGGCGGGGAGTCCTGAAAGAGGAGATGATTATAAACGAATATGGGTTCGACTGGAAAAATCACTATCGTTTTCCGGCAAGGATCGGCAGTTGCGGTTGTACGGAGAGTACCAGAAGATATGGAACTCGTCAAATGATGTTTTTAACCAGTACAATGCCACCTCGACCACTGCCGGAGTTGAGCTGCTCTTTTGATGGTGCGGATCTCGTTGATCAAGGAAAGTGCCGATGGCAGGTGCAGGTGAATTTTATGCGATGCAATGCTGTTTCTATAAGAGCTTCGGGTTATGGAGGATATGTGTGTTTGATTGCAATGAATTGATAGTCTGATCACTATTTCAAGGAGAGTTATAATGAAAAAAATTATGTCAATCTGTGTTCTGTCCGGTTTGTTATCGGGGCTTTCACCAGCCAGTATGACGGCAGCAACATTGAGCGGTGAGGCAATTTTTAACCGGAATTGCAGTGTCTGCCATTCCATTGCTCCGCCACCCAAAGCCGCGCCGCCGATTATGCCGCTCTCCAACCGATACCATCTAAAGTTCCAGACAAAAAAAGAGGGTGTCAATCATATGGTTGCTTATCTGAAAGCTCCCAGCAAGGCGAAAGCGGTTGATCCCCAGGCAATTACTCGATTTGGACTGATGCCCCCTCTCCGTCTGCCGGATGCGGAGTTGAGAGCCGTAGCGGAGTGGGTATGGGATCAATACAACCCGAATATGGGTACGGGCAGAGGAATGGGTCAGGGAATGGGAAGAAGGTGGTGAATCAATCAAACAGAAGAATCAAAAATCCTTTTGTTGCCATGATGAGATTGTTGTTTATCACTCTTGCCGTGCTGTTCACTCATGCAGCAAGTGCTGCGACCCCCGGTGAACAGCACGCAAGCTTTGATCACAGCAAACTGGCTCCTTCCGCGCAGTGTATACGATGCCACAGGCGTGACCAGCCGGACGATAATCTCCATCGCAAGTCGCAGGCAAACTGCTCATCGTGTCACTCTGTCACGAAATGGAAACCGGTACTATCCAGACCATGAAAAAAAAATTCTGCTGGCGGGCGTTTATAAGCCTTGGTCTTTTTATTGCCCTGCTCATGATGCTGGTTTCAGGGGTGATCCTCTATATCTCACCTCCGGGCAGGGTTGCCAACTGGACGGACTGGCGAATGATCGGATTGACCAAAAGGGGATGGCAGAATCAGCACACTATTTTCGGGTTTGCCTTTGTCCTGCTCTCTCTTTTTCACCTCTTTTTTATTAACTGGAAAGCCTTTCTCTGCTACCTGAAACTCAAGAGCAGTGAAGGTTTTACACGCCCAGCAGAGCTGGTTGCCATAACGGTTATTGCTCTGATTTTCGCAATAGGCACACATGTTGATATGGCGCCTTTTTCTGAAATCATTAAATTTGGAGACGCAATAACAAACTCCTGGGAGCGGCGGGAAAAGCAGGCTCCGGTGCCGCACGCTGAACTCATGACCATTATTCAACTTGCCGGGCAACCGGGGCTTGGCGGTGATCCCGACCTGCTGGTTAACAAGCTGCAAAAGGCAGGGGTGAACGTCACTTCAAAAAATCAGACACTGGCTGATATTGCCACCATGAATGGAAAGAGTGCTGAAGAGGTTTATGCTGTTGTTGCTCCGGCTGAAACCGGCAACCATACGTTACAGGGAGGAGGTTTGGGCAAAAAAACGTTGCAGGAGATAGCCGATGAGGCTGGTGTTTCGGTGACCTCACTGCAGCTTGCACTTCGTCAAAAAGGGATAGAGGCAAAACCCGACTCCCCGCTCAAATCAATCTCTGAAAACAACAACATTGAAATGAATGAGCTGCGGAAAACTCTGGAGACGATGATCTCCAGATAGTTTTCAGAAGAACTCAGGCCTTGAGTGAGGCCATGTCGATCACAAAGCGGTATTTTACGTCACTCTTCAGCATTCGCTCATAGGCTTTATTGATATCCTGAATCCTGATTACCTCTATGTCTGAGGTGATTGCGTGCCTGCCGCAAAAATCAAGCAGCTCCTGGGTTTCAGCAATCCCGCCGATAACCGAACCGGCCACCGATTTGCGGCCCATGATCAAAGGGACCGTGTTCAACATCGGATTCAGATCGCCAAGGTAACCGACAAGCACCAGTGTACCGTCCAAAGAGAGTGCGGGAATATAGGGATTGAGATCATGAACAGAGGGCACGGTGTCGATAATCAGCTCGAAGCACCCTTTTACAGCAGCCATCTGCCGTTTGTCGGTGGAGAGCACGATGGTATCGGCTCCAAGGCGACCTCCATCCTCTCTCTTGTTTTCAGAACGGGTGAAGAGCGTAACTTCAGCGCCCAAAGCTTTTGCCAGCTTCAAAGCCATGTGTCCAAGGCCACCAAGGCCGATAACCGCCACCTTGCTCTCCTTGCCGATCTTCCAGTGACGAAGGGGTGACCAGGTGGTGATCCCTGCACAGAGAAGGGGAGCGGCGCCTTTCAGATCGACTCCGTCGGGCACTTTCAGGACAAAACTTTCCGGGACGACAATTTTTTCACTGTAGCCGCCGAATGTGGGTGTGTGATCATGGCGATCAACCGCATTGTAGGTGAATGTCGCACCCTCATGGCAATACTGCTCCAGCCCGGCTTCACACGGGGCGCAATGCCTGCACGAATCAACCATGCATCCGACACCGGCATGATCACCCTCCCTGAAGCGGGTAACCTCCGGTCCGACCATGAGAACGCGACCGATAATTTCATGGCCCGGAACAATCGGGTAAGTGCTTCCGCCCCAGTCATTGCGTACCTGATGGAGATCGGAGTGGCATACACCGCAGTAGAGAATCTCGAGAACCACATCGTCCGGCCGGGGTTCACGACGCTCAAAACGATACGGGGCCAATGCATCCTGGGCTGAATGAGCCGCATAACCAAGTACATTCATTGTTATCGTTCTCTCCGTAAATTTATGGGCACCTCTATTTATTTATTCCGAAACCTGATTACTGCGTTGGGTGGTGCTCGAAATCCTCATGTACTACGTGTACACTCCGGTTTCTGTGCTCCGTCCGCCTTGTCCTCTGGCTTCTCACGACAATAAATAGAGGCGCCCTTATTATACAGTTTCTTTCCTTGTAGCTCTATTAACCTGTTACACCTCCTGATGGTTTCAGAACTCAAACCAATACCGTACAGATTTCCCTTAGCGATCCACAACTGGTTATTTATCGTTAAGTTTTTATAATTTATCAGGCATTGTGTAACGATTGTCCGGAGAAGCATCATGGATCAAGTTGAAAAAATGGCAACATTTTCACCGATGAACCTGCTCGTCGTGGATGATGAGAGCAACATCAGAAAAACGATGAAGATGTTTTTCGACCTGCAGCATCACAAGGTCACGACCGTCTCAACTCCGAAGGATGCATTGCTCGAAGCGGGGTTGCAGATTTTCGATCTTGCGTTTGTTGATATCAGGTTGGGTCTGGAGAGCGGGCTTGACCTGGTCTCTTCGCTTCTTGCCAGGTCTCCCTGGCTGAAGATTGTTGTCATTACAGCTTTTGCTTCAGTTGATACAGCGGTCGAAGCCATGAAGCGGGGTGCGGTTGACTATCTTCCCAAACCGTTTATGCCTGATCAGCTCAAGCTCGTTCTTGAAAGAGTTGCCGCAATTCGACTGCTGGAGCAGCGCATCAATCTCCTTCAGGATGATCTGGACCGGAACGATCCGGATATCTCTCTGAACTCCATGTATCCGCCCATGCAGAGGGTAATAGAGCTTGCCCGGCAGGTTTCGACTTCCGATGCAGTTGTTATGCTTCTTGGGCCGAGCGGATCGGGAAAAACCATGCTTGCAAAGCTGATTCACCGCTGGAGCCATCGATCCGATAAGCCATTCGGTGTTATATCCTGTCCATCCCTTAGCCAGGAACTTCTGGAAAGCGAGCTGTTCGGCCACGTCAAGGGAGCATTTACCGGTGCACTCAGGGAGAATCCCGGACGTGTTGCGAGTTGTGAAGGCGGAACCCTGTTTCTTGACGAGATCGGTGAACTTCCGCTTTCGATCCAGTCGAAACTTCTGCGATTCCTTCAGGAACGGGAGTATGAACGCGTCGGCGATCAGCGCACCCGAAAAGCAAATGTGCGGATCATCGCCGCTACCAATGCTGATCTGAAGTCAGCGGTAGCTTCAGGCACGTTCAGGGAGGATCTCTACTATCGCCTCGATGTCATTCAGATAACACTGCCATCTCTGTCCGAGCGATGCGGGGATATAGCGGAGATAGCCGCTAACATGCTTGCTTTTTTCAATGCAGAGAACCATAAGGCTATTCAGGGATTCAGCCCCGGGGTGCTTAAAATTTTTCGGGACTATGGTTGGCCCGGAAATATTCGTGAGCTTCGAAATGTGGTGGAACGGGCAGTGATTCTCTGTACGACGTCTATGATTGGCGTCGAGCTTCTCCCGGACTCCATGGCTTCAGTTGTCCAACCGCAAATCATGATTGGAGACAGAATAAAACTGGAAAAAATCGAGGAGTTGCACATTCGCAGGGTGCTTGCTTCTACCTCCTCGGTGCAAGAAGCGGCAGAGGTATTGGAGATCGACAAAGCAACACTCTGGCGAAAGCGCAAGCAGTTCGGGATTTAAACACAGCAGCACTCAAATTAATTGTTTACGACAATTTTCGAGGTACCCTTCCCCTTTTCCCACCGGTTTACCCGATTGATGATTCCTCCTATTCCTGTCGGCGTTGAAATATGCACGATTGCATGATCTGAGTGCGTGCATTTTGATACTGAAAACCCCGCATTTTCTCCCAAATCCGCCCGATTTCCCTTGATTCCGTGTATGGCATGCTATTTGTCTTGAGAGAGATAAACATTGGATCATGAAAATAGGAATTACACCGAAACATCTACTCGGCCATGGTGGCATGCTGGACATTATCACGGCCATCGCTTTTATGTTACCACTCAGCAAATCACAGCATTTAAAAAACAGGATGTTCGTTGAAGGAGATGCAGCATGAAGATGAACTGCTATCAGGCCATCTATCTGGGCCTGCTGATATTTTTTTTGTTAACCGGCCTTTTGGCCCTGATTCAACAACTAACCGGAGGTTGAAATGGAATATTTCGTGTTGCCCGTTCTGCTTGTCTGCGCGGTCTATCTGATGATAGCCGTCGTTTCACCCGAAAAATTTTAATGGAGTCCTGTATGCAAATAGTGATGCTTTTGCTTTTTCTTGCACTGCCTGTTCTGCTTTCGTGGCCGCTCGGCCGGTTCATGACAGCAGTTATGAATCCTTCCAATACATCCGGTGATGGCAGGATGAGCATCCTTATCGGAACAATCGGCGGGAGGATGCTTGAAAGGGAAGAGGAGTGGAAAGGGTATCTGCTCTCCATGCTCATTTTTAATGCCGTCATGTTCGGTGCAGTTCTTCTCATGCTTTCATTGCAGCATCTGCTTCCGCTCAATCCGGACGGGAAGGGGGCTCTGGAAGCAAGCCTGATTTTCAACACCGCAGTATCATTCGTGACCAACACCAATCTGCAACACTACTCCGGTGAAGTTTCGATGAGCTATTTCTCTCAGCTTTTTGCCCTGACGTGGTTGCAGTTTGTTTCGGCAGCGACGGGCATCTCCTGCTTTACCGCGCTGGCCAGGGCACTCGGAGGCAACAAGCTTGTCGGCAACTTTTATCGCGATCTGCTCCGCTCCACGCTCTTCATTCTTCTTCCGCTCTCGGTTATAGTTGCCCTGCTCCTTGTGGTTGGCGGAGTACCCATGACCTATGAAGGGGCGGCAGCTGCACAGACACTTGAAGGGGCAATGCAAACCATTTCCCGGGGACCGGTGGCGGCCATGGTGGCCATCAAACAGCTGGGTACAAACGGCGGAGGATTTTTCGGTCCCAATTCGACACACCCTTTCGAAAATCCATCGTTTCTGACCAATTATATCGAATGTATCAGCATCCCTCTGATTGCCATGGCAACAGTCTGGATGTTCGGACGAATAACCGGGCGGATGCGACATGCTGCAGTGATTTTTTCTGTGATGCTGTTGCTGCTCGTTGTGAAATCGGTTATTGCACTTACTCTGGAAAGCTCACCTTCCATGGCTTTCAGTGGATTACCCATTGAGAGCATCTCGAATCTCGAAGGCAAGGAGCTGCGTTTCGGTTCCGGCAGTGCTGCACTATGGGCTGCCGTCACAACGGCTACCAGTAACGGTTCGGTCAACTCTATGCACGACAGTCTGAACCCGCTGACCGGCATGGTACCGCTTGCAGGAATGTGGCTGAATGTGATTTTCGGTGGAGTGGGCGTTGGATTCATCAACATGTTCATCTTTATTATCGTCGGTGTCTTTATTTGCGGCATGATGGTAGGAAGGACTCCCGAATATTGCGCCCGAAAGGTGGAGACCCATGAGATGAAGCTCGCACTGCTTGCGCTGCTGGTTCATCCTCTACTCATCCTTGTCGGAACAGCTGTTTTCGCCTCTACACCATGGGGTTCAGCCACCGTACTCAACAAGGGTGCTCACGGGTTCACTGAAATTCTCTACGAATTCAGTTCCGCAGCGGCCAACAACGGTTCAGGATTCGAAGGTCTCGGTGACAACACCGTGCCGTGGAATGTGGCAACCGGCCTGGTCATGCTTCTCGGTCGATATATCCCGATTATTCTGCCACTTGCCATTGCCGGTTCCATGGCGGCAAAAAAACCGGTACCTGAAACTACCGGGACACTGCGTATCGATACGCCGCTCTTTGCCGTTGTCATACTCGGCAGCGTTCTCTTGATCGGCGCATTGCTTTTTATGCCTGTCGCAGTGCTTGGCCCAGTGGCCGATTACCTTTCGACAGCAATTCAATAACTGAATCCTGAAACAATGATGAATAACCCTGAAAGCAGTAACACTGCGAGCATACAAAGAGAGAGCCTTCCGGGCAAAACTGAACGAAGGAGAGCCCGCAACGCCTCGATTTTTGAAGGTAAGCTGGTCAAAGCTGCAATAGGGCAGTCGTTCAGCATGCTCAATCCTGTGGTCATGGCCAAAAATCCAGTCATGTTCATTACCGAAGTCGGAGCTGTATTGACGACGTTAATTACGATCTATGACGCTTCGACGGGAAAGGGAGGTCTGATCTACAATTTTGCCGTGCTGCTCGTTCTCTGGCTGACCGTACTCTTTTCAAATTTTGCTGAATCGCTTGCCGAAGCACGCGGCAAGGCGCAGGCTGACTCACTCAAACGTACACGGCAGAGCACGATAGCCAACAGGCTTCGTGACGGCAAGGTAACACAGGTCAATTCGGATGACCTTCAGGAAGGCGATCTGGTGGTTGTTTCCGTCGGCGAACTCATCCCCGGTGACGGTGAGGTGGCTGAAGGCGTGGCAATGGTAGACGAGTCGGCAATTACCGGCGAATCGGCACCCGTCGTAAGGGAAGCCGGCGGCGACCGCTCCGGTGTTGTTGGTGGCACAAGGGTCATCTCCGACAGGATTGTAGTGAAAATCACCGTCTCGGCAGGAAACTCGTTTCTCGACCGGATGATTGCGCTCGTCGAAGGAGCTGTGCGGCAGAAAACGCCCAATGAACTCGCCCTGACGGTGACACTTGCCGGATTGACCCTTGCATTTCTGATGGTGACCGGCACACTCTGGCCGATCGGCAGGTATTTCGGCATCAACCTTTCAGTGCCCACGCTTGTTGCCCTGCTGGTCTGCCTTATTCCGACAACCATAGGCGCCCTGCTCTCCGCCATAGGTCTTGCCGGTATGGACCGCGCACTTTCGGCCAATGTGCTTGCCAAGAGCGGAAAGGCCGTCGAGCTTGCCGGAGATATCGACACCCTGCTGCTCGACAAAACAGGAACCATCACAATGGGTAATCGCCAGGCTACCAGCTTCATTCCCCTGAATGGCGTTGAGGGGAGAGAACTTGCCAGGGTTGCCATGGAGTCCTCATTCGGTGATCAGACTCCGGAAGGGCGTTCAATTCTCACGCTCGGCGAAAATATACTTGGATCGGATGCCCCTGCAGAACCCGCAGGAGCTGATGTAATTCACTTCTCTGCCCAGACGCGACTGAGTGGTCTTGATTTACCCGATGGCAGAACGTTACGCAAGGGTTCAGGCGACGCCGTCCAAAAATATATCGTAGATAAAGGCGGCACGATTCCTGGTGAGCTTCAGGAAATTGTTGATGTGGTTGCCCGTAAAGGTATGACTCCGCTTGTTGTAACCGATGGCATCCGGACGCTTGGGGTTGTGGAATTGTCCGATGTGCTCAAGCCGGGAATCACCGACAGGTTCAGACGGTTGCGCTCGATGGGACTGCGGGTTGTGATGGTAACCGGTGATAATCCGCTGACTGCGGGGGAAATCGCACGGCAGTCGGGTGTGGATGACTATATAGCTGAAGCGAAACCTGAAGACAAACTGGAGTATATCCGCAGGGAGCAGCAATCGGGAAGGCTCGTCGCCATGATGGGTGACGGCACGAACGATGCTCCGGCCCTCGCGCAGGCGGATATCGGGGTGGCCATGAATTCGGGTACACAGGCCGCAAAAGAGGCGGGCAACATGGTTGACCTCGACAGCGATCCGACCAAGCTGATCGAAATAATCGAAATCGGCAAACAGCTTCTGATGACCAGGGGAGCACTCACCACCTTTTCCATCGCCAATGATATTGCAAAGTATTTTGCCATCATTCCGGCCATGTTCCTCCTTGCCATACCCGGCCTGCGGATGCTGAATATCATGGGGCTCGCTACACCGGAAAGCGCGATACTGTCTGCACTGATTTTCAACGCGATCATTATCCCCATGCTCATACCGATTGCCATCAGGGGGGTTACATACCGTCCTCTCGGGGCCGAAGCGCTGTTGCGCAACAATCTTCTCGTTTACGGGGTTGGCGGTGTTCTGGTGCCCTTTGCCGGCATCAAACTGATAGACATGATTTTATCAATTACCGGTTATTTCTGAAGGAGAACCATCACATGACAAGCTCAATTATGAATGATTCAAGGGAAAATCTTGCCGCATCGCTCAGAACCGCTCTTGCCACCATCGTGCTGTGCGGTGGACTCTATCCACTCTTCATTTTCGGCTTTGCCCGTTTCGCCACACCGGAGAGTGCATCCGGATCGATGCTCAGGGATCGGACAGGAAAGATCGTCGGCAGTCGTCTTGTTGCACAGGACTTTACGCAGCCGGGTTATTTCCGCCCAAGACCCTCGGCGGTCAAATACAATGCTGCCGGTGCCGGAGGAAGTAATCTCTCACCGGCAGGCCCTGAAATACGGGAACGTGCGGTGAAAACGGTCGCAGATTTCGGCGCTGACGCCCAAAGGCCTCTTCCTGCCGATCTTGCAGCAGCTTCCGGCAGCGGCCTTGATCCTGTTATTTCGCTTAAAGCTGCGCTGTTTCAAGCTCAGAGGGTCGCCAGCGCGAGAGGGTTTGCGCTTGCAGATGTCGAGGCAATGGTAAGTCGCCATGCTGAAAGAGAAAAGATTTTCTGGATTGGCGAGGGAGTCGTCAATGTATTAGCGTTGAATATGGAACTTGATGCCTTGCAGAATAAAAACACGCCTTCCCGGCCGTAAAACAAGGGCATTAGCGATGGAAGAAAGCAGAGCGGAGAGTTTTCTCCGATTGATAAAACGTTCACAGCGGGGTCATCTGCGTATTTACCTCGGCTACTGCGCCGGCGTCGGTAAAACCTACCAGATGTTGCTCGAAGCACAGCGTCTTCAGCAACAGGGAATCGATGTGGTTGTGGGTATTGTCGAAACGCACAGCAGAAAAGAGACGGAGGCCTTGCTTGAAAACCTTGAGGTCATAGCCAGGAAAACACTTACCTACCGTGGCATCGAAATTACCGAAATGGATATCGATGCTATCATACAGCGACATCCTGCTGTGGTACTGGTCGATGAGCTTGCGCATACCAATGTGCCGGGTTCAAGAAATGCGAAGCGGTATCAGGATGTCGAAGAGATTCTCGGAACAGGTATCCATGTGATTTCAACGCTTAACATCCAGCACCTTGAAAGCCTCTATGAAACCGTTGAGCAGGCGACCGGTGTAAAGGTCAAGGAACGTGTTCCTGACAAGATTGTCTTGCAGGCCGATCAACTGGTCAATATCGATATTGCTACAGATGACCTGCTTCAACGCCTTAAAGAGGGCAAAGTCTATCTGAGCGGGAAGGCGGAATCGGCACTCTCCAATTTTTTCAGGCAGGAAAACCTTGAGCAGCTCAGGGAGCTGGCTCTTCGCGAGGTGGCCGCCCAAATCGACTCAAGTCGCAGAAGTCCCATGCAGGACGAGCCTGCCTCAAGTCCTGATCAGGTTATGGTCTGCCTGAGTTCAAGTTCTGAAAACAGTGAGGCGCTGCTGCGCTATGCGTCCCGAATAGCCGGTCGTCTGAACCGCAACTGGTATGCAGTCTATGTGCAAAATCTTTCGGAGAGCCCGGAACGGATTGATGCCGGTATTCAGCGCAGGTTGTCCAATGCACTTGCTCTTGCACAGCAGCTTGGCGCTACTGTTTTTATCTACAAGGGCAACGATATCGTTTCAACCATCCTGCAATTCGCAAGGGAGTACCGGGTTGGTCATATAGTTATCGGCAATTCGGGTGAACGGCTCCCGCTCTTGCAGCGCCTGACCGGGAAGCGTCCTATGATCAAACGGCTGATAGATGAGAGTCACGGGATCACCATCGTCGTGCCCGATATTCGCCGACCGGATGAACGCAAAATAAAGCCTCTTTCCGCAAAATATCTCTCGGATATTCGTGCAAATCTGATGCGAAAGTCACAGGTGACTGATGACCGTGAGGCTCCGATTTTCCATTCCAATGTCCTGCTTTGGCACGAAGTGCTCGAAAAGGAGTCAGCTATCCGTCAACTGCTCGATACACTTTGTCTGACACACTCCGACATTCCATTCGATTATGCATGGAGAGCACTGCTCGAACGGGAAAAACAGGGAGCGACCTTTATTGGCGAAGAGATTGCCATACCCCATGCCCGGCTCGAAGGAATCAATGAAACGGTACTTGCCATAGGGGTAAACAAGCTCGGGATTTGTGATCCCGATTCACAGGATACGGCAACGATCATGTTTCTTATGCTCTCTCCTGTCAATCGTCCGGACAGCCACATCAAGCTGCTCGGGATGATCAGCAGGATGGCTGGCGACAGCCAGTGGCGTGCAGCCATGCATCAGGCCAAATCGGAAACCGAAATCACACAGATTCTCCGGCACTGGCTTGCCGGGCAGAAAAAAAGATAAAAGGCGTGTAACAATGCATTTCATGGACCCGGAAATTTAAAAAGGGGGGTAACATGTCACGGCAAACAATACATATATGCTGGAACAGAAACATTCACTCGGAAAAGTGGCACGTGGATGTTTTGAGGAACAACTGCGAAGGAGAACACGAGTTTATCCTTAGCAGTGAGAGTACCGGTTTTCCGGTTGATGTAGAAGAATTCGGGCCATTTGAAGAGGATCTGTTGATCCAGTCGCTCAAAGATGCATTTCCCGGTGCTGAAATCCTTTTGCAATTGATATGATTAATGGTAGCAGAAACCGCCATTATCAACCGATCTGATAAAACTGTTCCCGGGATGGTAGCGAAATCCGTCGATATTTATTTATACTTCAAAGGTGTCACGCATAGATAAATCCTATCAGCATTTACATGCAGTCGCTCAATGTCCTGATTGTCGATGATGAAGCCAATATCCGGAAAACACTGACGGTTTTCATGGAGTCAAGAGGCCATCGCGTCAAAGCCGTCAGTAATTCACGGGATGCATGTGCGGAAGCTGAACAGCAGGTATTTGATCTTGCCTTTGTTGATATCCGCCTGGGTATCGAAAGCGGTCTTGATCTTGAGCGCTCACTCCTGAATGCCTGTCCATGGATAAAAATTGTCATCATCACGGCCTATGCCTCGATAGAGACGGCAGTTGAGGCCATGAAGCGCGGTGCCTCTGACTATCTTGCCAAGCCGTTCACCCCCGACCAGCTTGAATCGATTACCGCACGTCTTGCCGAGGTATGTGCTATGGAGATGCGTATTGCCTCATTACAGGAAGACTTGAACCGTATGCATCCGGAGGTCTATTTCACCTCCCGGTACCCTTCAATGCAGCGAGCCATAGAGCTTTCCCGTCAGGTTGCGCTTTCGGATGCGCTTGTACTGTTGCGGGGTCCGAGCGGAACAGGTAAAACCGTTCTTGCCCGTTCAATTCACAACTGGAGCCAGAGAAAGGAGGAACCATTCGGGGTAGTATCCTGCCCATCGTTAAGTACGGAACTGCTCGAAAGCGAGCTTTTCGGCCATGTCAAAGGTTCTTTTCCCGGAGCAGTCAGGGATAAACCCGGAAGAGTAACCTTATGCGAAGGGGGCTCGCTCTTTCTTGATGAGATCGGTGATCTTCCTCTTTCCATTCAGGCAAAACTTCTCCGGTTCATTCAGGATCGTGAATATGAGCGAATCGGGGACCATCAGACCCGAAAAGCAGACGTCCGTATTATTGCGGCAACCAACACCAATCTTGATCTTGCGGTCAGAGAAGGGGAGTTCCGTGAAGACCTCTTCTACCGGCTCAACGGCATCCAGATCGATCTGCCGACTCTTGCAGAGAGACCCAATGATGTTGAACAGCTTGCCCTGAATATGCTGCAATTCTTTGCCGCTCAGAATCTGAAAAATTTTGATGGATTCACCGAAGAGGCACGCACAGCTCTAAGAACGTATTCGTGGCCGGGCAATATCCGGGAGTTGCGCAATGTTATGGAGCGTGCTGTCATTCTTGGAAAAAACGGTCAG
Source organism: Chlorobium ferrooxidans DSM 13031 (assembly GCF_000168715.1). Classification (GTDB taxonomy): domain Bacteria; phylum Bacteroidota; class Chlorobiia; order Chlorobiales; family Chlorobiaceae; genus Chlorobium; species Chlorobium ferrooxidans. The sequence goes on along the minus strand of NZ_AASE01000028.1, from coordinate 11,092 downwards.
ATCGGCATTGAACTGCTCCCGGACTCCATTGTCGCCAAAACGCATCCGGTAACTCTTGGTGATCCCATAACCCTTGACTTGATTGAAGAAACCCATATCCGCCGGATTCTCGCCTCATCCAAATCGCTTCAGGAAGCCGCCGATATTCTTGGCATCGACCAGGCAACACTCTGGAGAAAAAGGAAGCAATACGGTATCTGATCCCGCAACGCCACCTTGCAAAATTCAATACTTTTTCTGCCATACCCTTGTTTTCTGCAAGATGTTCTTTTGCGCCCATTCGTTATGTTTTTCACCTGACGGCGGTTTCAGCCGCCAGGGTGTTCCGGTTTTTGGCTGGATTATGATAACAATGTGCAGAGCATCCCATCATATCCCCGGCCTAATATTTTATTCTCATTATGGCTACCAACAAGGCTTTAAGGCAGGCAAAAACAGTTCTTCTTGGCGGAGCAAGAGATTTTCGTGATCACAAGATTTTTCATCAGCTCGCACTCTCCGCATTTCTTGCATGGGTGGGACTCGGTTCAGATGGGCTCTCCTCATCCTGCTATGGTCCCGCTGAAGCCTTCAAGGCTCTTCAGGGACACCCTACACTCGGCATTTTTGTGGCTTTGGGAACCGGAATTACGATTCTGATTATCGCATCAAGTTATTCCCATATCATCGAACTCTTTCCTCATGGTGGAGGCGGTTATCTTGTTGCCAGTAAACTCCTCTCACCTGAGATGGGAGTTATTTCAGGCAGCGCTCTGCTTATCGATTACATCCTCACCATTACCATCTCGATTGCCAGCGGTGCGGATGCCATTTTCAGCTTTCTTCCCATTACGCTGATCGGTTATAAACTCTGGTTTGCCGTATTCGGAGTCTCTATACTGCTTGTTCTGAACCTTCGGGGAATCAAGGAGGCGGTCATGCCGCTTGTCCCTGTTTTTCTGCTCTTTGTGGCTACGCACCTCATTGTTATAGTCTATGCAGTCTTCTCCCACGCGGGGAACTTCGGCGCGGTCTATCACGAGACCGGTCGCGAGCTTGCCAGTTCTTTCAATACCCTTGGCGTATTCGGAGTGCTCTTTCTGGTTCTGAAAGCCTATAGCCTCGGCGCAGGTACTTTTACCGGTATTGAAGCGGTCAGCAACGGTCTGCCTGTTCTCAGGGAGCCGAAGGTTGAGACAGCAAAAAAAACCATGAAGTACATGGCGATCTCTCTTTCCGTGACCGTTATGGGGTTGATGCTTGCCTACATTCTTTTTGATGTCCGCGACACTCCGGGCAAGACCATGAATGCCATTCTTTTTGAAGGTATTACGGCGTCATGGGGCGGCTTTTATGGTGTGGGCTTTGTCTGGGTTACGCTCTTTTCAGAAGCGGTTCTGCTCTTTATTGCGGCGCAGACCGGCTTTCTTGACGGACCGAGGGTATTGGCAAATATGGCGCTTGACAAATGGCTGCCGACACGCTTTGCCATGCTGAGTGACCGGCTGGTGACTGAAAAAGGGATTCTGGTGATGGGTTTTGCTTCACTTGTCATGATGCTCGCATCGAATGGGTCGGTTGATTTTCTGATCGTTCTTTATAGTATCAATGTGTTTATAACCTTTACGCTCTCCCAGCTCGGTATGGTCAGGCACTGGTGGGAGAAAAGAGATTCAGAAAAGCGGTGGCTGCAGAAACTGATGATTAATGGCGTTGGATTGACCCTGACAACATTTATTTTAATTTCAGTTCTGATCCTCAAGTTCAATGAGGGGGGATGGGTGACCATTCTGATTACCGGTATTCTGGTTTTGGGTTCGTTTTATATCAAGAATCACTATAACAAAACCGCTCATTCGCTGAAACGGCTTGAAGTAATTGTTGAAGCGGCAGTGCTGTCGGGCTCGGATGTTCACGACAGGGAGAGTGATAAATCCACTCCGGACCCTGTTTTTGATCCAAAGGGCAAAACCGCAGCTATACTTGTTAACGGCTTTAACGGACTTGGGTTGCATACGCTCTTCAGCGTCTTCCGTCTCTTTGGAAACAGCTACAAAAATTATGTGTTTGTTGAAATCGGCTCCATTGATGCCGGAAACTTCAAGGGGGCGGATGAAATTGACCATCTCGGCAGTTTTGTTCGCAACGAGACATCCAAATACATGGACTATATGAAAGCGCACGGCTACTATTCGGAAGCATACTACTCCATCGGAACGGATGTGGTTGACGAAGTCAACAAGCTTGTTCCTGCTATTACCGAAAAGTTTCCGGATATCGTCTTTTTCGGAGGTCAGCTTGTTTTCAGCAAAGAGTCCCTGATGGACCGCTGGCTGCACAATTATACGGTTTTTGCCATACAGAGGAACCTCTATGTTCACGGCATTCCCTTTGTGATTTTACCGATCAAGGTTTGACACTCCATCTCTGCACCCGCAACTCCTAACTGTAACGGAGGCTCATGATCATCGGGATACGTCAGAAACTTTTGCTCGGATTCAGCGGACTGCTTGTTCTGGTGCTTGTCATGGGTGCGCTCACGATCCGACAGATAGATTCACTCGGCGGAGCAATTGACATTATACTCCGGCAAAACTATCGGAGTGTGATTGCTTGCCAGAAAATGAAAGAGTCTCTGGAGCAGATTGACCGGGGTGTTCTTTTGACTTTTACCGGTCATTACGACGAGGGATTGAGCTCAATCCGGCTGCATGAAAAGAACTTCCGGAATGCACTGCAGATTGAGCTTGGTAACATTACCCTGCCCGGCGAACATCAGAAAGCGATGCGTATCAGGGCACTCTTTATCGAATATTCCAGGGTTATTGATCTTGTTACCGACCAGTCCCAGGATCTTTCACTAAGGCAGAAACGATATTTCCAGACTCTTCTGCCACTCTTTCAGGAAATCAAACAGTTTTCCGGAGAGGTTCTTGAGATGAACCAGGCGAATATGAACCGGGCCAATGACAGTGCACGCCGCATGGCTGCATCTGCTCATAACACGATGCTTGCCGTAATTCTGGCCTGTGCTGTTATTGCGCTTCTCTTCAGTTTTCAGGCACATCGCTGGATTCTCATGCCGATTAAAAAACTGATCACTTCTGCTGAAGAGATCAGCAGGGGGAACCTTGATCTGGTGCTTGACACCACCTCAAACGATGAGATCGGACAGCTCTCGAGGTCATTTAACGACATGGCGGCGACCCTGCGCAAGATGCGCAAAACCGATATGGATACCCTTCTCAGAACCCGAAGTGCCACACAGGAGGTGTTCAAGGCGCTGCCTGTGCCAATAGCAGTGCTCGACCAGAACGGAGAGATTGAAGTATCGACCGAATCTGCGGAGAACTATTTCGGTCTGAAGCCCGGTGTAAATGTTCATGATCTTGGACACGAGTGGATGACGGAGTTGTTGCAGAACAAGGAAAAGCAGGAGTATGGCGGTGACACGCTCGGGAACAAGCGCTATATCCAGCATTTTGCCGGAAACCGGGAGAGCTTTTTTCTGCCGCAGGCAGTGCCTGTTCCCGCAGGAACAGCTCTGATTCTCAGGGATGTCACGCAGATTATAGAGCAGCTTGAGCTGAAAAGAAGTGTTATTGCGACCGTTTCCCATCAGCTTCGAACACCGCTTACTTCACTCAGAATGTCAATCTATCTCCTGCTTGAAGAGCGCATCGGAACGCTGAACAGCAAACAGGCAGAGCTGCTGCTGGCTGCGCGAGAAGAGAGTGAACGACTCTCACATATACTTGATGATCTGCTCGACCTCAACAGGATAGAGTCCGGTAAAGCACATCTGAACATTCAGCCGGCATCTCCTTTTCGTCTCGCGACAGAAGGTGTCGATCCATTTACGGCAGAAGCCCGCGACAAACGGGTGAATCTTGTAAACACGGTTCCGGAAGGAGTATCGGAAGTTATGGCCGATCCGGAGCGAATCCGTCATGTTTTTGCCAATCTTTTGTCCAATGCTCTGCGATTTACTCCACCTGATGGGTCAATAACCGTAAGTGCTTGTGAAGATGAGGATAACGTCAGGTTTTCTGTTGCAAACAGCGGTGAGGGTATTGCATCTGAACATCTGGAGCACCTTTTTGAACAGTTTTACCGGGTGCCCGGACAGCGGGACGAGAGTGGAATCGGGCTGGGGCTCTCCATTGTCAAGGAGATTGTAGAAGCTCATGGCGGAACTGTTGGTGCCGAGAGCAATCCCGGAACCGGCTCCATTTTTTATTTCACGTTGCCTGTTTTTTCCCCTTCCAGGGCTTGAAAACGGAGACAAAGATAAGGTTCAACTGCCGGTTGTAGATCAAGGGAGGCTACCGAGATCTTTCTTCAAGCTGCATCTATTGCATATCATACCATTCCGGCAAGAACTTTCTCTGCAAAAAGTCCTCTTATCCCTCCGGCAGCAACAGCTTCACTTAATCGTGATATTGTAGAATTGTGCATCCTGAAGGTTGCATTGTATGCCGCACTGTCAAGAATATCTTTTGGATCAGCTTTACATGATGGATATCCTTTTGCATACGGAGTACCCGGCAAAGGAAGGAATGGCAGAAAATGCGCTGAGTCAGGTGCCGCCTCCAAAGCAAAGGAAACGCTTTTTGCTCTGGCTTCGGGAATTTCTCCGGGAAGCCCGACAATAAAGGAGGCCACCGAAAAAATATCGCAGGTTCTCATTTTTTTAAAGACCTCCCGGTATACATGTAACGGAACCCGTTTACCGGCCTTTCTGGCGGTAAAGGGGTCCAGACTTTCTACACCTACAGTTACTCTTCTGATATGAGCTGAAGACATTGCTTCCAGCAACCCGGGATTTGAAAAAAGATCATCAGCTCTGGCTGAAGCAAGGATAACCGCAGGGAGAGGACCTTTCTGTAGTTCTTCACAGATACTGAGTACTCTCTGCGGATCGGCAGCGAAATTGTCGTCTGCAAAGTGAATGATCCATGCAGAATACTTTTCAATCAGTTCCCGCACCTCTTCAGCAACCCTTGAGGGAGAAAACGGGCGCCATTTTCTGCCATAAAACCTCGTGGTTTCACAAAACAGGCAGGAGTGTGGACAACCTCTGCTTGTTTCCATCAGAAAAACAGTACCGGGATTTGTGATAAGATCCCGTGCCGGTGTATTCAGCCGGTCAAGTGGAAACACCATCGGTTGAGGCTTTCCACGAACAATTCCCTCTTTGCTCTCACAGCATATACCCTTCGCACCGGGGATTATCCCTTGCTCTATTATCTGTAGAAGTGTTATTTCTCCTTCACCAAAAACAACAGCGGAAGCTCCGGCTTCAAGCAGCGGTTCCGGAAACATCGATGCCCCATGCCCGCCGGCAATGATGATTGGTGAGGTGCAGGACTCTTTTATTCCGATTTTCAGTGATTGGATAAAGTTCCGGGCAGAAATCGATGATTCATGACTCATGACGGTAACACCGATAATATCAGGGTTTTCAGCAAGAATTTTCTGAACGGCTTTATCAACAGCCAACTCTGTTGCATCAATCAGCACCACATCAGCAGCGTCTCTTACTGCACCGGCAAGAACGGCAAGAGTGAAGGTGCCGAAGTTAAAGTTTGATACTTCAGGAGGTTTTACCAGAACAAGTCGCTTTTTCATATCGCTGGATGGCGGTTGGCAGATAAACAAGAAGTCTGGCAGGATCTTTTTTGCGTAAAGTTTCAACAAACCGCCAGGCACCATGTGACTCGATGAGTGTATAGGCACAATACAGCTGGTTTGGTTCCCCATCTCCGGAACCGAACATTTCCGATACAGCAAAACAGGGCCCTCCACAGAGCGGTGCGGCCCAGCAATCCCGGCAGGTACTTCTTTCATTCCAGAGACGTCCCGCTCCGTTTCGGAAAGCTTTGGTAAGATTGAGATCAACACCATCGTTTATATTCCCCATCCGGTAAGCTGAAACACCAATGAAGCGAAAACAGGGATAAAGGTCACCCGATGGATCAACACCGAAAAAGTTCCGGCCTGCACCGCACTGTACAAAACTGTTATCAAAGCCCATAGCCCTTGCAACACGGGTTGAAAAACGTACGAGATCAGGTAATTGTTCATGACCTTCAATCAGGCGATCAACATACCGCTCGATAAAATCCCTGTAACGTGTAACTTCATCCAGACCCGGAGCTGTTCCGGGGTCATTGTGTGCTGCAGGCACAAGCTCAATCCTTCGTACACCAAGAGCGGCAAGAGAGAAGAAAACCACTTCAGGATCGCTTCCCGCAGCAAGTACCGCAGTTACGCTGAATCGGTGAGGCATTCTGCAGGAAAACTCTGTAACGGCTTTTGAAACAGCACCATAGGTTCCGCCTCCGCCCGGCATGACTCTCCAGCGATCATGCACCTCCTCGGGACCGTCGATGCTTATTTTAACCTGCCATCCTGTTGAAACAAGCCAGTTTATATCGCCATTGTCGAGTAATGTTCCGTTGGTAGTGATAAATACTTTGGGATGGATATTGCTTTCTTCAGGAAATGTCAGATCAATTTTTTTGTGAAGGTAACGAAGCAAAGCTTTGTTAAGCATTGGCTCACCGCTGCCGAATCTGAAGGATTCAGGTTGTATATCCATTTTTTTCATGAATGACCAGAGTTTGTCCAAAACGTCTGGCTCCATTTCAGCGCGTACTTTAGGCTGTGTTGCTGCTTCAGCGCAGTACCGGCAGGCAAGGTTGCATCGACCTGCGATATCAAGAGAAAGGGAGTTGATCCTGAGAGGGGCATCGGACAAAGGTTGACACGTAAGGTATTGTTGCTCAAAGCTGTCAGGTGGAAGAGAAACAGAAAAAAATATCTCTTTAATATCACTGTTGTCTGACAATTTCATGATATACCTGCAAGGATCAGCAGTTTCGTGGGATCATGCTGAAAATGCCTGAAAATTCTTAACGCAATTTCGCAGTTTTTTCTGGTTATTTCGCACTCGCTCTCAGCACAGATTGGCATGACAGCAGGACAACCGCCTCTGCAGAGGGATAGTATAGGGCACTTTTCGCACTTCAAAGAGGGGGTGGAAGCTTTGCTCCACTGCACTCCGTTCATACGCCATATTGCGGGATCTTCGTTGATATTCCCCAGTACGGGTGCGGATTCTCCCATCAAAACACAGGGCACAATCGATCCATCGGGGTTGATACCGAGCATGCTGTTGCCGGCGCCGCAGAAGGAGTTTCGCTCAATTCCGGCAAGCAACTGTAAGACTCTTGCAGAAAAACGGTCATCGAGCGGCATTTTGCCCAAGTCAATTTCCTCGATAACCCGGTCACCAACGGCATCAAGGTCATCAAGATAGGTCTGGAATTCTTGATCAGTCAGCGCATAGGCTGTTTCCGGTGATGACCTTACAGCTTGTGCTTTGATGGTATGGAGAGGAAGCGTACGGAGATATGCCGATGCTTCGGAGAGGCTCCAGCCAGAACGAACAACAGAAGATCCCCTTACTGAACAGCAGGTGTCGCGACGAAGAGTGTTCAGAAATGTTATTACGGTATGATGGGTTGCTTCGTTCAGAACCGTGTATCGCGTGCTGTCATGAATTTCAGAAGGGCCATCAATACTGAGAATAACCTGAAATTCACCTTTATGTAAAAGCGAGATAGCCTCCGGTGTGCCAAGCGTTCCATTCGTCGTTATCGCAAAACTGAAGCGACCGACAGGGTAGGTTGCTGCACGGCTGACCATTGCCCGGAGCGCAGGGAGATTTGAAAGAGGCTCTCCGCCATACAGATGAATGCAGATATGTTCAACATCGGCAAACCCCTCATGCAATGCATCAACTGTTTTTTCGGCAAGCAGAGGAGACATCTGCGGCTGATGAGGAGGAGCAATGCTGTTGTCAACAAAACAATATGAACAACGAAGATTACATTGCCACGTTGTCGCTACCAGTATCTCTGCCTTCAAATCCAGAGCAATATCATGCGATACCGCAACCACCGCCACCACCCGTTACACAGAGTAATTGATCGGCAAGGGCTGATATCTGGGTATTGATTCCTTTAACAGCAGCAAGGATAAACTGAATCTCTTTTTTTGTTTCGGACGTTAACTTGCTTATTTCAAGAGCTTTTACGGGATTCTCCTGAAGTAACGTTCTGAATTTTGGGTCGGTTAGAGCACGCAAGATAAGGTCTTTCTGTCGCTGTTGCTCTGATCGTGATTTTTTTTCAGGCATAGTGTACCTCTTTTATTAAGGTTAAAAAAAGGCATCAAGAAATATATCACGCTAAATATATCGATTATTCACGCCAAATTAAAATATCAACAACAGCGCACATTCCTGAGGCTTCAGACAACAGGAGCTGACTATCATGCAGAGTCATGCATGGATCTGTTATGAAACATCATTTTCTTGACAGGTCATCTTGCTTGTGTTGCCTGTTTTTTCCCCTTCCAGGGCTTGAAAACAGAGACAAAGATGGTTATGAGCAGCACCAGAACCTGTAGGGTGCCGAACATGAGGTTCATCTGCTGATTGTAGAGGTACGCGGGATCAGAGAGTGACGTGATGCCGATTTTTCCGGAGATCTCCATCATGGCGGTCTCCCAGGGGCCAAGGCAGAAGGTTCCGAAAAGAATTGCCGTGAGGGTTACAATCCACTTGAAGGTCAGCCAGTTGTGTTTGAAGAATCCCCATTGGGTAAAGATGGAGTAGCAGAGGCCGGTGAGCAGGCTTCCGATGGCACCGGGAACTACCACGATGTTCATATCGACATGATGAATGCTCCGGTTTATTCCGAACAAAACCCCGCCGTCAGTCACATCACTTTTCAGGAAATAGAGTGCCAGAAGGGAGATTGCGCCTCCTATCCATGAGCCAACAGCAATGAGATGAAACCCTTTCAGCCATTTTACTCCTTTCGGTGACAGCTTCGGCATTGCTATGCTTTTGTAATGAAATATTTTATCGACATGATTAACCGATCCTGATCTTCAAAAATACAAACTATTCCATTAAGCTGCATGCTCTTGTGTATTTCTATGCTTTGGTTGACTCCTGATTTCTCCTTACATTCCTACATGTAAGAATGTTGAACCGATAAAATACTCTTATGGATATAGCGAAAATTACATCAAAAGGGCAGACTACCATTCCGGTCTCGATCCGCAAAGCAGCACAACTTGAAGCCGGAGATACGGTTACATTTGAGTATAAAAATGATTCTGTGATCATCCGAAAAATCAGGATGGCCGGTGATGACTATCTGAAAAGTATTTCGGAAACCCTGAATGAGTGGAATTCAGCCGAAGACGAGGAGGCCTGGCATGAGCTATGAACCATATGACATTGTTGTTGTGCCTTTTCCTTTTACTGAAAAAAAGAGGGTAAAACATCGTCCGGCAGTGATTATATCAAGTCACCTGTTCAATGCAAGTCATGATCATATTACTCTTGCCATGATAACTTCGGCTACAATCAGTTCATGGATCAGTGATACAGAGATTCGGGACTGGAAAACCGCTCAATTGATGGTTCCATGCAGGATTCGCTTCAAGCTTTTTACCTTGCCAAAAGATCTTATCGTTCGACAATTGGGCAATTTGTCTCAGCATGACAGGGGAGTGCTGAATGAAACAATAAGAACCACTCTGATTCCTGCCTAATCAGAGTGGTTAACCCATTTCAGCCATTTTACCCATTATTGCAACAGTCTGTACCGATCTATATTCTTGTAATTAAATATTATAGGGGGTCATTTCTGTCCACGGGAAGGGGAGTGGTGCGCACAGGAAAAGGGCATTTCAATTGTTCTCCCTGCTGCGCTGTTCATCGAGTATTTTCTGGTTGTACCGGTCCGTGAGCTGCTGCTCAAGATTTCTGTTGTAGGTTTCGTCCGTACGCTTCTCGTCGAGACTTCTTTGGGCGTTTTCGTCGGTGCGCTGCTCCATGAGCGTTCTCCTGTAACTTTCGTCGCTCTGCATCTGCTCAAGGGTCCGCTATTTTTTATTGCCCGGTTTGCTGTTTCAGGAGATTGGTTCTGTTCTTGAGCTTACGCATTTCATTATCCCGGGAGATTCTTATCTCTGAAATGCTCTGTTTTCTGATTTTCAGCGGCAGCATTTCAGCTCGAATCACACTCCAGGGCCCACGATAGTTTGACGAGCGGTACCAGGCGTTATTATAGTAGAGGTAGTAGCGGTTGTTGTAAGAGATAAGGTCATAAAACCCTGCTGAAGCTATGGAAAATCCCAAATTCGCAGGCTTGACGAAGACCGGACGGGAATCGATGACAAAAGCCGGTTTTGAAACCTTTGTGATTGTTACACTGATCTCTGCGTGAGCATCAGGGAGAGGGTTGGCGAAAAGCAGGACTGTAACTCCCGCTGCATACCAGAGTGATTTTCTCATCGTATTTCTAATCGATTAAGCCGTTGTATGCATCATGTAAGCCAGTATTTACTGACTTCATTGAAGTTGCAGCACACTTTAAGTAATATAAAGTAAATGCGGTTTAAACGATAAAGTGCAGAGGATCAAAGAAAGAGGGGCATGCTGAAAAATGCCCGCCGGTTTTATGCATTGTAATGCAATGCCAGCGGGCAAATCTCAAATGAGCTAAAGCCTATCGAGTCATGTCACCGTAAACAAGGTTGGCCTGAGGCCAGGTGAATGACTGTATCTGCTGGCCTGCAAGAGTGTAGTTGTAGAGTTTGTTTGCACCGCTTATGTAGACATCATTATTGGAGCCACCAACTATTCCACCGATAACGAAAGGAGTCTGGACAAACGAATACTGGTCCAGGGTGACGAGATCCCTGATGGTGAACCCTTTTTGTGAGCCGCTGTATGTGGCAAGAAGCCTTCCGCAGATAACAGCAACATCGTTATAGACAATACCCGGATCAGGAAAGGTCATGACTTTAAGCTGTACACCGTTGGTTCCATATCGGTATAATTTGTTCCCGGATGCCAGATAGAGATCATTGTTTGTGCCTGCAGCGATACCATTAATATTGAATCCTGTCTGGTAAAAAGCGAGTTGATTCAAAGCAAGATCGCGAACAGTAATCCTTGCTGTGATCCATTATAGGAAGCGTAAACCCTGTTACCGCGAACAGTAATATCGGTGTAGTTGACTCC
>NZ_AASE01000029.1 GCF_000168715.1 Chlorobium ferrooxidans DSM 13031 | reverse complement strand
TATCCGTTCCTGTATCAGCTGACTGGTCGTAGTAGGCAAACTCCTGGGTTGAATAGTCATCACCCATGTTGTCAAGCAGTTCGCTGATTCCCGCACTGAACTGCGTCGTATTACTCTTGAGTGAGAGCAGCGCAGTACTGAGATTGATGACAAGAAGCAGCGCCATCAAGGCTAGCCGGACATCAAAGTAGCGGCTGAAACCGGAACTTTCCTTTTTCGCGCCCTCGCCGAACTCAGCTTCAACCCGCTGCATAAGCCGCACTCTGAAAAGATGATGTACCTCAAGCGGTTTCAGCTCATCAAGCAGTCGCAGGGTTTTGCCGACCTCTCTCTCTATGTTTTCGCTCTGCTGTTTCATTATGCATTCCTGTTTCATTGAGTTCGACGACAGGTTTCTGAAAACCTTGTGCGATCCTTCAAAAAAATCAATGGTTTTGATAATAGCTGTAGAGCCTGTCGTGCAGGCTTTTTTTTGCCCTGTGAATCAGTGACTCTACGGCGGATACCGAAGTTTTGAGGATATCGGCAATCTCCTGATTGCTGAAACCATCCTGTTTGCTGAGCAGAAAGGCCGCTTTCTGGCTGTCGGGCAGCCGGTTGAGTGCATCCTGCAGTATTGTTGCCCGTTCGTTTTCGGCCAATGCTTCGGCAGGATTTTCACTGAATGGAGCAGGAAGTTCTGCCGAAGGGTCCTCAACACCGATCATTCTTTTCAAGGTGCCGAACCGCTTGACTCTTTTTATCCTGCGCAGGTGGTCGAGTGATTTGGTTACGGCGATCCGGTATATCCAGGTTGAGAGTTTTGACTCTTCCCTGAACTGTTCAAGGGAACGGAACACCTCTACAAAGACATCCTGAGCCAGATCTTCGGCATCTTCACGGTTAAAGACAAACCGGTAGCAGGTATTGATTACCATCTCCTGATGTTCGGCAACAAGGCTTTTGAAGAGAACTTCTTTTGACGTCATACCCGATTTCTGAAATGACCTTGTTTCTGCCTTTGCGGCAATTGTCGCATCTGCTCTATCATTCATCACTGCATTGAACCTGATCTGCTGCCTGGTTTCAAGAACCCGTTGCATGTTGGACGTTGAGTGCCCTGAATTCATGCGCGGATAGTTGAAAAAAATGCAGACTCGACTTTTGCCTGAAAACCCAGGGCCCCGATAGTTCAGGGCCCTGGGTGTTATGTTGGATGTAGGAGCCGGTTCAGGCCAGTTTTGCCGCAAAGGCAAGCACCTTCTCTACCTTCTCCCGGGAGTCCGCTTCGCAGTAGAGACGCAGAATCGGCTCGGTGCCGGATGGCCGGATCATCATCCATCCTCCTTCAAAGTGATATTTGTAGCCGTCGAGATCGTTGAATTTCAGCACCTTGTACCCGGCAATGCTTTCAAGATCTCCGGTTGAAGCTTTCGCAATTATTGCCTGCTTTTTCTCTTCGCTGACATGCAGATCATGACGGCTGAAGCAGAAAAATCCATACTCATCGTAGAGTTCCTGCACCAGCTCCGAAAGGGTTTTTCCCTTGCGGGTCATCATCTCAAGGACCAACAGTCCGGTATAGACCCCGTCGCGTTCCGGAAGAAACGAGGTAATGCCTATGCCGCCCGACTCTTCACCGCCGATAAGGATATCATTGGTGGTCATCAGTTTGCTGACATGCTTGAAGCCCACAGGCAACTCGTGAAGGATGAGATTGTTTTTGCGGCAGATTTTGTCGATGATATCACTCAGTGCAAATGATTTTGCAACTTCGCCTTTCTGGTGCTTCTCCTCGACCAGATCTTTCAGAATTATGGCAAAGAGTTTATGGGAATCAACAAATTCTCCGTTTTCGTCGAGCATGCCGATCCGGTCTGCATCACCGTCATTGATAATCGCTACATCGGTCTCAACCTCCTTGAAGAACTCAATGAACTCTTCGATATACTGCGGCATAGGTTCAGGGTTGATGCCACCAAAGCCGGGGTTAAGGCTACAGTGGTAGCAATTGACCATCGACTCGTCGAAGAGGTTCTTGATGAGATCCTGCCCTGCACCGAACATGGCATTATGGGCAATTTTCAGTCTTGATTCACGGATGAGCGGCAGGTCAATGCGGCTTTTCAGATAGCTCACATAAAACCCTTTCATATCAACCATTTCGATCAGCTTGTTATCAGCCTTGATCTCTGTTGCCGGGTCCACGAGCGGGAGGTAACTTTCGATTTCCGTAATGACTTCCGGGTGGGCCGGGCCGCCGTAGGAGGCTTTTACCTTGAACCCGTTATAGATTGCAGGATTGTGTGAAGCGGTGATCACAATTCCTCCGGCAAGCTGTTTTTCTCTTGTATAGAGAGAGACAGCCGGAGTGGAGGCAAAACTGTCGGAGAGGTAGACCTTCAGTCCCTGTGACGAGAAGACCTCGGCGGTATATGCCGCAAACTCTTTTGACATGAAGCGGGTATCGTAGCCGACACATACTCCTTTTGCCCGGTTTGGATGCCCGAGAAAGTAGCGTGCAGAGGCAAGTGCTGCAAGTTTCAGGTTATCAAATGTATAATCCTTGGCTATAATCGCGCGCCATCCATCAGTTCCGAATTTAACTTGCATTCTATTTATTGATTTTGATATAATGGGAATGAAAACTCCGGAGGGAGTTGCAATAAAAATAAAGCGCAAAATACGGTTTCTTTGCGGTTGATCCAATTATAGGTGTCGCGATTAATCGGAAAAGCCGGTAAAGGATTAAGAATATTGTTTTTAGCTATTGTTATTGATGCCCATCAAGCTTTTTGTCCTGGCCGGAGAGGTTTCCGGAGATCTGCATGCTGCCGGAGTCATCAGCGAACTGCTGAAGGCTGAACCTGACATCAGGGTTTTTGGCATCGGCGGCGAGAAACTTCGCACTCTCGGCGCAGAACTGCTTTATGATACAGCACAGATGAGCATCATGGGTTTTGTCGATGTGCTCAAGCATTCGCTCTTTCTCCGGAGGGTTTTTCGTGACCTCAAGGAGGCGGTACGCCGCGAAAAACCCCGGGCTGCATTTCTTGTCGATTATCCGGGTATGAACCTTGTCATGGCGCGCTTTTTTCATGAACTTGGTATACCGGTCATCTACTACGTCTCTCCGCAGGTATGGGCCTGGAAAGAGGGGCGGGTCAAGGCGATCCGCCGCTACATCGACCGGCTACTCGTTATTTTTGATTTCGAAGTGGATTTTTTCCGCCGTCACCAGATCAATGCGGAATTTGTCGGCCATCCGGTCATTGAAGAGCTGGCAGAACTTTCGCTCCCCTCAAAGGATTCGTTTACCGGGAGCCATGGAATCCAGCCAGGAACCAGGTTGGTCGGCCTTCTCCCCGGGAGTCGCAAGCAGGAACTTTCGCACATTCTGCCCGAACTGCTCGAAGCCGCACGTCTGCTTAACCGGAAGTACCGGGTCGTTTTTCTGCTCGGCCGTGCACCGCATCTTGATGCTGCTGCCTACAGTATCATGAAGGAGTACAGCGATCTTACGGTTGTCAACTGTGCCGCCTATGAGGTGATGCAGTACAGTGACGTAGCTCTCGTCACCTCAGGTACCGCAACCCTTGAAACACTCTGTTTCGGCTGCCCCATGGTGGTGGTATACAAGACGGGAGCGCTTAACTACATGATCGGCCGCCGGCTGGTCAAGCTGAAAAACATCTCACTTGCCAATATTGTGGCCAAAGGGCTTCTGAGCAGCGAAAGGGCGGTACCGGAGCTGATCCAGCATGAAGCAAACGGTCCGGAGATCTTCCGTCAGGCTTCGATGATTCTCGACAGCCCGGATCTTGCCGCCTCGATGCGTCGCGAGCTGCTTGCCGCCCGTGACCGGCTTGCCGGAGCATCGCCGTCGCACAAGATTGCGGCTATCTTGCAGGAATATTTACAATGAATGAAACGCATCCATCAACCCAGGGTTTGCACCCTGCGCTACCGATATTTCGCCCCTACAGGGCTGATAAATAAAACGGTAAGGTTGTGTCCATATAAATGTTTGATCAGGAATGGAAAAAGCAGTTGCCTATCTCGTCGCACACCCGGTTATATTTTTTATTGCCGTCATTATTTCGATCATCATCGTCTTCTCCTTTCTGAGAAGGATCATGCGACTCTTTATTGTCGTTGCCGCCATTCTGGTGCTCTATGCAGCATATCTCCAGGTTACCGGAGGGCACACGCTTGAGGCTTTTCAGCACTTGGGACAATGGTTCAGCAACGCATTACACGGCATCACCGGCATGTTCGGCTTTCTGTTTGATCTGCTCAAGTTTCCGAAGAAAGGGTAGCAGCGCTTCTTTCTACTCGGCTACCGGAGCATATTTTGCGTTTGTCACTGCCTCTGCCCGTAATCGGGTAAGCTCTGCCGCAAAGGGGTTGTGTTTATTGCCCTGGATGTTCAGCGGCAGCGAAATGGCCTGGAAGAGCTGATGCTCAAGATCCCACGGCTTGTCATTTTCCACCCACGCGGCAAAGGTGTTCTCCTCCATCCACCGGTCAAGCCACTCCTCTCCCTGTTTGGTGAGTGTCATCTTTTTGCCGTTGCCAACCATTTTGAGCGGGAATCCGCTCTTTTTTGCGAGCAGGATGCCGAGAGAACGGCGCAGTGTGGAGCCGTCGGCGTTGCCGTTGAAGTGGTAGCGAACCCGTTGCTGAATAGTCTGCGTTGCATATTTCTCCCCTTTCTTGTCGGGAGAACTTCCGATATAGAGCAGGGTCAGCCCTTCATGGGTCAGGCATCCATCTACGGGCACACCCGGAGGAATCTCTTTGAAAAAGAGTGCGTAGACGCCATGTGCTTTTGCGACAGGGCTTGGATTGGAGAGTATCTCAGCTCTTGAAAAGAGTCGCTGGGGATTGGAAAAAACGGTGCTCATGTAAGTTCTATCAATAAGTGATTTATTTCTTGATATAGGCGTTCAGGCCTATGGTCACCGGCTTGCCGTCAACCATCACCTCGGTGACAGCATTGCCGCGCGTACTTGCAACCACAAGCGTTTTGCCTGACGAAGAGGGTGTGGGCTTTTCAAGGTCAATCTCTATGCAGAGCTTGCCGTTCTTGATCTCGACGGTCATGGCCATGGGTGGGTCGGTTTATTGGTGAGTGATGCCTTATCGGGCAATATAGCGAAAAGATGCGATGCGGGGCAGAGTGCAATGATGCTTTGATTCGGAACCCAATTGGAATGCGATTCCAGCATGACAACTGGTTGAACATTTTGTTATTTCGTAGTAAAAGAGTGAAATTAAAGAGGACTTTAAAAGGTTTTACGTGAACAACTTTCTGAGTCCTGTAAACAAGGCAACATCTTTTCGTTGCCGGATAAAAAACCGAGGTGATTTATGACACAAGTAGAGCTAATAGAGCAACATATTTCGGAGCTGGATGATAATTCATTTGCCAAACTTCGGGACTGGTTTATAGAATTCGATCAAGCTCGTTGGGATAAACAACTGGAAGCCGATTCCAATGCGGGTAAACTGGATATGCTTATCAATGAAGCCATTGCTGAACATCAGGCAGGGAAAACTCAAGATCTTTGAAGCACAAGACTACTTCAGGATTTTTGGCTTGCTATGAACGTCTTCCTCCTGAGATTCGAATTCTTGCCAAAAAGAACTTTGAACTGCTCAAAGCTGATCATACTCATCCATCATTGAAATTCAAGAAAGTAGGCAAAGTCTGGTCTGCACGTGTTGGTTCTCATTACCGGGCAGTAGCAACACCAATTGATGGCGGTTTTCTATGGGTATGGATCGGTACTCATGCTGAATACGACAAGTTGCTTTCCTGACTTCTCAAGATTTATGTGAGGCTTTTGCAGACGATGTGGATCACGAATCATCGTCCAAAGCCATGTTATAATGGGAATAGTTTTCAAAAATTGATCGGGGTAAATTATGGGCAACACAATTTCGGTCTCTCTCGAAAAAGTAAGTGATGTTATTGACTCTTTTCGAAATCAAGGAATGGTTGAGGTTTTAACGACAGTTTTGATAGACGCGTATATGGGTGGTTTTCACTCTAACAAAGGCATTTCTGCCCAACTTTCCTGGAATGCTCAGTTTGGGAAGATTCTGAAATCGGAAGCTGATCGTCTGGGTATCAGAGAGATTTCTTCAGGTAATGAAGTTTTCGTTAATGGACAAAAGACCCATGCTTCCAAGTGGTTGATACTTTCCTGATTCATCCATGAAAGTCATCGCGATAAATGGCAGTCCTCGGGAGGGGGGCAATACGCATATTCTCGTCAGTTGTGTGCTGGATGAGCTTCAGAAAGAGGGGATAGAGACGGACATCATCCGGATCGGCGGAGAACTTGTCCGGGGATGCACGGCGTGCAATGAGTGCTGGAAGAATAAAAATCGGCGGTGTGTTATTGATGACGATATTATCAACAGTTGTATTGAAAAGATGGTGCTGGCAGACGGCATCATCATCGGGTCGCCTACCTATTTTGCGAATGTTACCACCGAAATCAAGGCGCTGATTGACCGTGCCGGAGCTATCGGGTGCGCCAATGGCAACATGTTCAGGCGCAAGGTTGGCGCGGCTGTTGTGTCGGCAAGCCGTGAGGGGGCGCTCAATGTTTATAATGCCATTACGGATTTCTTCCTGATTGAGGAGATGGTTGTGCCGGGCTCCTGTTACTGGAATACCGGTATCGGATTCGACAAAGGCGAGGTATCGGAAGACAGTGATGGTTTGCATACCATGCAGGTTCTCGGGCAGAACATGGCCTGGCTGCTGAAAAAACTGCACATATAATAAAAATGCCGACATCTTACCTGGCATATAATTTTTGTATAACCCGCTTGATTTACGCATTAAGGCTATTTATATTACTTCTATAATCGCAAGCGGCTGTTTCGTTTACGTGGCAAGCTTTCCTTTAGCCATTAACACTAAAAAATATTTTCATTTCTCAAGCGAAGCACTTTAAAGTCAAGATTACAGGTATAAGGGCAATGGCAACTTATTGAAATTGTGTTTAACGGTTGGTCATAACCCGTCTGTTGGATAGCAGTGCGGTTTATTAGGTTTTTAACAATTGTTAATTTTCTGATCCATTCTGTTTCGTTACCGATATGTCATGCTTCTCGCTTGGCATTGATTAACTGTTTAGCCTGTTAACAACTCAAGAATAGCCTTGTATTTCTGTGTTTACCAACTAGTCCTGATTTCGAGTTGGATTAATTTTAATCATATCAGTGGTTAAAAATAGGAGCAAAGTATGACATTTCATGGGTCATTCTCAAGTAATCCCAAGGCAGAGTGGTTAACCGATTAAACAGTCGAAGATCGCAACATGAAACTTCTTGAAGATTTTTCATTTATCGATCCTGACGGTAAGGTATGGTGTGCACCAAAAGATTCGGTTATAAATGGTGCAAGTATTCCGAGACCACTATGGTCAACTGTAAGGCTTCCATATACAGATGATTATCATCGTGCATCGATAGTTCATGATGTTGCCTGTGAATCCAATGCAATATCAAGAAATGCTGCTGATGTTATGTTTTTTATACATGCAGAGTTGGTGGGTGCAGTCCTGCTCAAGAAAGGATTCTATATGCTGGTGTTCGTATTGGTGCTTGGGCTACTACCAATTTTCCAACAGAGTCATTGTCAACGTATAAACTGTTGTTTCGAACACAAATCGCTATCCCTTTTTGCATACGAAACCTTTCTAAAAGGGAAATTACCCGATATCTCGAATGAGATAAATACCCTTTCGGACGAAACTACTATTGATCAACTTGATGCTGCAATTACTTGACGCATCAGGGTATAATATTTAAAACAGAAAAAAAGGAGTTTGAATCAAATGGATAATTATCAGACATTATTACTTATCTCAGGTGCTCTTGCGAAACTTGTAATTATTTTAATGGTTCTTTAACGAGGTCTGTCTGTGATTTTTGAGCATGAGTTATTTTCGCGAATAACAACAAGAAATGTTCAGGATCCGAATGATAGTACAAAAATGACTCGAGAGAGTAAAATACCTGGATTAAAAGCATCTATCTCTTTATTTGCATCATATTATATTTGCTATTACTATAGTTTTGATGTTATGCATGTTGTCTTGCGAGGGACACCTTACATAATCGCAAATGCGGCAGGTCTTGTTGTGAGAAATAATGCTGACCCGATAGGTATACTTTTAACCAGTTTGATTGTTGCTGGCGGAAGTGCCGGGGCAATATTGATATTTCAGGGATATTTAAATTTAAGTAAGGAAGGTAGAGATGCGCGTAGTTGATGCGAAAAAGCCAGAGGCAAATGCTAAAAATCAGCAAAGTTAAGTCTCATAAAACTCTTATCGTGATAATAATATTGGTAATGGCGCTAATATATGATGAAAAACGGAAAACTGCGAAAAAGGTTTTTTTGTTGATAAGTAATTCCCGGGATAACAGTAATACTTTCAAACTTGCTGTCTTTTTGCATCCCTTTATTGGGGCTACTTATACCCATTCAGGTTGGTTCCAATTTCAAAATTCTCGTTTAAACAGATCAAAAGTTCTGGATTAATCTTGATTTAGTATTGATGTCGGCTTGTCAATACACTTAAATTGTTTGGCAGAGTGTGTTTATATTTTGTAATATAATTGCGCATTTCCTGCTACTTTTAGTCATGTTGATTTTGTCTTTGTACGTACCGATAAGTGAGTGAGATTAATAGTGAATTAATTTTTACTTCTGTAAAAAAAGAAAAACCATAAATTAATAAAAAAACATGGAACAACTAGATATAATAACAAGGATAAAGGATATTATCAGAAATTGGGCAGACATACCAGATAGTATGTCGATTACTTTGGATCAAAAGCTCAATGATCTTAGGCCTGGGGCACAAGATGAACTTCGCGTTGCGGTAAACATTGCTTTTTCGGGTGAAAAAATTATGCCTATATCGCCGTCAGATTGGAATAAGAAAAAGCTTACAACAATTGATAGTCTTCGAGAGTTTGTAACTTCATTGATTAAATAAAAGGAGTGATAAAATGAAAATCATTGGAATAGTATTGTTATTTCTGATGTTTTCAGGCGTGGCTTTAGGCGATGAAAGCAAGCAAAAGATATCGGACAATCAAATCGATCTGAATACGTTGGATAGAAATAACGACGGATATTTGGATAAATCTGAATTGGTTGAATATTTTCTAAAAAATGATGAAGTATTAGTGCGTTTACATAATGATGGAGTATCTGAGGGGAGATTACTGGATAAGGCGGATGTTTTGGCTAGTGATGTGATAACTATGTGGAATAGTAAAGAAGAAAAAACTAAAGTAACTATTGATCAGTTTCGGGATTTTATTAATCAAAGGGCTGAGAACAAAGCTATAGAGAAGGATCTCCCAATTGGGTGGCCAGGACTTGGTTTTTCAAGATCTCTTATGGACGACGTAGCTCCTACTGGTAAAAAAATTGATGGTCGTCCATTTGTATTAAGTTATCGTTATGACAATAACCTTCAAAATAAAAAAGGGGCTTTATCTGTTTTGGGAACAGTTACTCTGTTAGACATTAGTAAGGATTATCGTGGCGGGACTATCAAGATAAATCCGGGTGTTGATTTTGATGTTGACACAGCCAAAGAGGCAATGGTTAGTAGTATTGGTTTCAGATTAGGCTTATCGCATATATGGATAAATAGTAATAGTACTTTGTTAACATCACATGTACTTTCACTGATTCCACAATATGGAACAGACAGGGATTTTAAACGTAAAGTCTATGAGGCGAGTCTGTTGTGGTCGTTTGCCTCAAAAAGAATAATGAAATCAGGTTATAATACATGGATTGGCGGAAAACAGACAAACCCTGATGACGCAATATTAAAAGTATATTGGCATCCTCAGTTTGGATTGGAAGCAGGTAGCGTTGGTGATACTGGTGGTAATTTGGATCTGCAGAAAATCAAAGATAATGGCTCATATATAAGGCTTACAGCAGGAGGCAAAATATCGGTAACACCATTAACTATATCAAAAAGGTTAATTACGTCTATCGCATACACGAATCGCTGGGATCTTGGAGAGGGATGGAATAAATGTTATTGGACTGCAGATGCGGGATACAAAATCGCGAAAAATGTTCAGTTTACTGTGGCATATCAAAATGGAGCAAAAACACCATCATTTACAGATGCTAATGTAGTCCTTGTTGGAGTTGGTGTTACTCAGTAAAAAATATGGTGAGTATTTGGTATATATTTCGAGTAATGCTACAGAATACAAAATCAGATTATGAGATTATGAAATAAAGGAGGTTCAGCAGGGTCAACTTATTTAAAGATCATCAAAAAGGAGGATAGCTATGGCTGCTTCGACAAAAAAAGCTTTGTGTGTCGGGATCAACAACTTCAAGAACTATCCGGCTGCTGCGTTGCAGGGCTGTGTTAATGATGCAAAGGAGATGTTGGCCCTGCTGCAGAAGCTGCTCGGTTTCAAAACTGCCGATATTACAGTGCTGACTGATGCCCAAGCAACCAAAGCTGCCATTATCAGCAGCCTTAAAGAGATGGTGGATGGAGCAAAAGCAGGAAAGTATACCTATCTGGTCTTCTGCCTCTCCAGTCATGGCACATATGTGCCGGAGCTGTCGGGTGCGCCAATGGCAACATGTTCAGGCGCAAGGTTGGCGCGGCTGTTGTGTCGGCAAGCCGCGAGGGGGCGCTCAATGTTTATAATGCCATTACGGATTTCTTCCTGATTGAGGAGATGGTTGTGCCGGGCTCCTGTTACTGGAATACCGGTATCGGATTCGACAAGGGCGAGGTATCAGAAGACAAGGATGGTTTGCATACCATGGAGGTTCTCGGGCAGAACATGGCTTGGCTGCTGAAAAAACTGAATACATAACTACTCACCTCCCCCTGATATACACCGCATCGCCCCATTTTTTTTAATGAGTTTCCTCTTCCTCCGTCTCCACCGGTCACTTACATCCCTGACCCATAAACTGCAACGGAGTTTTGCTGATAGCGCACTCTGATCCCTTTCTGAACTCTCAGGAGGCGCGGATGGTTTAGAACTCATGATGTAGAACGGACGCAGATATCCAGGAGTGAATTCATGATAAATTCAACGGGAGGATGGTTATGAAATGGACCGGTATTTACCTTGTTGGCTATGTGATTTTGATGGGCGGAGTCCTTGCCGCGCTCTGGCAACTGGATGTTCTTGCCACTGTCGGGACTGTCTGGACAGCTATCGGGGTCATTATCGCAATTGGTATTGGTATTATGCTTGCTGTTTCAAGCAGCGGAACCAAAGAAAATGTAAAGTGAATCCATCGTCATGAAGCAGAGCGGCGGATGCCCTCCATCCGTCGCCTGGCGTAATATTCGTGTGCAACCTAAGAAGCAGCTTCATCCAGCCTTCCGACCTGACACAAAATACACACAAGCGGAACGTATTTTGATCGGTTTTTTTGTCTCGCAATATGTCTCGATTCATTAGCCGTAAACCTCCCCTTTTCAAGAAAGGGGGTTCTTTTGCTGTTCCTGGAAGAGGTGAAAATGATGCGTATGGATTGTTTTATTTTGCAATAATAGATGTAAATTTATCTGTTGTGAAATAAAGAGGTTAAACAGCATATAACGCATTGATTCGCAGAAAACACGAATTAATCTGTAACATGTTGTTTTTTAGTAAAATAATTAATAAAAAAAGAAGGACACTACCATGGCAATCTTTGCTCTACCCCACAAAAACACTACGATCAAAGTTGATGGTGATGACGTTGCCTTGACCTACGGTGCCGGAGAGGTCGGCTATATCACTATCAGTCTCAGTACCGCTCAGGCAGTCACCTGGTGGAAAGCAGTGGACACCATTTCCGGTGTTTATGACCAAAGCATTGGTTTGGTTGAAACCCAGGATGCAGACCATGGCCCAAAAACAATAAAGCTTGCGATCAGCAAATTTACCGATTCAGCTCATTTTGTGTTTTGGAAGGCCAAGTTCCTGGGGATTCATACCCCAACTGATCACTATTATTTCGTGCCGGATGAGCTTAATGGAAAAGTAGTTGGTTTTGACTGGAAAACGGCTTGACATTCCCAGGCAGTGACCCGGAGATTCGTTGAATAATGCACTTTGAATCTCCGGGTCAAGCCTTTTAACCCGGCAGTGTTTTTACCACAATGCTCTGCTGGAGCAGAACGAACAGTCTGCTGAACGAGAGAACTTCTATTATTTGTATTGGCTATCACCCATTATAAGACAGATCGGCATACTGCATTTGATTTCGTTAACAGGCACTCTATATTACAACTGATATCGCAAACCGGTGTTTTGATGTGGTGAGCTATCAGCCTTCACTCCTCAAAACTTCTGCATTTCTCACGCGAAATCAGTTACGACCTTCACTACAGCAGCAGAAACTTGTTGAAATCGAGTCAAACGGTTTTTCCGTAATCATGTATTGTTAAAATGGCTCGACCTGCTGGTTGCCGGGTCTCTTTTTTCATCATGTCAGCTCACCATAAAGGAGGATAGCTATGGCCGCTTCGAAAAAAAAGGCGTTGTGTGTCGGAATCAATCAATTCAAGAACTTTCCAAGTGCAGCGTTGCAGGGCTGTGTCAATGATGCCAACGAGATGTCAGTGCTTTTGCAGAAACTGCTTGGTTTTAAAAAAGGCGATATCACGGTGCTGACGGATGCCCAGGCAACCAAAGCTGCCATTATCAGCAGCCTTAAAGAGATGGTCGATGGAGCAAAAGCAGGGAAGTATACCTATCTGATCTTCAGCCTCTCCAGTCATGGCACACAGGTACCGGATCTGAGCGGTGACGAACCGGATCGGGCTGATGAGGCGTTCTGCCCTCATGATCTTGCCCAGTCAGGCAGCCAGTGGGACAAGAATCACATTATCCTTGATGATGAATTGCGTGATCTTTTTATTCAGTTGCCTGCGAATGTGCTTCTGGAAGTCTATCTTGATACCTGCCACAGCGGTACCGGTCTGAAGGCGATTGACATGCTGCTTGACCGCACACCGCGCTATCTTCCACCTCCCTCTCTTAAAGCATTCCTTGAGGTGGATACCAAGAAATCTCGCGGACTCCGTCACGGATTGCTTGAAAAAGGTATGGTTCATAACATTCTCTGGGCAGCCTGCCGTGCCGACCAGACAAGTGCTGATGCCAATATTGCCGGGGGCTGGCATGGCGCATTCACCTACTATTTCTGCAAGCAGATGTATGCATGCAAGAACGCGCTCTCAAGGGCAGATCTCCTGGCCAAAATTCGTGCCGACCTGAAGAAGGGAAAATACAACCAGATTCCGCAACTTGAGTGTGAGGCCACGAAGCGCCAGTTGAAACCCGGATGATGGCGCTTTATCGGCATAATTTTATTAACAAGAGGGGAGAGGCAACTGTCGGGCAGCCTCTCCCCTTTTACGTTTTTCTCAGGATGGAGAAACATCGAGGTCTCTTTGTCATTGAGGCGGCCATCTCATGGCAAAAATCCTTTTGCTGCGACGCGGCTTCAGGGAGTATCCGGCCACGGTGAGGCTGATCAGTAGTTTGACGCCTGCTATTTGAACAATATCTTGTAAATTTGCTGAACTGCCCGTTGAGCTTAACGTAAGCCGGGTATTGATGACAAAGGGTTACCCGGTAATCGGGTTTCGATACAAATAAATAGAGTTGTCCCAAAGAAAGATTCTTGACATGGCTACTACCACTATTCCTTCCGGATGGAATGCATCCGCACATCAAAAATGGTTAAGCAATAACCGCGCTGAAGCTATTCAGGAAACCATCGGCGAAATAAATGCCATTCAGTCGGAGGAAAAGCCGGTTGATCTGGTGTTGCAGCTGGCCTATTATTTTTTTCTTGTCAATGATTATCCGTCAGCCGCAACGATTCTTGAGCAGCAGCGAGCCCGCACCCCGTCTAATTTACAGGTTTTACTCAACGCGGCAGTTTGTCACTCCCGTTCAGGGAAGAGCGAGGATGCCGTCAAGCGTGCAAAAGAGGTAATCAAAAAAGAGCCGGCCAACAGCCTTGCTTACGATATTCTGGCAAACGCATACGCTAATCTTGGTCAATTCACCAGTGCCCGTCGAGCAGGAACAAAATCGCTTGAGATCAAGGATAGTGCCGCACCATCCCTGCCTGAAAACTGGTCACTTCCGATGGGGAAACCTCAAACGTTTGCCGCGAAAGATGATAAAAAGAGTGTTATAGCCTTCTCCCTGTGGGGAACCAACCATAGATATTTACGCGGAGCACTCCGTAATCTGCTTCTGGCTCCAGAGTTTTATCCTGACTGGGAGCTCCGGTTTTATGTTGATAATTCCGTGCCGCAACCATTTATTGAGCTGCTGCAGATACTGAACGGGAAGGTTGTTATAAAACCTTCCAACGCAGATATTAAAACCAGACTCTGCTGGCGGTTTGCTGTGGCAGATGATCCTTCGGTTGGCTACTTTATGGTTCGAGATGTGGATTCGGTTATTGGCATGCGTGAAGCCGGAGCCGTTTTTGAATGGCTGAATTCCGATAAATGGTTCCATGTCATGAGAGACTGGTGGACGCATACGGATTTGATGCTGGCGGGTATGTGGGGTGGTGTTGCAGGAGTTCTGCCCTCACTGGCAGCTTTGGCTGAGGGCTACACCTCCAAAGCGGTTGAAACACCCAACATCGACCAGTGGTTTTTGCGGGACTCGGTCTGGAGCTATGTTCGTCAATCATGCTTTGTTCATGATCGATTTTTTGACATGCCGGGTTCTGTCCGTCTGCCTGAAACCAAAAGAGCCGGAAACTTTCATATAGGGCAGAATGAATATGCGGTCAGAAAAATGGAACAGGAGCGGTTTCTGAAGGCCTGGATCGAAAAATATCCCTGCCTTCAGGCTTGATTGAGAAAATAACATGTAAATTTACGGAATGATCGGAACCGGCAGGGAGTTGAAGTGTTATCGGTTCCGGTTCTTCTTTCTGTTAAAGCTTTTAACGGTATAATTCGAGGGTATTGAATGATATGGAGGAACGATTTTTTCTGAAACTTCTGCTTTTTCTTTTTGCCGGACTCATTGCTGCCGAGCTTCTGGTTGTAACGCTTTATGGCTTCCGGCTTGAGCTGATACTGTTCACGTTTATCGTTGCGGTTGCGCTCACGGGTATGGTGATTGTTGCAAAGCTTCTGTTACGGGAGCGGCCGGAGATTGAGTCGGTTTCCATGCGCCGTTTGCGGCAGAAAAGTGCCGGAGTCATGCAGGATCGTCTGAAGGAGTACTCGGTTGACGACGAGTTTACCGGTGAGCATGCTGCGCGGAGTGCAAAGGTGAGAACTCAGACTCCGGCACATGTTGGCAGCGACACCGAACCTCCATCGCTCAATATTGATTCACTTGACGGGATGATCAGGGAGGTTGCCCGGATGTATGGCGGTTTCGGAACCCTTCTCCGGACGCTGGAGCAGCTTGATGATGCCGCATTCAGGAGGCAGTTGGCCAAAGCCGGTTTTGGCAGGGGTGAGGGTTTTTCAAGAGAGGAGGTGATTCTACGGATCAGTCAGATGGCCGAAGCAGAGTGCCTTCAAAACCGGGATGAAACCGGTAATATTGATGAAAAAGAGTGTGTTATCGACGGTTTTTCGCTTGACAGTGAGAGTTTTGATCTCTACATTCAGCGGAGCATGAGCAGTACAGAGCGAGAAGGAGATGACGGTTTTTGTGTTGAGCTTGACAGTGAAGCACTTTCAAAGCGAACCGGCACGATGCCGTCGGATTTTTCGCATGACCCCAAGGCGGTCTTTTCAAAGCTGAAAAAACCGGGCACGAACGCATGAAGCAGCAGGAACGGGAGCCGCTCAGCAAGGAAAAACTGCGCAAATATACAAGACTCCATCAGAAAAAACAGCGGGAGCGTGAGGGGCTTTTTCTTGCAGAAGGGCTTCGCACGGTCACTGAACTCTGCCGGAATTTGCCCGATAATGATATGCTTGTTGCCCTTCTGATTCGTGAGACGCAGTCGGATGATAGTGGTTTTGCTCACGCTTTCAGCGGAAAAGTTTTTTCGATAAGTGACAAAGAGTGTTTGCAGCTTGCCCAGACCACAACTTCTCAGGGTGTGTTCGGTGTTTTTCGACAGCAGCCCGATCCGGAGCCCTTCGGTGAAGGAAAAAAGGGAGCATCCTTTATTGTTGTGCTTGATGATGTTCAGGATCCCGGCAATGTGGGAACCATACTCAGAACAGCGGTCTGGTTCGGAGCTGACGGCGTGATATGCAGTGGAGGAACCGTTGACCGGTACAACGCAAAAACGGTTCGCTCTTCAGCCGGAAGCATTTATGCCATACCTCATTACGGGGTTGAACATGTAGCCGATGAACTCAATCGGCTCAAGGCGCTTGGCTATTGTATTATTTCCGCTTCGCTTGAAGGGAAGGATTTCAGGGAGTTCAGCTTCCGGCCTGAAAAACAGGTGCTGGTGATCGGCAATGAAGCCAACGGGGTGAGTGAACAGGTTCAGACGCTTTCCGACCGGCTTGTTCGGATACCGCATGCCGGAAAAAAGGCGCGGGTTGAATCGCTTAACGCTTCCGTCTCCGCCGCCATATTGATAGAGCGGATGGTGCTCGATTGATTATTGCTCAAACAAGCAGAACGGGGTAGTCGATTTCACGGACAAGGTCATGCACGCTCTCCCGTGATAGTTTCATCCGGTCGCTGAGGATAAGCAGTCCGGATGCTGCCATACGGATATAGCGCACAACTGTTTTTCCGTTATTGAGCGGCAGATGATGGAACTCCACAGCAATATTGGTGAGTGCTCTCTCTTGTTTGAGCTCCCTCTCCATTTCAAGGCTCTCTTCATAGCTCTCCGCGAGCAGAAGCAGATGGAGCGTGTTGCCGGACTTCTTCAGGCTGATTGCTGTCGAGAGTGCGAGATGAGCCCCTTCCGATCCGTCATAGAGTACCAGGAGAGATCCTTCGCTTGCCGAGAAGCCGGGCCTCATGAGCAGGAGTGGCTTTTTTCCTTCGGCAAGGGCTCTTCTTGCTGTTGAACCCAGCCCTTTGCGGCATGAGGGCGAGCGTCCGCTGCGGCCAAGCACAAGCAGATCCTCATCAGGCGCAGCGGCGATTACCTCTGTGGGCACCACTCCCCGGCATACCCTGAATGAGTACTCCACGTTACACTCTCCTGCGACACGCTGCAGGGAGCTCTCAGCCTCTCTTGCCTGTAGTTTTACTGAACGCTCCAGCTGAACGGTGTCGATTTTTTCCGGTTCGGCCGTGTACATGCGGATTTCATGGCTGAAGGGAAGATCGGCCATCCGGAACAGATTGATATCTTCAACAAAAATACCGGTAAGATCCGCCTGCATCAGACGGGCAAGTTCGGCTGCGGCATTGAGTGATGCGTTGCTGTGCGCCGAACAGTCGAGGGCTACGGTGATATGGCGGAAGAGTATATTATGCTCTTCGGGCGGTATCAGGAGTTTCATTGTTGTTCCTGTGCATGGTTAATCTTCGTCATTACTTGACGATGCCGTGAATTTTCTGATTTTTTCTGCCATCTCCTTCAGCTTCGCTACAACCATGCCATTGACGGTACCGGGTGGGTAGTTGCCGGATTTATCCAATACGCCTGCCGGAACGCCGGTCAGCAGCTCGATGCCTTCATCAATATGGGTCACCGGATAGATGGAGAAACGCCCTTTTTTTGCTGCATTGACCACATCGCTGCGGAGCATGAGGTTGTCAACATTTGAAGCTGGTATCAGTACACCCTGTTTTCCACTCAGTCCCCTTGCGTTGCAGAGATCGAAAAACCCTTCGATTTTTTCGTTGACTCCGCCGATTGCCTGAACCTGGCCGAACTGGTTTACCGATCCGGTTACCGCAAACCACTGCCGGATGTGTACTCCCGAGAGGGCCGAGAGCAGTGCATAGAGCTCGGCTGACGATGCACTGTCGCCCTCCACTCCGCTGTATGACTGCTCGAACACAAGGGATGCGGAGAGCGAGAGCGGCTGATCGATGGCGAATCTTGCCCCGAGAAAGCCAGAGAGGATGAGGACACCCTTGGAGTGGATCGGTCCTCCCATCTCTACTTCCCGTTCAATATCAATAACCTCTCCCTTACCGAGCCGGATTCTTGCTGTTATTCTTCCGGGGTGCCCGAAGCTCTGACCTCCGGGTGAGTAGATGGCCAGTCCATTGATCTGGCCGACTTTTTCCGACTCCGTATCGATAAGGATAGAGTTTTTCAGGGTTGCCTCCCTGATCTTTTCCTGGATTCTGGAAGAGCGCAGCACTCTTGCGTCAATGGCCTTCTGAACATCGGCTGCTTTGACCAGCTTTCTTTTGGCCGATGCGGCATAGTAGTCGGCTTCCCGTACCAGATCGCTGATACTCTGCAGGTGCGCACTCAGTTTCGTGGAGTCCCCGGTAATCCTGCTGCCTTGCTCAATTACCCTTGCCACCGCACCACGGTCAAAATGACGAAGTTTGTCCGTTTTGGCGATTGCGCTGATAATGCGGGCGTAGGCAAGCTTTCCGTCACCGTCAAAGGGGAGTTCATCTTCAAAATCCGCAGCGACTTTGAACAGCTCACTGAAGTCAGGATCGTAGACGTTGAGCAGATAGTAGAGCTGGCGCTCCCCGATAAGAATAACCTTGATATCGAGCGGAATCGGTTCCGGTTCAAGCGATACCGTGCTGACAAGGCTGTAGAGCTGTGCCAGTGATTCAATGCGAATCTGGCGTGTTCTCAGGGCTTTTTTCAGCGCTTCATAGGCAAGAGGCTCAAGTAGCAATCTTCTTGCATCAATCAGCAGATAGCCCCCGTTCGCCCGGTGCAGGGCACCTGGTTTGATCAGGGTAAAGTCGGTGAGAAGGGTGCCCATCTGCGAGATGTGTTCAATGTCCCCGACCAGATTCTGGCAGGCGGGTTTGTCTTCGTAAACGACCGGAGCACCCTCACTTTTGCTGTTGTCGACAATGACGTTGATCCGGTAACGGTTGAGGAGGGCGCCTTTCTGCTGAAATTTTCCGGCAGGGAGTCCGAGCAGCATCTCTCTTGGATCGGGCTCTTTTTCAAGGAACTGATCGAAGTTTTCAATGATGTCATTTTCCAGCGTCTCAATATATTCGATGACCTCGCTGAGTGAGGCATAGCTGTTTTTGAGTTCAGCCATCAGGGGTTTGACGGCAAAATTGGCAATGTTGCGGTTGAGCTCATTGATCTTTTCCTGTGTTTCACGTTGCCATTTCGGGATCTGGACCATGATGAGCTGCATGGCCGATTTAAGGTTTGTGATCTCCTTCTCTATTGCCTCCCGCTCCTTTTTGTTGAGACTCATGAACTCTTCAGGCTTGAGTACCTCTCCGTTCTTTTCGGGTGCAAAGGCGAATCCTGCGGGAGTTCTTATCAGTGCAATGTGCTGTTCAGCAGCTTTTTTTTCGAGATCTTCAAAGGCTTCGGCCTGATGTTCCTGAAATTTTTCGCGGATATTCTTTTCCTCAACCTGATACTCTTCACTGCTGAAAGCCGAGGGTATAACGGTTAACAGTGCCTCGACAAGGTGCTCCATATCACGGGAGAGCGTTGAGGCTTTTCCTGGTGGAAGTTTCAATGCCCCGGGGTGTCTCGGCTGCTTAAAGTTATTGACATAGCACCAGTCGGATGGTACCGGTGCGAGAGGGGCAATCGTAGCAAGAAATTGCATGATTGCGGTCTGTTTTCCGGTGCCGTTTGGTCCGAGGGCAAACAAATTGAACCCGTCATGCTTTATACCCATGCTGAAGGCAATGGCCTCAAAGGCCCGCTCCTGGCCGGTGGCTTTTATCGGGCCGTCAAGGTCGGCCGTACTGCGGAAGCTGAATTCCCCGGGGTTACAGGTTTTGTAGAGTTTTTCCGGAGAGAGCTTTTCGGGAAGAGACATCGTGATCGCTCCTGTTTGGGTTGATCCTGGTCGCGGTTTTCCTTTTAAAATACAAAACCTCCGCAACCGTTATAACGTTTGCGGAGGTTTCAACTAATGCATAAGGGCAATTGTTGTATCCATAGCACCGATTATGCGTTCTCCCCGTCAATGTTCATCGTCGGATGCAAATGTACCGGTGTTGCGGGTTTCTTGCGGAGACGGATGTTGAGCATTTCAACCGAAACGGAAAAGGCCATGGCAAAATAGATGTACCCCTTCGGTATCTCAAAACCGGCACCCTCGGCAAGCAGGGTGACGCCGACAAGAATAAGAAAACTCAGGGCGAGCATTTTGATGGTCGGGTGCTCTTCGACAAAATCACTGATGGATTTTGAGGCAACCATCATAATGCCGATCGAGATCATGATGGCGATGATCATCACCTCCACATCTTTGGCGAGACCGACCGCAGTGATGACGGAGTCAAGCGAAAAAACAATGTCGATGACGGCTATCTGCAGCATGGTGACGGCAAAGCTGCCGGCTGAGGCGCGTTTTTTCTCCTCTTCCGACCCCTCAAGGCTCTGGTGGATCTCCTGGGTGCTTTTTGCCAGCAGAAAGAGACCGCCGCCGATCAGAATAAGGTCTCTGCCGGTAACATGGTGCTCAAGAACGCTGAAAAGGCCGGCAGTGAGCCCCATAACCCAGGTGATTGAGAGCAGGAGAGCTATTCTGGTCAACATGGCCAGACCAAGCCCGATAATTCTTCCTTTCTGCTGCTGGTTTTTCGGCAGCCGTCCGACTATAATCGAAATAAAGATGATGTTGTCAATACCGAGAACAATTTCAAGCGCCGTAAGGGTGGCAAGGGCAATCCAGGCTTCCGGCTGGGTGATCCATTCCATAGTTGTCAGATAAGTGTTGTCAACCGTTACTGTCCCAGTTCAAATGAACTATTAATGTACAGAACAGGATTCCATCCGGCAAACAGTGTGTGCGAGAGTCGGGCTGGTTTCTGTGATTTCATTACATTGTTTTCTACAGCTCCTGCATGGCGCTTTTTCTGAAAGCAGGGGTTGAACCTGGTTATCACAATCTGTTATGGGGGATTCTGTTACTGCGTTGTTGCGAGCCACCTTTGAGGGGGGCACCACCCGCAATTTTACATGGAGACGCTCACAACTGCTGGCGCTTGAAACGTTTCTTGTTGAACGGGAAAAAGAGATCGCTGCGGCACTCCATGCTGATTTCAGGAAATCAGCGGCAGAGACTTTTTTGACTGAGACGGGATACCTCCGGAGTGAAATCCGCTTTGCCCTGAAGCATCTGAAATCATGGATGAAGCCTCAACGGGTTGCTGTTCCGCTCATCTATCAGCCGGCAACAGCTTATTACCGCCCTGAACCATATGGTGTTGTGCTGATTATCGGCGCATGGAACTATCCCCTGAACCTTACACTTGCTCCGCTTATCAACGCAATTGCTGCGGGTAACTGTGCGGTCGTGAAGCCTTCGGAACATGCGCCGCATACCTCAGCGGTGATTGCTTCAGGGTTTGGAGATTATCTTGACCGGAGTGCGCTTTGTGTTGTTGAGGGCGGGGTTGAAGAGTCCCGCACCCTGCTGGAAGAGCGGTTTGACTATATTTTTTATACCGGAAGCCGGATGACCGGCAGGGAGGTCATGCATGCGGCGGCGAAACATCTGACGCCCCTGACGCTGGAACTTGGCGGGAAATGTCCCTGTATTGTGGATGGATCGGGCGATCTCCGGGTGGCTGCACGGCGTATTGTGTGGGCAAAGTTTTTAAATGCCGGTCAGACCTGTATTGCACCGGATTATGTTCTGGTCGAAGAACAGAAAGAGGCTGAGCTGATCAGGTATATGCATGAGGCGCTTGCCGATTTTTACGGTGATGATCCCCGTTCAAGCCCTGATTTTCCCCGTATCGGAAACGCATATAATTTTTTAAGGCTTGAAAAGCTGCTTGCAGGTTCGGTGCCGTCTGCAGGAGTTTTCACCGACCATGGCGAGTTTTACATCCCGCCGACTATTTTGCAAGGATCCTCCATGGACTCCGCGTTTATGCAGTCGGAGATTTTCGGCCCTCTTCTTCCGGTTATTGCCTATACCGGTATTGAAGAAGCATTGAGCTGCATCCGGCGAGAAAAAGCACCCCTTGCACTCTATCTGTTTTCTTCTGTCAAGAGCGTGCAGGAGAAGGTGTTGCTGCACTCCAGGTCGGGCGGAGTCTCTATTAATGATCTGCTCTTTCAGGCGAGCATGCACCATCTTCCTTTCGGCGGTCTCGGCAGCAGCGGATTTGGTGCTTATCACGGCAGGGCAGGCTTTGACACCTTCTCTTTTCAGCGGAGTATTCTGGAGCGCTCACTCTATCCTGATCCCGCTCTGCGCTATCCGCCTTACAGCAGGTTGAAGTTCAGGTTGCTTAAAATGCTTGTTACCCTTTTTCAGTAGGGGCGATGGCAGGATAATCAGAGTGCTCTTTTAAACGTAAAACCGGTTTCTTCGGAAAATTATGAAAAAAACAGCGCTTGCGCTCGGAGGTGGAGCGGTGCTCGGTGCAGCCCATGTAGGAGTACTCAGGGCCGTGAGTGAACTGGATATTCACCTCTCTATGGTCAGCGGTACCAGTATCGGTGCATTTATCGCGGCACTCTACGCTTTCGGAAAAAGCTGGGAAGAGATACGTGATATCGCCCTTGCTATCGACTGGGTTGATCTTTCGGGTCTGGCTCTTTCTCAGTTCGGTCTTCTGTCAAACAAGAAATTCGGGACGATGGTCACTGATCTGCTTGGAAAACGGGATATCAGGGATGCCCGGATTCCGCTTTCAATTGTAGCTACTGATATCGGAGCGGGCAGGAAATTTGTTTTTACCGAAGGCGATGTAGCTATGGCCGTTATGGCAA
>NZ_AASE01000030.1 GCF_000168715.1 Chlorobium ferrooxidans DSM 13031 | reverse complement strand
TGTGTAGGCCGCCCTTTTCCAATTCAATCGCTGAATTTTTCGTCTCAGGCTTTGCCGTTGGAGCCGAGCACGTTGATGATCTTGTGGATATAGAGCTTCTTGAGAGAGTCTCTGGCAGGGCCGAGGTACTTTCTTGGATCGAACTCTTCGGGTTTTTCATCAAGCACCTTGCGGATAGCGGCGGTCATGGCAAGGCGACCGTCAGAATCGATATTGATTTTGCAGACTGCGGATTTTGCCGCAAGACGAAGCTGATCTTCACTGATGCCGATTGCATCTTTCAGCTTTCCGCCATGCTCGTTGATGGTTTTGACCAGATCCTGGGGTACGGATGAGGAGCCGTGCAGGACGATAGGGAACCCGGGAATGCGGCGCTCGATTTCACTGAGAATGTCGAGGCGGATTTTAGGATCTTCACCCGGTTTGAACTTGAATGCGCCGTGTGAAGTGCCGATTGAGATGGCAAGGCTGTCAACACCGGTTTTGGCTACAAAGTCCTCAACCTCTTCCGGCTGGGTATAGGTGTGATGAGCAGCCGAGACCTCATCTTCGATTCCGGCAAGCACACCAAGCTCACCCTCAACCGTAACATCATGTTCGTGTGCGTATGCCACAACTTTTTTGGTCAGTTCGATGTTCTCTTCATAAGGGAGATGAGAACCATCAATCATGACGGAGGAGAATCCCGAGTCGATACAGTCTTTGCAGAGTTCAAAGCTGTCGCCGTGATCAAGGTGAAGGACAATGGGAACAGGCGTTCCGAGCTCTTCAGCATAGGCTACAGCTCCCTGTGCAAGGTAGCGGAGAAGTGTTTCATTGGCATAGCTTCTGGCGCCTTTTGAAACCTGCAGAATAACCGGTGAGGCAGTTTCTACGCAAGCCATGACAATGGCCTGCATCTGTTCGAGATTGTTGAAATTATAGGCAGGAATAGCGTAACCGCCTGTAACAGCTTTTTGAAATAGTTCGCGACTGTTGACAAGGCCAAGTTCTTTATAACTGATCTTTTTCTTTTGCATTGAAAGCTCTCCCATTATTAGTATTTTAGGACGGATTTTTTTTGTCGAGTTTAAATTCCCCGACACCATTACGCAATTGCGGATCAATATAATATTTTTGTCTCTCCTTTCAAGAATCGTATAACTGTCGCAGCACAACCTTTTGATCATCAAACCGGAAAATGTTTAGAAAAAGTCTGCTTCTCTTTACTGTTACCTGTGGTTTTTCTTCACCATTGTCGGCAGGAATTTTCGGGACGGCTTCAGCCGCCGGACCCTCCATCAATGTGCTCAAGCCGACCGAAGCCCAGGAGGATGCAGGCAAATACATCAGTCAGTACCTTCTTCAGAACCACTACAGGAAGGTAGCGGTCAATGACTCCCTTTCCCTACAGATATTCAACCGCTATATCGACAATCTTGACGGCAGCAAGAGCTATTTTGTGGCCAGTGAGGTTGCCAGTCTCCGCAGGATATACGGCACCCGGATTGATGATGAATTTCTTGCAGGAAAACCAACCGCAGGTTTTGGCATCTATAACTTTTTTCTGAAGCGGGCAAAAGAGAAGATGCGGTTTATGAAAATTGCCGCGGATACCACCCATTTCAACTTTTCAGTTCCCGAAAACTTTGACCTTGACCGCAAGGCCGATCCATGGCCGGCCGACAGACGGCAGCTTACCGCTCTGTGGAAACAGGAACTTAAATATCAGTGGCTCAATCTGAAATATTCAGGTGAAACCAATACGACGGTTCGTGCTGCACTCTCAAAAAGCTTTGCAAGCCGCCTTAACCTTCTGAATCGCCAGAAATCGGAAGACGCGTTTCAGGCTTACATGAATGCGGTTACAACCTCCTTTGATCCCCATACCAGCTACTTTTCGCAGGATGAGTATGCCAATTTTCAGATTGACATGAGCCGCTCTCTTGAGGGGATCGGTGCGAAGCTCCAGACTGAAAGCGAGTATACGGTCATTAACGAGGTTATTCCCGGCGGTCCGGCCTTCAGAAGCAACCTCCTTAAAAAAGGGGACAAGATTATCGGTGTCGGGCAGGGAAGAGCTTACGAAATTGTTGATGTTACCGCATGGCGAATCAATGATGTGGTAAAACTGATTCGCGGGAAAAAAGGGACCGTTGTGCGCCTTAAAATTCTTCCGGCCAGTCAGGGCGGACGCGGACCGGCAAAAATCATAGCACTGGTGCGCGACAAGGTCGATCTTGAGGAGCAGGCGGCCCGGAAACGTATTATTCATCAGAATGGCCAGAAGATCGGCGTTATTACCATCCCTTCATTTTACCTTGATTTTGAAGGCCAGCAGCAGAATACCGGTAACTATAACAGCACCAGCCGTGATGTGTCGCGCATTCTCAATGAACTGAACAGTGAGCGTGTTGATGGTATTGTTATTGATCTTCGTGACGATGGCGGCGGATCCCTTGAAGAGGCGGTCAATGTAACCGGACTCTTTATCCCGACAGGGCCGGTTGTGCAGATCAGCAACTCAACCGGCGGTAAAATGGTGCTCAGGGATGAAGATCGCCGGGTACTCTATAACGGCCCGCTCGCCGTTCTGGTAAACCGTTACAGCGCTTCAGCTTCAGAGATTTTTGCTGCGGCAATTCAGGATTACGGGAGGGGAGTGGTTATTGGTGAGCGGACATTCGGAAAGGGAACGGTTCAAAGCATCATCAAACTCGCAAGACCATTTTCGTTTTTCATAAAGAAACCTGAACTGGGTCAGATAAAACTGACGATAGCAAAGTTTTACAGGATTTCAGGCGGCAGCACCCAGCACAGGGGGGTTGTGCCCGATATCTTCATGCCATCGATGATTGATACCGCTACCATTGGTGAGGATACCTACTCAAGCAGTCTGCCCTGGAGCACGGTCTCGCGATCATTTTACCGCTCAACCGCCGAGATTACCCCGGAAGAGATAGGCGTGCTCCGTCAAAAGGAGCTGGAGCGATCATCGCGCAATACGCTCTACCAGTCCTATCTGCAGGATCTGAGAACCCTTAACCAGATCCGGAAAAAGAAGGTGGTGTCGCTTCAGGATTCGGCTTTCAAATCGGAAATTGAAACCATAAAAAAAATCGAGAAGCAGTGGGTTCTGGATCAGGATTCCACCAAAGGGGTGAGCAGGGATGTTCTGCTCAATGAGTCGGCCGGCATTGTTTCGGATCTTGCTGATCTGAAGATCAAGCAGCGGCAGACCGTTATCCGTACGATACCGGCCCTGAATTAAACGGGCGATACCGGAGCGTGATTATCAGGTTCAGTTGGCTCTTTGTTTTGATGCGTCAAAAGAACAAAATACCGATAAACCGTGTTCACTGTACTATATTGTTTCTGCAGGGGAAGAGCCGTCAGGGCCATAACCTCCCTCTGCTGATTTGAGCTTTTGAACTCTTCTCAATTTGACAAGGAGTTGAGATTATGCTGACATTCAACCTGTTGACGGTTCTTGTTCTCGTGGGGCTCTTTTTGGCCTCATCGGTCAAAATTCTTCGCGAGTATGAACGGGGAGTTGTTTTCCGGCTCGGAAGGATCATCGGCGCGAAAGGTCCGGGGCTGATCATCCTTATTCCGGCTATCGACAAGATGGTCAAGGTTGATCTTCGTACCGTGACGCTTGATGTGCCTCCGCAGGATATCATCACCCGTGATAACGTCTCCGTCAAGGTGAGTGCGGTTGTCTACTTCCGTGTGCTTGATGCCATCAAGGCGATTGTCGATGTCGCGGACTTCCATTTTGCAACCTCACAGCTGGCACAGACCACGCTGCGCAGTGTCTGCGGGCAGGGCGAACTTGATAATCTGCTTGCAGAGCGTGATGAGATCAATGACCGTATCCAGGCTATTCTGGACAAGGATACCGAGCCATGGGGAGTCAAGGTCAGCAAGGTGGAGGTGAAGGAGATCGATCTGCCCGAGGGGATGCGGCGTGCAATGGCCAAACAGGCCGAGGCTGAACGCGAACGCCGCTCAGCTATTATCAACGCGGAAGGGGAGTATCAGGCCGCACAAAGGCTTGCCGATGCGGCAACGATTATTTCCGCCTCTCCGGCTGCCCTGCAGCTTCGTTATCTCCAGACACTCAAGGATATTGCGGCAGAGAATAATTCAACTACCGTATTTCCCATCCCAATGGATCTGTTTAAACCTTTCTTTGAAAACAGGCAGTCATCACCACCCCAGTCAACATAAACGCAATCGATTATGTTCAAGATTACTACCATTCTGTGTCCGGTCGATTTTTCAGATGCCTCCCGCAAGGCTGTGCAGTATGCGAAGGAGTTTGCCCGGAGTATGGAAGCATCTCTCTACCTGTTGAATGTGGTGGAGCCGAGACCTATGGCCGTTGACATTTCGCTTAATTATGTGCCGCTTGAAGCTGATCTTGAAAAAGCCTCAATGGAGGATCTTGAGGTTATCATGCAGGAGTTGATTCACGGGGGATTCAAGGCATCCTGCGGTGTGGAGATTGGCAATCCGGCGGATGTGATACTCGATAAAATTGACGAATGCAATGCCAATCTTGTGATCATGGGCTCTCATGGAAAAAAAGGGTTGAGCCGTCTGATCATGGGAAGTGTTGCCGAAACCGTTGTCCGGAAGGCCAATTGTCCGGTGCTTATTGTCAAAACCGAAGAGAAGGAGTTTATCGAGTAGTCATTGCATTACGTCGCGGTTGTATGCTTGCGCTCTGCCTCGTTTGGTTCAGCGTTAAAAGAGAGTATCAGTTTTTTTAATCAGCAACGAAAGACTTGCCATGAACAAAGCCAATCCCATGCGGAGCATTGCTCTGCCGTTGAACCCTGAAGCCATGAGTGACAAGCGCTCTTCAGCCTCGTTTACCGGCTCGATGCGCAGGCTGCTGACCGCTCTCCTCGCAAGGAGCGGGCGACAGGGGAAAATGGTTGCTCTTATCGGGACACTCACCCTTGCCGGAGTGATGGTCTTCGGAACAACATCATTCGCCGTAAGCGGGATTGCGGTCCCGGAAAACTTCGTTTTTATACCTGGCGGTGAATTTACGATGGGAAGTCCTCTGAGTGAAGCGAACCGACAGATCAATGAAACCCAGCATCAGGTGCGGTTGAGTGATTTTTATATCAGCAGATATCCGGTAACGTCCGCCGAGTTCAGAAAATTTGTCAAAGCCACAGGGTACCTGACTGAT
Source organism: Chlorobium ferrooxidans DSM 13031 (assembly GCF_000168715.1). Classification (GTDB taxonomy): domain Bacteria; phylum Bacteroidota; class Chlorobiia; order Chlorobiales; family Chlorobiaceae; genus Chlorobium; species Chlorobium ferrooxidans. The sequence continues at coordinate 17,054 of NZ_AASE01000030.1, read as the reverse complement.
GCTGAAAAAGCCAACGATCAAAAGCACTGGCGCCACGGAGTTTCAGGCACTCTCCGTCCAAACTCTGAAGATAACCATCCCGTGGTCTATATGAGCTGGAACGATGCCGTCGCCTATTGCAACTGGATCTCGCAGCATACCGGCAGGAAGTTCCGCCTGCCAACCGAAGCAGAGCGCGAGTACGCCTGCCGTGCAGGAACGGCAACCCCCTTCAATTCCGGTCAAAGTCTGACTACAGAGAGGGCTAACTATAATGGTCAAAACCCTTCCGGCAATAAACCCAAGGGGGTGTACCGAGAGAATACCGTAGCGGTGAACAGTTTTGCTCCCAATGCATGGGGCTTGTACAACATGCACGGCAATGTCTGGGAGTGGTGCAGTGACTGGTTTGACCCTGCTTTTTATGAGCAGTGTAAAGCAGCAGGCACCGTTACCAACCCTGATGGTCCGGAGGACGGTTCGCGCCGTGTACTTCGCGGTGCGAGCTGGTTCGACTTTGAAGAGCACTGCCGGTCAGCGTATCGCATCGGAGGCGCGCCTTTAGCCCGCAACCCCAATGTCGGCTTTCGCCTGGTGTTTGTTCCGTAGTTCAGCCGGGGATCGTCCACTCCGCTATTTGCGAAAGGTTTCCATAAGGATTTTGGCGCCGCTGAATGGGCTGAGACGGGCTTCAACCACCTGTTGTTCGATGATCGCTTTTGCCTGGATGACTCCCGGATTGCTGAAGAACTCTTTTTTCAGCCGCTCTTCAAGCACGGTGTAGAGCAGTTGTTTCAGCTGCTGGCTTCGCCTCTCCTCAAGGCGAGCCTCTTCCCGCATTTGGGTGAAAAATTCAAGAATGTTCTGCCAGACATCGTTGATACCTGTATTGTGCAGCGCGGAGGTGAGGTAGACATTTCGATGCCAGAAGGGGTGTTTTTTGGGCAGCATCATGAGTGCAGCCTCGAATTCAGCCTTTGAGAGTGCGGCAATTGCAGCCTGATCTCCATCCGCTTTGGTTATGACAACGCTGTCCGCGATCTCCATGATACCGCGTTTGATCCCTTGCAGCTCATCTCCTGAGCCCGGCAGCATCAAAAGGAGGATGAAATCGACCATGGAGTCGATCAAAACTTCCGATTGCCCTACACCGACTGTCTCGACCAGAATAACATCATATCCTGCGGCTTCGCAGAGCAGAATGGTCTCATGGGTTTTCGGGGAGGTCCCCCCGAGATATCCGGAGGATGCTGTCGGGCGGATGAATGCCTCCTTCCGGCCGGAGAGTCTTTCCATGCGTGCCTTGTCGCCGAGAATACTCCCTTTTGACTGACGGCTGCTCGGGTCGATGGCCAGCACCGCAAGCGTGAGGCCGCTGTTGAGTATCGCTTCACCAAAAGCCTCAATAAAGGTGCTTTTTCCGGCTCCGGGTGAACCGGTTATTCCGATGCGCAGCGATGCGGTTTTCTTTTCAAGACAGCGGTCGAGAATCTCATGGGCTCTCGCTTCATGCTCCGGCTTCTGGGATTCGATAAGGGTGATGGCACGGCTCAGCATCTGACGGTTGCCGCTCATGATGCCCGAAACGACGGTTTCCACATCAGGATCGTGGCGGGGGATCCGCTCTTTATGATGCAGGTCGCGACTCATTATTCAAACCTTGCAATAAGCAGATTCAGGGTTTTTACCGCAGCATCCGCTATGACTGTTCCTGGCCCGAATATTCCGGCAACACCTTTATCATAGAGAAAAACATGGTCTTTTTCAGGTATGATGCCTCCGGCAATAACGAGAATATCTGCCCGGTCATGGGCGCCAAGCAGCTCGATAATTTTCGGTATAAGTGTTTTGTGACCGGCCGCAAGGCTTGATATGCCGATAATGTGCACGTCATTGTCAAGAGCCTGCTGCACAACCTCCTCAGGGGTCTGGAAGAGGGGGCTGATATCGACATCAAAACCGATATCGGCAAATCCCGCCGCGATAACTTTTGCTCCCCGGTCATGTCCGTCCTGTCCGACTTTCGACACCATGATTCTGGGTCTGCGGCCTTCAAGTGCAGCAAACCGGTCGGCAAGCCCCTGTGCCTCCTTGAATAGCGGGTTATCGTGCATCTGCGACATATAGACATTGCTGTTGAGCCTGATGGTCGAACGGTATCGTCCGAAACTCTTTTCACAGGCCGAGGAGATCTCTCCCAATGTAGCTCTTTTTCGTGCAGCTTCAACGGCAAGCTCCAGCAGATTTCCCTCTCCGGAGGCGGCACACGCTTCGATAGCCCTGAGAGCCAGTGCGCACGCTTCGCTGTCGCGTTCACGTTTGATGGTTTCAAGGCGTTTGATCTGCTGCTTCAGCACAAGGGTGTTGTCAACTTCGAGCAGTTCGATATCGGTTTTGCTGCTGGTTCTGTAGCCGTTGACCCCGACAATCACATCCTTGCCGCTGTCGATTCTTGCCTGCTTGCGGGTTGCCGCCTCTTCGATCTGGAGCTTCGGAATTCCTTTTTCGATTGCCTTGACCATGCCTCCGGCGGCCTCGATGTCGCTGATGATCTTCCAGGCTTTTTCGGCAAGCTCGTTGGTCAGATATTCAACATACGAGGAGCCTGCCCACGGGTCGATGCTGCGGGTTATATCGGTCTCCTCCTGCAAATAGAGCTGGGTATTACGGGCAATCCGGGCAGAAAAAGGGGTTGGCAGAGCTATGGCTTCATCCAGGGCATTGGTATGCAGCGACTGGGTGTGACCGAGTGATGCTGCAAGGGCTTCCAGACAGGTCCGTGTGATGTTGTTGAACGGATCCTGTTCGGTCAGGCTCCATCCGGAGGTCTGACAATGAGAGCGGAGCATCAGGGATTTCGGGCTTTTCGGATTGAACTGTTTGACAATTTTAGCCCAGAGCATCCGTGCCGCCCTCAATTTGGCGATCTCCATAAAATAGTTCATGCCCGTCGCCCAGAAGAAGGAGAGGCGGGGGGCAAAGGCGTCAATGTCAAGTCCGGCTTTCAGACCGGCCCGGATATATTCAAGCCCGTCGGCAAGGGTGAAGGCCAGTTCAAGATCAGCCGTGGCGCCGGCCTCCTGCATGTGGTAGCCCGAAATGCTGATGGAGTTGAATTTCGGCATGCGGCTGCTGGTGTAGCGGAAGATGTCGGCAATGATTTTCATGGAGGGTTCAGGCGGGTAGATATAGGTGTTGCGAACCATGAACTCCTTGAGAATATCGTTCTGGATTGTACCGCTGAGCCTGTCGGCGGTTACACCCTGCTCTTCGGCAGCAACAATATAAAAGGCCATGACCGGAAGCACCGCTCCGTTCATGGTCATGGATACGGAGATGTCGCCGAGGGGGATGCGGTCGAAGAGGATCTTCATGTCCTCAACCGAGTCAACGGCAACACCGGCCTTGCCGACATCCCCGATTACCCGTTCGTGATCGGAGTCGTAACCGCGGTGTGTGGGGAGGTCGAAGGCTACAGAGAGTCCTTTCTGACCGGCAGCAAGGTTTTGACGGTAGAAGTGGTTGGACTCTTCGGCCGTTGAAAACCCGGCATACTGGCGTATTGTCCACGGTCTGGTCGTATACATGGTGGTATAGGGGCCGCCGGGGTAGGGGGCAAAGCCGGGAGCGAAGTCGAGGTGGTCGATTTGCTCACTATCGGCACTGCCGTAGCGTGATTGTATCTCAATACCTTCAGCGGTTGTCCAGCAGGTCGTCGGAGCCGGGATGTCGTTCCCGGAAGCGATGAGTGCGGAGGAAAAAATATCGATCTCTGAAAAGTCCGGTCTCATTGCACTCCGGTTTTACGTTGGAAGGATTTCAGCATCTCAAGAACATCAACACCGGTATAGATAAAGCTGTCAATTCCGGCACCGAGGAGGCTTTCATGCTCAGCCGGGGGTTTTCCGGCCATGATGGTAATGCCGGAATGACGATTGGCCAGAGCAGCCGCAATACCAAGAGCTGCAGGTACCGGATCTTTCTGGGCAATGCAGAGTACAATAATGTCCGGCTTGTGTTGCAGAACTGTGTCGTACGAGGAGTTTTCTATCGGCAAAGCCGAGACAGCGGCAATGTCGAAACCTCCGCATTTGAAGAAATCTTCGCAGAATGCAGCCTGTCGGAAGCTTATTGCCGGATCGCCGACCATCCAGATAACGACTGAGGGGATTTTACCGCCATGCTGTTTGCCGGAAAGTGTTTTCAGTCGCAACCGTTCAAACGCCGCCGTCTCATTACTGGCAGGCAATGCTTCTGCTGCATTCATAATGGCCGCGCTGTTCTCCTCCTGCTCCGCCGTAAGGGGCCAGGGGTAGCGGTTGACGCCGATAAGTGTTTTTTTTCGTTTGCTGACAGCGCGCTCCCGCTCTGAAGATGAGGCGGTTATCAGGCTTCCGACGATACCGCATCTCCCGGCAGCGTCAAGACCTCCGGCAGCTTCAAAGGTTTTAAAGATTGACCATCCGGATTCTGCCAGTTTTGCCGTCAGGGCTTCAAGGTAATTTGATCCCGATGCCGGATCAACAACACGGTCAAGCCATGCCTCCTCCTTGAGCACAAGGTGTATGTTGCCGGTGATCCGGGATGCGATATCCTCTCTGACCGATAACCCGTTGTCAAAAGGGGCAATCTGAAGGGTGTCGTAGCCTCCGAGAATTGCTGAAATCGATTCGGTTGTCTGCCGGAGCAGATTGGTATAGGGGTCGAGCAGTGAGCGGTTTCGTTCGGATGTTCTGGCAAAGAGTCGGGGCTGAATCGAGCCCGTTGCGCCGTATGCTTTGAGGAGGAAGGGGAGAAGTGCTCGTACTGCCCTCGGTTTGGCCAGTTCCGTAAAATGGCTTGAACCGACAGGAAGGATAAGTTCTATGGCCGAAGCAATCCGTTCTGCCGGAATTCCGGCTTCAACAAAGCGGTGAAGGAGGTCGCTTGTGCCTCCGAGCGCAAGCGCTATCTCCTGTGCCGCTGTTGATCCCGCCTCATGATAGCCGGTTGTATCGACACAGAAGAGCGTGAATTGCGGGAGTGCATCGGCCAGCTCAAAGAGTTTGCGGTCCAGCTCTTTTGAAGCCAGAGGGGGTGGCGCAAGAAACCCGCCGGTTGTTGCTTTGAAAGAGGAGAGCGCAAGCAGGGTTTCAAGGAGCTCGGTGGCGGGGGGAAGGTTTCCTGAAAAATAGATTGCAATGGCAGAGGTGTCAATACCGGCAAAGAGGATTGAGAGATGATGCGGAGTGCAGTGTGCCGGGTCGGATATAGAGAACTCGAGTGCTGAAGCGTCCTGGGAGAGCGATTTCAATGCGTCGGCATTGGCGCTTTTCGGGTCGAGAACGGTTACTTTATGGCAGTTTATCCAGCTGTTTGCGGTTTTTGTTGCCGGTACCGCAACGCGCTTTGCCTCTTCATCATGAGCATACCAGGGCTCAAGATCAAACCCGTCAGGCGTATGCCAGACTATACTCTCAAACGGTTTATCACCGAGATCCGCAACAACCCTCTTTTTCCAGGTTTCCCGGCTGATTGCCGGAAACTCGTGAAAGAGTGAATCAGGCCGGGATTGTGTCATAACTTGTAGTAAAAATATTCATTACAGGTACCCATAATCGAGTCCCCTTTTAAAAAACAGACTTTGTTCCGATCCCTTCAGAGCGCTCTCGCACTCTGTATGATCTCCGATATCTTGTACTTCATATTGCCCGGCAGTGCGGTTTTTTCAACAAATCCTTTCTGCTGAAGCCACCAGGTTGTCTGGAACGCTTTGGTTGTCGGTTGACCGGTATACTGTTCGATGACCCGTTTACCGGAAAATCCGATATTTCCGGCATTGTGTTCAAAGAGTTTGATGCCCCTTGATCCAATGCCGATGGCAACCCCTCCAAGCGTCGGGTCGGTAATAATGGTAATAACCGGCAGTCCCGCTTTTTCAACGCTTGAGATGGCAACATGGAGTTTGGGAAGACCAACCATCGAAGAGCACCCTTCATGCATTCTTGCTCCGCCTCCTGTAGCCTGAATGACCAGCGGCACACCCCGTGCAATGGCTATCTTGCTCGCCCTCCAGACTTTCTCTGCGGTAGACATACAGAACGAGCCGCCGAGGAAGTTGAAGTTGGTTGCGCAAAAGACAACCGGTTCGCCCTGAATGGTTGCATTGCCGGTAATGAGCGATGATGCCGCTCCGGTTTTCTGCTGTGCCTCCGTGATTTTTTTGCGGTAGTCAGGGAAGTCAAGAATATCCTTGTCGACAATGTAGCGGGTCTCGGGATGCTCCGTGAAAGAGCCTTCGTCAAGCACAAGATCGATATAGTCATGCGCGGTAAGGCGCACATAGCGGTGCCCGCAGGTTTCGCAGACAAAATTATCGGCAAAGAGTTTCGAATAGAGTACGGGGTCGAGAATTGTTCTGCCGGTGGAGTCCCTGCAATGTTTGTGGCGTGCAACAAACAGAATTCTTTCGGGTTTCTGGATGAAGAATGATACCGGCTTTTCAAAAGCGAGGATCTCCTCTTCGGAAATGGTATCCCACTTTCCGATGTTTTCCCATCGCTCCATTCTTTTTGCAAAGATCTCGGAGGCGGGAGTCAGACTGAGTTTTTCGACCCACTTCGTCATGGCGCCCTTGAATGACTGCAGGGCGGATTTCGGGAAGTGGTGTGCCGGTCCTTCATGCTCGATGATGATGTCATCGATAATGCCGTTTTGCAGGGCGTCTTTGGCTGTTATCCGTGATATCTCGGCAGCAAAACCGGCCTTCTCCCTTGTGCGGAAGAGAATCGATGAGCAGGCCTCCGGTGAGATGACCATGTAGGTTGAGTACTCCATGGCCAGGACGGCATCGCATCCGGTCAGCGCAATAGCGCCACCGCTGCATCCCCGGTTTATGATAACCGAGAGCGTCGGCACTTTTGCTTCACCGAGCGCCTGCATGCAGCGTCCGATTTTCCATGCTATCCCTCCGGCTTCGGACTGTTCGGTTGGATCGGCACCGGCAGTATCAATAACGGTAATAATGATGCGGTTCTCCTGTTCAGCAAGCGCGATAGCCTGAATAGCTTTTTCAAATGCAGCCGGAGTTGGCATTCCCTGGTTCCATTTGGCGATCTCTTCCGGATTTTTCATGAGCCGGAGCATCTGCGCAAAATCGGATGTCGGCCCGGACTGCTGGCCGATAAGCATCACCGGCCACCATGCGTTCTGGCCATTGCGCAGAACCGCCCGGTGTGTCTGGATAATGCAGCTGCCGTGGAGATCGTTCTGCAGACACTCCTCAGCTTCATCAAATACGGTCAGATAATCAAGGTGCTTGGGGCGCTCGGGGTGGAAGGAGAGTTGATACTTTTCGTATTCTGTCAGTTGTTCAATACTCTCGTGGGAGTAATTGAATCCCTCTTTTTTCTCGAAAGGCAGATAAAAATGTTTCACAGGGTACTATCGGCTTTATCGCAATTATTTAGTGACCTTTCTCGGCAAATTCAAGCAGAACACGATTTGTCTCCTTTGGATGCAGAAAGAGGATTTTTTTTCCACCGGCACCCTCTTTCGGCTCCGAGAGCGGAGTGATATTAACGGTTTTAAGTCGCTCGCTCTCCCTGACGATATCATCGGTTGCAAGTGCAATATGGTGCAGTCCGTCACCGTTTTTCAGCAGAAATTTAGCAATGGCACCCTCGCTGTTCATGGGTTCGAGCAGCTCGATTTTACTTTCGCCGACAGGTATAAATGCCACCCTGACGTTTTCGGAGGGGACCTCCTCAATGGTGACACTCTTCGGGTCACACCCGAGAACGTTCAGGAACGTTTCGAGTGAGACCTCAAGGTTTTGAACGGCGATGGCAATGTGATCGATCTTTTTTATCATTCGTCCTTTGTGATTGACTTGCTGTTTACGGCATAACCTATTGTCTGCAAACCCTCACGGATCTCATCGAGAATGACCGGATCGTCAATGGTTGCCGGCATGGTGTACTCCTCGCTGTTGGCAATTTTGCGCATGGTGCTGCGAAGAATCTTGCCGGAGCGGGTTTTCGGGAGCCGGTTGACGATAATGGCACTCTTGAACGAGGCAACAGGTCCGATATTCTCCCTCACATATTCAATAACGTGCTTGATGATCTGGTTGTGCGGGGTATCGACATTGAGTTTCAGTACCAGGAAGCCGAGCGGCACCTGTCCTTTCAGATCGTCATGAACGCCGATAACCGCGCTCTCCGCCACATCCGGATGCTCGCACAGTGCCCCTTCAATGGCACCGGTAGAGAGCCTGTGGCCGGCAACATTGATGACATCATCCGTGCGCGACATGATATGAATGTAGCCGTCTTCATCAATAAATCCGGCATCACTGGTCTGATAGAAACCGGGGAACTCCTTCATATAGGTTTCCACAAACCGGTTATCAGCCTTCCAGAGCGTCAGCATGGTGCCGGGAGGAAGCGGGAGCTTGATGACGATATCACCCATCTGATTGGGCTGAAGCTGTTCAAGATCGGCGTTGACAACCTGAACGTTGTAGCCGGGCACGGCTCTTGAAGCCGAGCCGTATTTGATCGGGCCGGGTTCAATTCCCTGGCAGTTGGCGGCAATGGCCCAGCCGGTCTCGGTCTGCCACCAGTGGTCAATGACCGGAACCTGCAGCATCTTTTCAGCCCATTTGACGGTATCGGGGTCAGCCCGTTCTCCGGCAAGAAAGAGGGCCCGGAAGTTCGAAAGATCGTAGTTCTTGATGTAGTGACCGTTCGGATCCTCTTTTTTTATAGCCCGGAATGCTGTCGGGGCGGTAAAGAGCACCGAAACGTTGTGTTCACTGATGATTCTCCAGAAGGTGCCTGGATCGGGAGTGCCGACCGGTTTGCCTTCAAAGATGAGTGAGGTGCAACCCTGAAGGAGGGGAGCGTAGACAATATAGGAGTGGCCGACAACCCATCCCACATCACTTGCCGCCCAGAACACTTCGCCGGGTTCAACGTTATAGACATTTTTCATTGACCACTGCAGGGCAACCATATGGCCGCCGTGATCGCGAACAATGCCCTTCGGCTGGCCGGTGGTTCCTGAGGTATAGAGAATATAGAGGGGATCGGAAGATTCAACGGGTACGCACTGTGCAGGTTCGGCTCCGAGAAGGGACTGGTTCCAGGTGAGGTCGCGCTCTTCATTCAGTTCGGCCTTTAACTGATCACGCTGTTTGATGATACAGATTTCAGGCTTGAAGTGGGCCAGCTCGATGGCAAAGTCAAGCAGCCGTTTGTAGTCAATGATCTTGTTATGTTCGATACCGCATGATGCTGAAATGATCACCTTTGGTTTGCAGTCATCAATTCTGATTGCCAGTTCGTGGGATGCGAATCCGCCGAACACCACGGAGTGGATGGCGCCGATTCTTGCACAGGCAAGCATGGCAACCACAGCTTCCGGGATCATGGGCATGTAGATGATAACACGGTCACCCTTGCGCACACCTCTTGACTGCAGGGCACCGGCAAAGAGCGCTACGATATCGCGAAATTCGCGGAAGGAGTACCTTGTTTTAGTACCGGTAACCGGACTGTCGTAGATAATTGCGGTCTGGTTTCCTCTGCCTTCATCAACGTGCCGGTCAAGTGCATTGTAGCAGGTATTGGTAATGCCGCCCGAAAACCAGCGATAAAATGGAGGATTGGTATCGTCGAGCACCTTGTTCCATTTTTTGTACCAGTGAAGCTTTTCTGCGGCTTCGCCCCAGAAGATTTCCGGCTCCTGAATGGATTTTTGATAAACGGTATTGAATGAGTGCAGCATACGAGTGATCCCTTGTTAAAAAAAAAGTGTTAATAAAATAAGGGAGGACGGATCAGCAAGAACAGCGGAAAGGGTGGTGTTGAAGCGGAGTGGCATTGATTTTCGCACGGCTGTATTTTGCACGGCAATTGCATAAAACCTAATGTTAACAAAAAATACACTTCAGAGCAATGAACAATTGTTCCGTCCGCCGGCTGCCGGATTTTCAACAGAGAAGGCCGCGGCTCAATCAAGGGGCTTCAACTGCCCGAACAGGGTGAAAAACTCTTCGATGGTGAGCGCTTCTGCCCGAAGTTTAAGGGTAGAGCTCTCGACGGCATCAAGATTGTAGGACTCTTTGAGATTGTTCAGCAGCGTTTTACGACGCTGATGAAACGCGGTGCGGACAAACCGGCGGAACCCTTCACTCTCTTCAACAGGGCTCTCCTGTTTGGGTTTCATGCTGATGACGGCACTGTCAACTCCCGGTTGCGGGCGAAAGACCTTGCGGCCTACCTTGAAGAGGTAGCTGACATCGCAGAATGCCTGCATCTGCACCGCAAGAATGCCATAATCTTTGGTGGATGGACGGGCAACAATTCGCATGGCGACCTCATGCTGCATCATGAGGGTTGCTGAAATGAAGCTCCGGCGATGTTCCAGAAGCTTGAAGAGAATCGGGCTTGTAATCGAGTAGGGGATGTTGCCGAGAACCCTCAGCGGCTTTTCTCCGGCAAGAAGCTCAAGGTCGGTATCCAGAAAATCGGCTTCAAGCACCTTGAGTCCGGGATATTCACTTCTGATAAATGCAGCCAGCTTCGGATCTTTTTCAACTACCGTAAACGTCGGGCAGATCGCTATGATCTCCCTGGTCAGGGCGCCGAACCCCGGACCGATCTCCAGAATATTGTCATCAGCAGTGGCACCGGAGGAGGCAACAATTTTTCTTGTGATATTGCGGTCGGTTAAAAAGTTTTGACCTAATTTTTTTTTCGCCGCGATTTCAGTATGCTTATATTCAACTTTTATCATTGAGTCCGGAATTCTTTAAGTGCCATGGCCGGGCGGAACTGCTTTTTTTAATTTAAGTTATTCTTGAAGTAATGGAAGAAAATAACATCGGGACCGCGGCAGTGCAATATGTTTCGCGCGGCAACAAGGCTACCCGTACCGGGTTTGGAGATGCTCTCCTGCAGGCCGGCAGGGAAAACAGTGATGTCGTGGCACTTTGCGCTGATCTTACCGGATCACTGAACATGAATTTGTTTCGTGATGCATTTCCCGATCGTTTTATCCAGACAGGTATAGCCGAAGCCAACATGGTTTCCATGGCAGCAGGACTCGCTACAACCGGAAAAATTCCGGTAGCGGCCAGTTTTGCCGTCTTTGCCACCGGACGGGTCTACGATCAGATCCGCCAGTCGCTCTGTTACTCAAATCTCAATGTCAAGATCTGTGCATCCCATGCCGGGCTCACCCTCGGTGAGGATGGCGCCACCCACCAGATCCTTGAGGATATCGGTCTTATGCGCGGTCTTCCGAGAATGACCGTGGTTGTTCCCTGTGATTACATTGAAACCGTCAGGGCGACCCATGCCATCATCAAGCATGAGGGTCCGGTTTATCTGCGCTTCGGAAGGCCGAATGTTCCTGATTTTTCGCTTGACGAGGATGGTTTTGAAATCGGCAAGTCCATTGAACTTCACCCCGGCAAGGATGTTACCGTTATTGCCTGCGGCATCATGGTATGGAAAGCGCTCGAAGCAGCACTTATTCTTGAAAAGGAGGGTGTTGGCGTCAGGGTTATCAACATGCATACCATCAAGCCGATTGACACGCTTGCCATTGTTCGTGCAGCCAACGATACCGGAGCAATTGTTACGGCTGAAGAGCATCAGATCTACAACGGTCTTGGTGATGCCGTAGCCAATGTTTGCGCCCGCAATATACCGGTACCGATTGAGATGGTTGGTGTGGAGGATCAGTTCGGTGAATCGGGAAAAGCCGATGAACTTCTTGAAAAATACAAGCTTACTACTGCTGATATTCTTGAAAAAATCTATCTGGCATTGCGCAGAAAGTGCTGATTTCCCTGGGCTCATGAGGAGCGTGATATTGGTAGCCCCCGACACAGAGAGGCGGGGGGTGGAGAAAAATGTAATCTCCACCTAGCGGTGAGAGACCGCCCGCAATGAAATTTCTATAACGCACGGGAGAAAAAGAAGATGGCAATGCCGAATTTTGGCGACATGATGAAGCAGATCCAGCAGGCTGGTGAAAAGATGCAGGATGTGCAGAAGCAGCTTGAAAAGATTGTTGCCCATGGCGAGGCGGGTGGAGGCATGGTCAGGGTCTCGGTGAGCGGCAAACAGAAACTGCTCTCACTCACAATTGATCCTGACATTATGGATGATGCCGAGATGGTTCAGGATCTGGTGCTCGCAGCCGTGAACAGCGGGCTTGACGAATCCGCAAGGCTGGCCCAGGAGGAGATCAGCAGGGCGACCGGCGGGATGATCAATCCGGCCGACCTCCTGAAAAACATGAATCTCGGTAAATAACACCGCATGCGCTACACTTCGGCGGCTATAGAAGCCCTGATTGAAGAGTTTGCCAAATTGCCGGGTGTCGGACGCAAAACCGCCCAGCGTCTTGCCATGTATGTTCTGCATGAGCCGAGAGCCGAGGCGGAAAAACTTGCATCCGCACTGCTTGATGTAAAAGACAAGGTTATCCGCTGTTCAGTCTGCCAGAATGTTACCGACAAGGAGAGTGATCCCTGTGCTGTATGCAGCAGCAGGGCTCGCGACCGTTCGGTTATCTGCGTTGTTGAATCTCCGGTTGATATGCTCGCCTTTGAAAAAACGGGATTCTATAAAGGGCTCTATCATGTGCTGCATGGAGTCATTTCGCCGCTTGACGGTATAGGGCCGGATGATATCAAGGTTCGCGAGCTGCTTGTCCGGTTTTCGGGTCAGGAGAGCGGTGAGGTCAAAGAGGTTGTTCTGGCTCTGAATCCTACCATTGAAGGGGAAACAACTTCACTCTATCTGAGCAAACTGCTCAAACCGCTTGGCGTGCAGGTGACCAAAATAGCACGGGGAATACCGGTCGGCGCAGAGCTTGAGTTTGTTGATGAAGCGACGCTTTCACGGGCAATGGAAGGGCGATCGGCTATGTAGTATTGCAAAGGGTCCCTCTGTCAACTGTTGCGAGAAGCCCGCAAGACCGGACTCCCGACAGGCAGGGTGCCAAAGCAGTAATCAGGTTTCGAACAAAGAGAGAGAGACGCCAAACTTTCGTATCAATTGGTGAATACATGAGTTCAGAAAAAAAGTCGGTACTGATTCTTGGTGGGGGCCTTGCCGGTCTTACTGCCGCCAAGCGGTTGACAGACAGGGGGTTTCAGGTCAGGGTTCTTGAAAAAAGGGGTATTTTCGGCGGCAAGGTATCAGCCTGGAAAGATGAGGAGGGCGACTGGATTGAATCAGGCACCCACTGTTTTTTTGGCGCCTATGATGTGCTCTATGATCTCCTTAAAGAGATAAAAACCAATCACGCAGTCCTGTGGAAGGAGCATCAGCTCACCTATACGCTCGACGGTGGCGAGCGTTTTACCTTCAACACCTGGGATCTTCCGAGCCCGCTGCATCTGCTGCCTGCCATTGTGAAAAACGGCTACTTTTCATTCTCCGAGATGGCCGCTTTTTCCAGATCGCTCATTCCGCTTGCCCTGCAGCGTGACAAATATGCGCCGACGCAGGATCATCTGACCTTTGCCGAGTGGGCAACAGCGAAGAAATTCGGCAACCGTCTCATGGAAAAGATGTTCCGCCCGATGGCGCTTGCCCTGAAATTCATTCCTCCCGAAGAGATATCAGCCAAGATCATCCTTGATGTTACTGAAACCTTCTACCGCCTGCCGGATGCTTCCCGAATGGGATTTCTGAAAGGCTCGCCGCAGGAGTATCTCCATCAGCCGCTTATGGAGTACTCGGCGTCGAAAGGGGCGGTTTTCAAGCCGAACACGGCCGTAGAGGAGCTGCTCTATGAGGGAGGGGAGATCAAGGGTGTTCAGCTCAAGAACGGTGAAATCCTTACCGCGGACTACTATCTCTGTGCCCTGCCGATCCATAACCTCCTGAAGGTGCTGCCCGAGAGCCTGAAAAAAAACGAGCGCTTTTTCGGCGGTCTCGGCAACCTTGCCGGGGTTCCGGTGATCTCTGTCCAGATCTGGTATGATCGGGAAATTACCCCTGTCGATAATGTCCTCTTCTCACCCGACGGCGTTATTCCGGTCTACGCAAACCTTGCCCAAACAACGCCCGACTACCGAACCCTGAGAGGGGAGCCCTTCATCGGCAAAACCCGCTTCGAATTCTGTGTTGCTCCGGCAAAAAACATGATGGGGATGACCAAAGAGGAGATTATCCGTCAGGTCGATCTCTCGGTGAGAAACTGCTATCCCGTAACGTCACAGGGTGCAAAAATTCTGAAGTCAACAGTGGTAAAGATTCCGCAATCGGTCTATGCTCCGACGCCGAACATGGAGCAGTTCCGCCCGACCCAGAAAACCCCGATCCGCAACCTCTTTCTTGCAGGCGGATTTTCGCAGCAGCTCTACTACGACTCGATGGGTGGAGCAGTCATGAGCGCCAACCTTGCCTCCGAAGGGATTATCAGCGCGGCTGGTTTGAAGAAAGGTTAGAACTGTCTGGCAAAAATTTGGAGGAAACAAGAAAATGATTCTGTAAAGAGGGAGAAAATATTATCTTCAGAATCCTGATCCGAATCAGGCCCTTGTAGCTCAGTGGATAGAGTAGTAGTTTCCGAAACTATTGGTCGGCAGTTCGAATCTGCCCAAGGGCACAGGAGATAAAGAGATATTTCGGGGTGTGGCTCAGTTGGTAGAGTGCTGCGTTCGGGACGCAGAGGTCGTGGGTTCGAATCCCGCCACCCCGACACCAGAGGCGATTACGGAGAGATCTGTAATCGCCTTTTTCGTTTCCCCTCTGATTTGAAATGGTTTGAATATCAGCCATGTTTTCGCTTCAGGCAGTGCATGCCCCATTTTTCAGCTCTCCATTGGAACCCCGGTTCACAACATTCCAACGGGTACGTTATCGGTGGTCGATGTGATCGGGAGATACAGAGGAGCAAGCGAGATGATGCATCCCTGCCCGATCGGTTGTTTCAGTGTTTGAAGTACCTGAAAATGGCGAATGGCATCTTTTCCCGGAGTTGCCGATTTTTTTATTTCGACAGGATAGAGAGTGCCGTTCTGATGAATGAGCAGATCGACCTCTTTGGCATCCTTGTCGCGATAGTAATAGATGGGGGCACGCTTGCCGTTGTGCCACCAGCTTTTGATGATCTCCGATACCACCCAGCTTTCAAGAATGGCTCCTGACATCGCTCCAGCTTCCAGCGTTTCGGGGGAGGTCCACTCGGTCAGCCACGCCGCAAATCCTGTATCGAGGAAGTACAGTTTCGGGGTTTTCACCACTCTTTTGTTGATATTAGTGTGCCACGGTTCGAGCATGTAGACGATGCCTGAGTTTTCGAGAATCGAGAGCCATCGTTTTCCTGTTGCATGGTTGATGTCGCTCTGGCGGCAAAGGTCCAGAATATTGAGCATCTGGCCGGTTCGTGCTCCACAGGAGCGAAGAAATCTCAGAAATGCGCTTTCGTCGCCGACATTGGCCAGATCTCGTACATCACGTTGCAGATAGGTCTGGACGTATGAACTGTAGAACAGGTCATGATCGGCAGGATTCTCCTGATGAAGAGCGGGAAACGATCCAAGCCAGATTTTCCGGTAGAGTTCCGGCAGAAGCAATTGCCGGCTTTGTGCACGTTGTTTCATGACTTCCGGAACCGGCAGAAACGGTTCTGCAGAAGGAGTGCCCAAAAGCTCTCTCTGCGAGAATCCAAGCAGGTTGACCACCCCGATACGACCGGCGAGCGATTCAGTGACCCCCTTCATCAAATGGAATTGCTGTGAACCGGTGAGCCAGAATTTTCCGGCTTTCGGTTCGTTGTCCACTGCCATTTTAATGTATGGCAGGAGCTGGGGAGCATACTGGATTTCGTCGATGAGAACCGGTGAGGTAAAGCGTTGCAGAAACAGCGCAGGCTCATCTCTGGCGAGTGCCCGGAGCATCGGGTCGTCAAGAGTGACATACGTTCGCTCTTCTCCTGCAAGGTGTCGCAGGAACGTTGTTTTTCCGGTTTGGCGAGGTCCAGTCAGCAGCATGACGGGGAATTGTTGACTCGCTTCCAGAAAAAAACGTTCAAGTGTTCTTGTTTTATAAGGCATGTTGCGGCTTATTTTATTATTGAGTATAAAAATAGCCGAAAAAACAAAAAAGTGCAAGCGTCAAAAAAAGATAGTACCTCCAACAGTGATGCCGGTGTGGCGGGGGCATTGATATGGGCGTTGAGCTGCCTGGCGGGAAAAGGTTTATTGCCGGAGTCGATATTTTGTATGGAGGAGGTACGGTGCGAAAGTTGATGGATGCTGCTGAGGTTCCGGGTCGTGCTCGACTATCTCTACAAACGACTCTTCAACCTGACAGACAGCAGAGGTCATGAGACCTGGAAGAGGTGGGGGAATCAACCTGCAACTTTATAGGTTTGACCCATAGGCAGAAAACCGGCCACAACCCCTCGTGCGAGGCGTGAGCGGATAGTCTCAAACATGGTGATTGTCTCTTTAGAGTATAATCTCTCCCCGCAATGGGTGCAAATATCTGCTTTTACTCTGACAACAGCGGTGTTGTTGCCTCCGAGAATCAATTTTTCTACCTCTTTTTCAATCACTTCACCACCGCATACCGGACACAGTTCAAACGGGATCATTACTTTTTCTCCTTGTTTTCCAATCAATCCACCTTTTTGGATCCGGGCGATAAACAGTTATGATAACAGCCCATGAGTTTTCTCTGTTACAAGCCCAAACACTATGGATCGTGTGGCTATCCCCTTAATAGGTCAACCCAATTAGAGATTATCAGCCTATTGCGTCAAAGGCGGTCTGCTCAACGCCATTAGCATGTGAAGAGTCGGATTCTTTTGCTGGCCAAAGAGCAGGAGTAAACCTCCTTATCTGCATATCATTATCGCTTCAGGCAGTGCATACCCTGTTTTTCAGCTCTCCAGTAAATACAGTCAGGCTTGTGAGAAGGACATAGCTCATGATATTTCCCTGAAACCATCGAGATGATTAGCGGATGGCCGGAGTTACCTTTGAGGGACTTCTCCGCCTCTTCGGCAGTTGTAACCCCGGCTTTTCCTGCACGTATCATCGCTTCGGCCAGTTCATC
>NZ_AASE01000031.1 GCF_000168715.1 Chlorobium ferrooxidans DSM 13031 | reverse complement strand
CAGAGAAGAAATGTTGCAAGGACGCTTAACAGCAGACAGACAATCGGGGTGGAGGAATCAGTGTTACCTGCACCTTCCGGATGAACAGAAGGGCTCTCTTTCATACTTTTTCACCGTTCTTCAGGCGCATGTAATCCTCATAAATTTTATGGCGGCTGTGGTTCATTATTTTCGAGAAGTTCCGCATAAACCAGACAAGGGCGGCAATCAAAAAGGAGACAAAGAACCCCGTCACCATCGCCCGTATCGTGGCCCGTCTGATTGGAGCAAGTCGCTCCTGATAGTTATCGGCACGAATGTCAATGCCAAGAAGACAGACAAACTGGTGACGTGAATCATAAACCGGAATATATGCGCTTAAAAAGGAGCCCCAGCTGTCTGTATACGGCTCCTGTGCAACAACTTTCTTCTGCTCCCTGAATGCCCGGAGAACAAGCTGGCTCGCATCCGGATAGGGATCCATGATATGGGATTTGTCATCAATGCCATTATGATCCCTGTCGCCTGTCGGGGTAGGATCCAGAACAAAGTAAACCTTGTTGTTCTTCATGACAAGGGTGTATACATAGGCAACCGTTGAATCGGTCTGCATGATTTTTCTCAGCGGCTCGAGCGCCTTGATGTAGGCTTCCGACTCTTCCTGGTTACGTGCTGTGAACTGACGGTGAATGTCACCATTCACAAACAACGCACCAATCGAACCGGATCGAAGCAGACCCTCACGAATCTCCCCTTTCTGGGCATTCAGGGTATGGTAGTAGATAAACCAGGTAGTTATGAAAATGGCGCAAAAAGCTACAACACCGATGACAATTGCTTCAGCAAGCGGATAGAACCGGTACTCCACATTCAACCATTCCGGCCTCTCCGTCGTGATATTCCTCTCCCCCTGACGCAAGGTGTTCAGCATACTTCCGACCTCTATACCTGTTACAAAAAAACTGGTGTGAAAAAAAATTCTATCCCTTAAGATACAAGAACAAAAGCAGAAAAGCGCCATCAACTCGCAACAAGAAAGGCTCTCTTTTTTTGTTGAACTAACGAAATAACACGTTGATTCGACAGGATATCCATCACTCTTTCCGGTTTAAGCATATATACTCTTGGAGTCTTTATCATGGATTTGCATACATTATACCTATACCTTTTTTATGGTCGCGAACAGGACAGCAAGCATATGCCGAAAAAAAACAAGGTAGCCGCTTCCGATAACTGCCAAAAAGAACTTGCAGAGACAAAGGAAGCCGCAGCGGCCAGCGAAATGCTTCATCGCAACCTTATTGACTACATGCACAACGGCTATGCATGCTGCCGTGTGGTTACTGAAAAGGGGCGGCCGGTTGACCTGATTCACGTTGAGGTCAACAAAGGGTATGAGAACCTGACCGGCCTGAAAAATGTTATCGGGCGAAAAATCACCGAAGTGATACCGGGAATCGCCGACTCCAATCCCGAGTTACTCGAAAACCATTTCAGGGTGGTTGAGAGCGGCATTGCCGAAAAGTTTGAAATCTATATCGAGCCTCTGCATAAATGGTATGAATCAACCATTTACTGCCCGGAAAAGGGGTACACCGTAGCGATCTTCGACGATATCACCAAGCGCAAACAGGCTGAACAGGCTTTACAGAACAGTGAAAAGAAGTTCCGCTCCATTACGGAACAAATGTCGGAGATTGTTTTTATTACCGACTCAAGCGGCCAGATCTCCTTCATCTCTCCGGCTATCGAAAAAATTACCGACTACAAGCCGCACGAAGTAATCGGCCAACGCTTTACGGATTTTCTTTCGGAAGAGGAGGTCCCATCAGCTCTCTCAGCCTACAAGGAGGTGATGCTGAAGCAATCGACCACTCACGTGATTGTGCTGAAATTCATGAGAAAAAACGGCACCTTTTTTTTCGGAGAAGTTCATGTACAGTATTACCATGAGAGCGGCTATAGCGGGACTATCGGGGTGATTCATGATATATCGGAAAGAAATCGCTGCGAAAGAACCCGTATTGAGTATGAAAAAAAATTACTCGACGGCAAACAGTTTCTCCAGAACATCTACGATACCGTCAATCACTCCGTTTTTGTTATTGACGTCCTCCCTGACGGATCCTATCGCTACAAGAGCATCAACCGCCTGCATGAAATCCGGACGGGCCTGAAAAACGAAGCAATATCGGGAAAATCACCTCGGGAGGTGCTTGAGCCTGATGTCGCCGCGACTGTTACAGGCTATTATGACCGATGCATACATAAAGGGAGCTCGACAGAGTACGAAGAGACTCATATGTTCAAGGGTAAACTCTCATGGTGGAGAACCATCCTGAATCCGGTTCGCAACGATAGCGGTCATATCTACAGAATCATAGGAACAAGTACCAACATCACAGAGCACAAGCTGACTGAGGAGAAACTCAAAACCCTGAGCTTTGCCATTCAGCAGAGTCCCACCGTTGTCGTCATTACCGACCCCGAGGGCAATATCGAATACATCAACCCTACCTTTACCGAACACACCGGATATACCGAAAAAGAGGTTATCGGACAGAATCCCCGTATTCTCAAGTCCGGCCTGATGGAGGATAGCGTCTATGAGGAGTTCTGGAAAACGATTCTTGCCGGAAACGTCTGGCACGGAGAGTTCCACAACAAGAAGAAAAACGGTGAGTTATACTGGGAGGATGCCATTGTTTCGGCAATTGTAAACCAGAAAGGCGTCATAACCAATTTCGTGGCGGTAAAGGAGGATATAACCGAAAAGAAAAAGCTCTGGGTTGACCTGATTGCCTCCAAGGAGAAAGCAGAGGAGAGTGACCGGCTGAAAACAGCGTTTCTTGCAAATATCAGCCATGAAATACGAACACCGATGAACGGTATCCTCGGCTTTGCCGAACTCTTGAAAGAGCCTCATCTCTCCGGTGAGGAGCAGGCGGAGTACATTGAGCTGATTAATCAGAGCGGCAAACGCATGCTGGCACTGATTAACGATATTGTTGATATCTCCCGTATTGAAGCCGGGGAGACCATGATACATGTCGAGCCGACCCATGTCAACAAGCTTCTGCATAGTCTCTGTACCTTTTTCAGGCCTCTGGCGGCAAACAAGAATCTGTTATTAAGCTGCAACAATGGGCTCTCTGACGAAGAGTGTGTTATTGAAACCGACAGTGCAAAACTGACCCAGATCCTGACCAATCTTGTCCAGAACGGACTGAAATTCTCGGTTGAAGGAGAGGTGCGCGTTGGATACATCCGGAAAGAAGATCTGCTTGAATTTTCTGTTTCCGATTCGGGTATCGGCATTCCGGAATCGATGAAGGAGAGCATTTTCGAGCGATTCAGGCAGGTTGACAACTCGTTAACCCGCCATCACGAAGGATCAGGACTCGGATTGAGTATTTCAAAGGCTTATGTTGAGATGCTTGGCGGCACCATCCGGGTTGAATCCGGAGAGGGAAACGGAAGTACATTTATCTTTACACTCCCCTTCAATCCTCCCGGTGTTCAAACACCTGAACACCACGCTACGGTCACCGAATCGGCCCCTGGCTCCCTGAGAGGCACAACAATTCTGCTCGCAGAAGATGACGCGGTTAGCCGAATTCTTATTAAACGAAGCCTTCAGGAGGAAAACCTGACCATTCTTGATGCCTGGAACGGCCGTGACGCAGTGCAGATGATCATGCAGCATCCCGAGATTGATCTGGTGCTGATGGATATCAAAATGCCGGTGATGAACGGATTTGAGGCATCACGGGAGATCAAGAAGCTTCGACCGGAGCTGCCGATCATTGCCCAGACCGCATTCACCTCAAAAGAGGAGCGGCTGAAAGCACTTGAAGCGGGATGTGACAGTTTTATGAGCAAACCGATCAACAAGCAGAAGCTGATTGAACTCATCCGGCTGCTGCTCCATAAGTAACACCCCTGCACCACCCGCGCACACCACCAGCCTATTGAGCTACTCTGTCAAGCAGTTCAGCAAGTTGCTCTGTCTCACGCACTGGTAACAGACAGGTGCGCTCAACACAGACCGATGCCTGCGGAACGAGGTCGCCGTGGGGTACGGTTTCGGGAACGTGCTGCAACGCGGCAAGTTCAGCGGAGGCATGCATGACAACCGTGCCCGGCAGGTAACGCTCACCGGCAACCGCCCGGAGCCGTTCCATCTCCGTTGCATGCAGATCTCCTGAAAAGAGAATTCTGCACCCTCTTTTTCGTGCAAAGTTCAGTGCCACCAACATCTGTGGCAGCGCGTGACTCTGCGAGGCAAGCGTGGTACCGAATGCGCTGAAGAGCTCTTCAGCCTGCAGGGCAAACTCCTCCTTTCCGGTCAGTTCACCAAGCCGGAGAAGGTTCAGTGCCGTGACTGAATTAGCCGAAGGTTCGGCACCGTCATAGCTCTCCTTCTGACGCACCGGAACCGTCTGGTCATCACTTGCCGAACTGAAATATCCTCCATGCAGCGCATCGCAAAAGAGGGTCTTCTGCACTTCAGCAAGTTCAAGCGCCGCCTTAAGGTAGACTATCTCAAACGAGGCTTCGTAGAGATCAATGAGCGCCTGCACAAAAAAGGCGTAATCGTCAACCTTCCCGGCAATTGCGGCGCTTCCGTCACGGTAGCGGCGGAGCAGACGGCAGCTCCTGCGGTCATAGAGGGTCTCAAGCAGAAAATCGGCCGCTTTCCGGGCAGCAGTGAGGCACTCTTCACTGTGGAGCACCCGGAACCCTTTTGAGAGGGCGGAGATCATCAGTGCATTCCACGATGTCAGGATTTTATCGTCAAGAAATGGCCTCGGCCTTCCGGACCGTGCCGTGTAGAGTTTACGGCGAGCCTCATCAAGCACATCCCGGATTTCAACCGCTGTTTTACCGAACCTGACTGCCGTCTCCTCAACAGAGACCTGCTGCATCAGAATATTGCGCCCGGTAAACTCGCCATGCGGGTCGTTCAGAGCATTGCCTTCCGCTCTGACTCCATACACAAAGGAGAAGATCGCCGCCTGCTCTGCATTGCCGATTGCTTCATGAAGCTCATCGGCACGCCAGAGGTAGAATGCCCCCTCTTTTTTCTCTGTTCCGGATTCGGATTCAAGGCTGTCGGCATCCTCCGCCGAGTAGAAGCCTCCCTCGGGAGCGGTCATGTCGCTGAGCACATAGTTAAAAATATCCTCAGCCACACTCCTGAACAACGGTTCCCCGCTGCACTGGAAGGCTTCAAGATAGGACACTGCAAGCTGGGCGTTGTCGTAGAGCATTTTCTCGAAGTGGGGCACATGCCACCGCTCATCGGTGGAGTAGCGGGCAAAGCCTCCCCCGCCCTTTCCTGTAACACTGATATGGTCGTGAATGCCCCCTTCAGCCATCCTGCGGAGGGTGAAGAGCGCCATCTCACGGGCTTTACTGTTACCGGAATAATAAGCATGGCTGAAAAGAAAGTTCAGCAGCACCGGCCGGGGAAATTTCGGGGCACCGCTGAAGCCGCCGTACACCGGGTCAAAGGTTGACTCCAGCCAGCGGAAACAGTTATGCTGAGCCTCGTCTTCCGGCGGAAGAGCGGCCGCGCGACTGGCAGCAAAAGCCTGAAGATCGCTGAAAAAGCCGGATGATGCATCCCTGATTTTCTCTTCATCACTCTCCCAGAGGCTGGCAATGGAGAGGAGAATGGTTTTAAATCCCGTCATGCCATAGCGATCTTCGGGGGGAAAATAGCTGCCGCCGTAGAAGGGGTTCCGGTCGGGCGTAAGCCATACCGACATCGGCCAGCCGCCTCTTCCGGTAGTGGACTGCACGTACTCCATATAGAGCCGGTCAAGGTCCGGAAGCTCTTCGCGGTCAACCTTGACCGGCACAAAATACCGGTTCAGCACTTCGGCAATATCAGGGTTCTCAAACGACTCCCGCTCCATCACATGGCACCAGTGGCAGGTGGAGTAGCCGACAGAGAGAAAGATCGGCCTGTTTTCCCGTTCGGCCTTTTCAAACGCCTCCTCTCCCCAGGCATACCAGTCAACCGGATTGTGTGCATGCTGCAGGAGATAGGGGCTCTTTTCACGGATAAGCCGGTTCGGTTTTCGGGCGGGCTGGGTCATAGAGGAGTGAAGGCAATACCGGGTTGCAGAAGTAACACAACAGCTACAACCCGCTCTGAGCGCTCAATAGTTCAGAACTTTTGCATTTCAGGCAAGAAGAGTTAGCCGGGTTTATCGAAAGCAACACTGCCCCGCCATTCAACGAACAATGAATAGCTTGCCGGAGTGTATTTATTTTGATACATTTCAACATGAACAAGGCAACTCTTGAAGTCAGGTTCTACAAAACCGACAACGGCATTGAACCAGTACGAGATTGGTTACGCGAGTTACCGGCTAACGATCGAAAAATAATTGGCCCCACCGAAAAACGAACTCCAATTAGCAAAAAAAAGGATGAGATCTGATGATCGATAAAATCAACATTGGCAGCAATTTTGACAACTTTCTGGAAGAAGAGGGCATTCTGAATGAAACGACTGCGGTTGCAGTAAAGCGTGTTATTTCCTGGCAGATAGCCGAGGAAATGAAAGCGCAAAAGCTCACCAAAACGTCAATGGCAAAAAAAATGCATACCAGCCGTGCCGCATTGAATCGCCTGCTTGATTCGACAGATACCAGCCTTACCCTGGCAACCCTTTCCTCTGCGGCGGCTGTTCTTGGCAAAAAATTCCGGATTGAGTTAACTTCCTGACTCTTCAGACCGGTCGAACGCTTTTCCTGACAGGTTATCGATCAGGTCTGAACGGAGTTTGTAGAGTTAGTCGAGAGCGTCCCGGAACCGTTGAAAACATCACAATGAACTCAAAAACCCCTGGAAGCAGCACTTTAAAAGCTGAGGTAACGAATATTTCAAGTCATAGCTTCTGGTTGCTCAGCCACGGCAAGGAGCATTTCCTTGCTTTCGAAGAGTTTCCGTGGTTCAAGGAGGCTCCTGTCAGCAAAATCCTGAATCTTGAAGAACAGAACCCCGGTCACTTTTACTGGCCTGATCTGGATGTTGACCTGAGCATTGAAAGTATAGAGCATCCGGAAAATCATCCCCTCTCTTTCGAATAATCAGATCATCAAGACCCACTCCCCCGTCCCTGAAACTCCGGTAAAATTGTTCCGAAATTAGTTTGGTTCTGGAAATCTGTATACCTGACTGGTTTTCAATCATAGCAGAGTTAGTTAACGCAGTTATGAACGTCCCGCCCCCCGCTCATTGATAGCCGGTGTTCATCCCACAAACCCTCTTTCTGATAACTCAAAGCCTGTTTTTTCAGTAAAAAAAACTTCTTACTTGTTATTATAAATAAGGTTAATGGCCATTTTCTTGACTACGGAATACTATGCCTGTGCAGGCTGTTCATTCCGATAATCACAAACAGATTTAACGAAAACGTAACAGCGGCTCACTGGAAAGAATGCTACTAAATCAGTAAAATCCATTGTTGTAGATGAAGATGTTGTGCGTGGTACTTATGAGATTTTAATTCGATGACTAACCCAAAAACAGGAACAATCATGTCAAACGAAGCGAACGAAAGAGAAGTATCTGCATTGGAACAGCGCGAGGATGAGATCAGGCTTTCTGCTTATTACATCTGGGAGTTGAAAGGGGGAGCGCAGGGGTCAGATGTCGAAGATTGGATTGAGGCGGAGCAAGCTTTGAACGACTGAGACTCAATGCTATCAATTATTTGAAAATGGCCACTCAGCAATGGGTGGTCTTTTGTTTACCGTGAACATGACAGAGAGTGCCGTCAATACTCCTCCAAGAAAAAACGCTAATTCATATATCCTGAAATGATCAAATAATGAGAGAGGCATGAATAATGTTAAACCATTTAAAATTGTTATTGAGTGGAGCGGTACGGAAAACTTTTACTTTAGTTGCGATTATCGGCATCCTGATTTGAATATCGTCACAACAAAAAATCAGATCAATGAGACCCAAACACTCCCATTCATGACTAAAGCGATGGGCAATGTGTTGAGAAAATTGCGAAAAGAGCATATCTCCTTTCCCTTTTTTCTTTTCACCCTTGCGTTCAATCACCGAGATCTGCTTGACGAAATAGACCAGTTATTGATGAGCCTCCACCATCATCTCGAAAAACAAAAAGGCGAAGGGACCTTTTCCTGTTTTATTAAATCGTCTAAAACAACGTCATTGTCATTAAGTAACGATCAACAGCAGCCTGCTTATTAAATAGATCACTCATCAGAAGAGACAACAGACGCCGTGACAGAGAGTGTATTTTGCATGGCCCTGCCTGTTGTTGCGAAAACTTTTTAAAGTGTTCACGAATCCGGCACGAATCGTAACCATTCCGAGTGTTACATTTTGTCTTAACCTTAATGGACTGCCCATGCAATGGCTCTACTGTGATTTCCACATCCATACGACATGGAGTGACGGAAAATGTTCGCTCGACGAGATAATCACCCTCTACGGGGAGGCGGGGTTCGATGTGATTGCCATCACTGATCATGTGCTCGACAGTGAAAGCTTCAACAGGCACGGACAAACGGCTTTAGAACTCCAGGTCATGGATATCTCGCAATTCGGCGCCTATCAGGAGGCGTTGTGGGAGGCGGCCAGGAAGGCGTGGAAGAAATACAGCATGCTGCTGCTCCCCGGCATCGAGCTGACCAACGACACCGACCGATACCACATCCTGGCACTTGATATCAAAGAGTACATCTCACCAGACCTTACTGTCGAGGAGATTATTAAGGCCATCAAAAGACAGCAGGGAATATCAATCGCCTGCCATCCGCATGTCAGGAACCATTCCGGCGACAATCCCTCGTTCCACCTTTGGGAAAACCACGAACGGTTTGCAACTCTCTTCGATGCCTGGGAGGTTGCCAACAGGGACGACCTGTTCAACGTTGTCGGCCTGAAAAAGTTTAACTATGTCGCCAATTCCGATTTTCACAATAAACGGCATTTACAGTCCTGGAAAACGCTGCTTCAGTGCGAAAAGAATGCCGAGTCGGTCAAGGAGGCTATCAGGAAGAATGATCGGGTTTCGCTATTTTTGTACCGTGGCGGGAAAATACGACAGTGATTACCTACAGGTGTTTTGCTTCTTACTCGTTACGCTCCGGCAAAACTTAATAGCGCATTATTATTTCATATTTTTTACACTAACCAGCCAAACGGAGAGGCTCTACCAAAACACCGAGCAGTTGAAAAAAGTGTGCTGAGTTAGTCGAGAGCATACCAAATCCACCTCTGAACCCCGGTCACTTTTACTGGCCTGATCTGGAAGTTGACCTGAGCATTGAAAGTATAGAGCATCCGGAAAATCATCCCCTCTCTTTCGAATAATCGGATCATCAAAACTCAATCCCCTGTCTCTGAATATCCGGAACAAGTTTTCGGGTATTGGTTCAGGTCAAGAATATCCCATAATTCACCTCCCTGTTAGAAGGAACTTTTATGTTGTCACAAAGGAGGCTTATGCATCCAAATATTCACTCCAGATATTTACCAAATATTTCTGGCACTAATGGTAAATCTAAATAATCAATCAGTTTCGAACTACTATTTAAAGAACATGGGTTAGGTAAGTATTGAAAAGAATTATTTGAACTCACCAAAACACCTGTTATGCCTGAAAATGCTTCCTTTTTTTCCATAAAAATGCCAAGCTTGCTCACAATCGATTGTCTGCTAATATCATAACCAACTTGAAATAAAAAACGCTTATGCCGATCATCTAATAAATCATAATCAACACTATCAAGATATCCTCTAAGTAGATAATAACATTCCGGTTTTTTTTCAATAAAGTCATTATGATTATAATAAGTAATTGGCCCATAAAGAAGGTGTAAAAGACCGTAAGGAAATGCTTGAAATCCTCTTATATCTAATGCGAGTAAGTAATACTTAGGCTTGTTCGGTTCATGCCATGACTGTAATTTTTCACTTTTTTCCACTAACCTCTTTTCAACGTGTTTAGAAATTTTTTCCACTGGTATTAGATAACTTGTGACACCCATATCAATATAACCTTCTTCTCCAACAGGCAACTGCTTAAAATGCACAATGCAATCTTCAATTTCGACTTGATTACGTATCGCTTTATAACTAGGCAAATGACTTTTTATTTTCTCGGATAGCATCCTAATTCTTTCTTTTTGGCTTTCATAGTCATCTGAAGTAATACAGGGGAGTGAGTAAATCTCAGGAAAATGAACCCAAAAGCACAATGGATATTTTTTTATTTCATCATTCAATACTCTTCTTAATTCTTCATTTGGATCTGAGGCTCCGAATGAAGTAACTTCGACAAAGTACTCATCGCCATTAACAGTGGCAATAAAATCGGGGCTTTTTATTTTTTTATTATTTTTAATGAAGCGAGCATGCCCATCATATATCAACTCAACGTCAAAATTTAGTTTCGCAAATAAGCACGCAAAACTCAGCTCTGATAAAACTGAATGGACTTTTAATTCACCTGTAATCTCGTTGAACTTATTCTTAATCCCTTTTAGACCCTTAAGAACGGATATTTGACCACACAGCTGATCATACTGATAATCATTCAATAACTTTGCATCGAAAGAAACCCCAGCCAAAAAAGCACTTAATTCACCATTACTAATAACCATGTATAATTGATTTTATATATCCTATTTATTCAAATCATTAATTTGCTTTAATTGAATATCTTCATTTATTTCATATGCATAATCCCCCCAGCCTGGCTCACCAGGAAGAGGAGGTATTTCAGACCAATATTTCGGCTCACCACTTAGCACCTGTTCTCTGTCAGGCATTAAATCGGAATGCAAATATATTTCTATAATTTTCTCAATACCTGCCAATTCTTCTTTATTCTTAAATTGAGTATACACAAGAGATATAAGTTGCATTACCAGACTAATTGATGATTCAACTTCGCTTTTTTTTGGAGATTGGCCATTATGAAGAAATCTATTTCTAGATGACCGAGACACTGTAAAATGACGAAATATATCTTCATCTATAAGTCCCTTTTGATATATCAATTCAATTTTTGTTGCCGATGTCCATGTCCGATAATCATTTAGAGCTCTTTTTCTATTAGTATAGTTAATATCCTTTTGACTAATCTTGTGTATTACCTGATGCTCCCATATATGATTCAATATTTGCTCTATTGTTGTCCATAATAACACCAAAGCCTCAACCCATTGATGTTTTATATATTGTGTTACACCGTTAAGAAGCAATCCGTACGACATATTTGGAATAGCAGATAATATTCGTCGACCCTTTTCAATTGCCAACCTATAGTCATATGCATTTATTATTTCCGGCTCGATCAAACACATATTATCAAGTATACTGGCATACTGTGTTTTAATTGCATTGTAAAATGCCGCAACTCTACCTTCAGCTTTCCCAATAGACCTTGAATATCCATTAGTATATAAAAAACCATTTGATACATTTTCTGGCATAACAGCTTCAGAATAAATACCGCCAAACAACAAGGCTGCTAATACCTTATTAAATTCCTCTACGACCACAAACTTATCATTATATTTATCTATAGATGGAAGCATTAGACTTCCATCAAATCCAATAATTAAAGAATGCGGCTTAATACCAATATCAACACCTGTTGATAACCTATTAAGCCTAACATAATCATAGGAATAATTATTAACATCATCAAGAGAGGGACTCCAAGTATCAGAATCACGACTAATAATTCTAAATGGCAAAGTATAACCAAAAATAACAGGGATTTTAATTTGCTCCATTTCTCACGGTTCTTATGTTATACACTGTACAATAAAATAAACATACAGAATATTCAACCTGCATAAATTAATAACTTACGATTGTGACATCAGCTCTGTCCCGTTATGGTTTGCTTTAATCCCAGTACTCTTCATGAAGTTATACCACACTGTTTACGCGCTCTTTCACACCCTACATTCTTCTTCGCTCCCTTTTGTACCAAAAGCTACGCTGTCCTGCATTACATGTGTAATTTTACTTTCATGTCCTACAAAATTCAGTTGTAGGCTGGACAAAGAACAACGTCAATCACTACTCTCAGGTCATCATTCTTATTACTGCTTCCCTCAATAATCTATGAATGCTGTGCGTATAATCTAAGGAAATCTAGGCAAAACATAATGCAGGAACCGCCAGGGAGTGGCGTGCTGTAAATGAGAAAAGCGTCGAACCTTCAACCCACTGATTAAGAGTCAGTTGCTCTGCCATTGAGCCACGAGTGCATCGAGTGTTATGGCTTCAGGTTAGCCGTCGAGGGTGGAATCGAATTCGTCCTTGTTTACCCCGTTTTTTTTACCCGGCATCAGTTAGAAATGTATTTTCACAAACAATTCATGAGCTTTTGGAGAAACTCTCTTTCGCTTTCTGAAGCGCAAGGGTATTGACTAAAATTGCCTGATTGGGAATAGAGCGGGATATTCCTTTTAATTCAGCCAGATAACGGTGTGCTGACGCAACTTTTTTAAGTACAGGGACCGTTTCCAGTTCAATCGCAAGTGGCAATGTGGGTATGCTATAGGACATGGCTGGTTACTGATGTAAAAAAGTTGCTTTTTTTATACATAAGATTGTTGACATGTAAAGATAATGGGGGTTTTTTTACATATCCCGGTTGATATGTAAAAAAAAGGGGATTTGCTTTACAGTTATCAGGCCATGAGGTAATGCCCAGGACGTGGTGGACTGTGTACTCGGTGTGTACTCGGGGACGTTGTTGAATAGCGATAACAGAAGAAGAAGAAACGCACACAGGGATGAAAAAAGATGCAACGGATGGGCTTAGATAGGAAGATTTCGAATTCTGGATGCTGGATTCCGGATTGAATCGAATGTTGGAGTTGCCCTGCGTAGACGCCCTCTTTGACGAAGAAAAGAAAGTGCCGGGCTGGAGCCCGGCAATCTCTGGCTAAAAACGACAAAAAGACTTACAAGCGTTAGCCTGTAAGTCTTTTTGTCGTTTATGTGCACTCGGAAGGAGTCGAACCTTCAACCCACTGATTAAGAGTCAGTTGCTCTGCCATTGAGCCACGAGTGCAACGCTTTTATTTTATCGGTGCCAGAGGAGCAACCGGCAGAGTCGGCGCTGCGGGAGTCGCAGGGGCCGGAGCTGCAGGAGCTGCTGGCAAACTTTGCTGAAGAACACTTTTAACCGGAGCCCTGTCGGACTCTTTGCCCGGAAGGGTGAACTGTGCAATAAAGCAGATACCCATTACCAGACCGGCAAGTATAGCGGTCATCTTGCTTAAAAAATCTCCGGTACGACGGACACCGAGCGTCTGCACGGTTCCCATGCTTGCCATTCCACCGGTAAGGCCACTGCCGCTTTTGGGGCTCTGCAGCAGAATCACACCGACCAGAAGGACCGCTGCGAGTAAAGCGACAACCACAATGAAAACATGCATTTCCGG
Organism: Chlorobium ferrooxidans DSM 13031; assembly: GCF_000168715.1. Lineage (GTDB taxonomy): Bacteria > Bacteroidota > Chlorobiia > Chlorobiales > Chlorobiaceae > Chlorobium > Chlorobium ferrooxidans. Next base: position 4,574 of record NZ_AASE01000031.1, on the reverse strand, counting down.
CAGCTTTAATAAATTTGCAAATATCGTATCTTCAAATGATGAAGGCCTTAATTTAGCAACTTTTAAAAAATATCCAAGCCGTGTTTTCAGATGCCGGGAAATTATTGGTGATTGCAGGAGCCGTCACCATAGTGGTCGGGCTCTTCATGATGGCATCAGGAAAAACAGGCCTGTCAGGGTGGTTCAACTGGTTCGGATCGCTTCCTTTTGACATGAAAATCGAAAAGGAGAACTTCCGCCTCTACTTCCCTCTGGGGAGTTCAATTTTGATATCGATAGTCCTGAGTATACTCTTCTATTTTCTCAATAAATTTATCCGTTAACCACTCCATGCCCGACACAGTGAAGAGAGAAGCCCGCAGCGCAACGGTCAAACGAACAACCAAAGAGACCGATATTTCGGTAACCGTAACGCTTGATGGCACCGGCACAAGCTCCATCAGCACGGGAGTGGTCTTTCTTGATCACATGCTGACCAACTTCAGCCGCCACTCGGGATTTGACCTTGCAATCCAGTGCAAAGGCGATATTGACGTTGATGATCATCACAGTGTTGAGGATATCGGTATTGTGCTCGGCAGTGCCATCAATGAGGCGCTTGGCGACAAGCGGGGCATTCAGCGCTATGGCTGGGCAATCATTCCGATGGATGAGGCGCTTGCCCGCTGTGCGCTCGACCTCGGGGGGAGAAGCTACTGTGTCTTCCACGCGGAGTTCAACCGCCCGGTGATCCAGGGGCTCTCAACCGAGATGGTGCACCACTTCTTTCTCTCGCTTTCGGAGAGCCTGAAAGCCAATATCCACATCTCCATCCTTGAGGGGCAGAACACCCATCACAAGATCGAGGCGATCTTCAAGTCCTTCGCCTACGCGATGAGGCTGGCAGTTGCCGTAACCGGCAGTGCGATACCTTCAACGAAGGGTACCATTTAATACTGTTGATCTGAGAGCTATCAAACAGAAAACCCCCGAGCAATCAGGGGTTTTTCTGTTCTTCGTCCTTGTTGTCCCTGAAGTCCCTGCTGTCCTTTTCCTCCAACAAACACAAAACCCCCGGGCAACCGGGGGTTCTGGTAAAAAAGCAATCACTCGCTCTTACTTGGCGTAGGCAATCGAGCGTTTCTCGCGGACAATGGAGACCTTGATCTGGCCGGGATACTGCGCTTCCGATTCGATTTTGTGCGCGATATCGTGGGCAAGCACATCGGCCTGTGAATCGCTGACATTGTCACCTTCAACAATAACCCGTATTTCGCGTCCAGCCTGCAGGGCATAGGTTTTGAGTACACCGGGGAATCCTTTGGCAATCTCCTCAAGGCTCTCAAGACGCTTGACGTTGCCGTCAGAGGTTACCGCACCGCGGGCACCGGGTCTTGCAAGTGAAATGACATTGGCTGCGTCAACGAGCTCGGCGATAGGCGTCTCTTTATCGACATCACCGTGATGAGCGCCAACGGCATTGATTACGGTTGCTGACTCATTGAATTTTTTCAGGAAGGTCATACCGCTGATCGCATGCGGCTGATCGCTTTCAGGAAGCACCAGACCGATGTCGTGCAGAAGTCCGGCGCGTTTTGCCTGACGGGCATCGAGCTTGAGCTCGGCGGCCATCAGACCGGCAAGCATGGCAACCTCACGGCTGTGCAGGAGCAGGTTCTGGCCGTAGACGGTGTAAAACTTCATGTGGCCGATAAGCGAGACGATCTCGGCGGGCATGTCGGGAATCTGGAGCGAGGAGAGCGCCTCTTCACCGGCACTCATGATAACATCGTCAATCTCCTTTTTGGCATCGGCATAGGCTTTTTCGATAGCCACCGGATGAATGATGCCGTCAACAAGGAGTTTCTGGAGGGTAAGCTTGGCAAGCTCGCGGCGCAGGGGGTCGAAACAGGAGAGAATAACCACCTCGGGAGTGTCGTCAACAATGATATCGACTCCGGTAGCATTCTCGAACGCCTTGATGTTGCGTCCCTCACGACCGATAATCCGGCCCTTGAGCTCATCGCTCTGGATGTGCACAACTGAGAGCGCGTTTTCGGTAGCCTGCTCGAAAGAGATCCTCTGGATAGCGGTCAACAGGGTTTTCTCTGCAAGACGACCGGCATTCTGCTCCGCCTCGGCATGAATCTGGTGAATGGTTTCCGTAGCCTCTTCACGGGCTTTGGAGACCATATTGTCGATGAGCATCTGGCGGGCATCTTCAGACTGAAGGTTGCTGATGCTCTCAAGACGCTGGTTCTGCTCAAGAATGGTACGGTCAAGCTCTGAGGAACGAAGGGTCACCGACTCCATGGTCTGGTCGATCTCCTTGCGCTGATCCTGCAGCTTGCGCTCCATATCGCGAACATCCTGAAGCTGCTTTTTAAGCTGGGCTTCCTTCTGCTGCATCTGTTTCTGGAGCTGATTGTACTTGTTGTTCTTGATGACCACTTCCTGGTCGAACTCGCGCCGCTTCTTTTTCCACTCCTGGTTTACTTCGCTGACCTTGAGTTCCTTGTATTCGTTGGCCTCTTTCTGGGCTTCCTGCACTATCTGCACGGCACGTTCCTCGGCTTCAAGCACCTTGGTTGTTCCGATACTTTCAAGAAAAAAACGTCCGATAAAAAAACCTGCCGCAAAAAAAACCACTGAAGCACTGACAATTAAAAACAGGTTTATAACTATACCCATTAAACTAACCTCCTTTTTGCTGCCCCCGTAATCGATGTGGGAGCACCGTTTTAAACAAAAAAAATCCGCACCATCAAGAGATGTGTAAGATTCAAGAACCCGTTGTACACGGTGGGTGCCTCCTTCAGATTTTTTGCTTCCAATGGAGCGGTGTTTCCACTGCTCTTGAACAGTCCTGACCGGAGTCAGCAGCGTTCAACAAGGCCTGCAATCAAAACGAAGAGCCTGGCTCCCGATTTGTTGATGTTAGTTCTTTTACTTACAAGACACCCCAAGCAACTGGTGCGGAAATTTCTTCTCTTTCAATGTAAATGTTTATTGCAGATTTTGTTCCATAAAAACATTCAGATCGGCAATTTTCTGCTTCAGCGACGCTATCTCCTCTTCAAGTTCTATCTTTTTTTCGGCAAATGAAATGGCCGAAAGAACAGCAAGTTTGACCGGTTCAAACGTCGGGGCTTTTTCGGCAAAAAGTCGCATGATCCCGTCTACATCCCGGGCCGCCTTTTCCGTCAGATCCCGCCGTTCAACCCTTAAAGGATAGTTGTCGCCATAAACATGTACATCAATTTTTTCCATCTCATTTTCGTTACAATGTCTGATCGTTTCTGAGTTCCATCTCTATTTTCTGCAAAATGAGGACAAGCTTCTGTTTAACCTGAAGTTTTTCTGCAAAGGAAAACTCTCCTCCCGAACTCTCCGGCGCATCAGCGGCAGAGATTCCAACCGTTCCGGGCAGCTTGCATGATCTCAGTATATTCTGCAGACTTGACAGTTCAGATCGCAGCAAATCATTCTCTTTACGGCACTCTATAAGCCGGGCAACCAGATTTTCAATATTTCCCTCAAGGATGTTGACTTCACCCTTGATATTCAGCCCGTCAGAATCATGCATGGAACAAAGAGTATCAGACTTGTCGAATTACCGCACCAAGTTTACTCACGGCATTACTGCCTGCTTTTGAGAGAATATCGCTGATTCTTTCATCCTGCAGTGTTCCCGTATGATCGGCTATTTCAAGCGAGAGTGCGACACTGCGCTCCCCTCCTTCAGCTTCCGGGCGTTCAAAAAGATCGAACACACAGACATCCCTGATCAAAGCGTCACTGGAACGAACAACTTCCACAAGTGACTGAACGGTAACATTTTGCGGCAGAACAAGCGACAGATCCCTCTGTACAACCGGAAATCTGGATGGCGGCTCGTAGGTTACTTCCGGATTGAAGCAGCGTTCCAGAACTGCTGCATCAAGCTCGGCAATAAAAACCTCCTGCCCGATATCAAATTTCCCTAAAAGGTCTTTTTCGACCTGCTTGACAACGCCTGCCCTGTAGGAGCAGGACTTTCCACGTTCTGTCAGCTCCAGAGCAATGCTGACAGTTTTTTCATTATAAATATTCACCACTGATTTATCAAGCAAATTCAGCTTCTCAAGCAGCATCTCGACCGCACCCATAACATCATAAAAATCAGCTTTTTCCGGTGACTGGTTCCAGATTCTGGGAAAACGGCTCCCGGTCATGGCAAGGAGGAGATACTCCTTTTCGCTGTAGGCGTCGAGCGGGGAGTTGGTATCCCCTTCGCTGCCTGGCAGCATGCTGAAGGCGCGGGCAACTTCAAAGAACTTCAGATCCCTGTTTCCGTGCCGGATATTGTGGCTGATAACCTTCAGAAAACCGGGAAGAAGTCCCGGACGGAGCACTTCAAGCCCTTCGCTGATAGGATTGAGCACGGCGACCAGCTGATCGCTGAAGAGCGCGGCATCATCCCTCTTGATGAGCGGGTTGGTAAGAATCTCCCTGAAGTTCAGGCCGACCATGATGCTGCGGAGAAAATCGGGAAAATATTCCGGATTTTTCCGCGACTGCGGATAGATGGTCGAAAGCTGTGACGAGGGCTGAAT
>NZ_AASE01000032.1 GCF_000168715.1 Chlorobium ferrooxidans DSM 13031 | reverse complement strand
AGAGCCTGACTCCTGTCCGGTCATCAATAACGGGTGAAGAGAGCGTAAGGGAATTGACCCATTGTCCGGCATTTGCAGACTCTTTACTGCTGCCCGTTGTCACGATCCTCCGCCCCCGATAACCCTGGCGGACAACTGTCGTTCCCGCACTGAGGGGTGAGAGGTAGTGCCTGTATCCGAGTTCGGATAAGAACGCAATGTTTCTTCCGCCCTCCATCGCTATCTGCAACCCTCCATACAACTGGTGTTCCAGATTATCCATCTCTTCAAACTGATCATACCCTCTGTTGAGCAGGCTGTAACCGGCAAGCACTGTCAAATGATCGTTCCGGGGTAATTTGGTATCCACAAATCCCGCATATTCCTGATAGTCATAGAGCTGATAATTGTCCCCGTCTATCCTTGTTTTTGCCCGTACTCCACTGCGAATCCATCCTTTATTTTCAAGATTGCGCTGCACGGAAAGGGTTATTTGAGGCAGGATATAGTTGCGATCTGCATGATCAGTGAAATTGATGGAGCTGCCCTCGAATGATGCCATGGCGCTCCATTTCTCCCAATCCCATGCATGCGCCACAGATATCTCCGCTTCAGTAACGAGATCTTTTTCGGGAGAGCTGTTTCGAAAGACATTGCTATCTGCGCTTCCTGAAATTGAGGCTTTGCTCTTCCACTCTGCTTCTGCTACCATTGGCCACAGCGCAATAATTGCCATACTGAACAATAACCTCATAATCCTATCTGTTTGTATCATGTTTTACCTTCTGCCGGATCGGCCGTTAGATCCACCTGCAGCGGAGTTCCTTGCACCTCTTTTTCCGGCAACACCTTCATCGCTGAACATTCCGGCTCCTGACTTACCGCCATAGGCCGCTGGCGAGCCACCAAATGTGTTCGGGTATCGCTCCCTGTTCTGGATGATATCATTGATACCATCGCAATCTTCATCAATGAACTGCAGTTTGTTTTGCGTGGCACGGCTCTCCTTTTGAGCGGAATTGCCTACAGAACCGGTCATCGTTTCATTCGCTGAATCACTGCCTAAAGCTGCACCTGAAAAAAAGGTACTCGTTACAGCAAAAAGAGTACATAGTGATATTTTGGTGATCAGCATTACACGTCTCCTCGTAAAAAATGTCAGGTCCGGATGTTGTGCACAAACTGCCGGACCTGAAATACAAAATACCGTACGACCTTAACGGGCAGCCTTTCCTGCTCCATGCGGCCCTGTGCCATCAAGAACGGGTGTTCCTGTCCCGCTACCTGAAACCGCACCTCTTCCGGCACCCGATCCATCCCGGGGACGCACATAGTCTGGATCCTGGCCATCAGGAATCCCGTCATTGTTTGTATCCCTTGCCCTGTCATTGATTCCGTTATTATCGGCATCAACAAAGCCCCTGTTGCTGCTTCCGGTACCGGTTCCGCCCATACCCATTCCACCACCCGCACCGCCCCCTTGCGGACCCCTTGCATAGAGTGGATTCGATAGTGAAAGCGTGATGATTGAACCCGCTATCATCGCCATTCCAATAATTTTTTTCATGGTAACTGTTCCTTTTCATTGGTGATTGTATTCGCTACAAACGGCAGAGTTCGTTCTATTCCGATGCTCCACCACCTGTTAGAATCAATTACTGTGCCAGAAAAGAGATGAGATTCGTATATACCTATCATATAAGCATTTAGCTGGTAATGCCCGGTAATCAGGGCCATGCACTCCTGCCCATTGTTTCGACCAGCTGGTCGTCGGCTCGACGATATGGTCGATACAGGCTTCAGCGGAGAAGAGGTGTTTGAGCGGTTATTTCATGCTGTACTTTTTGAGCTTGTAACGCAGGTGCCGTTCACTGATACCAAGGAGCTCGGCAGCTCTTGTCTGCACCTGACCAGACTTGCTGAGTGCATCAAGAATTAAAGACTTCTCGAAGGCTTCCACCTTTTCCGGAAAGGTTTCATCGCCTGACATCACCGGTTTCGAGCTCTTTGGAGACTCATTGAGCCTGACGGGAAGATCGCTTTGCATGATGGTTTCGCCGCGCGTAAGCACGACTGACTGCTGAATGATGTTTTCAAGTTCCCGGACGTTTCCGGGATAGGAGTATTTCATAAGCGCGTCCATCGCCTCTCTTGAAATTCCGGCAATCCGTTTGTTGTTTTCCGATGCAAAGCGACGCACAAAGCCATCAACCAGTGGAGGAATATCTTCACGTCGATCCCTGAGAGGCGGAATTCGTATGGAAACAACATTGAGCCGATAGAAGAGGTCCTGGCGAAAGGTACCCTCTCTGATCATTGCTTCGAGGTCCCGGTTTGTGGCGGCGACAATGCGGGCATTGGCCTGGAGCACAATATTACTGCCGATGCGTTCAAATGTTTTCTCCTGCAATACCCTGAGCAGCTTGACCTGGAGGGAAAGAGGAATTTCACCCACCTCATCAATGAAGAGTGTGCCTCCCTCAGCCGTTTCAAATCGACCTTTCCTTTGCCGGTCGGCTCCGGTAAAAGCCCCCTTTTCATGCCCGAAAAGCTCGCTTTCAAGGAGCGTATCCGGAAGTGCCGCACAATTAACTGCAACGAATGGATGGTTGTGACGCGAGCCGGAAAAATGTACGCTTCGGGCAATCAGCTCCTTGCCTGTACCGGTTTCGCCGGTAATCAGCACAGAAGCATTGCTGTCGGCAATCCTCCCCGCAACATTGAGCACCTGGCTCATCGCACTGGATTCAGCTATAATTCCATCAACACTGAAACGTTCGGTGAGTTGCTGACGAAGCAGGCGATTTTCGCTGATAAGCTGTTTTCGTTCAACAATATTTCGTATCAGCACCTGCAAGCGGTATAGGTCGATCGGCTTGGTGATGTAGTCGGCAGCGCCAAGTTTCATGGCATCGGTCGCTGATTCCACCGTACCGTAGGCGGTCATGATGATAACCTGTATTGAGGGATTTATCTCCTTGATGGCTTCAAGAAGTTTTACCCCGCTCATGCCGGGCATCCTGAAATCGGAGAGCACGATATCGACCGCACTGTTCCGGATGTTCAGAATTGCCTGTTCAGGGTTAGCCGCCTTCAGCACCCGGTAACCTTGCTTGGAAAGAAAACCCGCAAGGCTCTCCAGTTGCACCGGCTCGTCTTCGACCACCAGAATCGTGTAATCCATTATCTCGTTCTTTTTATGTTGCGGACAGTAACCATTCATGACCGGGGCAGCACGATTCTGAAAATGCTCCCCCTGTTTTCAAGACTTTCGACTTCAATAACGCCCCCGTGTGACTGGACAATCTGGTTGGCTATGCTCAGACCCATTCCGGTCCCATCCTCTTTTGAGGTAAAATAGAGATTGAATATCTGAGAGCGCAACTCCTCGGGAATTCCCCTGCCGGTATCGGCAACTTCAATGAACGCGCTGCCGGTGCGCTGACCTGTCATGACGGTCACTTCACCGCCCGGCTCTGTCGCTTCGACCGCATTCCTGACAAGATTGAGCAATACCTGCTGCATCTGAGCCCTGTCGATCGAGATTTGGCATCCGGAAAAAGCTGTGAGCGTAAAGCGCACTCCCACGGTCTCGGCTTCACCCTCCAGTACGGGTCGGTATTGCCTGATAAAATCATCCAGATCAGTTGGCATCAGCATGAGCTTCGGAGGGCGGGCAAATTTCAGGAATCGCTGGATGATGGCATTGACCCGGTGTACTTCGGAAACGATAGCTCGAACCAGATGATGATACTCCTCTCTCTCTTCAGCCGGAGAAAACTCCATGTCAAGCCGCTGCCCCAGAACACCGATAGCGTTGAGCGGATTGCGGATTTCATGTGCCACCCCGGAAGCAAGTTCACCCATGGCGGTGAGTTTTTCCTGACGCTCGATCACCCGCTGCATTGAGCGCTGTACCGTCATATCCCGCAACACGACAAACGCCCCGTCAGGATAGTTCTCCGTACCGTTGATCAGAGTGAAATGACCCGCAAGGATTAATTGAGTGTTGTTGATGCGGCAATCGAACTCTTTTGTGCTTGCAGTTGTCTGGCGGTTCATAAACTCCATGATCAATGTTCCGCATTCGGGAAGAATAGCACTGAGAGAGTGGCCGATGGCACCGGCCCCTGTTATGTTTAAAAGCTTTTCTGCTGAGCTGTTGAGCAGGGTAATGTTCCCCCCGGTGTTCACGGCTATGACTGAATCCGCCATATTTTCGAGAATGGAGGAGGAGAAAAGCTTTTCACCAAGCAGGGCATCCTTGACCTTCAATTCATTGCGTCGTGTAAGGATAAGGTTGAATACCGCCAGACCTCCTATGGATGCAAGGCCCAGAAGCAGTATAATGCGAATTTGCAGCTTCTCTGCCGCCTCCATAAACGGATCGGTTTTCAGTCCGATGCGAAGTAATCCGAACCTGCTGCCCTGGTAGAAAAACGGTTTAATCACCTCAAAAACCTGTTTGCCATTGAATGTGGTAAACCTTGTGGTCGATCTCTTCTGTTCAAGCGCTCGCGACAGGATCGGGTCAGACTGTATGGTTTCGGCTTCGGTTACATTGGAGGTCGCGGCAATGATAGCGGAGGAGTCCTGCCAGATGATATAGGCAATCCCGGCAGCATCGGTGCCTGTTCGCTGAATAAGTCTTCCCGGCCCGATCTGCTTCTGCATGGCGAGAAGCCTTGTTGCATCAACATTGCCGACAATCGCACCACCCCGCCGTCTGGCAACGGCAACAACCAGTCGGGGCCCTTTGCCGGATTCGCTCTCCCTGATTCCGAGGTTGAGTACCTCTGTTTTTCCGGAAAGAATCGGCATGAGCTGACTGGCTGGTTCACAGTTCCGAAAAAGCGGTGTATGATCGGGCGGTGTGTTCCATGCAATTCGATTGCCGTTACGGTCAACAATAGTGATCCGGTACATTCCGCTTTTACCGGCAATTTCAGTAAGATTTTCGGATGTCAACGCTTTCTGGCTGTCCATGCGCTCTATCAGTCGCAACTGATCAGCAAGCCCGCCGGTGATGAGACCATTGATCTCGTTATAGCCGATCAGTGCTGTTTCTGCGCCTTCGGTAAGAAAATGAATCAGCAGTGATGACTCCTCGTGCATCAGGTTCTCAATCTCTTCCATGCGGGCTTTATAGTGCAGAAAGGCTGTAGCGGAGAACGCCATGACCAACAAGAAAAACATCCCGGCAAGATAGTTTGGCGGGATTGGCAGCGGACGCCAATGTTTTTTATTCCTGCGTGTCATGCGTATCGGTATTGTTGCATTACCTCATCCATCCGTCACGGTTAATTTGATGCTCCGGCAAACAGAGCAATCACCACACCAAGCCTGAAAAATCCCGGAAGCACCGCTATACGTCCGAAATACTATAGCTCCGATCACTGCCCGCCTTCAGGCACCAGTTACCCAAAGAGCCCGTGAGTTGATCATTGCTTGCTATAAAACAATATCGTATTATTACTTTGACAACGATGTAACTACTACAGATCGAATCTCACTCAACCCTGAACAGTGAACTCCAATGCAGAAAAATGTTGGTCAAACAGATAAAATAATCCGGATTGTTATCGGGATTGCCATTATTGCCGCAGGAGTCATCAATCAGTCGTGGTGGGGAGCTGTTGGCCTTATACCGCTTCTGACCGCCTTTACAGGATTTTGTCCGCTCTATACCCTGATCAAGACCTCTACCTGCGGAAGTTGCGGTTGTGGTGATAAACCAAGGGACAATAGCTCATGCAAGCCCTGAAGCGTGCATGAGGCGGACCGGGATGAATCTTTGCGCTGCCCGTCAATCCTTGACACATCGAACTGAAAAGCCAATGTTCTTGTTGGCCATCCCTCTTCTCAGGGCTGCATCGTAGTAGCCGAGTGACCGGCCCCATGCACTCTTTGCCCCGGATTCAGTTGAAGACCATAATCTGCTGTAATCACCCGGCGGCATAAAGTATCCGTCATTATCCCGTCTGGCTCCACCCGGAAGAGCCTCAAAGCCGCTTTTACCGTTAACACTACCCTGCACTGCCCTCCAGAGTGTTGCCGATTTTATAGCTCCCCCGGCATTTTCACTTCCGCCAAGCAGCTCCCCGAGCTTGTTCCATTCAGCATCGGTGGCTACGTGCCACCCCTTCGGGGCAAGACCCCTCGGATCTTTTACCGCATACCAGTTATAGAGTTTACCGTAGATTTTTCCATGTTCAAGCCGGTTACTGTTGTAACACCACGCTCCTGTTTTCAGAAGTGCCCACGCTTCGGGATCCTTCACTTCAGGAATTGCATCACCATTCCGGTAGTGTGCCACATCAAGATTTTTTCCTGTCCATACCATGGATCCAATCTGAACAGCGTTGTAGCTGTTTCCGTCCTGATCAACCACCTTTTCAGGACGGCTGCTGCAACCTGCCAGCAAAAGAAGGAGAGTAACCACTCTGGTTACAGTAAACGCCCCTGATCGGCAAAGTGTTACACCGTTACTTGTTATCACCGCCATAGTTTTTATGGTTTATAGCCTCCACTGGCGAACATGACGATCACCTCTCCACTCTCATCGCAAAAAGCCGTGCTGCGGCTTAAAATCTCCCGGCTTTATTATAACCGTATGCCCATAATAAAGCAACCGGTCAAAAAGGTTAATGCTACAAATCAAAAAAAGTGATCCTGACCCTCCGTTTTTGGCCTCTCCCGTTGAAAAGAGCGCGTGAGATGGAAACGGATAGTGTTTACACATTTGCGAAAGGCTCCACTTTCCGCTATACTTTTAGGGTAACTGTTTATTTGTTTTAAAGAGGATATCGATAATCAATAACTCCCGATACCATGAAAAGCTTTCTTGCTGCTGTCAAGAACGGTGAAAAGGGATTTGCGATTAAAAACTCTCTGTTTCTCCCCTTTCACTGTGAGATCATCACCATCTGGATTGGCAAGGAGATGTCGATGCTGTCAACACCCGAGCAGATTACCGATCTCTGTGAATCCGGGCTTCTTGGTATTCGCACTGGCGACTCGTATACCAATCTGGTCTTCAGGAAATGGGGTAATCTTGCCAAAGAGCTGGGCCATGACAAGGGGCATATTATTCTGCAGGCGGCAGAAAAAGGTTCCGATATCTTCAACAGTAAAAATCTCCATTACATCCGTATCGGTTTTCATGATCATCAAAAAGAGCTCTCCCTGGAGATCATCGATAATCCTCTGGATCTTTAGTTTGCCATAACCGGATTCCAGGGTTCGCCCTGCATGGCATGGCCAGCATCACACTGGCTTCCGGTAAAAAATGAGTAGAGAAGTAAAAATCAGCGTTACACCACCATGAAGAAACAACTGCAAGAAATTATTGACCAGATCGAAGCGTGCAGATTCAAAACGGCTTATGAGGCACTGAAAGCGATGAGTACGGACCCGTCGATTTCCGAGGAGCTTGTTGAAGTAGCTGAACTTGCAAGAATTGAAATAGGAGTAACCGAAAAACGCAAAGAGCTGGAACCGAAGGGCGGATTTTATGCGAAATGTGCGGTATTGAGGCTGCAGGAAGCTCTGGGTGATACTGATGCCGCTGAACGGCTGCTGCTGCTGAAAGAGCAGATGAATCTTACCCTGGATGCGCAGGTAAACAGCAGGAACTGATAGGAGGAGTATCGCACCTCCCCACTTTTGGCGCACGCTTCTGCCCTCTCTTTGTTTGAGCTTACTGCCCGGGGCTTACTAATCCACTGCCCCATGCAAAGGGAAATAATCAAAAATAATTTGTAATTTTTACAATCAAGGATAAAACACAGAACAATTTACCCTGTCATCTGTTGACCTCTTTGTTAACCAAAAAATCAAAATCATGAAAAAAACAGCACTGTTTGTAACCACGGCTTTCTTTGCACTCTCTCTCTTTGCTCCGACGAAAACCTTTGCTGTAAAGAAAGATGATAAAAAGGCTCCTGCAAAAACCGAACAGGTGAAGGCCGTGAAAGCCGAAACCGCCAAACCTGCCGAAAAAACCGCTGTTAAGGCCGCCGAAAAGCCTGTGGCCAAGCCAGCCGTTACCACGGCGGCGCCAACCAAGAAAGATGGTACTCCCGACATGAGATTCAAGGCCAACAAGGAGGCAGCCAAACCTGCCGGACCGACCAAAAAGGATGGAACCCCCGACATGAGATATAAGGCAAACCAGAAATAGATCAGGACAGCATCAAATTACAAAAGCCATCCGGGGCTCTCCTTCCGGATGGCTTTTTATTTTCAGATCACTCTTTTACCGTGGTTGACTTGCAATCTTCCTTAACGCGGCTTCTTGCATCTCATACTCGCCCAGATGGAGCCGCATCAGGCTTTTCCAGAGCTTGCCGTGGTTGGGAACGAAGAAATGGAGCAGTTCATGAACAATAACATAGTCCCAGAGCGCCTGATCGAGCAATAACAGTTCGACATTAAAGTTCATGTGTCCATTGGTGGAACATGATGCCATTTATTTTGCATTGTGCGCATACCAAGCCATGCCACCTTGACATCAAGTTTTTCTGCCCAATAGAAGGTTCGTTTTTTAAATGCACGTTTTTGATCCGGTTCTGCCATTATCCAATACACAAAGCAAAGCAGTACGATTTAGTCTGTATCGGATTCTCTCCTTTCATCTCTCATTCCTCATTTAAAGCCCTCCACTCTCAGCGTTGGTGCAATCTTGTCCCGTTGCTCCGGACTCACGGATGATTCATCCGCATAGTCCCGCCATCGTGCAACAACTTTCCGTACTTCAGCAATGATGGTTTCCGCACGTCCGCGCTTCATGGAAGCGCTCTTCGCACACGCCCTGAAATCCTCCAGCGTAAATCCATTCTGCTTGCCGTTCATCGTCATCTGATGGCTCGATGTCCATTTTCCGCCCGGTTGATAGCTGTAAGTCATGTCGAACGCGGGCGAAAGTGACCAGTTTCCCGACCTGTCCATCAGAAAGGCAATGTTCTTGACATGGTCATCCTGATTGCGGGCCACAATGTTGAACACCATCCGCCGGAACTGCTCCTCGATTGCCGCCATCGGCAATCCCAGTCGGCGGATTACCTGCAGCGCCTGCTCGTAACCGTAGGCTCCTGCCTGATTGAAATCATAGTGTGCCATCCCGCAAAGCGACTGCATGTGCAGCTTGCCTCCACCTTCAAGCCGGTCGAACCGCTTCGTCATGAAATGGCGACGGCCGTTCTCCTCGAACATACGGCAAGGGTTCATGGTGATTCCTGTATCGACCGCCATCCGGTAATAGGCATGCTCGATCGCGCCGTATCCCCTGGGGTCTTCCAGCTCCTTATCCCTGTTGCCGCTTACACCATCGAACTTCATCAGCCAGTATTCGAATCCCTTCCCGGCCGTCACCTGTCCCGACCTGACTTCGTTCGTCTCCGGATTCCAGGCAATCACCGCCTTTGCCCGCGCGCCACCGGCAGAGGTGCCGATCCGCAATATATCCTTGAGTGCCTTTTCCCGCCCCTGATCGTGGAACCAGCTCTTCAGATCGTTACGATGGGTCAAAACCTCCGAAGCCAACGCCACCAGTCTGTCGACATCGACAGGGGATGAACCGGACACACCCAGTCGGGTTGCCGGCGCATATTCCAGTGCACCCATACCGCGCGAACCCGTATAACAGAGACGCTCCACGGCATTAAACGACTCCGGCATGCGACCGGAACGGGCAAGCCAGGCATCAATCAACGCACTGCCGAACCGGTCCGGCAGCGAATCCGCCAGGAGCCCCGGAAGACCATGGAAGGTTTCCGGATTCAGCGCCGGAAAGGAGTAGAGGCGGCTTGAGAGAGGCATCATCAACGGTGCCAGCTCGATACCGCTACCGGTAAAGGCTGGTTCGTACTCAAAGGTTACGACCGTCGCATGGTCATCCAGCGACACCGCACCGATCGTGCGTCCCCACAGGTTTACCATTGCTGTCGTGCTCATGCTTCGTCACCCCACGTCCAGTGTTTTTCATCCGTTGGATTCCTCTTGCCGCTTGCTCGTTTCCGGGCCTTACCTTTCAGCTTCAGCAAATCCATCGGACGCGGTCCCGCCACCGGCACCAGAGCTTCCAGACGATCCAGCAGCCCCAAAACCCGCAGAATCCGGATCATCGTCGAGATCTGCGTTGTGGCCCCGGACTCTACACGCTCCACGGTCCGCTTTGATACGCCCGCCTGTTCCGCAAGCATCTCCTGGCTAAGCTGCATCTCAAGTCGCCGCTGCGCAAATCGCTTGCCCAGCTCCCCGAGAATCGCTTCATCCGTCAATAATCCTTCAATCTTCATCAAGAACCCCTGTTTTATCCTATATCACATATCGTATTTTTTGACGACTTATAGAATAAATATAGACATATCTCTTAATTATTGACGAATTAATAATCCTAAAATCATCACAGTCATTCATCATTCGCAGGAAATGCACACAAGCAGAGCCAAGCAACTTCTAATACAACTTTTCACACATAGATCCCGGCATTGCGTTCGGGATAGCTTTCATAGACGTGCTCGAACAGGGCGGAGCATTTCTGTCGGTAGAGTTCAGGGGTGTAGGCAAGGGGCAGTCCATAGTCAAGGGTATCTTCGATGGCAAGTTTCAACTGTGAGCGAGCCTCGATTTTGTGGCGCCAGTTCAGCACCAGCAAATCCTTGAGTTTCGCAAGCAGTTCACGGGCAACCTTTTTGACCTCGTTGCGCTCCTCTGTAGTGAGCTCAAGCAAATACCTTGAAAAAAATGCGCCGGTCATTACGAAAGATCCAGGAGGAAATCTGGCGGTTCCATGAAATCCATCTTTGTTATGAACGAACCGGTGAGGTTTATGTCAAACAGATGCGTACAAGCGAATTTACAAACGAAGTTCAGCAAATTCTTGATCTCTGAGTTTTGGCACTAAATGGCACAACTCGGGGAATTACAAAAGCCATCCGGGACTCTCCTTCCGGATGGCTTTTCATTTTCAGGTCAGCCTTTTACCATAGTTTGCCATGGTTGGGAACAAGTCCCAAACCCGCAAACGTCTCCGACTGCTTCCGCAAGAAACGCGGTCACAAAGAATAAAAGCGGGAAAAGACAGGGAGAGTCTCCCAAACTCACTCACGGCTTTTTGTTGACTGTTTATGAAAAACATTCAATAATCCCACTCCTCATGCCTTACGGGCAGGCGATTCAGGTCATCCCGGAGAGAGCGCCATTTCGGCATAAAGTTATCCATGAGTGCAGTAAAACGCTCATTGTGGTGACGCTCAAGAAGGTGAACCATTTCATGCACAACAATATATTCAAGGCACTCTTTCGGCTTTTTGGCAAGCTCAAGGTTTATCCATATTCGCTTTGCCTGCGGGTTGCAGGTACCCCATTTCGTTTTCATCTTCCTGACGCCGAACTCACTCACCTTCACGCCAATCCTTTTCTCCCACAGGGCAATAAGGTCAGAAACAGCAACCTTCAACTGCTTCCGGTACCACTCATCAAGAAGCTCCTCTTTTTTCTCATGACCGGTTTCAGGCCGGACATGCATGAGTATCGTACTATGCTGCAAGGCAACAGCAAAAGGGGCCTCTCTCTCAATGATTTTAAGCAGGTAGCGCTTTCCCCAGAGATAGTGGCTCTCACGGTTCAGGTACTCCCGTGGAGTTTCGCGCTCCTGCCGTCGCAGCTTCCCCTGCTGTTTTTTTATCCAGCCAAGCCGTGAAATGGCATAGACCCGGATGGTATCAATATTCATGTGCGAAGGCGCAGAAATACGTACCCTGCCTGTCGGCGGGTAAACACTCAGATGGATGTTCCTGATATCCTTCAGCACCACATCAACCGGAATATCCCCTATATCAACTTTGGTAACCATTCAATACTCTCTTTGACGCTCAATAACAAGGAACAGCCGCTCTACTTCATCCTCATCCTGCAACACATCAAACAGGGCTTTCTTGATAACATTCTCCTTCGGTTTCACTCCACGCCAGCCATTCGGCCTTACCTGTTTGACCGTTTCGTCTATCATCATCGCAAGCTCTACTCTTGTCGCCTGCTCCCCGTTTTCTCCCCTCTCACTCTTCAGGTTATTATAGAGTGCCCGACGACCGGGAGTATTGAGTTGATCGGGAGTCTCTTCACCATGGCCAGATTCAACACGTTTGGCAAGCTCAGCTATTCGCTTGAGCCAGGCTTCATATTCAACAGCTTTCTGATGACGCGATATAATAAGCTCGTCAAGCAGCGTTGACATGCGATCATAAAATGCCGGATCGTTCAGATGATCCTTGATAATCTTGCTCCGAACATTGTTCTCGATGGTTTCAGCAATCGCATCCCTGCTGCTTTTGATTCCATCGGGCAGAGTTTTGATCGCCTCGGCAATGCCTGATTTCACAATCAGCTCCAGTAGCGGCATATCATCAAAGGGAGAGATCTTGCGTGGCTCATCGGCTTCAATATAGGTATCAATCAGGTGACGCATATCAGCCTCATACGCCTTCAGATCAATACTTTCCCCACTGGCCTTGCGGATGATTTCACGCAGCTTGAGATAGCGGTCGATATTCAGTTTGAGTCGATGCACCTCACCAGCATTGTAGCCTGCTGAATCAAGCTCATCGGCAATACCGCCGTAGGCTCTGACAAGCATGGCCGTAGACTTGTAGAGCGCTGAACGAATCGGTTCCCGCTCTTCAAGTTCAGCCGATATTTCACTGTTCCCGCAGAAATAATGGATATGCTGAAGCTCCCCTTTTGGTGGCTCAACCGGCTCACACAACAACGCGAGCGCTTCCAGTGCGCCCTCCAGCCTCTCCCGTCCCTTTTCAAGCCGGTCCTGCATCAGAATGTCACACTCGCCATCGCTGCCGGTGTGATCCAGCTCCGAGGTGTAGACGGTATAGACCTTCAGGGCATCATTGACCTTGTTGAAGAGATCCTTGTAGTCAACGATGTAACCGAACTCCTTGTCCTCTCCGTCAAGGCGGTTGGTACGGCAGATCGCCTGAAAGAGGCCGTGATCCTGCATGCTTTTATCGATGTAGAGAAAGGTGCAGCTCGGTGCATCAAAGCCAGTCAGCAGTTTATCGACAACGATCAGGAGCTTCATTGTCGCAGGCTGTTCTTTGAAAAGCTTTTTGGCGCTGTCCTCGTAGCTCTCGGTTTGTGACTTGCCCGCCGCAGCTTCAACTCCCAGCAGGATTGCCGTGTAGGTGTTGTAGATAAACTCCTTGTCCGTCTCCGTATTGGCACCTGTGTCTTCGGTTGTGATATCCCTCGTCTGCGGATTGTAGGAGGTCACGACCGCACACTTGCCTTTGTATACGGATTTCTGAAAAAGTTCGAAATACTTGCAGGCCTCATAGATGCTCGAAGCAACGAGAATAGCGTTTCCCCGATGGCTGCTGAGACGGGGTTTTACACTGAAATCAAAAACAATATCGTTGACTACCCGATTCATCCGTGACCGGGAGCTGAGCACATGCTGCATGGTTCCCCACTGTTCTCGCAGGGCAGCCCTCTGCCACTCGTTCAGTCCCTTTGTTTTGGCATCAAACCATCCGTCAATTTTCTCCTTCGAACCAAGCTGCTGGTCGATATCACGCGCTTCATAGACCAGATCAAGCACCACCCGGTCTTCAACCGCTTCATTGAACTTGTAGGTGTGGATGTAGCTCCCGAAAACTTCAAGGGTGGTTGCTGCATCTTTTTTCAGAAGTGGCGTTCCGGTAAAGCCGATAAAGACCGCATTCGGCATGAAGGCTTTCATGGTTCGATGCAGCTTGCCGCTCTGTGTGCGGTGGCACTCATCAACAAAGACGAAAACATCCCCGACAGCGTGGCCGGGCTGCGACTCCACCTCTCTGATAAAAGTATCAAAATTATCAACCCCTTTCCGGCCAAACTTGTGCACCAGCGAGCAGAGCAGGCGCGGAGAGGGCTGACCAAGCTGCTTCATCAGGTCACTGCCGCTTGTTGTGCGCTTGATTGACTCCCCAGCATCGGTAAAGACTCCAGCAATCTGCTTGTCGAGCTCATCGCGATCAGTAACAATCACAACACGGGCAGCAGGCTTGTTCTCCAGAATCCACCGGGCAAGCAGCACCATAACAATACTCTTGCCGCTCCCCTGTGTATGCCAGATGATCCCTCCACTGAAGGCATCCACGTAGCGCTCTGCTGCCTTGACTCCGAAATACTGGTGCACCCGTGGCAACTTCTTCACCCCGCCGTCGAATACTACGAAATCATGAATCATCTCAATCAGACGGGACTTTTCGCAGATCTTCAGCAGATACTTGTCGAGTTTGAAACGGGAGTTATCCTCCTCATCCTCCTTCCATTGCAGAAAGTACTTCTCCTCCGTGCCGATAGAGCCATACTTCAGCCCTTCCGAGTCGTTGCCTGCAAAAATGAGCTGCACGGTTGAAAAGAAGGGGGCTATAAACTCCGGACGTTGATTGACAAGGCTTTGACGGATGCCGTCACAAAGTGATTTGCGGCTGTTCTTCAACTCCAGCACACCAACGGTAATTCCGTTGAGGTAGAGCACAATATCGGGACGTTTGTCGTGCTGGCCGCAAACCGTCACCTCTTCGGCAATGGCAAAGTCGTTCAGCTCCGGTTGCTCGCAGTTGATGAGTTTGACGGTTTCAGTATACTCCCCGGCAGCAGCTTTTATCGACACACCATAGTGCAGCAAACGGTAGACATTCCGGTTGTTTTCGTAGAGCGTTCGGTTGGGGTTATCGGCCTCAATACGCAGTTCATGAATGGCCTTGGTAATCTGTACAGGAGTGTAGCCGCTCTTCAAAAGATAGGCTCTGAGCAGCCCCTCTTCAATGTTGCTGTTGCCCTGGCGATCTCTCCAGTCGCCGAGATAGCGATAGCCGAGTTCGTCACGGAACAGGTCAATAACGCGGTTCTGCGTTTCACGCTCAGCGTTGCCGATTATGCTCAAGCAATTACCTCCTCTAACAACGAGAGATTACTTTGCATAGTTGATATATCATTGTTACTGTATTACTGCGTATCAGCAAGTCTTGCAACGGCTGAGGCAAACTCTTCAAAATCCTGAAGATGTGCAGTCGCAATAGCAAACACGATTACCCAGTTAATGGTCTCGTAGTTATGGACAGCGATATTACGAAACCCGACGGCTTTCTTCATGCGATCAGCCAAATCAGCACTGATTATTCCTGCTTCACAGAGAATATCGAACGTTTTTCCCATGGTGGCGGGAGGAGGAAACTCACTTCCGGCAATAATGTGTGTTCCAATATCAACACACATTTGAACAGCACGGGTAAGGTTGAGGGCTAGAATATCCTGGGCATCCAAATCATTACCAAACGCGGCCGCATTTGCAGGGCATTTCTCTTTGACCCTGAGAATAGAGCGACGCAAAGACTCAAGTTTCTGCTCAATTAACGGCCAATCCATGCCTCTCTCCTCTCCTTCAGAATTCTTCTCTGGTAAGGCACAAAATCCGCCTCATTGTAAAGATGTTTTAGCAGCAGTTCAGCATAGCGAGTATCACTGCCGACTATTCTTCTTCCTCCGGATATGATCTGGCCAAGCAAGGGTTCGCCTGCTGTTGCTAAATCAATCAGGTCAACAGGGCGTCCGACAACTGTTGCCAGATCTGCAATCAATGCCATTGTTTCATCAACACTGAGTGTATGGTCAGCACCGACCGCAAGATCAAGATCACTGTCATGATGAGCAGTGCCTTTAGCCAACGAACCAAACAACAGCGCAACACTAATAGCGTTGTGCCGTTCAAGAACATGCTTTATCTGCGTATCAATACTCTCTCTCATCATGCGTTTACGGTTCGATTGCCCAACTCGTCCATACCCTTCACCTGAAAGCTCAAGCCTCCATCCAATGAAATAATTAATCTTTTTTTACGTAAGAATATATTCATTTAAACGCTCTCCATCACAGCTTGTAATTTGGCTCTGCGTTTCACGCTCAGCGTTGCCGATTATGCTCATTGCAATACCTCCCACTGGCCACGATTGGGCAACCTCCGACAAGGTCATTCCCGGATATTGGCCCCAAGCAGTCCAAAAATGCATTCCGACGTTTCTACCTGCTTTTGTACCAGCATTTCTACGGGCGTTATGTTGGCAGTCTCCCCCCAAAACATGCTCGGCAAGGAAGTGAAACACTGTCCACAACCCGGTCTGCTCATAGCGCAATTCCGGTGCAGGAACCCCTGCCGCGGCACACTCTTGCATGATTCGCTCAATACCCCGGCCCCATGCTTCGATCATGCCTGCAAGAAATAATGTATTGGCTACAAAAATCCATTTCAGATACTCATCCCGCCACGACTCCTTCCACTCAATATGCTGGTTCACTTGCATTATTGAATTTTTGATTGCTTTAAAGGCATCTGCCAGTATCAGTTCAGGACTTTCCTGAAGCATTTCAAGAATACGATAAGGTGTTTTGACTGGAGTTATTTCTATAACTATCTTTGTTAGTTCCCCTGATAACCAATAGCTTTGGATAGTTTGTAGTGTCTTTCGTAGGACGAAATTAATTTATTCATGTGTATACGTCCAGTTTTTTTTGATTACCAATACCAATGAACAGCTTATTTGTCTTTTAATAATGGCATTCGTAAGTCTTCTCGAACTTCATTCTTATTATCAATGGCATCAGAAGAAATCTTTATTCTAATAAACATAAAGCATAATGCCGACAAAACAAAAGGAATCAATGAGTATAGATTATTTTCCATAAAAGGAACAAAATCATAGTCATATTTGTAAATTATTTTGACAATTAAATCCACCACACCAAGAAACGAAAACATAAAAATAGCTACACTTATGGTATAAGA
>NZ_AASE01000033.1 GCF_000168715.1 Chlorobium ferrooxidans DSM 13031 | reverse complement strand
GATGATCTGGCATGGGCAGAACCCTCTCCGGTGATCTCCGCTGCATTTGCCCGATTTGCTCAGGTCATCGAAAAACATGGAGCAATGGCGCTCTCCACTGAAGTGCGAAATGCAGTCCATGCCGCTGTGCAGAACTGGAACGGCAGTGATCCGGATATGCACAACCTGTGGTGTGAAGAGGCCATAGCCAACCTGACGGAAACGGATAAAAGCGCAGGAAGGCTTGCGCTCCTCACCGCACTTGCCCCCTGGCGTGTCGATAAAACTGTCGTCAAGGCCTTCTCCTCAAGCTTCCCCGGAGATGAGAGGCTGATTGCTGCTCTTGCCTGGAGCAGTTTTGAGGCGGCGAAACGAACAGGCTCCTGGCTGTAGAGCTGCGCTCATTTAATCTGCGATATACCCTTTTCATTCCGGACCACTCCCGATCTGACGTACCCTATTTATGGTATTTTTATGGTAGAGAGTTGGAAAGGTTGGAAATATTGATTTTTATTAACAATCGTGAACGAAACGGAGAGATAATGAGCACTTTTTCATATACACCATTTTGCTCTGAAGAGCGCTGCTGCTGTCAACTGAAAAGAGATTACGACAATACCATATCCGGCTGTTGTCCATAGTTCCTCAAAAGGATTATGCCCGGCGCCGGTTCTGAATACAACAGTGAACCGGCTTTTTTTTTACCGGATTTCTCATTTCAACGACAACAATAAGAATACTTTACCTGGAGAAACACCATGCATCTCAACTGGACAAAAAAAATCACACTTGCCGCATCACTCATCCTGGCCTCCGGTCTTCCGGGAGTTGTGGCGGAGGCAGTACCGGCACCGGCAAAACTGCTCAATGTCTCCTATGATCCGACAAGGGAGCTCTACAAGAGCGAAAACGCGGCATTTATCAACTACTGGAAAGCAAAGACAGGTCAGACGGTCACAATCGACCAGTCACACGGCGGTTCAGGCAAGCAGGGTCGTGCGGTCATTGACGGCCTTGAGGCTGATGTTGTAACACTCGCTCTCGCCTATGACATTGATGCCATTGCCGACAGCAGACTCCTTGATGTCAACTGGCAGAAAAGACTCGCAAACAACAGCACCCCCTACACCTCTACCATCGTCTTTGTTGTCCGGAAGGGTAATCCGAAACGGATCAACGGGTGGGATGATCTTGTGAAACCGGGTGTATCGGTCATCACTCCAAATCCGAAAACATCGGGTGGCGCACGCTGGAACTACCTTGCAGCCTGGGGATTCAAACAGAAACAGACCGGTTCAGCATTGAAGGCTAAAGCGTTCGTCAAGGCGTTATACAAAAATGTTCCTGTACTTGACACCGGCGCACGCGGCTCAACCCTGACATTCGCGCAGCGCGGACTTGGCGATGTCTTTCTCTCATGGGAGAATGAGGCTCACCTGATTCTGAAAGAGTTCGGATCGGACAAGTTTGAGATCGTTGCACCGGCAACCAGCATCCTTGCCGAACCACCGGTAGCGGTTGTTGATAAAAACGTTGCCAAACACGGCACACGCAAGCTTGCTGAAGCATATCTGAACTTCCTCTACACGCCTCAGTCGCAGGAGATCATTGCCCGGAACTACTACCGCCCGAGCAGCCCTGCCGCTCTGAAAAAATATGGTGCGAACTTCCCGAAAATCAAGCTCTTCACCCTGAAGGAGTTCTTCGGTGACTGGCGGACAGCACAGAAGACCCACTTCAAGGATGGTGGTGTGTTCGATCAGATCTATCTTCCCTGATCGAAAAGCACGGTATAGAGACCCTGTTCCCTGCGGAAAGCGGAGTATCAGAACGATATCCCGCTTTCCGCTTTATTTGTATAGTTATTAATCTGAGCGATGGCAATTTTCCAGAAAAAAAGACGAAACATTCTGCCCGGCTTCGGGCTCTCGATGGGCTACACGGTATTCTACCTCTCTGCCGTTGTCATAGTCCCGCTGAGCATGATCTTCTTCAACGCCATTCCTATGGGATGGGAGCCGTTCCTGAGTGCCGTTACCGCGCCCCGCGTTCTCGCCTCCTACAAACTGAGTTTTTCAACCGCATTCCTTGCGGCTCTGTTTGATGCCGTCGCCGGTCTCCTTACGGCATGGGTACTTGTTCGCTACCGCTTCCCCGGCAAGGCATTTCTTGATGCTCTTGTTGACATTCCGTTCGCACTGCCGACCGCTGTTGCCGGTATCTGCTTTGCCACACTCTACTCTCCCGTCGGCTGGCTTGGTGAAATAACGGCAAAATGGAACATCGAGGTCATCAACTCCCCTACCGGAATTGTCGTAGCCCTTATTTTCATCGGCTTTCCCTTTGTAGTCCGTACCCTGCAGCCGGTGCTTGAAGAGCTTGAACCGGAGATCGAGGAGTCCGCACACTGCCTCGGCGCCACCCGCCTGCAGACTTTCAGAAAGATCCTGCTTCCGCACCTCTTTCCGGCGCTGCTCACCGGTTCAACCCTTGCATTTGCCCGCGGTATCGGCGAATACGGATCGGTCATCTTCATTGCCGGTAATCTGCCGATGAAAACGGAGATTGCACCTCTCATGATCATGTCCAAACTTGATCAGTATGATTATAACGGAGCCTCTGCCGTCGCGCTGGTACTGCTCGTCATCTCATTTTCCATGATACTCCTGCTTAACGCAATTCAGGAGTGGCAACAGAAAGAATATCGCTAAGCACACCATGTCAACACCACTGCTTTCACAGGGCACACCTCCTGTTGTACGAAAAAAGATATCCGATCCGCTGCCGGTTCGTATACTTCTGATCGGCCTTACCCTGCTCTTTTTTATCGGATTTGTTTTTCTGCCGCTCGGACTTGTCTTTGCCCAGGCATTCCAGAAAGGGTGGGATTTCTATCTTGAAGCCATCCGGGAGCCCTACACCATTGAAGCGGTCAAGCTTACCCTGACAACCGTGGCAATTGTCGTACCCCTGAACGCATTTTTCGGCGTAACAGCGGCATGGGCAATCACGAAATTCAGCTTTCCCGGCAAAGCCGCACTGAAAACCCTGCTTGATCTTCCCTTTGCCGTCTCTCCGGTCATTGCCGGTCTTATCTTTGTGCTGCTGCTCGGCAGCCGCACCCCTTTCGGCTCCTGGCTTGGTGAGCAGGGGATCAAAATCATCTTTTCCACACCCGGCATCATTATCGCGACCCTCTTTGTCACCTTTCCCTTTGTGGCAAGGGAGCTGATTCCCCTGATGGAGGCCCAGGGACGTGATGAGGAGGAGGCGGCCCTGACACTGGGAGCAAAAGGGTGGCAGATTTTCGGTAAAATAACCCTGCCGAACATCCGATGGGGTCTGCTCTACGGCATGATTCTCTGCAGTGCCCGCGCAATCGGCGAGTTCGGCGCGGTATCGGTGGTATCGGGTCACATTCGCGGCCAGACCAACACTATTCCCCTCCATGTGGAAATTCTCTACAGTGAATACAACTTTACGGCATCGTTTGCCGTAGCTTCGCTGCTTGTATTTCTCGCCCTGACCACGGTAATCGTCAAGGCTGTGATGGAAAACAGATTTCAGAAAAACAGCTCACAACATTAAGATCTGACAATGGGTATCGAACTTCAGAACATTACGAAGAAATTCACCGATTACACGGCACTCGACAATATCAGCCTGAATATCGCCTCGGGAGAGCTTATTGCGCTTCTCGGGCCATCAGGATGCGGAAAAACAACCCTGTTGCGCATTATTGCCGGTCTGGAGAGCGCTGATTCCGGAAAGATCATTCTTGAAGGAAAGGACACCACCAACCTTCCTCCCCGGGAGAAAAATGTAGGCTTTGTCTTTCAGCACTATGCGCTTTTCCGGCGCCTTAATGTTTACGAGAATGTAGCCTTCGGCCTCAAGGTACTTCCTCGCAGCAAGCGACCTTC
Organism: Chlorobium ferrooxidans DSM 13031; assembly: GCF_000168715.1. Lineage (GTDB taxonomy): Bacteria > Bacteroidota > Chlorobiia > Chlorobiales > Chlorobiaceae > Chlorobium > Chlorobium ferrooxidans. The sequence continues at coordinate 9,625 of NZ_AASE01000033.1, read as the reverse complement.
GAAGAGTGAGATCAAGGATCGGGTCGAGCATCTTTTGAAACTGGTGCAGATGGAGTGGGCACTCAAACGCTACCCGTCCCAGCTATCTGGCGGTCAGCGGCAGCGTGTCGCCCTTGCCAGGGCACTGGCGGTCAATCCGAGAGTGCTGCTGCTGGATGAGCCTTTTTCGGCACTTGATGCCAAGGTTCGTCAGGAGCTGCGCCGCTGGCTCAGAAAGCTGCATGATGAGATTCATGTTACCAGTATTTTCGTCACCCACGACCAGGAGGAGGCGCTGGAGCTGGCTGACAGGATTGTGGTGATCAACAAGGGAAAAATCGAACAGCAGGGCACGCCGCAGGAGGTCTACGATCACCCGGCCAACGCCTTTGTCTACAACTTCCTTGGTAACGTCAACGTCTTCCACGGACGTGTTCATGAAGGGATGGTAACGCTTGGCGGTCACAGCGTTGATGCTCCGGATGAGCTGAAAAACAGTGCCGAAAAAACAAGTCAGACCTTTGTACGTCCTCACGAGATAGGAATCAGCAAAATCAGGAGTGAAGGAAACGATCTTGAGGGCACCATCCGTGAAATCCGCCTGCTTGGGGGCCAGATCGGCCTGAATATTGAGTGCGAAGGGTTTGATCAGCCCATTGATGCAGAAATACCGAGGGAGCTTTACCTGAACCTTCAGCTCAAAAAGGGAGACAGGGTCTTCGTCACCTTCAACAAGGTCAAGGTCTTTGCCTGCGATTACGAAATCTGATCATCATTCATATTTCCATGACCGTTCTGCCGTATCCCCTGCTTCGTAGCAGTTCGGCAGTTTTTCGGCCCTCTGCATAGAGCACAAGATGCGGAGGAAAGGTGCCGAACGCGGCAAGCAGTGTATCGATCTGCTCTCTACCGGTAAAAACAATGCCTGAAAAGAGTGAGAGGTCAACCACTCCCAATGGGTTCCCTCCGGCTGTTATGTCGCTGATGGGGACAATTTTGCCGGGGAGCAAGCAACGGTATGGATCATCACCCGTGTGGAGAATTTTGGACCGCTTTCTGCAAAGCGCAGCCGTACGACCGATTATGGCAAGCAGGGGTGAGGCCAGCTCAACCGTATGCATGATTTCGACTGTCGTCATGATCATTGCTTCATCGAAAAAACCGGCCTTGCGGATAAGAGCAACCGGTGTCTTTCCGTCTATCCCTTCATGCAGCAGTGTCGACTGCAGCTCCTTCAACCGGCTCGCACACATGAAGTAGACGAGGGTTCGCGGGGTGTCTCCTGCCAGCACATTATGGGCACTCTGCAGGGTGACTCCGCCGCTGACACCCCGCTGGGTCAGGGGTATTCCTGCCGAGGCTGCCGCACTCATCATGGAAGAGACACCGGGCACAACCTCGACGTCAATCTGACGGTCGGATAGCCAGGCCAGCTCTTCACCTCCCCTTCCGAAAACAAGAGGGTCTCCACCCTTAAGACGCACCACGATCTGCTTAGTTAAAGCCGCAGCAAAAAGCTGACGGTTGATGGCATCCTGATCAGCATGATGGAGCCCCTTTCGCTTGCCGACGTAGACCTTTTCCGCCCTGTAGGCATCAAGCAGACCTGTATCAATAAGATCATCGTAGAAGATCACTCCGGCACGCTGCATGAGAGTGTCGGCCTTGAGTGTCAGATAGTCACGGCTTCCTGCTCCCGCACCGGTCAGATAGACTTTGCCGTAGCCACGGCGGATGTCAAGCGGGGCAAAGAGCACCTTGAGATCGGCACGCTCATGTCGTACCACAATGACGTTCATGTCTTTAAGCGGATGAGCATCCTCTCTGTCCGGAACCGTGCGAAAGGAGAGCAAAGCCGCAACAGCAAACTCATCCGGAAGAGGTTCGGGAAGTGCCGATGCCGGAAAGAGAGCCGCCTCACTTCGCCCGTCAAGGAGAGCCTGAAGCGGATCATCTGTAACCTCAAGGAGGCGAAAAGGATCAAGAGCAAAACAGGCCGGTTCAGCCGGGGAGTGGTCAAGATGCTCGGCAATCAAGCGCAGGGTCTCAGGATATGGGGTCATGACTGCTGAAGTAGGTTTTTATCCTGTTCCGCCACGCTACAGCCTTGCGTACATCCGTGCCTCCCGACGAGACGGCAACCATCATAGGGCCGTCAATAAAGAGTGCCGGGGTAATGAAATCGCACAGTTCAGGATCGTCGGGCGTATTGACCAGAATACCGCGGGCGTTGGCCTCCTCCTTTATTGCCCGGTTCACCTCCCGGTCAGCGAAGCAGGCGTAAACAAGCAAAACATCCTCAAAGTCCTCACTGCGGAATGGACGGAGATGGCAGGTGCAGCCGCTTTGAAGAATCTCTTCGTCAATCTCTTCACCGATAACCGTAACCGTAAAGCCAAACCGTTGGAGCATCTGAACTTTCTCAAGTGCGGCTTTTCCGCCGCCGAGAATGAGCAGCTGTTTGTTCTCGACCTTCAGGGTTATCGGCACATAGTTCATGGCAGCCTAAATCTGGTAGTCGATAATGATCTCTCTTGTTTTCAGGATATCAGCCACCTGACCGACGGCCTTCGAGACGTCAGCCCCCGCAGGAAGCTCAAAATCAGGCTGGTAGCGGGAAAAACCGTTTTCACCCGTGTTGATGACAAGGATATCATTGGGTTCGTTCAACTGCTTCAATGTTTCGATATCGTAATCATCAGCATCGTCGATGGTGGTGATAAAGATAAGTCCCGCATCGGTAAGAATTCGGGCCAGCTCACCGATCCGGCGGAGACGCTCGCCTGCACTGTCGGCATGGGTTCCAAGATCGGCATCAAGACCTCGGTCGATATTGGCTACACCAAGATAGTAGGCGTTAAGGCCGTTTTCAAAGAGCCCCCGTTCAAGCGCTTTGGCAATGGCACGCTTCCCCGTGCCGGGAGCGCCGGTAAAGACAATAAACTTCGCCTTGTGCCGGTTTGCTTCAGCCCGCTCCTCAAAGCGCACCAGCCCCGGCTCCCAGTTGTTTTCACGATCACGGATATGCTGCTGCAGGAGGGTTTCACCGGCAGAAAGGTTCTCAAGCACAATACCGCCGCCACAAATCTCGAAATTATCAACAATGACAAACCTGCCCGTTGTTTCGCTTGCTGACGCCGGGTCAAAGGCTATGGGACGCGCTGTTTCAAGAATGCACTCGCCGACATCTCGACAGTCGAGCTGCTGCTTGCTGCGGCTGTAACTCAGATCCGAAGCGTCGAGCGTATTGCTGATCTCCGCCAGCTTGACCGAAGCACGCGCGGAACCGAGCTTGAGCTTGTACTCTTTCTGACGGATCATCGGTGCCCTTCCGACCCAGAAGATGTTCACCCTGAACCGGCTGCCAACTTCCGGCTGCGGCTCGGAGGGCTTGACCATAAGCTCTCCCGGACGGATATAGATCTGTGTTGAAAGGGTAAAGCCTGTAGCCTCACCTGCTGATGCCTTCGTTTTCGGCAGCGTATTGAATGACTCAACCGACTGGATGACCGAGTGTTTGCCTGAAGGGAGAAAGAGCACCTCGTCACCAACCTGCACCGATCCGGCAGCAACACTTCCGGCAACAATTCGCCGGTCATCATCACTGCGGGTAAACTTGTAGATATCCTGCACGGGAAAGCGGAAGGGCAGCTCCTGAAGCTCCTTGCTGCTGACAAAGCGGTCAAGCTGCTCAAGCACCGTTGCACCCTTGTACCACTCCATACGGTCGGAAAGTGAGGCGATGTTGTCACCCTCCCGGGCACTGACCGGTATAAAGCTGACCGGCGTCACCTTGATCTGGGCAAGAAAAGCCGTGTACTCCTTTTTAAGCTGCTCGAAAACCTCCTCGCTGTATCCGGCAAGATCCATCTTGTTAACCAGCACCGTAACATGCTTCACGCCGAGCATGGATACCATATGGCCGTGCCGTTTGGAGTTCTCCTGTATCCCTTCATGAGCATCAATCACCAGCAGAGCCGCTTCAGCCCTTGATGCGCCGGTAATCATGTTTTTCAGAAACTCGATATGGCCGGGTGCATCAATGATGATGTAGTCACGCTTTTCGGTTTTGAAAAAGCAGCGGGCCATATCAATGGTAATCCCCTGGGCCTGCTCATCCTTGAGTGCATCAAGCAGAAAGGCATACTCGAACGGCTTCGAGTTTTTACGGCAGCTCTCCCTGACCGATTCAAGCTTTCCCTGGGGCAGTGTTCCCGTATCGGCAAGCAGCCGGCCAATCACGGTGCTCTTGCCGTGATCAACATGACCGACTATAACAATATTCATCTGCGAACGTCCATTCATAAAGAGAACTGATCAAAAAATTTTAACCTATCGGGCAAACACACAGGTTTGCCCCTGCAACAAATCAACATAGAAAAGGACTTCAGGGACTACAAGGACAGCAACGACAAAGAGAAATCCACCTTTCTCTTTCCTCTCTTATTCTTGTCCACTTGCGTCCACATCTGTCCACCATCTCTTCGTCCACCAAGTCCACTTTCTTCCTTACCCAATCCAAAATCCAGAATCCAAAACCCATATTTCCCGATCACAAATCTTGATTGTCGTGAGCGGTTTGAGGGCAAGGCAGCACAGAAACCGGAATGTACACAAGAGTACATGAGGATTTCGAGCACCGCCCAACGCAGTAATCAAATCGCGCAACAAATCAAGAGCTGTGAGCTCACATATAACCATCGCGGCGGAGGGTCTCCAGCCCCCCTCCGTCTTCGCTGTCCTGGGCCCGGCCGGAGCGTTCGGCTATGTTTGAAAACTTCCCGCTCCTGAGCTCATCAATGATTTCAGGAAGCGTTCGCGCCTCGGATTCAACCGGGTTGGTGCAGGGGTAACAGCCGAGTGAACGGTAGCGGATGCCTTTTCCCTGATTGAAATAGAGCGAGACCACAGAAATCTTTTCCCTCTCGATATACTCCCAGATATTCAGTTCGGTCCAGTCGAGCAGCGGGTGAATGCGCACATGGGTGCCGGGAGCAAAATCGGTCTTGAACTGGTTCCAGAACTCGGGCGGCTGATCGCCTACATCCCAGACATTATCCTTGTCCCTCGGAGAGAAATAGCGCTCTTTTGACCGGCTTCCCTCTTCGTCCGCCCTGACGCCCGCTATGACTCCGGTGTAGGGCTCCTTGCCCTCGTCCTGAACATAGTGCTTGAGCTCATGATCCATCCTGTATCGGGGCCACTCGCCGGAGAGGGTATGCTTCAAGGCTTCGCTCTTCAGATATTTGCAGCAGGTGAGCCGGTCGGTGTTGCCGTCGGGAAAGGTAAGTTTCCGTTCAAGCGCCTCACGGTTTTCACCGTAGATCATATTGAGGTTCCACTCCAGCGCGAGACGGTCACGGTACTCGATCATTTCAGGGATCTTGTAGTGGGTGTCAACATGGACGAGCGGGATCGGCACGTGACCGAAAAAAGCCTTCCGGGCAAGCCAGAGCATGACCGTGCTGTCCTTGCCGATTGACCAGAGCATGCAGAGGCTTTTAAACTCCCGGTATGCCTCCCTGAGAATATAGACGCTTTGGGCTTCGAGTTTGTCGAGATGATCCATTGGTTCGCTTTCGATATGGTTACTGTTTTTCACGGTGCAGACCGCACTCCCGGTGCTCGGCTATCTCCCACCACCAGCGTCCGGCACGGAGATCCTCTCCCGGCTTGACCGCCCTGGTACAGGGTGCGCATCCGATGCTCGGATAGCCCTCGTTATGAAGCCTGTTGAAGGGAACGTTATGCTGTTTGATATACTCCCACACCCACGCTTCCGACACTTCGGCAAGAGGGTTTATCTTGTAAAGGCCGAAAGCGGCATCCCACTCAATCGGAGCCACAGCGGTTCTGGTGACCGACTGCTCACGGCGCAAGCCGCATATCCATGCCGTCACTGTTGAAAGCTTTTTTGTGAGCGGCTGCACCTTCCGGATCCGGCAGCACTCGCGCCTCTTTTCAATACTCTCATAAAAAAGATTCGGGCCGTGCAGTGCAAGCATGGACTCCACAGCGGCCGTCTCGGGAAAAAGCGCTTCAATCTCGATGCCGTAGTGCTTTCTGGTTGCATCGAACAGATCGTAGGTCTCCTGATGCAGCCGCCCTGTATCAAGAGTGAAAACCGGAACCGGCAGTTTTTCCCTGTGCAGCATATCGGTAAGGACCTGGTCCTCGGCACCGAAACTTGAGGCAAACGCCATGTTTTCCTTGCCAAAACAGCCGACGGCTGCACGCAAAATCTCTTCCGGTGATTTGGCGGCCAGCTCAATATTCAATTGTTCAATCTTTTCCCTCTTCATAGTTCTCTTCTCTTAGGCACCTCTATTAATTTGTTCCGCGATTCGATTGCTTCGTTGGGCGGTGCTCGAAATCCTCAAGTACTTCGTGTACATTCCGGTTTCTGCGCTCCGTCCGCCTCACACTCAAACCGCTCACGACAATTAATAAAGGTGCCTTATTGTAAGAAATGCCTCGTTTTTATTTTCCGACAATCACGCTTACACCTTCGCCCCGATTTACAACCTTGACGATCCGGTGTCCGCAGTCCTTGAGCGTGCGGGCAACACGGAGAACCGCCTCCCCTTCATCAACGAGCACCTCAAGCAGTTCATCACCCGTCAATTCCGCAACGGCAGCTCTGACGCGCATGGCATTGGCCGGACAGGAGATCCCCTGCACATCAAGGGTTTTTGTTATTTCAGGGCTTGGCAAGCAGCTCCTCCTTTACGGCTTCAAGACCAATCCGGTCAATCATATGGCCGAACCGCTCCTTTTTCCGCCCCTTCTCCCTGTAGAGTGCTATGGCTTTTTCTATCAGCAGGTAGAGTTCCTCCTCGCTCTCAACCATCTTCTTCAGTACCGAAGCGAAACGGGGCACTCTGCCCATGGTACCGCCGATATAGAGGGTATAGCCTTTTCTGCCGATAACCCATGAGTTCGATGGGCAGAGAGAGGTGCAGACACTGCAGTTGATGCAGAGTTGCTCATCTATGGCATAGCAATATCCTTCATCACTATCCCGCCGCTCAATAGCACTGACCGGGCAGAGTGAAACGCAGAGACCGCAGTCGTTACATTCACCCGCCTCCCATTTCGGCTCAATGGCACCCCTGACGCCTATATCGTTTTCGTTGGCCTTGGTGCAGTTATTGGAGCAGCCGGTTACGGCAAGCTTGAATTTAGAGGGGGTCTCCTGCTTGAAATATCTCCTGTCAAGTTCCCTGGCAATCTTTTTGGTATCGATGTTACCCCAACGGCAGGTCTCCTCTCCCGGACAGGCAACAATAACACGAACTCTCGGACCACAGGCACCCATCTCGATACCTGCACCCTGGAGTTCAAGCCGTGCTGTTTCAAGATGGTCACGATGGACATAATGAATCTCTATTCCCTGACGGGTGGAGAGATGAACAAAACCCCTGCCATATTTTTCAGCAACTCCGGCTACACAGGCAAGCTGAGATGCGGTCATATCACCGGCAACCGCCTTGAGGCGCATGACATAGTAGTCAGGCTGCTTCTGGCGCATCATGCCAACCTTGCTTAAAGCCGCCAGATCAAGCTCATGTTCAGACATGCTATCAGATAGTCTAATTGTTTATACGGGCATCTCTCTGTATTTGTTCCAAAACCTGATCACCCGTTATCCTTCTCCCGGCTCAATTCAACAGAGTAACCGCGAGTAACGATTGTTAATAAAACCCAAGAGTGGGCATATATCCAAACATGACCGGAGGAAATACCGCAAATATGGTATAAAGGGGCAATTTATCAAATCCGCAGATGGCTTTTCATACAATCTGACGGGAAAACAGCTGAAATGAGGGTATGAAGGAAGGGAGTAAAAAACATCCGGGCCGGAACAGAGAAAAGATGTACCCGATTACACTTTTCTCTGCTCACCCGGATGCGCAAGGGAACTACACGTTACTACACGGTAAAGCAGAGGCGATGACAAGATTCGAACTTGTGATAAAGGGTTTTGCAGACCCTTGGCTTAGACCACTCACCCACATCGCCGGGTAAAAAACATCCGGGCCATTCTGAAGAGAAGAATGCACACACACACCCTAAAGTCCCCACATGACTTTAATGCAACAGAGTGGCCCGGATGCCGGAGTGAAAGAATACGATAAGGTATCTCTGATAAATTGTCATAAACGATTTACCAGAGTTGCCAACAATAAGGTTCAGGGGTTAGAAGGTTACAGTTGCATACACTTCCGTCCTCAGCAGATCATTCGTTGCCTTTGTAGCACCGACAGCCTGCGAACCGCTTGCCCGATAGCGAAGGGTTGGCGTGATGCTGAAACTTCCGGTTGCCGCTTCATGCACATTGACCTTGTATGATCCCCAGACAAAGAGGTTGTCGTAATCAACCGTGGTTGCAGCAGACTTGTCTTTGGTTCTGTTGTAATCAACCCATGCCGTAACCGGACCGGACTCTCCCTTGACCCTGAAGATATAGCCGCTGTAATCCCAGTTAGTAGCCTGGTAGGTGTTCTTGTTAGCAGTATAGAAACCGCTGAGTGCAACTTTGGATTTACCGACCGGAATGAAGGCCTGTCCACCAAAGGAGTAAGGCCTGCGACCATCCGAAATACGGGTAATGGTATAGTAAGCCTGTGGAACAACGGTTACATCGCCCAGTGTGGTTTTGTAGTTCGCAGTGATACCATAGCCGTCATTCAAAAGCCCCTGGTTTGCCGTGGCCGTCGATGAGAGGTTGTCAAAGTTGACAAGTACAGCGTTCAGTTCACCGCCACCGAGTTTAACCCCGTAATTGAAACCAAACAGACGGTCAAAATGGTTTGTAGCGATCGGAGTATCAACCGCATACAATTTTGAACCCTGCGGTCCGGTACCAGGGATTGCGTAAAGGGTCAGATCAAGAATCGGGTTATCGAGGCTTCCAAGCGGAAGACGGCCAAGAGAGTAATGGCTGTTTGCAAGGTTGCGGCCAAAGTAGAACTGTGAAACCTCAAGGCTGTTGCGCTCGGTATTGGATGCTGCAATGGTCTGCCAGCCACCGGCCACACCTTCATTCTGAATCAATCCCTTGAAGAAGTAACCATCACCAAGATCGGCAGAGGGTTTCAGTCGAACACGATACTGGAAATACTGGTCCTGCGTATTGGTTGTGACGCCGGCAGCTGTTTTGGCCTTGCCGAAGTCGTCTCTCAAACGGGTTGCAGCGTCGCCGCTTATCTTCAGTTCTGCCGATGCCGGTGATGCGTACGACAGTACAGCAAACATGGCGGCAAGAGATAACATTTTTTTCATTTTTTTACTCCCTTTGTTGTTAGGTGTTATGTTCTGGTGTTCTGGTTCATGTAAAAATTTCAATAAAAAAAGCCGTCACTGATGCTGACGGCCGGTTTTCCACTTTTGCTCCCGATGAACAGGTACGCTAAATCAAAAATCCGGTAGTGTACAGCACTCTCCCTCCGGGGAGACAACAACAGTTGCTTGACGAAACTGCAGTACCGTATGGTGTTAAAGAAAATGTGTTCATTAGTCGTTCTGTTTCGTTAACAATTGTGAACAAATAACCTATTATCTCCTTTATCTGCAAGCATATACCATAAAAATACCCTGAATATGGTAGGGATTGCGACCCGGCGGTAAACCCTTTTTTGTTGTC
>NZ_AASE01000034.1 GCF_000168715.1 Chlorobium ferrooxidans DSM 13031 | reverse complement strand
GTTCCGGAGGATCAGGCGGGATGTTGCACCTGCAATGAAAATGGGTGCAATGCTCGGTGGAATGTTCGGCAATATTATTCATATGTTTTTCCCTGCAATAACAGCCACATCAGGCGCTTACGCTCTTGTCGGCATGGGTGCGTTAACGGCAGGCATTATGAGAGCGCCGTTGACCGTTATACTTATTCTTTTTGAAGTAACCGGTCAATATGAGATTGTGCTGCCAATCATGTNTGCCGCTGTTACCTCATCGCTGATTGCCCGGCTTGCCTATCGTCATAGCATGGAAAGCTACATTCTTGAAAAGGAGGGTGTAAGGGTAGGTTTTGGTATTGCTCTCTCTGTTGCAGAACATATCGGTATTGCTGAAGTCATGAAAACAGATTACGTGACGTTCAGCGATTCAGAGAGCGCTGCAAATATGATCGATGTTTTTTTTAATACACCGGAATCCAGCTTTTTGGTTACTGATAATCATGGTATGTTTTCCGGAATCATAAGCCTTGATGAGATGAGGGCTCTGCTCAGAGAGGATTTATTGGTCGGACTCATTGCTGAAGATATTGTCAAGAAGGATGTTCCTGTCCTTTATGAAACCTCAAAACTTGATGAGGCGCTGAAACTTTTTGAAATCTCTGATTATGATATGCTGCCGGTTCTTGATACAAACAACGGCAAACTGCTTGGAGTGGTCCGCCAGGAAGAGGCCTTCGCATTTTATCGCAAGCAGCTCAATCTTTACGGTTCTGACCAGTATGAAAGTCAGAGATCATGATTTCCCAATAAATTAATTCATCTGACTTTTTAAAAGATACTTTTTATGAAGCAATCAACAGGGTATTTACACTTGATCGTATTTGGGCTTACCGTTATTTTCTGTACGTCTACAGCTCTGCCCCTTCAAGCTGCTGAAAGTATAGAGGGCGTAAAAAGCGCAACACTTTTAGCCGTTCAGCCGTCAACCCTTCTGCCGCCGCTCTGGCTTGTCGCCCCGTTTGTAACGCTTTTGCTTATGATAGCGACAGGACCTCTCCTGTTCCATCGCTTCTGGGAGCGGAACTATCCGGTTGTTTCGACAGGCCTGGGTGTTCTTGTGGCGGCTTACTATGGTTTTCTGATGGAGAACGGTCTCGTTGTTCTGGAGCATACCCTTGAAGAGTACATCTCGTTTATAGCCCTGATCTCATCCCTCTTTGTTGTCTCCGGGGGAATATTGATCAGGATTGAGCGGAGAGGAACTCCTCTGATCAATGCATTGCTGCTTTTTACCGGAGCGGTAATTGCAAATCTTGTCGGAACAACCGGTGCATCCATGCTGCTCATACGTCCCTATATGCGCATCAATGATGGCCGATTGAAGGCTTTTCATATTGTGTTTTTCATTTTTATGGTCAGTAATATCGGCGGCGCGCTTACTCCAATCGGAGATCCGCCGCTTTTTCTCGGATTTTTAAAAGGTGTGCCGTTTTTCTGGGTTCTATCCAAAGTATTGTTACCGTGGGTCATTACGGTCTCAGCACTGCTCATCATTTTTATCATTCTTGATGCAAGGTGTGGAAATGGCAGTATCAAAGGAGTTGAAACAAAAGGTGGCGTGAGCATAACAGGAAGGCGAAATTTATTGTTACTCGCCGGTATTATCTGTGCGGTCTTTCTTGACCCGGCCGTGATCGCGGGGTTTCCCAGTCTTCAGGAGCTTTTTCATCTGCCGTTCGGCATCCGGGAAGTTATCATGTTTATGATTGCTCTTTTTGCCTATAAATTCTCGAATCAGAAGGCATTCAAGGGTAATGAGTTTAATTTTGAACCCATAAAGGAGGTTGCGTTTCTTTTTATAGGTATTTTTGCTACCATGATTCCTGCGCTGGCACTTATTGGTGATTTTGCAAAAACACATGCCAGTGAGCTCCAGGTATCCCGTTTCTACTGGATGACCGGAGCGCTTTCGGGCGTTCTTGATAATGCCCCGACCTACCTGAATTTCTTTGCCGGCGCTTTGGGGAAGTTCGGCCTTGATATCGGACTCTCCTCTGATGTTAAACTCTTTGCTAACGGTGTACCCTCTCCGGTTCCGGGAGATCTCCCTTCGGATATCTATCTCACGGCGATCTCTATCGCTTCGGTCTTTTTTGGCGCCATGACCTATATCGGCAATGCTCCGAACTTCATGGTTAAAAATATCGCTTCCCAGGCTGATGTCGAGGTTCCTGATTTTCTTGAGTACATCTACAAATACTCGCTGCCGATCCTTTTGCCGATCTTTATGTTGTTATGGGTTCTGTTTTACAATTATTGACGGTGACTTGGTCATTGTTTAACAATCAGATATCATGAAAAGCTTTCTCAATGCAATCAGCAACGGAGAACAGGGCTTTTTTACCAAAAACTCTGTTTATCTGCCATTTCACTGTGAGATTATCAGTATCTGGATAGGAAAGGAGATGTCACTGCTCGCATCTCCGGATATGATCGCCGATCTTACGGATTCTGAAGTATTAGCTCTCCGGGAGGGCGACTTTTATACGAATCTGGTGTTCAGGAAATGGAGTGATTTTGCCAAAGAGCTTGGTCATAATAAAGGGCATATCATTCTCAGGGCATCAGAAAAGGGAGCGGATATTTTCCGGGCTGAAAACCTTCACTACATCCGAATCGTTTTTCATGATCACAAAAAAGAGATCTCATTTGAAATTATTGATAACCCCCGTGATCTTTAGGGATTCTGCAAAGCAAAAAATGAGATATCCCGCATAGAGCATGATCAGAAAAACCCCCTGTGATTTTTTTATCCGTCCATCAGACAGGGGAAAGGTCAAGAGCAGTGCCGTTATCCCGATGAGCAAAGCAGTGCCGGTTTCACGCAAAGTAACTTGTATGGGATTAATCATCGCAGTCACCCCGACGATTAATAACCCATTAAAAATGTTGCTGCCAAGAATTGTTCCCAACCCAACCTCATCATGACCCCGATATTTTGCGATAAGTGATGAAGCAAGCTCAGGCATTGAGGTTCCCAAGGCAACAACTGTCGCCCCGATTAAAAACTTATCCATCCCGAAAGCAAGGGCTATAGCGGTTGCTCCTGAAACAATAAGTTTTCCGGAAGTGACAAGCAAGATAAGCCCGGCAACCGCTAAAAGTACGGAAGCCCATTTTTTATTTTTTTCTGGTATCTCTGCGTTTTTGCGGCGCTGTTTACGAGCTTCAGCAAATACAGCCAGAAACCAGAACAAAAAGATTGATACCATCAAAAATCCGTCTAATCGGGAAACGAGCCCGTCAAGCAGAAGAATTCCTGTTATAACGGGGACAAGTAAAGCGACAGTATAATCTCTCCGTATTGTATCTTGAGGAGCATCAATGCCTGATATAGCAAGTACAATCCCGAGGATAAACGCAATGTTGACGATATTACTGCCCAACGCATCACCCATGGCAATCTGGGGGCTACCAGCTATTCCTGCATTAACGGCAACAGAGAGCTCCGGAGTTGAGGTTGCGAAAGCGGCAACAGTTGCCCCGATTATGCCGGGGGCAATCCGAAATGAACTGGCAATACCGACAGCTCCCCGAACAAAAAGATCCCCACCAAGAGCGGCAAAGAGAATACCGAATAGTAAGTAAGCATACTCATTCATAAGCAGTTACACTGAAAATTGTGAATCGGCTCAGGTTGGCTCGCCGAACAGCATTTTATCCGGAACTGCGTAGCAGAAATAATCGTAAAATATACGGATATTTCATCGCCAGACGTATTATAGAACGCTGTTATCTGCCTATTCGATATTGATGGTCAGGACGATCCTGTGATCGAGAAGAAGGATTTCCGGGTAATAAAAAATCCGCAATGGGTTTCATTGCGGATTTTTTTATTGATGACCGGGTTCAGGAATATCAGAATCCGTTGCGCTGGAAAATGGTATCGACGCTGGTTTTCAGTTTACCGAGAATGTGATCCGCGCTGAAGAGTTCTGCTATCTCTTCAGGGGTGAAGTTTTTCATCAGCTCTTCATCCCCGAGAACTAGCTCTCGCAGGTGAACTTTGGTTGACCAGCTCTCCATGGCGTTGCGCTGAACCATCCTGTAGGCATCTTCACGGGTCAGTCCCTTGGCGGTAAGAGCCAGCAGGAGTGTCTGGGAGGTTGTCAGGCCGTAAGAGGAGTTGAAGTTCTCCTCCATTCTCTCCGGATAGACCAGCAGGGTAGTGAGTGCATCGCTGAAGGTGCGAAGCATGTAGCAGAGAGCGGTCGTAGAGTCCGGCATGATGATGCGCTCAACCGAGGAGTGGGAGATATCCCGCTCATGCCAGAGTGCAACATTCTCCATTGCGGCAATGGAGTTCGAGCGCACAACACGGGCCATACCGGTAAGGCGCTCAAAGGTGATCGGGTTACGCTTGTGCGGCATGGCCGAACTCCCTTTCTGCCCTTTGCTGAAAAACTCTTCCGCTTCACGAACTTCCGTGCGCTGAAGGTGACGCAGCTCAACAGAGAATTTTTCGATTGATGAAGCTATGATCGCCATGGTTGTGGCATACTCGGCATGGCGGTCACGCTGAAGGATCTGTGTCGAGATCGAAGAGGGCTCAAGACCGAGCTTCCGGCATACAGCCGCTTCAATGTCGGGCGAGAGGTGCTGATAGGTGCCGACAGCGCCCGATATCTTGCCGACGGAGATGGTTGCAACCGCTTTCTCCATCCGCTCAAGGTTGCGGAGCATCTCCTGGTGCCAGAGCAGCAGCTTCAGGCCGAAGGTGGTCGGTTCGGCATGGATGCCGTGGGTACGACCCATCTCAAGGGTGTATTTAAACTCCTGCGCCCGTTTTGCAAGGACTTCGACAAGACGCTTGATATCAGCGATAAGGATTTTACCGGCATCCCGCATCTGCATGGCGAGGCAGGTATCAACAACGTCAGAGGAGGTGAGCCCCTCATGAATATATCGGGAGTGAGGCCCGACATATCCGGCAACGTTGGTCAGAAAGGCAATGACATCGTGCTTGGTCTCTTTTTCGATCTCAAGGATCTCCTCAACGTTGAAGGTTGCCTTTTCGCGGATGACCGCAAGGGCCTCAACAGGTACAAGCCCGGCTTCCATCCGGGCCTCTACTGCGGCGATTTCAAGCTGCAGCCAGCGCTGAAATTTCGCCTCTTCAGTCCAGATTGCCGAGATCTCTTTTGGTGAATAACGTGGTATCAAGGTAGGATTCGTTTAGTGTGTTTGGAGTAATACATAACTGCTTGCCGTATCTGCCGGGAACTACGCTCTGTTTTTACCGGATGGCGATAACGCGAGCAATATAATGAGCTGAAGAGAGAAAAACCACACCCAGGCACAAGAGCTGTTATTTGCTTCCGGAAGCGTTATCGGTATCTGAAAGCTCCCTGAAAATCTCTTTTATGTAGGCAAGTGCTGCCTCTCGATCATAGGGAATAAGGCCGTCTATAACGGCATTTTCCATCTTTTTTTTGATCATGCCGACAACCCTCCCTTCTCCAAGACCGAGAGTCTCCATGATATCCTCTCCGCTGATGGGGGGACGCCATCGGGCAAGCAGATCCTTCTCACCGACTTCAGCAATTTTCTTCTCCACATTGTTGAAGTTGCTCATGATCTGAATAACCTTTCTCGGATTTTTGCTGGTCACATCAGCCCGGCAGAGATTCATGAGATCCTGCAGATCCTCACCGGCATCGAACATAAGCCGTCGTATGGCCGAGTCGCTTATCTCCTCTTTTGAGAGCGGAATAGGACGGTGGTGCAGGCGCACCATTTTCTGTACATAGTCAAGCGGATCAAGAGGCCAGCGCATCTGACGGAATATTTTCCCGACAATCCTGACGCCCACGGCATCATGACCGTGAAAGCTCCATCCGGCAGATTTGCAGAAACGTTTGGTTGCAGGCTTGGCAATATCGTGAAGCAGTGCCGCAACTCTGAGCCAGAGGTTATCACTGTGTGCTGCAAGATTGTCTATCACCTGGAAGGTGTGGAAGAGCGTATCCTTGTGACCCATTCCATCCACCTGCTCAATACCCGCCATAGCGGCAACATCAGGGAGTATTTCATGCAGCAGCCCTGTTTCGTAGAGAATGATCAGTCCGACCGATGGACGGGAAGCCTGCATGATTTTGAAAAATTCATGGCTGACCCGCTCGATTGACACAATCCGGATCCGCTCATGCATGCTCTTCATGGCGGCTAACACGTCAGGAAGAAGTTTGAAATCGAGCTGTGCGGCAAATCGGGCAGCCCGCATCATGCGCAACGGATCGTCGGAAAAGGTCTGCTCGGGATCGAGCGGGGTTTTCAGTATGCCCGACCTGAGATCATCGAGTCCGTTGAAATGATCGATAATATCGTTGCGCCCATCCCGGTTGAGCACCATCGCAAGAGCATTAATGGTGAAATCACGACGGGAGAGATCATCATCAAGTGTTCCGATAAGCGTTACCGGTTTTCGTGAATCCGGATTGTATGACTCTTTGCGTGCTCCGACCAGCTCAACCTTGAATGAGCCATGCTGCGGATCAGAGAGTTCGAGTTGAGCTGTACGAAACCGTTCGAACAGAACAAAATTCCGGCCATGGAGTTCACGTTGTACTGTTCCGGCAAAAGGAACCGGATCACCGATCACCATGATATCAATATCGCTGCATGGCCGCTGCATAAGGAGGTCCCGGACATACCCGCCGACAAGGTAGCAGTTCAGGCTGCTGCTGTCAGCGAGGTCGCCGATACGGTAAAGTATTTCGGGTAGTGTGAATTGAGCGCGTGTTGTCATTACTTGTCTGCTGTGCAAAAATGGTCTGTCATTCAAAGGAGGCTGCGTTGGCAGCAATCTCGGCGGTGATTTTGCCGGCAACCATGATCGCCCTTCTGCCATCGGATGAGCTTACGGCAATCGGGGTATTGTTCTTGATGGCATTGATGAAGTGTTCAAGTTCATCACGCAGTGCATTGATTTTTGGTATTTCAGGATGGATATAATCAAGTACCATCCCTTGCATTGCGTCCTGAATTTCACCGAACTGCTCAAGAATCTTCCTTGCTGCAAATGATTTAAGCGGATTTTTTGATGTGGCCTCTTCAGGTTTTACAAGCCGGAATACTTCAGACTTTCCGGTTGTCAGATCAAGTGAAGCATAACTTTTCGGGTTGGTACCGAAAAAACGGAGTTTTCGCATTCTGCTCCGGCTGAGCCGACTTGCCGTGACATTGGCCGTCGCTCCGTTGATAAAATCTATCCGGGCTGTGGCCATGTCGAGTTCATTGGAGAATACCCTGACTCCTGAGGCTGAAATGTGCCTGATATCCGAGGGGATAAGGGAGAGTACCAGATCAATGTCATGAATCATGAGGTCAAGCACAACGGAAACATCGGTAACACGCCGGGAGAATCCGCTCAGCCTTTCAGCCTGGATGTACATGGGACGTCCGATGTAGGACTCTACTGCACGCAGGGCGGGGTTGAACCGTTCAATGTGACCGACCTGTATTCGAACACCGTTCTCTTTTTCAAGCCGGATTAGCTCGTCCGCCTCTTCAACGGTCGTGGTTATCGGCTTTTCTATAAAAAGATGAAGACCCTGTTTGAGCAGTGCGGTGGCAATCGTGAAATGTGAGCTCGTCGTTGTCGCTATGACGGCGGCGTCACATTTTCCGGCAAGCTCCTCAAGAGAGCTGAAGCGGGGAACATGGTACCTTGCAGCCATTTCATCAGCGCGGTTCCGGTCGAGATCAAAGATACCGGCACACGTTACATCCGGCAGCTCACGGGCGATTTCAGTGAGCAGTTTTGTGTGAAACTCTCCCAGCTTGCCAACACCGATAACACCTATCTGCATCTGTTATGCTCCTCTCTGAATATGGTGGTCAAACAAGTTTTTCAGGAATTACAGGATTCGGCAGCAGAGGGTTCAAGCGCTTCGATTTTGTACTTGAACAGGTTGATTGCAATTACGGTACCCAGAAGAGTCAGAACTCCTGCAACAATATAGGGGGCATGAAAATTCATACCATAGAGAATACTGCCGCTGAACGGCCCCATGATACGGGCAAAAGAGTTTACCGACTGGGATAATCCCATAATCTGCCCCTGCTGCTCTTTATAGCTGTAGAGCGAAATCATGGAGAAATTAATCGGCGACACAAGAGAGGTGCCGATCGCAAAAAAGAAAAGGATAATGAGGCCAAGTGAAAAAAGTGAATCGCGGGGAGCGAACGGAACAAAAAAGACCCCGATAAAGGTAAAGAGGTGGCCCCACAAAAAGAGTTTGTGCTCTCCGAGTTTTTTAATCAGCTTGCCTATAAGACCGCCCTGGACAACTACCGACCAGATCCCTACGTAGGCAAAAATGTAGCCGATCTGCTCGTCAGTGGCCCTGAAATACTCCTTCCAGAGCAGAATAGAGGCAACCTGCATGTTTACAATGGCAAAGGTGTAGACATAGTTGGCTGTCATGAGCAGGGCAAGGGGACGGGATTGGAAAACCAGCTTTAGCCCTTCACCATACTCCCTGAATTTCTCTCCCATGAAAAGAGCAGGGGATTGACGGTTCACCGATTCACCATACTCATTTTTCGAGCGGCTGAAGCTCAGTTTTTTTGCATTGGCATTGGACTCCGGCAGCAGAAAGACAGCAAGAATGAAATCAAAAGCGATAAGAGCGGCAGCAACATACCCGACCATCTGAATGCCGTAGTTGTGCTTGAGAACACCTCCGATGAGCGGGCCTATGATAAACCCTATGCCGAAAGCAGCTCCGATCATCCCCATTGCTCCCGAGCGGCTTTTGCTGTCGGTCACGTCAGTTATGTAGGCCTGTGCCGCAGCTATGTTAGCCGATCCAATTCCGGAGAGACCTCTGGCAAATATGAGCAGGGCAATCGTGTCTGCCTGGGAAAAAACAAGATAGGAGAGCGCAGTGATAAATATACTGACGAGCATGACCGGCCGACGGCCGATTTTGTCACTCAGCTTGCCCCATAGAGGGGAGAAAATAAACTGCATGATAGAGAAAATCGCAGCAATAAGACCGATCATGAAAGGATTTGCTCCAAGATCCTTTGAGTAGGTCGGAAGGAGCGGCAGCACGATTCCGAACCCGATCAGATCGAGCATAACAGTGAGAAGTAAAATAACCAGTGGGGAGCGCTTCATGCATGCATGCTGTTTTGTTCCGCTAAAGCCACAAAGATAAAAAATTAACCGTGGTTTCTGGCAGTGAGACCTAAAAAATCAACGGGATGACGCTTCGTTCTGATTAATTATGGTATAAAGCTTCGTGATGCCCTCAACGACTCTCGGGCCGGGACGAAGAAATATATTATTGTCGAACCGTTCATAGACCCGCCGGTTTTTCACTGCTGCAATATGCTGCCACCCTGGACGATTCATGACTGCTCCGGCTGCGGATGAGCTTTTTGACATATACATGCAGGCAATCACATCCGGATTTTGCTCGATAACCCACTCCTGGGAGATCTCAAAATACTCCTTCTCGACGGCGTCGCCGATATTTCTTCCCCCGGCATAGGCAATGAGGGATGAGATATAACTCCCTTTGCCTCCCGTCCAGAGCGGATCATCCCAGATTTCAAGATAGAATGAGTTTTTATGCTTTGCGCTATCGGCCTTTTTCCGGAACCGGGCAAGTCCATCGGTGATGACCCTGGCAAGAGAGTCCGCCTCCTGAATATGACCGGTCAGTCTGCCCAGTTTCCGGAGGGCGAAAGGGATATCATCCGGGTTTTTGCAGGTAATGGTTGATCGTTGAATACCGAGAGCAGATATCTTTTTACCGGACTCCTCTTCGGCAAGATCAACATCAATAACCATATCAGGATGAATTGATGCAAGCAGTTCAAGGGAGGGGCGGCCGAATGCCCCTATAATCGGGACTTTTAATGCAGCCGGAGGCCAGTCGCAGGCACTGGTGCGACCAACAAGCTGATCACCGGCTCCAATGGCATAAATCATCTCCGTGACGCTCGGTGCAAGGCTTACAACTCTCGGCTTTACGTCCGGAAGAGCGGTTTGTGCTTGCTGTTTTTGACTGCAACCTGACCCAAGCGTGAGAAGCGTGAGCAAAAACAGGATAAAAATGGCGTTATGTCGAATAGTGAGCATAGCACGGATCTCTCTGTCAATCATTGAATAAAGCAAGGCTCCTGCATAAAAATTGATGTCGATCATCAAACGTGCAATTTACATAAAAATCAGATGGCAATGAGAGAAGAAAGGGAGGTGAACCGCTTTCGATGTGTGGGAAAACTGATCGGTCCGATGAGAAATTATCCTGCTTTTGGCAAACGCCGCCAATCCTGACTCACAAATAAAACACCCCGCATAAGCAATAATTGAACTTTTAATTGCTTACTATTATTGATATAGATGATAAGGGAATATGTCAATCTACTTTTTTCCCTTTTTTTATGACGTTGCTCTGACAAATAAAGCTATACTCTACAAGCAGGATATGCATGCAAGCAATGGAAGATTTCTTTTGATAGCTATTCATACCTCAAAAAAATACCCATTGTTATCAGCTTTTTGTTTTAATAACCTGTACCTCTCTCTGAAAAACTAAATAGTAAAAAAATGAAACCATTTAATCCGCTCCTGAGAGCCCTCTTTATTCCGGGAATGCTCTTTCTCGGTGCCTGCTGCTGTGAGAAGGATGTTGTTGTTGCTCCTGAACCACCGCCACCTCCTCCGGCACCTGTTGCCGTTGTAATACCAGGGCTTGGTGATGTCTTTTATGACTTTGACAAGTCTGCACTCCGCTCGGATGCTGTCTCCCAGCTCAATACCAATGCTGACTGGATGAAGGCAAACAGAGCCAAAAGCGTTGTTGTTGAAGGCCATTGCGACGAGAGAGGCACCAATGAGTATAATCTGGCTCTTGGTGAAAGACGGGCAAATGCGGCCAAGGATTACATTGTCAATCTTGGAGTAGATGCATCCCGCCTCAAGACGGTCAGTTTCGGTGAGGAGAAGCCATTTGCTGCAGGCAGCACGGAAGAGGCATGGGCTCAGAACAGAAGAGCACACTTTGTTTCTGAATAACCATTTACCTGACCTTTTTGCCTGATTGGTGGGCAGAGAGATTTGTTCTTGTGTGTGTGTGTGTTGTTCTTTCTTCGTCAGGTTGGCATGCAAGGTTGCATTGATTAAACAGATGCACCCTTGCATTGCCTTTTTTTATTCCTGGTTGACCGTGTTTCGGGCATTGTTTTTCCCCGGAACACCTTTTCCTGCCCTAAAAACAGAGCCCCGGAATCATTTCGGGTGATTGAACACGAAATATTATTTAAAAAAGGCCGTCCCCTTTCATTGCATTTTTTCTGCAATTCAGGCGATACCTTGATTGATTCACTGGATTTGTTTTGAAATATTTTTTGTAAACTGATAAACTAAATTCAGTTATTATTAAGTTTTGCCTTCGAAATACAGAGGAACACCTCGATCCGGCGTAATAATATTGTGATTTGGGCGGATTTACCTGAATAAAATTGTTCAGATGCAGGCAGATGTAAGCACGTAAGCAGGGTGCCAGGGTTGACGGAAACAGGAGTTCCCGTGGTTTACATTGAAAGCCTGAATAAACCGGAAAAGAAGTTTATGAAAAAGGAAAACACCCATTCGGCCCATTTATTGGAATTGCGAAAGCAGGCCGAAGCACTGCTGAACAAAGGTGCCAGGAAATATCCTGATTTTTCTCACTCACACGAGGAGATGCAGCGGGTAGTCCATGAACTTGCTGTTCACCAGATTGAACTTGATATGCAGCGGGATGAGCTTCTGCAAACGAGGGCTGATCTGGAAGAGAGTCTGGATTGCTATACCGAACTTTTTGACTTTGCACCGCTTGCCTACCTTACGCTCTCTCTGAACGGCAAAATTCGTCAGGTCAATCTGACAGGCACTAAGCTTCTTGGCGTAGACCGCTCCAAACTGATCGGAGAACGGTTCGCGCGTTTTGTTACACCCGACGATCTGCCTGTTTTTAATAATTTCCTGACCTTGGTATTCAGTCAACACAAGAGTTGTTCCTGTGAAGTAAGGCTCGGCAGTGATGCCGGCAATGTTGTCATTTCCCGGAACTCTTTTGCTTCGCCTGAAGAAGCTGTTGTGCCGGATAACCGCATTATCCGTATCGATGCAGTCCAGAGTCAAGACGGCAGGGAGTGCCGGGCGGTAGTCTCGGATATCAGCATGGAAAAGCTGATAGAACGGGAGAACAGTGAATTAAAGAAAGCAACGAGCCATCATAGCACCGGCAACGGCACGACTCCCGACTTTAACCACCATCTGATTGATAAAGTGATTCATGCAAGAATCAGATTTGCAGCCCTATCCTATCTCTTCTCCGTTGATCAGGCCTGTTTTGTAGAGATAAAAAAGAAGGTCCACACTACTGACGGTAATTTAAGTGTTCACATGCGGATGCTTGAATCCGCCGGGTATATAAGCTGCGACAAGGATCTTCAGGCTCGCAAGCCTCAAACCATCTACCAGATCACACCGAAGGGTCATGATGCCTTTGTCCGGTACAAGGAGAGTATAACTGCTCTCTACGGTATCTGATCCCGTTTCCACCCCCACAGGGAAGCCCCGACCCTTTCATTATCTCTATACCTCGGTGGAACACTCTCCATAAGGTCAGCAAGATACCTGCACGTTTTATTCTTACCCCCAATCATTGCGCAGAGCGTATCGAGCCATCATTTTGCCCGTGTGACGGGATCCCCGACAACAGAGTCCGTTGACGCTATACAGTGTGTATCTGCATAAAAAGTAACACTCTAGAGCATATAATGTTTTATTTCCTTTTTTATGGAATTTATTTCTATCTGTGCTTGTTTTATTTATATCGCTTTAATTAGCAAAGTACCTATGAAAAGCAAACATTATAGTGTATAATGAATCACAGGATAGAGCAATACAATCATCTTCATCCTTTCCTGTACAGGAGCTGTTTCTTCAACAGCCGTAGTGTGTAAAAGGCAGTCATTTCGATGCAATTGCTTTTTACAGTACTTAGTATTTAATACTCATTCGTATAGCT
>NZ_AASE01000035.1 GCF_000168715.1 Chlorobium ferrooxidans DSM 13031 | reverse complement strand
CTAGAGGATCCCGAATAATCCTGAGTGCATACCAGCGTGCAACCGGAACACCCTGAATATCGACGTCCTTTTTTCTTGCGCTCATCAATTCACCTTAACTCTGTTTCTTACAATAACTTTCCCATAACGAAATTTATGACCCAGTCGACAAGAAACGTAAACAAGGCAAGTATACCTGAAACCGTCAGCACGACAATCGTCAAATCCTTTATCTCTTCCTTGCCCGGCCAGACAACCTTCCGCATCTCATTGATCACATCGCGATAATACTGACCCGCTTTACCGATATAATTACTCATGAATAAGAATCCGGAATAAACTACAGTGATATACCTCTCTTCATGCACGTCAGGAGGGAATCGAACCCCCAACCTGCGGTTTTGGAGACCGCTGCTCTACCAATTAAGCTACTGACGTATCCAACAAAACCCCAAGAACCTGAGCTGATGATCGGACTTGAACCGATGACCTCTTCCTTACCAAGGAAGTGCTCTACCGACTGAGCTACATCAGCATAACACACGAAAAAAGAGTGTGGGTAGGGGAGGATTCGAACCTCCGAAGACATAGTCGACAGATTTACAGTCTGTTGCGTTTAACCACTTCGCTACCTACCCGATAATCCAGAGCTGGTGATGGGACTCGAACCCGCAACCTGCTGATTACAAATCAGCTGCTCTACCAATTGAGCTACACCAGCAGCTCTTTCAAAAAACAGGGCAGGTAATATACTGAGCGATTTCAATTATACAAAGAAAAAAGGAATAATTTATCTATCACTCCTTATCCCTGCAAAAAAACCGGCAAGCCCTATTGCTATCCCTCTGGAAGCGACCCTCTGGGAGTAGACCAGAACCCTGTCAAGCAGAGTGGGATAGACAAGCATCCTGTTTTTCATCAGGCCTTTAATTGCCGCTTCAACAACAACTTCCGGCTTACAAACCGGCATACGTATCTGCGTCCGGTTATGACCTGAATGTTCAAAAATAGCGGTATCAGTGAAGCCCGGACAAACCGAAGTAACACTGATTCCACTCTTTTTCAGCTCAGCATGAAGCGCCTCTGTCAGGGTTATGAGAAATGATTTGGTTGCCGAATAGAGCCCGAGCCCCGGAACGCCCTGAAATCCTCCAAGAGAGGCCACATTGATAATGCCCCCCTTTTTTCCTGCAATCATATCGGGAAGAAAAAGCCTGATAAGCTTTGCCGGAGCCATCATATTGACCATCACAATCTCATCGATCCTGCCGGGGGGGATATCATCAAAATCACCGGCACGCGAAAGCCCGGCACAGTTAATGAGCAGATCGACCTCGGTATGGCGGAGGCGGCAAAACTCAAGGATTCGTTCGGGGCTCCCCGGATTACGCAGATCGGCAGGAAAGACCTCAACCCTGACACCGCAACTCCGGCGAAGTTCTTCAGCCAGCATATGCATGGCTTCGGCTGAACGGGCGACAAGCACAAGGTGACGGCCTCTTTTGGCAAATTCACGGGCAAAGAGCGCTCCTATACCCATGGATGCACCGGTAATCAGCACATAACGCAGGGAACAATCCGCAGCAAAGGGATTATAGGGCGGCACAGCCATGGCTCCCGGTTATGCTGGATCAACCCATTTTCCGCGCTCTTTGACCAGCTCAATGAGACGGTCAACAGCAACCTGCTCCGAAATATTTTCATCAACACACTCTCTTCCTACATAGAGATTGATGCGGTTTTTTCCGGCTCCGACATATCCGAAATCAGCATCGGCCATCTCTCCCGGGCCATTGACAATACAACCCATGATGCCGATCTTCAACCCCTTGAGATGAGCCATTCTCTTTTTTATGGCGGCCGTTGCCTGTTCAAGCTCAAAGTAGGTTCTGCCGCAGCCGGGACAGGAGATGAATTCGGTTTTGGACATCCTGACTCTTGCACCCTGAAGGATATTGAATGCAAGATTGACCTCGTCATCCACAGAGAGCCCGGTTTGGAGTGCGAGCATATCACCGATACCGTCACAAAAGAGCGTCCCGGTCTGAACGGAAGTGCTGATCAGCGAGTCAAGCCGTTCCGAAGCACTCTCCCTGTAACGAACAATGATCGGATAGTCCAGTGAACGGCTGTTGAATGCCTGAACAAGTCGCCGGGAAGCAAAGAGCGCATCGTTTGACTGCACGGAAAAAAAGAGCCGTTCACACCCCTGCCGGTGCAGTTGTTCAGCAAGATGCAGAAGAACACCGGCTGGGGCTGAGGCTGTCGCCTGTTCATGAAGAAAACAGAGCTCGACAGCGGCAAGGCGCTCACCCTTAAGATGGCAGAGAAGCTCTTTATCAAGCCGTTCACCCTCCACAATATCAAACCTTGCTTTTGAGACTTTATCAAGCAGACGGACAAAAAGGGAGAGATCTCCCGTAGAAGCAGCGACAAAACGACCATGATCCCCGAGTCTTGCCTGAAGCTGCTCAAGATGGTCAAGATCCTCACTGCTCTCTACACGCACAGAGACCAGCTCCGAACGGATTGCATCCTGTGGTTTTTCGGGTGCAAGCCTTTTGAGCGCCTCCGCATAAACCCCATCCATTTTAGAGAGCGGGGTGTGGAGCTCTGTTTCAACTCGCACCGTCTCATCACCCCCAACCCTCATCCCTGCAAGTTCAACCTTGCGGGAGAGACGACGCTGATAACTGAATGGCGAGAACGGAGGCTTCTCCTGGGAAGGGTTATGCCGATTACGGTTTTCAACCACCTGACCTATGGGAATATGACCCCTGTCACCCTTGACAAGCTGGAAATCGTTATACTTCTTCACGATCGCAAAACCGACAGGAACTTCGTTAACCGGATCCTCAGTCAAAGAGACCCGAATGGTATCACCAAGACCATCCTCAAGAAGCGCTCCGATACCCATAGCCGACTTGACCCGCCCCTCATCACCATCCCCGGCCTCGGTGACGCCGAGATGAAGCGGATAGGCATGTTTAAGCTCCCCGTCCGCCTTCTCAACCAGAAGCCGGTAAGCCTGAATCATCACCCGGACGTTTGAGGCTTTCATCGAAAAGAGGATATCGTAATAGCCGAGCTCTTCACAGAACCTTGCAAACTCAAGAGCCGCCTCAACCATCCCCTCCGGCGAGTTACCGAACCGGCTGACAATACGGTCGGACAACGACCCGTGGTTGGTACCGATTCTCATTGATACCCCGAATTGACGGGCTTTCTCTACAAGGGGAGTAAATTCTGTACGGACATGTTCAATCTCCCGGAGGTACTCCTCTTCCGAATACTCATCACTTGAGAACTTCGGTCGGGCAGCATAGTTGCCTGGATTGACTCGAATATTTTCCACGAATTCGACCGCTTTGAGCGCTGCTTTCGGTGAAAAGTGAATGTCGGCAACAAGCGGCGTAGCAATTCCGTCACGACGGAGTTGATCCCGAATGTTCCTGAGATTTTCAGCATCCTTTTCGGTCGGAACGGTAAGACGGATAATCTCGCACCCTGCTTCATAAAGCCTTCGGCACTGGGCAACAGTTGCCACGGTATCCATGGTATGCGTATTGGTCATGGACTCTACCCTGACAGGCTGATAGCCTCCCAGTACCAGGGCTCCAAAAGGGACTTCCCTGGTTAAACGGCGACGATACTGATACATTGAATGGTAGAACGCTTGGATGAAGAACTATTTATCGGTAATGATAAAGAGGGTTTCACCCGGTTTACGGAAATTATATTTCTCCCTTGCCGCTTTTTCGATACTGTCAGGATCATGAGCATGCTGGATGCGAAGCTCATTGGCAATAATTTTCTTCTGCTCAACTTTCAGGCGTTCAATAAGCAGACGATGCTCGGCTTCCATGCGGACTCTTTTGACAATACCGAAGTCATCAAAAAGAAACCAGATAACAAAAAAAGCAAACACCAACCTGAAAAAATACTTTTTCGGGTTCAGTCGGATTTGCTCCCATATAGTGTTGATAATCTTCTTCAAGTCACAAAACGCTATGGTTGGCCGGGTAGTGCAGAGGTAAAAAAACGGACACCGGTATAAATGCAGGGAACCCTTTCAGCAAAAGGGTTCCCTGCACACTATTCAGACTCTGAAGGCTCTCTTTCCCGGATAGCGGGCCTGATCACCAAGCTCCTCTTCAATACGGAGCAGTTCATTGTACTTTGCCATACGGTCCGAACGGGACATGCTGCCGGTCTTGATCTGGCCGGCATTGGTCGCTACGGCAATCTGGGCAATCGTGCTGTCCTCGGTTTCACCGCTGCGATGACTGATGACTGAGGTGTAACCATTGGATTTCGCAAGATCAATAGCCTGAAGGGTCTCGGTGAGTGTCCCGATCTGGTTGACCTTGATCAGGATGGAGTTGGCTACACCGCGCTCAATGCCATCAGCAAGCCGTTTGCTGTTGGTCACAAAGAGATCGTCGCCGACAAGCTGTACACGTGAACCGATCTTGTCGGTCAGCATCTTCCATCCCTCCCAGTCATCCTCAGCCATACCATCCTCAATGGAGATAATCGGGTAGTCACTGGCCCACTTCTCCCAGTACTCCGCCATCTCCTGTGAGGTCAGCTCCCGTTTGGATGATTTCTTGAAGACATAGCGCTTCTTTGCGGAATCGTAAAATTCGGAACTTGCAGGGTCAAGGGCAATCATAACCTGCGCTTCGCCGAGCCCGCCCTTGTCGGTCGGAGAACCTGCCTTATAACCGGCTTTGCCGATAGCCTCGATGACCAGTTCAATGGCCTCTTCATTTGAGCGGAGGTTCGGAGCAAAACCGCCCTCATCACCGACAGCGGTACTCAAACCCTTGCTTTTCAGCAGAGCCTTGAGCGCGTGAAATATTTCAGCACCGCAACGCAGCGCGTCAGAGAAGGTGTCAAAGCCTGCCGGCATGATCATGAACTCCTGAAAATCAACCGTATTATCAGCATGTGCTCCACCGTTCAGCACATTCATCATCGGAACGGGAAGCGTGTTGGCCATCGTTCCGCCTATGTAGCGGTAAAGCGGAAGTCCGGTGTACTCTGCACCGGCCCTGGCGCAGGCAAGTGAAACACCAAGCAGGGCATTTGCTCCAAGTTTCGCCTTGTTCGGCGTACCGTCAAGAGCAAGCAACGCTTGATCAATCTCCTCCTGCTCGGTCACAAGCATTCCCTCAAGCGCATCATTAATAACGGTATTGACATTGTCAACCGCCTTGAGTACCCCTTTTCCAAGATAGATGCCCGCATCGCCGTCCCGGAGTTCGACAGCTTCATGGATACCGGTAGAAGCGCCGCTGGGTACAGCGGCCCGGCCGAAGGAGGTTTCGGTATAGACATCAACTTCAACCGTTGGATTTCCCCTTGAATCAAGGATCTGACGAGCAAGAATCTTCCTGATAATTGGCATAACGAAATATATTTATTGTTGTTATGAGCGTACTGCATAGGCCGGAGCTGAACGGTGATTATGGTTCAGCCATGAATTGAAAATATATCCTTTTTTCTCAACCATTTCATTGTTCACCCGGCAGCAAATAGTACTTTTTTTTGTTAATTACTTCTCGGGCGGTTTTCCTTTCACAGAATGATTCCGCACCGCATTTATCGAACACCGACCGGAGAGGTCATCATTAATTCAACAAAGGAGTTCTGCCATGCATGCAGTACAGCCGGATCAATTGAGAAACATTGTTATTACTGGTCATACCGGAAGCGGCAAGACCATGCTTTGCGAATCACTTGCTCTCTCCATGGGAGTAATAAATCGCCTCGGAAGTATTGAAGACGGAAACACGCTCTCGGATTACTCAAATGATGAAATCGAGCGCCAACACAGTCTGAACACCTCCCTCATTCACGGGTACTGGAACGAACAGAAAATAAACATTATCGATACACCCGGTCTGCTTGACTTTCACGGCGATGTCAAGTCAGCCATGCGGGTGGCAGATACCGTACTCATGACCGTCAATGCCGCAACCGGCGTTGAAGTCGGCACGGATATCATCTGGGATTATACCGGTGAGTACTATAAACCGGTCATGTTCATCCTGACAAAACTCGATGCCGAAAGAACCAGCTTTAACAATACGGTGCAGGAGCTTCGGGATCATTTCGGCCACCTTGTCACACCCATTCAATTTCCCGCAGAAGAGGGCCTCGGACATCATACCCTTATCGATGTCCTGATGATGAAGCAGATAGAGTTCAGCCCGGATAAACCAGGCAGCATGACTATCTCCGAGATTCCGGACCTCTATCTGAAGCGTGCCGAAGAGATGCATCAGGAGCTTGTCGAAGCGGTCGCGGAGACCGACGAAGAGCTGATGAACCGGTTTTTCGAAGTCGGAAACCTTACCGAGGAGGAGCTGCGCTCAGGAATCAAATCGGCGCTGCTGACCAGAACCTTTTTCCCTGTTTTCTGCACCTCACCGCTCCATCTTATCGGTTCGGAACGCCTCCTGAACGCAATCGTCAATCTCTGCCCCTCACCGATTGAACGCGGACCTGAACACACCATCTGTACGGTCGATGAGAAAGAGAACCTTCTGCAGCCTGACCCGAACGGCCCCACCGTTGCATTTATTTTCAAAACCATGTCTGAACCCCGTATCGGAGAGATCTCCTTTTTACGGGTCTATTCGGGCCATCTTGAAACCGGACATGAACTGATTGATGTTCAGACCGGACAGATTGAAAAACCGGGACAGGTATACACCATGCTCGGCCAGAAAAAAATCCCCGTTGACAAGCTCCTCGCAGGAGATATCGGTATGGTTGTCAAGCTCAAGGATGCCCACACCAATGATACCCTTGCCGACAAAGGAACGCTCTGCAGGATCAGTCCGATCAAGTTTCCGGTACCGGTACTGGCCACGGCCATCATCCCGCTCACCCAGGGTGATGAAGACAAAATCTCATCCGGCCTGCACCATCTGCATGAGGAGGACCCGAGTTTTGCCATTGATCATGATGTTGAGTTTAACCAGACCATACTGAAAACCCTTGGTGAAACCCACCTTGAAACCATCATCAGCCGCCTTCAGGCAAAATTCAATGTCAAGGTTGATATCTCCCCCATCAAGATCCCTTACCGTGAGACCATTCGTGTTCCCTCCTCAGCCCAGGGGAAGTATAAAAAGCAGTCCGGCGGCAGAGGGCAGTATGGTGATGTCTGGGTTCGTCTGGAACCGGTAGCGCGTGACTCGGGATTCAGCTTTGCAAGCGAAGTGGTCGGTGGTGTTGTGCCTACACGCTACCTCCCTGCTGTTGAAAAAGGACTGCATGAAGCCATTGAGCACGGTATCCTTGCCGGCTATCCGGTGGTTGATCTTAAAGCAGTGGCCTATGACGGATCATTTCACCCGGTTGACAGTTCAGAGTTTGCCTTTAAAATTGCAGCAAGTATGGCATTCAAGGCCTCTTTCGAAAAGGCCAAACCGTTCCTGCTTGAGCCGCTCTACTCCCTGACTGTCTATGCTCCGGATCAGTACACCGGTGAAATTGTCGGTGATATTTCCAGCAAGCGGGGTAAAATACTCGGTATGGAGGCTGACGTCAGGATGCAGATCATCCGGGCTCTTATTCCCCAGGCAGCACTGACTCCGTTCCATCATGCGCTTACTCGCCTGACCCAGAGCCGGGCAAGATATACCTACAGCTTCAGCCATTATGAGGAGGCGCCGCCCGATATCGCCCAGAAGATTATCGCCGAAAAAGGGGCATAAAAGAATCCCTGTAGGGGCAGTCCTGAAGGTCGGAACTGCCCCTTCTTTTTGTCATTTCGAATCCTGCGCAGCAGGTGAGAAATCCCGATGACGCGCAGGTCAGCCCCTACAGGAGGCCGAATATTGACTTTATCTTCAGCAGCCAGACTATCCGGATAGCCTCCCGGATATTCTGTTTGGTCATTTTTGATTTCCCTACGGTTCGGTCAACAAAGACAATAGGTACCTCCCGTATAGTGAACCCTTTTTTCCAAACTCTGAAATTCATCTCGATCTGAAAAGAGTAGCCCTGGGAATTTATCCGGTCAAGATCAAGTGAACGCAATACTGCTGCAGAGAAACATTTGAATCCGCTGGTCGGATCAGCGACCGGTAATCCTGTTACCATGCGGGTATAGATACTGGCAAGTTTTGAAAGGATGAGGCGGCCAAGCGGCCAGTTGACAACATTAACCGTATTATTCATGTAGCGGGAACCGATAACCAGATCAGCACCCGTCATCGCCGAAAGCAGTTCCCGGATCATCACCGGATCGTGTGAGTAATCTGCGTCCATTTCAACAACATACCGGTAGTTGTGCTCAAGGGCGTAACGGAAACCGGTAAGGTAGGCCGTACCAAGCCCCAGCTTTCTTTCCCGTGTAATCATGTGCAGACGTGAAATCACGGTCTGCAGTGATCGCACAATATCCCTTGTTCCGTCAGGAGAGTTGTCATCAATCACCAGCATCTCAACAGTTGAGGGGTAAAGCCGTTCCAGATCGTTCAGCAGCCTGCCGATATTTTCAGCCTCATTGTAGGTTGGAATGATGACCAGTACCCTGTTTTGCGTTACAGCATCGTCCGTATGTAAGCTTCCGGATTGTTCCGGCTGTAAGGAATAAGTATCCTGCATGAGAGAAGGTGATATTCGAAAAAAAAAGCATTGCTCCGGTGAAGCAATGCTTTTATAAAACTACGGTGAGAAGAGAACAAGTTCACTACTCTTCTAACTCGACTCCCTGTGAAAACGGTGAAGGAAGCGCAGATCGAAATCAAGCCGCTCCGGCGGGGTGAATTTATAGTCAAGAACTTCCCCGTCAGGAAGCACCTCTATCAATGCCGCAGAAGGGCATTCATCAGAAGAGAAACAGGCAGAGCAGGAGATACAGGCATCCTGGTCAATATAGGCCCTGAAACCTCCTTCCTGAACATCACCATAAAACTTGTAGCCGATAGCCTTCACTTTTGGTGGACACTTGTCAAGGCAGAGACCGCAGCCGACACAGAGATTCTCAATGATGAAATAATGAGACTTTGCTCTCGGTCCGGCGGATGGTGCAGCTTTAGCTGCTGGTGCGGCGGGCGCTGCGGGTTTGGCTCCCGGTGCAGCAGGACCACCTTTGGCCGCAGGTGCCGCAGGTTTTGCACCAGGTACCGGTTTGGCTCCCGGAACGGCCGGTGCGCCTTTTGCTGCTGGTGCCGCAGGCTTTGCGCCCGGTGCAGGTTTAGCTCCCGGTGCAGCCGGCGCTGCGCCCGGTGCCGGTTTCGCTGCCGCCTTCTTTATCGGCTGAAGAGATTCCGAAGCAATACCGGTTCTTCCAAGATTAACGTTAAGCGGTTCAAGCCTTGGCTTTCCAACCTGCTTCGGCGCAGGAGCCTTTGGTTTTGCCTCAGCCTGCTTGGCCGCCGGAGCTGCCGCTTTCGGCGGAACTGGCTTGGCCTTTGAGGCTGGCACTGACGATATATCTGGCTGTTGTACAGGATCGGCCATAAAAACCCTCCTCTTAAATTACAGAATAGACTTTAGTAGCAATAAACAGAGCCTGAGCAGTATAACCGCTCAGGCTCTGAGAGTTTCAGGCGACCAGCTTCATCAGATAGTCAACAACCTGTGTAAGAAGAACCTGACCTGATACCGCTGCATCACCAACCTGCGGAGGCAGAGGGGAGTCAGTCTGATAGAATCCGTTTCCGATAAACAGGAAGACAAGGATAAATACACCGCCGAAATAAAGGAATGTACCTGCCATCTTCGAGTCTGAAATCGTCAGTACCGGAAAGCGGAACGCAACATCACGGTTGAGGAACTTCTTTCCAAGCCAGCGGATAGTTCTGGTCTGGGAATATCAGCACGTTCAAGACGGGGAACCGCGATCTTCAAACCATACGGGCAAAGCTGATAAACCAGATCAGATGACCGATCATCAGAATCGTCGAAAGATGCGAGCTGGAGAAGATGTTGACCGTCTCTGTCCAGAAGTAGTAGAAGATACCAGCTGAATAGTGATGGGCAAGTCCGGCAACAGAGTCCCATGCCTTTGCATCGGCCCGCAGGCACACCATACATCATGGATGCAATCCATGCACCATCGATATACCAGCAGACTGCAGAAAGACCCTTGATTCCCCACAACATAGCAAACCAGAGCTGATCCTGGATCGATACACCGCAGGTACCGCCATAGACCGGGCCAAGGCAGGGGAAGGAGTAGGAGTTCTTCTTGAGACCAAGATCATCCCACAGTGGAGAGGTGTGCGAGAAGAATGCAATACGTACAAGCGCGATCAATGAGAAGAGTGAACCGGCCACAATAACGTGAACCATAACCCAGTCATTGATACTTGGATCAGTGAACATCCACTGGAAGATCGGAAGTGGTTTCAGCCAGTAGAACGACATCAGAATGTTCGTACCGAACATGTTCAGTTCACAGATGGTGTTCCAGACGATAACAGCATAAACAGAGAGCATGGTTGAAAAACAGAGCGCCATGACTGTTCCGAGAATCTTGACCTGGACCTCCTGATCACGACCCTTGGCGACAAAGACTGACTTGATCTGGCTGTAGAGGCCGTTAAGCTGGATTTTAAGAAGATACTGGCCACCATGATAAACTCCGGCAAAAACATAGAGCACACCGCAGATAATATGGTTGAAGGTGATCAGGTTGATCACGGTTCTTGCCATACCGAAAGTAGATCCATTCTTCGGAAGAATTGCAAAAGCAGGAAAATCAACAAACTCTTTCGAGCCGGAGATGATTCTGCCGCCCTCCTGAACAAAGTTGTAGCTCACCCTGTTGAATGGCTCTCCATAGATATAGAAAGCAAGTGTGTCAAGGTGTTTGTAGTATGCGGCAAATGATGGCTGCTGGAAAGCAACGAAGGCGATACAACCAAGAGCAATGTTGATATAGCCGATTGCCGTAAGGTGTACCGAGAATGCCGCCTTCATATCATCATTGAGATGAGTGGCTGCATTCGGAGGGTTGTTCCACCAGTAGATACCAAGAGAGAAAAAGATTACCGCAAAGATAAACGACATGAAGGTCTCGGCATTGATCGTCTGGAAATCAGGAATCGGAGCAAAGCCAAGTATAAACCACATCACAAGACCCCAGCCGAGGAAGAGCAGCGACATGTAAACCGCATGAGGTCCGAGCGCATCCTTGTATGATTTGGCGCTGGTACCGCTGAAGACTACATCGCCGAACTTGCCGAGAAAGCGGAAGTCGCGGAAGTTACCTGCACGACCGGTAAACGGATTGGTGAGGTTGTGGGTCCAGTGACGCCATCCACCGAAAATCAGAACTGAACCGGCTAAAAGGTGATACCCTGCCCAGCCGAGAAGGTTCTGACCTGCAAAGGCAAGATCGTCGGTTTTGGTGCTGTAGGTATCAATACCGAGAGAGACCATTCGAGGTTTGATCGTCAGATAGAACCAGCTGTCATGAAATCCCGGTGCACCCCATGGAAACACCTGAATGCCGGAAATGTAGTAGATGGCCATGAGAAAACCCAGAACTCCAAGCAGGGCAAGGTGAGCACCCACTACCTGCTCATCATCAACCTTGTCGGTATCAAAAATCTGATACCACTTGGTAGTACGAGTCTCTGTTCGCTGGAACAGAAATCTTCTCATTTTTGAAGCATCCTGCTCCTTGATAACGGATGGAGCGCCTGGAGCGCCGTTCCCCTTTGGAGAAGGAGCATTCCCCTTGGGAGGTGGGACTGTGCCC
>NZ_AASE01000036.1 GCF_000168715.1 Chlorobium ferrooxidans DSM 13031 | reverse complement strand
CGCGACGAGCAAGGATGTGTCGGCGACAATAACGGCGAAGTCGGTAACGCTGAGTGGGGTGAAGACGTATAGCGGCACGACGGGTCTGAGTGGGTCGGTAACGATAGGCGGCCTGTTGAGCGGCCAGACGCTGGGCTATAGCGGCTCGACAGCAAGTGACGCGCATGTATCGACGACGAACAAGTATATCAGTGCGATAACGCTGCTTGACGGAACGGGTCTGGCGAGTAACTATGCGTTGCCGAGCCTGACGGGGTACAGCGCGGGAGTGAACAGCGTGACGATCAATGCGGCGACGCTGACGCCGACGGTGACGAACGCGGGCGTGACGAAGACGTACGACACGACGACGGATGCGCCAGGCGGGTTTACGGCGACGTACAGCTACAGCGGTCTGGTGAGCGGTGACACGTCAGCGACGTTGAGCAACAGTGGAAGCGCCTATAACAGTGCGAATGTCGTCGGAGCCAACAAGGTAACGGTAAGCGGTCTGTCGATAGGGAGCATAACGGGCACGAACAGTTCAGCGGCGAGTGACTACGTGCTGGACGCGACGAGCAAGGATGTGTCGGCGACAATAACGGCGAAGTCGGTAACGCTGAGTGGGGTGAAGACGTATAGCGGCACGACGGGTCTGAGTGGGTCGGTAACGATAGGCGGCCTGTTGAGCGGCCAGACGCTGGGCTATAGCGGCTCGACAGCCAGTGACGCGCATGTATCGACGACGAACAAGTATATCAGTGCGATAACGCTGCTTGACGGAACGGGTCTTGCGAGTAACTATGCGTTGCCGAGCCTGACGGGGTACAGCGCGGGAGTGAACAGCGTGACGATCAATGCGGCAACGCTGACGCCGACGGTGACGAACGCGGGCGTGACGAAGACGTACGACACGACGACGGATGCGCCAGGCGGGTTTACGGCGACGTACAGCTACAGCGGTCTGGTGAGCGGTGACACGTCAGCGACGTTGAGCAACAGTGGAAGCGCCTATAACAGTGCGAATGTCGTCGGAGCCAACAAGGTAACGGTAAGCGGTCTGTCGATAGGGAGCATAACGGGCACGAACAGTTCAGCGGCGAGTGACTACGTGCTGGACGCGACGAGCAAGGATGTGTCGGCGACGATAACGGCGAAGTCGGTAACGCTGAGTGGGGTGAAGACGTATAGCGGGACGACGGGTCTGAGTGGGTCGGTAACGATAGGCGGCCTGTTGAGCGGCCAGACGCTGGGCTATAGCGGCTCGACAGCCAGTGACGCGCATGTATCGACGACGAACAAGTATATCAGTGCGATAACGCTGCTTGACGGAACGGGTCTGGCGAGTAACTATGCGTTGCCGAGCCTGACGGGGTACAGCGCGGGAGTGAACAGCGTGACGATCAATGCGGCGACGCTGACGCCGACGGTGACGAACGCGGGCGTGACGAAGACGTACGACACGACGACGGATGCGCCAGGCGGGTTTACGGCGACGTACAGCTACAGCGGTCTGGTGAGCGGTGACACGTCAGCGACGTTGAGCAACAGTGGAAGCGCCTATAACAGTGCGAATGTCGTCGGAGCCAACAAGGTAACGGTAAGCGGCCTGTCGATAGGGAGCATAACGGGCACGAACAGTTCAGCGGCGAGTGACTACGTGCTGGACGCGACGAGCAAGGATGTGTCGGCGGTGATAACGGCGAAGTCGGTAACGCTGAGTGGGGTGAAGACCTATAGCGGGACGACGGGTCTGAGTGGGTCGGTAACGATAGGCGGCCTGTTGAGCGGCCAGACGCTGAACTATAGCGGCTCGACAGCCAGTGACGCGCATGTATCGACGACGAACAAGTATATCAGTGCGATAACGCTGCTTGACGGAACGGGTCTGGCGAGTAACTATGCGTTGCCGAGCCTGACGGGGTACAGCGCGGGAGTGAACAGCGTGACGATCAATGCGGCGACGCTGACGCCGACGGTGACGAACGCGGGCGTGACGAAGACGTACGACACGACGACGGATGCGCCAGGCGGGTTTACGGCGACGTACAGCTACAGCGGTCTGGTGAGCGGAGACACGTCAGCGACGTTGAGCAACAGTGGAAGCGCCTATAACAGTGCGAATGTCGTCGGAGCCAACAAGGTAACGGTAAGCGGCCTGTCGATAGGGAGCATAACGGGCACGAACAGTTCAGCGGCGAGTGACTACGTGCTGGACGCGACGAGCAAGGATGTGTCGGCGACGATAACGGCGAAGTCGGTAACGCTGAGTGGGGTGAAGACGTATAGCGGGACGACGGGTCTGAGTGGGTCGGTAACGATAGGCGGCCTGTTGAGCGGCCAGACGCTGGGCTATAGCGGCTCGACAGCCAGTGACGCGCATGTATCGACGACGAACAAGTATATCAGTGCGATAACGCTGCTTGACGGAACGGGTCTTGCGAGTAACTATGCGTTGCCGAGCCTGACGGGGTACAGCGCGGGAGTGAACAGCGTGACGATCAATGCGGCGACGCTGACGCCGACGGTGACGAACGCGGGCGTGACGAAGACGTACGACACGACGACGGATGCGCCAGGCGGGTTTACGGCGACGTACAGCTACAGCGGTCTGGTGAGCGGTGACACGTCAGCGACGTTGAGCAACAGTGGAAGCGCCTATAACAGTGCGAATGTCGTCGGAGCCAACAAGGTAACGGTAAGCGGCCTGTCGATAGGGAGCATAACGGGCACGAACAGTTCAGCGGCGAGTGACTACGTGCTGGACGCGACGAGCAAGGATGTGTCGGCGACGATAACGGCGAAGTCGGTAACGCTGAGTGGGGTGAAGACGTATAGCGGGACGACGGGTCTGAGTGGGTCGGTAACGATAGGCGGCCTGTTGAGCGGCCAGACGCTGGGCTATAGCGGCTCGACAGCCAGTGACGCGCATGTATCGACGACGAACAAGTATATCAGTGCGATAACGCTGCTTGACGGAACGGGTCTTGCGAGTAACTATGCGTTGCCGAGCCTGACGGGGTACAGCGCGGGAGTGAACAGCGTGACGATCAATGCGGCGACGCTGACGCCGACGGTGACGAACGCGGGCGTGACGAAGACGTACGACACGACGACGGATGCGCCAGGCGGGTTTACGGCGACGTACAGCTACAGCGGTCTGGTGAGCGGTGACACGTCAGCGACGTTGAGCAACAGTGGAAGCGCCTATAACAGTGCGAATGTCGTCGGAGCCAACAAGGTAACGGTAAGCGGCCTGTCGATAGGGAGCATAACGGGCACGAACAGTTCAGCGGCGAGTGACTACGTGCTGGACGCGACGAGCAAGGATGTGTCGGCGGTGATAACGGCGAAGTCGGTAACGCTGAGTGGGGTGAAGACCTATAGCGGGACGACGGGTCTGAGTGGGTCGGTAACGATAGGCGGCCTGTTGAGCGGCCAGACGCTGAACTATAGCGGCTCGACAGCCAGTGACGCGCATGTATCGACGACGAACAAGTATATCAGTGCGATAACGCTGCTTGACGGAACGGGTCTGGCGAGTAACTATGCGTTGCCGAGCCTGACGGGGTACAGCGCGGGAGTGAACAGCGTGACGATCAATGCGGCGACGCTGACGCCGACGGTGACGAACGCGGGCGTGACGAAGACGTACGACACGACGACGGATGCGCCAGGCGGGTTTACGGCGACGTACAGCTACAGCGGTCTGGTGAGCGGTGACACGTCAGCGACGTTGAGCAACAGTGGAAGCGCCTATAACAGTGCGAATGTCGTCGGAGCCAACAAGGTAACGGTAAGCGGTCTGTCGATAGGGAGCATAACGGGCACGAACAGTTCAGCGGCGAGTGACTACGTGCTGGACGCGACGAGCAAGGATGTGTCGGCGACGATAACGGCGAAGTCGGTAACGCTGAGTGGGGTGAAGACGTATAGCGGGACGACGGGTCTGAGTGGGTCGGTAACGATAGGCGGCCTGTTGAGCGGCCAGACGCTGGGCTATAGCGGCTCGACAGCCAGTGACGCGCATGTATCGACGACGAACAAGTATATCAGTGCGATAACGCTGCTTGACGGAACGGGTCTTGCGAGTAATTATGCGTTGCCGAGCCTGACGGGGTACAGCGCGGGAGTGAACAGCGTGACGATCAATGCGGCGACGCTGACGCCGACGGTGACGAACGCGGGCGTGACGAAGACGTACGACACGACGACGGATGCGCCAGGCGGGTTTACGGCGACGTACAGCTACAGCGGTCTGGTGAGCGGTGACACGTCAGCGACGTTGAGCAACAGTGGAAGCGCCTATAACAGTGCGAATGTCGTCGGAGCCAACAAGGTAACGGTAAGCGGTCTGTCGATAGGGAGCATAACGGGCACGAACAGTTCAGCGGCGAGTGACTACGTGCTGGACGCGACGAGCAAGGATGTGTCGGCGACGATAACGGCGAAGTCGGTAACGCTGAGTGGGGTGAAGACCTATAGCGGCACGACGGGTCTGAGTGGGTCGGTAACGATAGGCGGCCTGTTGAGCGGCCAGACGCTGGGCTATAGCGGCTCGACAGCCAGTGACGCGCATGTATCGACGACGAACAAGTATATCAGTGCGATAACGCTGCTTGACGGAACGGGTCTGGCGAGTAACTATGCGTTGCCGAGCCTGACGGGGTACAGCGCGGGAGTGAACAGCGTGACGATCAATGCGGCGACGCTGACGCCGACGGTGACGAACGCGGGCGTGACGAAGACGTACGACACGACGACGGATGCGCCAGGCGGGTTTACGGCGACGTACAGCTACAGCGGTCTGGTGAGCGGTGACACGTCAGCGACGTTGAGCAACAGTGGAAGCGCCTATAACAGTGCGAATGTCGTCGGAGCCAACAAGGTAACGGTAAGCGGTCTGTCGATAGGGAGCATAACGGGCACGAACAGTTCAGCGGCGAGTGACTACGTGCTGGACGCGACGAGCAAGGATGTGTCGGCGACGATAACGGCGAAGTCGGTAACGCTGAGTGGGGTGAAGACGTATAGCGGGACGACGGGTCTGAGTGGGTCGGTAACGATAGGCGGCCTGTTGAGCGGCCAGACGCTGGGCTATAGCGGCTCGACAGCCAGTGACGCGCATGTATCGACGACGAACAAGTATATCAGTGCGATAACGCTGCTTGACGGAACGGGTCTTGCGAGTAACTATGCGTTGCCGAGCCTGACGGGGTACAGCGCGGGAGTGAACAGCGTGACGATCAATGCGGCGACGCTGACGCCGACGGTGACGAACGCGGGCGTGACGAAGACGTACGACACGACGACGGATGCGCCAGGCGGGTTTACGGCGACGTACAGCTACAGCGGTCTGGTGAGCGGTGACACGTCAGCGACGTTGAGCAACAGTGGAAGCGCCTATAACAGTGCGAATGTCGTCGGAGCCAACAAGGTAACGGTAAGCGGTCTGTCGATAGGGAGCATAACGGGCACGAACAGTTCAGCGGCGAGTGACTACGTGCTGGACGCGACGAGCAAGGATGTGTCGGCGACGATAACGGCGAAGTCGGTAACGCTGAGTGGGGTGAAGACGTATAGCGGGACGACGGGTCTGAGTGGGTCGGTAACGATAGGCGGCCTGTTGAGCGGCCAGACGCTGGGCTATAGCGGCTCGACAGCAAGTGACGCGCATGTATCGACGACGAACAAGTATATCAGTGCGATAACGCTGCTTGACGGAACGGGTCTGGCGAGTAACTATGCGTTGCCGAGCCTGACGGGGTACAGCGCGGGAGTGAACAGCGTGACGATCAATGCGGCGACGCTGACGCCGACGGTGACGAACGCGGGCGTGACGAAGACGTACGACACGACGACGGATGCGCCAGGCGGGTTTACGGCGACGTACAGCTACAGCGGTCTGGTGAGCGGTGACACGTCAGCGACGTTGAGCAACAGTGGAAGCGCCTATAACAGTGCGAATGTCGTCGGAGCCAACAAGGTAACGGTAAGCGGTCTGTCGATAGGGAGCATAACGGGCACGAACAGTTCAGCGGCGAGTGACTACGTGCTGGACGCGACGAGCAAGGATGTGTCGGCGACAATAACGGCGAAGTCGGTAACGCTGAGTGGGGTGAAGACCTATAGCGGGACGACGGGTCTGAGTGGGTCGGTAACGATAGGCGGCCTGTTGAGCGGCCAGACGCTGGGCTATAGCGGCTCGACAGCCAGTGACGCGCATGTATCGACGACGAACAAGTATATCAGTGCGATAACGCTGCTTGACGGAACGGGTCTGGCGAGTAACTATGCGTTGCCGAGCCTGACGGGGTACAGCGCGGGAGTGAACAGCGTGACGATCAATGCGGCGACGCTGACGCCGACGGTGACGAACGCGGGCGTGACGAAGACGTACGACACGACGACGGATGCGCCAGGCGGGTTTACGGCGACGTACAGCTACAGCGGTCTGGTGAGCGGTGACACGTCAGCGACGTTGAGCAACAGTGGAAGCGCCTATAACAGTGCGAATGTCGTCGGAGCCAACAAGGTAACGGTAAGCGGTCTGTCGATAGGGAGCATAACGGGCACGAACAGTTCAGCGGCGAGTGACTACGTGCTGGACGCGACGAGCAAGGATGTGTCGGCGACGATAACGGCGAAGTCGGTAACGCTGAGTGGGGTGAAGACCTATAGCGGGACGACGGGTCTGAGTGGGTCGGTAACGATAGGCGGCCTGTTGAGCGGCCAGACGCTGGGCTATAGCGGCTCGACAGCCAGTGACGCGCATGTATCGACGACGAACAAGTATATCAGTGCGATAACGCTGCTTGACGGAACGGGTCTGGCGAGTAATTATGCGTTGCCGAGCCTGACGGGGTACAGCGCGGGAGTGAACAGCGTGACGATCAATGCGGCGACGCTGACGCCGACGGTGACGAACGCGGGCGTGACGAAGACGTACGACACGACGACGGATGCGCCAGGCGGGTTTACGGCGACGTACAGCTACAGCGGTCTGGTGAGCGGTGACACGTCAGCGACGTTGAGCAACAGTGGAAGCGCCTATAACAGTGCGAATGTCGTCGGAGCCAACAAGGTAACGGTAAGCGGTCTGTCGATAGGGAGCATAACGGGCACGAACAGTTCAGCGGCGAGTGACTACGTGCTGGACGCGACGAGCAAGGATGTGTCGGCGACAATAACGGCGAAGTCGGTAACGCTGAGTGGGGTGAAGACGTATAGCGGCACGACGGGTCTGAGTGGGTCGGTAACGATAGGCGGCCTGTTGAGCGGCCAGACGCTGGGCTATAGCGGCTCGACAGCCAGTGACGCGCATGTATCGACGACGAACAAGTATATCAGTGCGATAACGCTGCTTGACGGAACGGGTCTTGCGAGTAACTATGCGTTGCCGAGCCTGACGGGGTACAGCGCGGGAGTGAACAGCGTGACGATCAATGCGGCGACGCTGACGCCGACGGTGACGAACGCGGGCGTGACGAAGACGTACGACACGACGACGGATGCGCCAGGCGGGTTTACGGCGACGTACAGCTACAGCGGTCTGGTGAGCGGTGACACGTCAGCGACGTTGAGCAACAGTGGAAGCGCCTATAACAGTGCGAATGTCGTCGGAGCCAACAAGGTAACGGTAAGCCGGCCTGTCGATAGGGAGCATAACGGGCACGAACAGTTCAGCGGCGAGTGACTACGTGCTGGACGCGACGAGCAAGGATGTGTCGGCGACGATAACGGCGAAGTCGGTAACGCTGAGTGGGGTGAAGACCTATAGCGGGACGACGGGTCTGAGTGGGTCGGTAACGATAGGCGGCCTGTTGAGCGGCCAGACGCTGAACTATAGCGGCTCGACAGCCAGTGACGCGCATGTATCGACGACGAACAAGTATATCAGTGCGATAACGCTGCTTGACGGAACGGGTCTGGCGAGTAACTATGCGTTGCCGAGCCTGACGGGGTACAGCGCGGGAGTGAACAGCGTGACGATCAATGCGGCGACGCTGACGCCGACGGTGACGAACGCGGGCGTGACGAAGACGTACGACACGACGACGGATGCGCCAGGCGGGTTTACGGCGACGTACAGCTACAGCGGTCTGGTGAGCGGAGACACGTCAGCGACGTTGAGCAACAGTGGAAGCGCCTATAACAGTGCGAATGTCGTCGGAGCCAACAAGGTAACGGTAAGCGGTCTGTCGATAGGGAGCATAACGGGCACGAACAGTTCAGCGGCGAGTGACTACGTGCTGGACGCGACGAGCAAGGATGTGTCGGCGACGATAACGGCGAAGTCGGTAACGCTGAGTGGGGTGAAGACGTATAGCGGGACGACGGGTCTGAGTGGGTCGGTAACGATAGGCGGCCTGTTGAGCGGCCAGACGCTGGGCTATAGCGGCTCGACAGCAAGTGACGCGCATGTATCGACGACGAACAAGTATATCAGTGCGATAACGCTGCTTGACGGAACGGGTCTGGCGAGTAACTATGCGTTGCCGAGCCTGACGGGGTACAGCGCGGGAGTGAACAGCGTGACGATCAATGCGGCGACGCTGACGCCGACGGTGACGAACGCGGGCGTGACGAAGACGTACGACACGACGACGGATGCGCCAGGCGGGTTTACGGCGACGTACAGCTACAGCGGTCTGGTGAGCGGTGACACGTCAGCGACGTTGAGCAACAGTGGAAGCGCCTATAACAGTGCGAATGTCGTCGGAGCCAACAAGGTAACGGTAAGCGGCCTGTCGATAGGGAGCATAACGGGCACGAACAGTTCAGCGGCGAGTGACTACGTGCTGGACGCGACGAGCAAGGATGTGTCGGCGACGATAACGGCGAAGTCGGTAACGCTGAGTGGGGTGAAGACGTATAGCGGGACGACGGGTCTGAGTGGGTCGGTAACGATAGGCGGCCTGTTGAGCGGCCAGACGCTGGGCTATAGCGGCTCGACAGCCAGTGACGCGCATGTATCGACGACGAACAAGTATATCAGTGCGATAACGCTGCTTGACGGAACGGGTCTTGCGAGTAACTATGCGTTGCCGAGCCTGACGGGGTACAGCGCGGGAGTGAACAGCGTGACGATCAATGCGGCAACGCTGACGCCGACGGTGACGAACGCGGGCGTGACGAAGACGTACGACACGACGACGGATGCGCCAGGCGGGTTTACGGCGACGTACAGCTACAGCGGTCTGGTGAGCGGTGACACGTCAGCGACGTTGAGCAACAGTGGAAGCGCCTATAACAGTGCGAATGTCGTCGGAGCCAACAAGGTAACGGTAAGCGGTCTGTCGATAGGGAGCATAACGGGCACGAACAGTTCAGCGGCGAGTGACTACGTGCTGGACGCGACGAGCAAGGATGTGTCGGCGACGATAACGGCGAAGTCGGTAACGCTGAGTGGGGTGAAGACCTATAGCGGGACGACGGGTCTGAGTGGGTCGGTAACGATAGGCGGCCTGTTGAGCGGCCAGACGCTGGGCTATAGCGGCTCGACAGCCAGTGACGCGCATGTATCGACGACGAACAAGTATATCAGTGCGATAACGCTGCTTGACGGAACGGGTCTGGCGAGTAACTATGCGTTGCCGAGCCTGACGGGGTACAGCGCGGG
This sequence comes from Chlorobium ferrooxidans DSM 13031, assembly GCF_000168715.1. Lineage (GTDB taxonomy): Bacteria > Bacteroidota > Chlorobiia > Chlorobiales > Chlorobiaceae > Chlorobium > Chlorobium ferrooxidans. Next base: position 1,145 of record NZ_AASE01000036.1, on the reverse strand, counting down.
AGTGAACAGCGTGACGATCAATGCGGCGACGCTGACGCCGACGGTGACGAACGCGGGCGTGACGAAGACGTACGACACGACGACGGATGCGCCAGGCGGGTTTACGGCGACGTACAGCTACAGCGGTCTGGTGAGCGGTGACACGTCAGCGACGTTGAGCAACAGTGGAAGCGCCTATAACAGTGCGAATGTCGTCGGAGCCAACAAGGTAACGGTAAGCGGTCTGTCGATAGGGAGCATAACGGGCACGAACAGTTCAGCGGCGAGTGACTACGTGCTGGACGCGACGAGCAAGGATGTGTCGGCGACGATAACGGCGAAGTCGGTAACGCTGAGTGGGGTGAAGACGTATAGCGGGACGACGGGTCTGAGTGGGTCGGTAACGATAGGCGGCCTGTTGAGCGGCCAGACGCTGGGCTATAGCGGCTCGACAGCAAGTGACGCGCATGTATCGACGACGAACAAGTATATCAGTGCGATAACGCTGCTTGACGGAACGGGTCTGGCGAGTAACTATGCGTTGCCGAGCCTGACGGGGTACAGCGCGGGAGTGAACAGCGTGACGATCAATGCGGCGACGCTGACGCCGACGGTGACGAACGCGGGCGTGACGAAGACGTACGACACGACGACGGATGCGCCAGGCGGGTTTACGGCGACGTACAGCTACAGCGGTCTGGTGAGCGGTGACACGTCAGCGACGTTGAGCAACAGTGGAAGCGCCTATAACAGTGCGAATGTCGTCGGAGCCAACAAGGTAACGGTAAGCGGTCTGTCGATAGGGAGCATAACGGGCACGAACAGTTCAGCGGCGAGTGACTACGTGCTGGACGCGACGAGCAAGGATGTGTCGGCGACGATAACGGCGAAGTCGGTAACGCTGAGTGGGGTGAAGACGTATAGCGGGACGACGGGTCTGAGTGGGTCGGTAACGATAGGCGGCCTGTTGAGCGGCCAGACGCTGGGCTATAGCGGCTCGACAGCCAGTGACGCGCATGTATCGACGACGAACAAGTATATCAGTGCGATAACGCTGCTTGACGGAACGGGTCTTGCGAGTAACTATGCGTTGCCGAGCCTGACGGGGTACAGCGCGGGAGTGAACAGCGTGACGATCAATGCGACGACGCTGACGCCGACGTGAC
>NZ_AASE01000037.1 GCF_000168715.1 Chlorobium ferrooxidans DSM 13031 | reverse complement strand
GGTGACCTAACCGCTAGTCGATGGGCCCAAAAAACATGGGTGAATGAGGGGACTCGAACCCCCGACCTCCAGGGCCACAACCTGGCGCTCTAACCAACTGAGCTACAATCACCATAGAAAACCTACGGACTTTTATTTGTGCGCCCGACTGGACTCGAACCAGTAACCCTCAGCTTAGAAGGCTGATGCTCTATCCATTGAGCTACGGGCGCAACTTCAATCGCCAGAACATCTACCTGTCGGGGCGCCGAGACTCGAACTCGGGACCTCCTGCTCCCAAAGCAGGCACGCTACCAACTGCGCCACGCCCCGTTCTTTAACGGAAGGCCCAATATAGCACAAGATGATTAATTACAAAAAAATAATTTACCCAAAAAAGCCGGATTCAGTGGCAGTGATGTGGCGGCCACAGGTAACTCCTTTCGAGGCCTTCCCCGGCAAAAAAACGCACAGAATCAGTTAACAGCGAAAAAATCCGAAATGATCCGGCGAAGCTCATCATGCCATACCATTTCGACAGCTTCAGCAGGAGTAACGAGCTTTCGCTGCCGCAAATGCATTTCATCCCACTCGTCAAGTATCGTATCAATATAGAGCGGATAGACCTCAACAGAAAACAGTTTGCCGAACTTGCAGTAGCCGAACTGGCCGGCCTGCTGAGGATGCACCACCCCGATCAGACCGGCCTCTTCCAGAGCCTCCTTTGCCGCGGACTCGGCCGGAGAGAACCCTTTTTCAACATGTCCCTTCGGTATAATCCATCTTTCTGATTTTTTTGCGGTAATGAGGACCACCCTGCCTTCAAAAACAGGAATCACCGCAGACTGCTGGTATAGAGACTTGAACCCTTCGGCCATAAGAGCGTTGAGTGATATAAGAGTTAGTTGCTTCTGCGATTACCCGGACAGGCGCACTCCCCCGGAGAGCCCTGCATTACAAATATGCAATAAACTTAAAATACAACTGATTTTATTATTTAACAGCTTGTGCGGCGTCAACGGTATGAGTAATTTCATAATGACGATTCTTCTCAACAAAACCACTCATAAAACATGAAAGCAATCATTCCGGTTGCAGGTGTAGGCTCCCGTTTACGGCCCCACACATTCTCTCACCCTAAAGTATTGCTTAACGTCGCTGGCAAACCGATTATCGGCCACATCATGGACAAGCTCATTGCCGCAGGCATTGATGAGGCTATTGTGATTGTCGGTTATCTGGGATATATGGTTGAGGAGTGGCTGCTGAAAAATTACAGCATCAAATTCACCTTTGTCAATCAGCCGGACCGGCTCGGTCTCGCCCATGCAATCTGGATGTGCAAATTGTTTGTTGATCAGGAAGAGCCGCTGCTGATCATTCTTGGTGACACCATTTTTGATGTAGATCTCGATCCGGTGCTGAAAAGTGCAGAATCTACACTCGGAGTAAAAGAGGTTGAGGATCCGAGACGGTTCGGCGTCGCTATAACCGAAAACGGAAAGATCCTGAAGCTGGTCGAAAAGCCTGACACTCCGATCAGTAATCTTGCTATTGTCGGTCTCTATTTTCTCCTCAAGGCCGGACCGCTCTTCAGAAGTATCGACCATCTGATTGAGCACAGTATCATGACCAAAGGAGAGTATCAGCTCACCGATGCCCTCGAACTCATGATTGAACGGGGGGAAACCTTCACCACCTTTCCGGTTTCGGGATGGTACGACTGCGGCAAACCCGAGACCCTGCTCTCCACCAATGAGATTCTGCTGAAGAAGAATAATCCGGTTACCGCATATCCCGGATGCATTATCAATCAACCGGTATTCATTGGCAAAAAAGCCACACTTGAAAATGCCGTTATCGGCCCCAATACCACAATCGGAGAGGGGGCTGTCATCTCAAATGCGATTGTCAGGAGCTCTATTATCGGCAATGAAGCCCGTGTAAGCAATATCATGCTGGATCAATCCATTGTGGGCAACAATGCGGTCATTACCGGTAACCCGCATGAAATAAATATCGGAGACTATTCAGAAATCCGTGTTGGCTGATAATGTGATAATTTATGACGGGCGTCCGTAAGAGAAGTTTGCATGGAAGCTTTTGAATTATTACATTTGAGCTTTATTTTTCTCTTGACACTCCCATTACCTATGGACACGGTGTCACAAGCTCTCAACAGGGGTTCTGCCCTCGAGCTTGCCGGAAGTTTTTCCGTGTCCAGGTCGTTTCCCCGTGAAATCCCCTTCACCCGAAAAGCTCTCCATTGAAGCAGTTTTTTTCTGTTGTTGCTGTTTTTCGTTTAACCAAAACATTATCGAAACATGTCACAGACCAGGTATTTCTTTACCTCAGAATCCGTATCAGAAGGACATCCGGACAAAGTTGCTGATCAGATTTCAGATGCCGTACTTGATGATTTTCTCCGTCAGGATGCCAACTCCCGTGTTGCCTGTGAGACTTTCGTTACAACCGGTCAGGTTATTGTAGGCGGTGAAGTCACAACCAAGGGAATTGTTGATATCCAGAAAATTGCCCGCCAGGTCGTCAGCGAGATTGGCTACACCAAGGGTGAGTATATGTTTGAGGCGAACTCCTGCGGCGTGCTTTCCGCACTCCACAGCCAGTCACCTGATATCAACCGTGGCGTTGACCGCAAGGAAGAGATTGCTGACGAGTTTGACCGAGTCGGAGCCGGTGACCAGGGTATGATGTTCGGCTATGCCTGCACCGAGACCCCCGAGCTCATGCCTGCTGCGATCCAGTTTGCCCAGCAGCTCGTCAAAAAACTTGCCGAAATCCGCAAGGAGGGCAAAATCATGACCTACCTTCGTCCTGATGCAAAAAGCCAGGTCACACTGGAATATGAAAACGAGAAAGTAAAACGTGTGGATGCAGTTGTGGTATCAACCCAGCACGATCCGGAACCGGCAGGTGTCAGCGAAGCCGAGTGGCAGGCTGTCATCAAGAAGGATATCATTGAGAATGTTATCAACAAAGTGATTCCGGCAAACCTGCTTGACGCAAACACGAAGCTTCACATCAACCCGACCGGTCGTTTTGAAATCGGCGGACCACACGGCGACACCGGCCTTACCGGTCGCAAGATCATTGTTGACACCTATGGCGGTGCAGCTCCTCACGGCGGCGGTGCATTCAGCGGCAAGGATCCTTCGAAGGTTGACCGCAGTGCAGCCTACGCTTCACGCCACGTTGCCAAGAACATTGTTGCAGCAGGTCTCGCAGACAAGTGCACCGTCCAGGTCTCCTATGCCATCGGTGTTGCCCGTCCGGTATCGATCTATATCAATACCCACGATACCGCCAAACAGGGTCTCAACGATGCCCAGATCCAGGAAAAAGCCGAACTGATCTTTGATCTTCGTCCGGCAGCAATCATCAAGCACTTCGGTCTTAACAAACCACAGGGATGGAGCTATCAGCAGACCGCCGCTTACGGGCACTTCGGCCGTGACATCTTCCCGTGGGAAAAAACCGATAAAGTTGCCGAGCTGAAGAAAGCCTTCAACCTGGCCTGAACAATTTCAACACTATTAAAACCCGATGAAGAAATGACAACAGTCGCAGAGGTGCTTGATTATAAAGTAGCCGATCTCTCTCTTGCCGAGTTTGGACGCAAGGAGATCGATATTGCTGAAAAGGAGATGCCCGGTCTTATGGCTATCCGGAAAAAATATGCAGGCAAAAAGCCACTGAGTGGTGCCCGTATTTCCGGATCCCTGCACATGACCATCCAGACCGCGGTGCTGATCGAAACCCTTGTGGACCTCGGAGCCGAGGTTCGCTGGGCGAGCTGCAATATCTTTTCCACACAGGATCATGCTGCCGCGGCTATTGCCAAGGCAGGTGTACCGGTATTTGCATGGAAAGGCGAAACCCTTGACGAATACTGGTGGTGTACCCGCCAGATTCTCGAATTTGAAGGCGGAAAGGGACCGAACCTGATCGTCGATGATGGCGGTGACGCTACCCTGATGATCATCCTCGGTTACAAAATCGAGAACAATCCGGAACTGCTTGAAAAAGCTCCGGGCAATGCCGAAGAGAAAGCGCTCTACCAGCAGCTCAGGGAGGTCTTCGAAGAGGACAACCAGCGCTGGCACAAGGTTGCTGCCGAGATGAAGGGTGTTTCGGAAGAGACCACCACCGGTGTTCACCGCCTCTATCAGATGATGGAAAAGGGCGAACTGCTCTTCCCGGCCATCAACGTCAACGATTCGGTTACCAAGTCGAAGTTTGACAACCTCTACGGCTGCCGCGAGTCACTGGCTGACGGCATCAAGCGTGCAACCGATGTTATGGTTGCCGGCAAGGTGGTTGTTGTGCTCGGTTACGGTGACGTAGGCAAAGGCTCTGCACGCTCCATGCGCGCTTACGGCGCAAGGGTGATTGTAACGGAGATCGATCCGATCTGCGCACTGCAGGCGGCCATGGAAGGCTACGAGGTCGCCACCATGGATGATGCGGTCGGCGAAGGCAACATTTTTGTAACCACAACCGGAAACAAGGATGTTATCACGCTTGAGCACATGAAGAGGATGAAGGATGAAGCTATTGTCTGCAACATCGGTCACTTCGATAACGAGATCCAGGTGGAGCAGCTCAACACCTTTGCCGGAGCAAAAAGGCTCAACATCAAGCCGCAGGTTGACAAGTATACCTTTGCAAACGGCAACTCCATCTACCTGCTTGCCGAAGGCCGCCTGGTAAACCTTGGATGCGCTACCGGTCACCCATCATTTGTCATGAGCAACTCCTTCACCAACCAGACGCTCGCCCAGATTGACCTCTGGACCAACGAGTATGAGGTTGGCGTCTACAGACTCTCAAAAGCACTTGATGAAGAGGTTGCACGACTGCACCTCGATCAGCTCGGTGTCAAACTGACCGAGCTTACCCGTGAGCAGTCAGAATATCTCGGTGTACCTGTTGGCGGGCCCTACAAACCGGAACACTACCGCTATTGACCGGTTGAGGTTTCAACATGAATGCAAAAAAGGCAACCTTCACGGGTTGCCTTTTTTGTTGCTGGGGCGGCAGGATTCGAACCTGCGGATGTCGGCTCCAAAGGCCGATGCCTTACCACTTGGCGACGCCCCAACTTGCGGCTGTGACCCTGTGGTCATAACCGGTGCCGAATATACGCACAATAAGAGAAACTCACAACCAGTGAGGGGGATAACAGGACTCTTATCGATGGATTACACGGGCCCCGGGAATTTCTGAAATTTATAGGCTATCTTGTCACTTCTCCTCTGCCATCTTATGAAACGACTGCGCAATGGTTAAAATTAAAATCTGCGGCATAACCCGCCTCTCCGATGCCCTGGATGCCTCCCTTGCGGGCGCGGATTGCCTCGGCTTCAACTTCAGCAGAAGAAGCCCCAGAGTGATATCGCCTGAAAACGCCAGAGCAATTATTGCACAACTGCCTCCGTTTGTTCAGTCGGCGGGGATATTTGTCGATCAATCACCTGAAGAGATCAATGAGATCTGCCGTTTCTGCGACCTGCAGATAGCGCAGCTTCACAGTGAGCAGTACACTCCGGCGAATGCACAATCCATACATGAAGCACGGGTAATACGGGTATTTCGTCCCGAAGAGGATTTTGATGTTGAGTGGGTGCGATCGTACGCCCGACAGAGCGGCACAAACACCTTTCTCTTTGACGCCTATCGACCCGATATGGAGGGAGGAACCGGCGAGACTATCGGAACAGCGCTCGCCTCGCGAATCTTCAGTGAACTTGGAAGCTCCTGCTACACCATTCTGGCCGGAGGGCTGAACGAAACCAATGTCGCTGATGCAATCAGGCTCGTTCAGCCCTGGGCCGTCGATACGGCAAGCGGTGTTGAATGTGAACCGGGCATAAAGGATCCGGAAAAGATAAAGGCTTTCATCCGTGCAGTACGCCTCACCTCGATTTTATAAATGACGACCGGTCAACTTCTTCTCCCCAGAGATCGGAAGCTGTAACAAATTCAAGCAATGGCCTAAATGTTGCTGTTGGCCGCCACCTCTCCGAGAATAATCTCTGAAGCCGTATCGGGCAGCTCGACCGTAATGAGGTGGCCGCACTCGGGCACAGAGATAAAACGACCCTTTCCGGCCAGCTCGGTGAGCTTTTGGGCGTTCTCGCTCGTCATGATTGCATCCCCTGCACCGGCAACAAAGAGCATGGGCCGGTCAACCGCGCGAACCATAGCCGGAACCGACTCGGTTATTTCAAATGAGGTTATCTGCCGGGTTGTCTGATCAATGGCTTCCGGAGCGCAGAATCCGAGACTCTTAAAGCCGATGAGGATATCATGCAGCAGCACGGTGTTTTTGGCCAGAACCAGCCGGGCAAAGATATAGGCGGGAAGCCACCAGGTGAGTTTACGCAGCAGATTGTTGAATACAAAGGTAATCGTCGACGTGGCAAATGCCTGGATAAAGGCACTGTTCGGCAGGTAGCCGAAATTGAAAAAGGTCATTGAACGAATCAGCCCGGGATGAGAACGCGCATAGTCAAGCGCCACAAAAGGACCGAAGGAGAATGCGGCTATATGAAACTTTCCAAGGCCGAGTTTTGTAACCAGCTCGTGGAGATCATGAGCAAAAAAATCGATATGGTAGTGGTTCCGCGGATCGTTGTCCGACCAACCGTGACCGCGCATATCGTAGGCTATGGTCCGGATCCCCTGCTTGTTGAGTGCGGCGATCTGATGGTGCCACCACATCCACCAGCAATCCCAGCCGTGAATCAGTATAACCGTTTGTGCTGCATCTTTCGGCCCTGAATCATGATAGTGATGTACAATGCCGTTGAGTTCAATAAAACAACTCTTCTCCATCAGGGAGAGTTCGTACGTTGCCCGTTTGGCAGCAGCCGAATCTGATGAAGCCTGAAGATCGAGGAGTTCCTGACGGTACCGGGAAAATTTCTCTGTGGGGGGTAACTGCTGGTGTACCATAACACGTATCAACTTATAGTGAGTAGAGATATGGTCTTTTATTTTTTAAATATACAAAAACTTGACACTCACTCAAGAGTCGGTGGTGTATGGCGAATTATGGCTGTACTTGGATTATATTACTCCCGTATTCATCAATGATCTCCCTTGACCCGGGAGCATTTCAGTGAGGATATTTTCTTGGTTTTTAACAAAATCTTCTGTTCAATACGATAATAATCCCGAACAGAGTACAAACCGGCCAAAAGAGGAAGTATGGAGCAGAGAATACTTGGAACACAGGGGTTGATGGTATCGGCCCAGGGTCTCGGGTGTATGGGCATGTCCGATTTCTACGGAGAACGGAACGAGCGTGAGTCCATAGCCACCATTCACCGGGCTATAGAGCTCGGTATCAACTTTTTGGATACCTCGGACATGTATGGGCCGTTTACCAATGAGCTGCTGATCGGAAAAGCGCTCAAGGGGCTGCGTGACAGGGTCAAGATCGCCACGAAGTTCGGCATCATTCGCAGCACTCCGTCAACAGATGGCGGCTGGGCTCCCGTTACCGGTATCAGCGGCAGACCGGAGTATGTCCGTTCCGCCTGTGACGCGTCGCTGAAACGTCTCGGCATCGACCATATCGATCTCTACTATCAGCACCGCGTTGACAGTGAGGTACCGATAGAGGAGACCGTCGGCGCGATGGCCGAGCTGGTTTCAGCCGGCAAGGTGAGCTATATCGGCCTCTCGGAGGCCTGTGCCGGGACCATCCGCCGCGCCCACAGCGTCCATCCGCTCACAGCCCTGCAGAGCGAGTACTCGATGTGGAGCCGCGAACCGGAGGAGGAGGTGCTCCCAACCCTGCGTGAGCTGGGAATCGGCTTTGTGGCATACAGTCCGCTTGGCCGGGGATTTCTGACCGGAGAGCTGAAAAGCCCGGATGATTTTCCTCTTGACGATTATCGCCGCAACTCACCCCGCTTTCAGGGAGAGCATTTCATGAAAAACCTGGAGCTGGTCAAAAGAATCAAGGTGATTGCTACGAAAAAAGGGATAACTGCCGCTCAACTCGCACTGGCCTGGGTGCTGGCTCAGGGAGCGGACATTGTGCCGATTCCGGGAACCAAACAGAGAGGCTACCTTGAGGAGAATATTGCGGCCGGATCGGTTGTTATCAGCGAGTCCGAGATGGCGGAAATCTCCACTGCCCTTCCAAAAAATGCGGTTTCAGGAGAGCGCTACCCGGAGAGCATGATGAAGTTTATCAATCGATAGAAAAGGGATCGCACGACACTACCGTCAGCGGAGAAGTAAATTTCGACTCGTTCAACCCGACAAAACCATATTCGCCATGAGCAGAAATATTGTCGCAATTGTGGGGAGCTACCGCAAAGGAGGTACCGTTGATCAGGCAATTGATGAGATTCTTGCTGCGGCAAAAGCGGAGGGGGCGACCACAACAAAACACTATCTGATCGACAAAAGGCTCTCATACTGCACAAACTGCCGGAGCTGCACGCAGCAGGAGGGGCTCAAGCGCGGAGAATGTGTTCAGGATGATGAGTTGGAGGTACTGCTCGGCGATATCGACAAAGCCGATGCTCTGGTACTCGGCTCACCGATGAATGCCGGATCGGTTACGGCAGTGATGAAAACATTTATCGAGCGCCTTATCAGTTTTTCTTACTGGCCGTGGGGCCAGGGGGCTCCGAAAGCGAGAGATCCGGAGAAAAAGAGAGTTGCGGTGCTCGTTGGCTCTTCTGCGGCTCCGGCTTTTTTTGCAAAGAGATCGGGCGATGTTCTGCGCTTGCTGAAAACGGCGGCAAACCTGCTCGGAGCAAAGCCGGTCGGTACACTCTTTATCGGACTGGCGGCCCAGCAGCAACAGAAAGAGATCAGCAAGGTCTCAAAAAAGAGAGCCCGGGAACTCGGAAAACAGCTCGCATTGTCATCCCTATGAGGAGCCAAGAAAAATCTTTTCGCATTCACGCCTGATAATCTCCTGCTGCTCAAGAATCAGTTCAGGATCAACCGTAAAGTGGTTAAGGAGCTGTGAAAAGATCTGGATGGAGGTCTCAAATTTTTCGGTAACAACAACATCGGCGCCCTCACTGTAGAGTGCGGCAACATCATCAAGGGTTCTTGCCCTGACGATAATGAACGCTTTTTTGTTGATTTCACGGATCATCGCAATACTCTGGCGGACAGCTGTTGCATCGGAAATACCGAGCACAACCGCACGGGCATGATTGATTCCGGCGCGAAGCAGCGCTTTTTTCTCTGTGCAGTCGCCGTAAAAGATCGGTTCCCCTTTTCTTCTCATCAGTTTAACCGTTTCCCGGTCAATCTCAAGAACCGAGTAGGAGATATTGGTGGCATGCAGCACAGCCGCTACATTCTGGCCGTTAACACCGAACCCGATAATTGCCGCATGAATCTCCCCCGCGCAGATGATGGTGGAGTCGGGCGGACGCGCCGTAACCGATGAGGGATCCCTGGAGGGGAGCGGAATAAATCCAAGTGCGGGCACAACCTGATCAGCAAATTTTGGTGCCAGGGCTATCATGGCCGGAGCGACCGTCATGGTTACCACAATGATTGCGAGCATGGACTGAAAGACCTCATGATCGATCAATCGGTTCTTCAGTCCCGCCTCTGCAAGCACAAAGGAGAACTCTCCGATCTGGGCAAGGGCCATACCGGCCATCATGCTCACCCTGAGGGAGTTTCCGAGAAAAATGGATACTCCCCCGACAACCAGCCCTTTGACGAGCAGTACCATCAGAGCAATGGCAATAAAAAGAGGGAGATTGATCACTCTGATATCGAGCAGAAGTCCGACGGAGATAAAAAATATGCTGGTAAATGCCTCTCGGAACGGGTCAATAGTCATACTGATCTGATGGCTCTCATCGGTACTGGCGATAACCATGCCGGCAACAAAAGAGCCGAGTGCAAGTGAAAGTCCGACAAGCGATGTCAGATAGGCCGCTCCGAAACAGATCACCAGCGCTCCGATTACCAGAACCTCCCTTGCCTGCAGCGAGGCAATAAGACGGACTATTCTCGGCATCAGGATCCTGAAGCCGATAAAAATAGCCGAAGCAAAAAGGATAATAAAACCGATTTTTTTAAAAATCAGCCCGAAAGAGAGCGCGGTATGAGGACTTAAAAAATCAATACCGATCATCAGGGGCACCACCGCAATATCCTGAAAAATAAGGATACCAAGTGCGATACGCCCATGAGGCAACCCAAGTTCATCGCGGTCGGTCAAAATCTTGAGGCAGATCGCCGTACTGCTGACTGAAAAAGTAAAGCCGAGAAACACGGCGGCAGCCGGGGTGACGCCACTGCCGATTGCATACATGAACCAGTAGGCAAGCGTGCTGACCACGATGCCGGTAACCAGAATCTGGACAGCCCCCCCCACCAGCA
>NZ_AASE01000038.1 GCF_000168715.1 Chlorobium ferrooxidans DSM 13031 | reverse complement strand
CTCGTGGCCAATGCCCAGCAGGCTGTTTTTTTTGAGTATGTCTGTGAAGCAAAATCCTCCCATGACTCAATGTTCTGCTGCGGAACCAATGTCGTGATCCGCCGGAGCGCGCTTGAGGATGTTGGCGGATTTGAAGAGGATACGGTTACGGAGGATTTTGCAACCTCACTGAAACTGCACAGGAATCACTGGAAGTCGCTCTACTACAACAAAGCTTTCACCTTCGGCATGGCTCCCGAAGATCTGGGCTCCTATTTCAAACAGCAGAGCCGATGGGCAATGGGCAGTTTTCAGCTCTTCCGGAAGCTGCTTTTTCTCTTTTTGACCAATATCAGGGCGATCAGGCCGATCCAGTGGTTTGAGTACGCTCTCAGTTCAAGCTACTATTTTATCGGATGGGCGGATCTCTTCCTGATGGCCGGGCCGATTATCTATATCTTGTTTAACATTCCATCCTTTTTTATGTCTCCGGAGGTCTATCTGTTGACCTTTGTGCCCTATTTACTGCTCTCATTTATGGTCTATTACGCAAGCATGAGAGAGAAGAACTATTCGGCACGTAATATTTTCAAGGTGCAGATGTTGAGTATGTTGACGATGCCGGTCTATGTCTGGGCCTCTCTGCAGGTCCTGTTCAACCGGAAAAAAGGGTTCCAGATTACCTCCAAGGAGGGCGCAAGAAGTGTTCCGTTGAGAACACTCTCCATACAGCTCTCATTGCTCGCCGTGCATCTCGTTGCCTTGAGCTGGGGAGTTGTAAGGTTTTATCATGAGCCGACTGCAGCAATTGCCCTGAACATAGTCTGGATCGGGCTTCACTCGCTCATGTTTTCGGCAATATTCTATTTCAACAAAAAATGAGAACTCTTTTCCCGCTGCTGCTCCTCTCTCTCTTGCCTCTTCTATCGAGCAGTTGTTCAGCCACGCCGGTCGATCCCGAAGAGATCGTTCGCGGTTCGTGGGTTCATTACAAACGCACGTTTATTACAGAAGGGCGGGTAGTCCGGCCGCAAAACAGTAATGATACGGTCTCCGAAGGTGAGGCTTACGCCATGCTCCGCGCTGTGCTGATGGATGACAGAAAAACCTTTGACGAATGTCTTGCGTGGAGCGAAGCAACACTTTCACGCAAAGAGTCGCATGGAGACGATCTGCTCGCATGGCATTTTGAAAACGGCAGGGTAAGCGATTCTACTGCTGCTTCTGACGCTGATATCGATTATGCTTACAGCCTTCTGCTCGCCTGGCGCACCTGGCAGGAGTCACGCTACCTCGACCTGGCCCGAAAGGTACTCCAGAGTATTCTTGACAAAGAGACCGTTCTTGTAAACAACAGACTCTATCTGCTTCCGTGGCCTGCCGGGGAAGGCGGGAGTACTCCTCCTGATAGTACGCCCCAGAACCCCTCTTATTATGCTCCATCCCATTTCAGACTCTTTTATGCGGTCACCGGGGACAAACGGTGGATGGAGCTGGTCGATACCACCTATGAGCTGCTCGGGCGTCTTCAGAAGAGCAACGACAATCCGGGTCTGGTACCTGACTGGTGTGCGCTTGACATGCAGGAAAATATTATCCCGATGCCGGGCAAAAAGCGTGTTTATGGCTGGGATGCGGTAAGGGTACCGCTACGGGTTGCTGCGGACTACCGGCTCAACGATGATCACCGGGCACTGCAGGTGCTGCGCATATTTTCAGAATTTTTTGAGCGGGAGTTCAGAGAAAACGGCAAAATTGTTACCGGTTATTCCGGTAGCGACGCAACAAAATCCTCCATGGAAAACCCGCTCTTCTATGCGGCAGCCTATGCAGCAACAGAGGCGTCAGACTCACCGATCGCGCCGGAAATGCTGCAGCGGGTCCGGGATTTTATCCACCAAAACAGTGATGAATACTACTACAATGAAGCTAACGACTACTATGTAAACAGCCTTGTATGGCTGACAGAGTATTTTCAGATAACAAAAAAAACAGCAACCAATGATTGAAAAACAGGAGTTAATCAAAAAGCTCAAGATGGCCGCACTCTCCGAAGAGGCCCTTGTGGCTCTTATTTCAAAACACCTGAGCATAGCGCTTAATCAGTCGCGCCTTGATGAGGAGGTGCTTGGTAAACTACGCTACCTTCTGGATATCCTGAAAGAGGATTCAATACTCCATGAAGCCATGCTCAACAGCCTTGTCGTTTCAATATCAAACAGCGAAACTAATGTATACTAATGAAGATCTGAGAGGTTTTTTCGACTCTCTGGGCAGGTATGAAAAACTGCAGCGTGATGTTGTGCGAACCATTGCCGAGAATGTTGAGGATCAGACGGTCAAACAGACGCTGTTGCGAATATCATCGGATGAGCAGCGCCACATGGATATCGTGCAACAGATGCTTGATCTTGTCTTTCCACAATAAAATCAAATCAGAGGGAAAGCGCTTGGAATGCTTTCCCTCTTTGACCTGCGAGAGAACTATTTCCCAAACGGCTGCGGAGCCGGGGTTGTGTCGGATGACGGCGGAAGCTGAGGCAGTTCGAATTTCGGCTGATCACCGGTCAGGCTCTTCAGGAATGCCACAAGAGAAGCATTCTCCTCCGGAGTATAGGTTTTGCCGAGCTGAATCTGACCCATAACCTCAACGGCCTTCGAAAGTGTTTGCGCACTGCCATCATGGAAATAGGGATAGGTAAGCTCAACATTCCGCAGGGTTGGCACCTTGAACTTGAAACGATCAGCGATATCTTTGGTTACCGCTATACGCCCGACCACCTTGCTTTTGGTCATAAACGGGGTCACAATACCCATTTTCTGGAATGAATTCCCTCCAAGCGCCGGGCCGTTATGACAGTTTGTGCAACCACTGCTCTTGAACAGTTCATAACCGGCAAGCTCCTCTTTGGTGATCGCTGCATCATCACCATTCAGCCACTTGTCAAAACGGGCATTGGGCGTAACAAGCGTCTCTTCGAATGCAGCTATGGCTGTTGTCACTTTGTCGATATCAATGGTATCAGCATTGAACACTTTTTTAAACTCATCCACATAGGCAGGAATGGATTGCAGCACCGAAACGGCAAGGTCGTGCGTGAATGACATCTCACCCGGATTGCCTATCGGCCCGCCAGCCTGCTCCTTGAGGTCTTTGGCCCGTCCATCCCAGAACTGCGCCAGATTCATGCCGGAATTAAGCACGGTTGGCGAATTGATAGGCCCCTGATTCCACTTATGGCCGACAGAGCTTTTCAGATTGTCGCTGCCGCCCATGCTGAGGTTGTGGCAGGAGTTACATGAAATAAATCCTGATTTTGAAAGCCGGGGATCAAAAAAGAGTTTTTTACCCAGCTCAACCATAGCCGGGTCAGCAACTTTCGGCGCAGCAATCGGAGTGACCGGCTCGCCTGTTCTCGGTTGAAGCACGGGAGCTGCGGGCTGAACAGCAGCAGGAACTGGTTTAGGTTCTTCTTTCTTGCTACAGGAGGTAACAACACCAGCAGCCAGAAGCGTTACAGCAAGGATGTGCATTTTCATGGCATCGTTCCGGATAAATTTTCAAAAGTCCTACTCGTCAGCAATCAATACCGAACAACTGTACTTCGAATTATAAAGTACTTTTTTTCCACCTAAAACGGCATAATTCACACTGAATTGAATCAAAAATATAAGCAGGTAACGATGTTGTTAGGTCTTGCCGTGTATCAGAGATTATATCCACTTCGCCATGAGCCAACCGCTGATAGCGTCTGCTACCTCCTTCCATTCCGGAGTCTCAATTTCATCATGCTCATTTTAACAGAAATGCCCTGACGATGTAGATTACGCTTGGCATTCCTCGAAGGTGTGGCAGGCCAAAGGCTGTAGCAGAGTTTGGTATCTGAACACGGCATTTATAACCGTCGTAGATGACTACCTCTTTTCAAAAGTCACTCCTGCGTCCAGTCAGGAGCGCCATGAATAACTCCGGTAATCCAGACTTCATTATTTTCGATGCGATACATAATACGGTAGGCGCTATAGATAACTTCGCGACAATCAGAATGCTGAATCTCCGGAATTATACGGCCAGAAAAAGGATATTTTTGTAATCAATCGGTTGCGGCAAATAACCGCTTGACAAACAATGAGGCTAACTCAAATGAATCTCATGCTATGTTTCCGCAATAGACTTGACATCTGCAAGGGGTGATGGAGCCCGGATCACAATCACTTCAGCCATTTCTCCAGTTTCTTCTTTGCCTTCACCTGCGAAACCCCCTTCCCCTCGCGAATCTCCTTTTCGGCGTGTGCAAACTTGATATTCACATACAGGGATTGAATGATCTCATCCATTGAGACATCATTCGGCAAAGAATCAATCACCTGTTTAGCCTTTTCTTTGTTGAGCATGCGTATTTTTATGATTCACAAATTGTATCGGTATTGATAACAACCACGCTTGTCATAAACTTTTTTCCTACAAATCTTCTTCTGTGATTCCTGCTACCTTCATAAAATGCCGGAGAAGACCGATTTTCAAATCATCATTTCCATGAACAGGCACAGATATTCTCGCTGAATTTCCGGGCTTCATGTAGACATGATGACTACCGTTTATGCGAACCAGAAGCCAGCCTCGCTTTTCAAGAAGCCACGCAAAATGTTTGCCTGAAACGGATTTCACACTACAAGCTCCATAACCCTGTCATTCCCGGAAATCTCGATTTTTTCCAAATCGACAGAAAGGCATGCATCAACTGCTTCATGCAAGTTTGTCAGAAGTTCTTCTATCGTTTCACCCTGCGTGGCACACCCTTGTATCGCAGGGACCTCTGCCCAAAAACCGCCTTCTTCGGCTGGATGTATAATAACTTTCAATTTCATATCAAGTTGTGTCTAAAGCTTTGATTCCTGTTTTATCAATATTCCTTCATCTCACGTAAATAATTATTCTGAAACTATTTCAAACATCCATTTCGCAATGAATCTGTCAATAATGCTCACGTTAATTATACGGTTTATTGCTAACGGCTCCAAAATGTTCAGCCGCACCCGCAAGCGACAGTGCAGCTTTTTGTTTTGTGCGGGGATTGGGGTACCTTGACAGGTTCAAAATCACTATTATCAGGATTTAAATGGCCTGTTAACCGTCGTGAGCGGTTTGAGAGCGATCCCGACACGTCGGGACAACGAAGCTTTCGAAACGCGCAACAGGTTAATGTTTCTACAAAGATGAAATTCACCCTTCTTCAAACCGACCCCCGTTCAGCCGCACGGTGCGGAGTGCTCAATACTGCGCACGGCGCCATACCGACACCGGTTTTCATGCCGGTAGGCACCAGAGCCAGCGTTAAATCGGTTGAACCGCACGAGCTTAAAGAGAACAACGTCCATATTATTCTCGCCAACACCTATCACCTCTACCTGAAGCCCGGCAACGATATTATCTTAAAAGCCGGAGGCGTGCATAAATTCATGAACTGGGACGGGCCGCTCCTGACCGACAGCGGCGGCTACCAGGTCTACTCGCTCTCGGAGCTGCGCAAGATCAGCGAAGAGGGGGTGATCTTCAAGTCACACCTTGACGGCTCCATGCAGCAGTTCACGCCGGAAAACGTGGTAGATACCCAGCGCATAATCGGCAGCGATATCATGATGCCGCTCGACGAGTGCCCGCCTTCCATGGCTGAAAAGGAGTATATCCGCAAGTCGGGAGAGCTCACCATCCGCTGGGCGGCACGGGCTAAAAAAGCGTTCAGTTCAACCTCCCCGCTCTACGGCCATGATCAATACCTGTTCGGCATCACGCAGGGGGGCATTCACAACGATCTGCGGGAGGTATCCATAAAAGCGCTGGTCGATATGGATTTTGACGGCTACTCCATCGGCGGTATGGCGGTTGGAGAACCGGCACCGGAGATGTACCGCATTCTGGAACTCTCTCACACCCTCCTGCCGGAGCAGAAGCCCCGCTACCTGATGGGGGTCGGCACACCCGAAAACATCCTGAATGCCATCGAGCGGGGCGTTGACATGTTCGACTGCGTTATCCCGACCCGTGAAGGGCGCAACGGCAGGGTCTATACCCGTCATGGCAAGATGAACCTCCGCTCCGCCAAATATGCCACCGACTTCTCCCCGATTGACGAAGGGTTCGATAACGACGTCTGCCGCAACTACTCCCGCGCCTATATCCGCCACCTCCTGAATGTTGGAGAGATACTCGGGCTCAAGATCTGCACCCTGCAGAACATCTCCTTCTTCATGTGGCTCACCGCAACTGCCCGTACCCATATCCAGCAGGGCTCGTTCCTGGAGTGGAAGGATGATTTTCTGAAACGATTCAATGACAATGACAAAGCATAACGTATTTCTGTTGAGCCTCGGCTGCTCCAAAAACACGGTCGATTCCGAACGGCTCATGGCGCAGGCCGAAGCCTCCGGCATCACCTTTACCGAAACGGCTGACGAGGCCGATACCATACTCATCAACACCTGCGCATTCATTGAGGATGCCAAGGAGGAGTCGATTGCCGAAACGCTTGCAGCCATCGGTAAAAAAACCGAAGGAAAGGTCCAGCGTGTCTACATGATGGGGTGCCTCACGGAGCTTTACCGCAAGGAGCTTCACGAAGAGATGGAGGAGGTTGACGGATTTTTCGGCACCCGCGAACTTCCTGAAGTGCTGGCGGCTCTCGGGGCGGTTTATCGCGAGGAGTTCTATGACCGGCGCTCGCTGCTCACCCCTCCCCACTACGCATATCTCAAGATCGCCGAAGGGTGCAACCGCGCCTGTTCCTTCTGCTCAATCCCGAAAATCAGGGGGCGCTACATCAGCCAGCCACCCGAACAGCTTCTGCGCGAAGCCGCGCTGCTGAAGAGTGCCGGTGTACGGGAGCTGAATGTGATTGCGCAGGACATCAGCCTCTACGGCTACGACCTTGAGGGGAAGAGCCTCCTGAACGACCTGGTGCTCCGTCTTTCTGATATGGAGTTCGACTGGATCCGGCTCTTTTACGCCTACCCGGTCGGCTTTCCGCTTGAAGTGATCGACACCATGCACGAGCGGGCGAACATCTGCAACTATCTCGACATTCCCCTGCAGCACGGCAACGACCGCATCCTGCGTTCAATGAACCGGGGGATCAACAAGGCGGAGACCATCAAGCTCATCGAAACCATACGCGAAAAAAATCCCGACATCCGGCTGCGCACCACCATGATTGCAGGCTACCCCGGCGAAACCCGTGAAGAGTTCGAGGAGCTCTTGCAGTTTGTGGAGGAGAGCCGTTTCGACCGGCTCGGCTGCTTCCCCTATTGCCACGAGGAGCATGCACCCTCATTCAAGCTCGAAGAGAGCCTGACGATGGAGGAGAAGCGCGAACGGGTAGCAGAGCTGATGGAGCTGCAGGAGTCCATTTCGGCCGAGAATAACCGGGTATTCGAGGGGAAAACCATCAAGGTGCTGATCGACCAGATCGAAGCCGATACCGCCCTCGGCCGCACCGAGTATGACGCACCGGAGGTTGACAACGAGTGCATCCTTGACCTCAATAACCAGCCGGTTACAGTCGGATCATTCTGCATGGCAGAAATCACCGACAGCGGCGCATACGAGCTCCACGGAAGGGTGATTGAGATACTGTAGTTTTCCGGATTGTCATCCCGATGACCGACTTGTCGGGAAGAGGGATCCCGCTGGATTGGAATCGATCAAACCAGGATAGATCCCTCTCTTCGTTCGGGATGAAAGATAAAAAAAGAGGGATGACACATTATGAGAGCGGAATGACAATGGAGAAAGCTGAGCATCAAACAAGATTCTAAAACAGCCCTAAAATCCTTGTTCAACCTCACCTCTATTTTTTCCGGACATCCCATGATAATGCATTTGAAGAGGGTCTTGCGGTTAACACTTCAACTCTCAGTTCTGCCTGTTTGCCTGAGGAATCCTTGACGAAGTTTTTATCGCTCACATCGATATTCATACCAACGCCACCACAACTTGGCATCCAAAGCTGCATGATTGAATATCCGCCCTTAATCTTTTTTCGATGGCTGAAATTCCGGACATTGGATCGACCGGGAAGCTGGCGGCTGACGGATGTTGACGGAAGCTGAAAGCGGTCCAGGAAATACTCCAGATCCACTCCCGACTCCGTAACTGCAGACTTGATTTTCATGATTTTGGCAAGAGCAACAAAGCGAAAAAGATTTTCAAGTTCTTTATAGATCGGTCGCAGTTCAGCCAATTCAGCGTACCGGGTCGTGAAACTTCTGGTGAACTCGACCGCCAGGGCGTCGGTCTGTCCCGCTCCGAGGATCTTTCCGCTCTGACCAATATACTCTGCTTCAGTGAGGAGGGTTACAGGGCTGTTTTTAATGGTTATTATCCCCTGATCCTGCACATAAGCATTCTCTCCCGGATAGAACCAGAACCGGTTCAGGCTTGAACGGGGAATTGAAAGCGATCGCCCTTGAATAATGTCGGTCTTCGCTCTCGACATGGTTATATCAGTCAAGCTGGAAAATCCCTGAATATTCAATGAATCCGTCCCGTCCACCACTCTCTTCATATCGTAATCAGCATTTACCATTACCTGAGCAAAATGGGTATCAAAAGGAATTCCAAGAACTCTCACACTCTGTGGTAACCGGCACGTGCTCTGCCACTCCTGAATGCCGGTTTGAGAAGAAGCTCCAACAATCTTCTCCCCGACTTGCTGAAGTCGCCTCATAACCTCTGGATCCGGATCAATGGAACAGCCAGGATAAGTGTAGTAATAGGTGTTTCCTTTCAGAACAGCATATTTGAACCAGGTATTTCTGAGCGCTACAACAAAGTCTTCCAGATGGAGCGGAGGCTGACCTGCCTCAACCCGCCCAATGAGGATCAGGTCATTGGTGGACCTGTCGAACACATAGCCGGAAACAGTCGTCAGGTCATTCAGCAAGAGCAGTTTTTTATCATAAGCTCCTTTTTTCTGATCATCCTGAAGCCTTTGTTGAAGAATCCTGAGGGAAATAGCCCTCGTTGGCAGTTCAACTGCTGGCGTGCGGAGGCTCTTTACTGATGCTTCATCCCCGGCTTTGCACCAAGCCGCAGATGCGCTCAGAAAACATGAGAGCACCATTACCATTACTGCAAAAAACCGTATTTTCATTACTTTTCCCTATTTGAAGATGTGTTCACAGGTCAATATACTATACACTCATGCATTTTGGTTCATGACGCAGATCCTGAATAATCGAAACGTGTTAACACTTTCTGTTTCGTAACCGCACGGAAAAGGTGATGAGTGAACGGGAAGCCGAAATATCAAATCAGATACCGTCATGACCATCCGCTATATCACATCATCTGCACCGGCTGACACCCTTTCCGGAAAGGTGCTCGGCCAGATCAAAAGGGAGTTTGGAGCGGAGGTTGAGCCCTTTACCCTGCACCTGCCGGTTCCGGAGCTGCTTGCCGGAGTCTGGATCGCTGTCCGCGAGACGCTGCTTGCCGGGAGCGGACGGAGGGATGCAAAAGAGGTGGTTGCCGCCGCTGTCTCGTCGCTCAACCGCTGCCCCTACTGCCTTGATGCCCACAGCATCATGGTGCTTGAATCCTCAGGACATGACTACTCGAAGGCTCTTGCAGATGGAGCCCCGGAACAGATAGAGGATGCGTTCCTCCGTGAGGTTGCCGAATGGGCGAGAGCAACCCGAACCCCCGGTTCGCCGCTTCTTGCCACAACTCCCTTCAGCACCAAAGAGGCGCCTGCGTTTATCGGCACAGCGGTTGTTTTTCACTACATCAACCGGATGGTCACCATTCTGCTCGGCAGTTCAACCCTCCCCTTT
>NZ_AASE01000039.1 GCF_000168715.1 Chlorobium ferrooxidans DSM 13031 | reverse complement strand
GGCCTTTCTTCGCGAGGCCTCGCTTCGTTTACCTTTATAGTGCGGCCTTTCAAATCTTTGTCATTCATTGATTCGATGGCTTCACGAGCTTCACTGTCATTAGGCATGTCAACAAATCCAAACCCTTTGGAACGGCCTGAAAACTTGTCGGTAATGATGTTTGCGCTATCGACCTGTCCGAACTGGGAGAACGCATCGCGAAGATCATCTTCAGAAACAGTGTAAGGCAAATTGCCAATGTAAATATTCATTGTTAGTCTGAGTAAGCATGTGCATTGATAGAAAGAGACGCCGGCAAGTAACCAAAGCACAAATTACTTGCATAGCGATCAGCCAACCATTGGCTGATTTCTGAGCACAATTTACCGTAATTAATAATGTATTTCAAAAAATAATTACAACCACTGCCGTAATACGCCCTTGCTTTACAGGGAGGACTATCGTGAATGTTTAGCCCTGCATGTTTCTTTTTCCTTCAACCTGACAGAGACTATTCTGCTGGTCTGAGAGAAGATGCCGTATTCACATCTTCTGGTGATGTTCAGGAATTCCTGTTGATAAAAGAGACTGAAATTCTACTTATTTGTAATAAAATGCGACTATTTTTTTGCTTTACATTAAAAATTAATTACATTTTTGTTGTTATCATTAAAAATTAAGGTTTAAATAATTACAATTAATCCGGTTATGAGGAAAAAAGTTTTAACGGCCCTGCTGCTTTTACCGGCAGCATTGTTGTTTCAAAGTAGTGCCTGGGCCGCTGACGCTGCAGCTACTGACAGTGGAACCACATCGTGGATGCTGACGTCTACAGCTCTGGTGTTGCTTATGGTTCCGGGACTTGCCATGTTCTATGGCGGACTTGTCCGTACCAAAAACGTTATTGGTACCATGATGCACAGTTTTGCCGCAATGGTGATTATTGGTGTTCTCTGGCCGCTGGTCGGCTATTCGTTGAGCTTTGGTCCCGGTATTCTTGGCGGTTTTGTCGGGTGGAACGATAACTATTTCATGTTGCAGGGGATTGATGAAACGATCATGCCTACCCATATTCCGGAGTATGTGTTTGCCATGTTCCAGGGAAAATTTGCCATTATCACACCGGCCCTGATTGCCGGAGCCTTTGCCGAGAGGGTTAATTTCAAGGGGTATGCAGTTTTTATAGCGCTCTGGTGCATACTTGTCTATAGCCCGATTTGCCATTGGGTATGGGCGGCCGACGGCTTCCTTTTCAATCTTGGTGCTGCCGGAGCCATTGATTTTGCAGGGGGCACGGTTGTTCACATCTCTTCCGGTGTGACCGCTCTTGTTGCTGCGCTCTATCTTGGCAAACGGCGTGGTTATCCGAAAAACGTCATGCACCCGAATAATCTTGTCATGACTCTGATCGGAGCAGGGCTTCTCTGGGTAGGATGGTTCGGTTTCAACGCAGGAAGTGCTATAGCCAGTGACCTTGCCACCGCCAGAGCGCTGACGGTAACCCAGGTTGCCGCTGCAGCAGGCGCCTTTACCTGGATGGTTATTGAAATGTTTCAGCATGGCAAGGCAACCAGTCTCGGTGTTGCGTCCGGAATTCTTGCCGGTCTTGTTGCCATAACTCCGGCAGCAGGAGTTGTGCAGCCTTCAGGCGCCTTTGCTCTTGGTGCACTTGCCGCCATCTTCTGCTACAGTGCAATTGTGCTCAAGAGCAAACTTGGTTACGATGACAGTCTTGATGCATTTGGCGTGCATGGTGTTGGTGGTATTGTCGGCGCTCTTGCTCTTGTGTTTTTTATTCGTCCGGCATGGATGGAGGCAGCGGCAGAAAAAGTCGGGGGTAGCTGGACAATCTGGCAGCAGCTTGGCGTTCAGGCAACTGCAGTGGGTGTTACTATTGTGTATGCGGCGGTTGTTTCCTTTATTCTGCTCTTCATTGTAGAAAAAACAATCGGCTTGCGTATCAGCGAAGATGATGAAATGTCCGGTCTCGATCACAGTATGCATGGTGAGCATGGATATGGTCTTATCAACCTTAATTAATTTCTTTACATGAAACTGATAACTGCAATCATACGGCCGGACCGTCTCGACCATGTTCGGGAAGCACTGATCCAGGCCGATATAACAAGAATTACCGTAAGCCGGGTTACCGGTCATGGCCGGCAGGAGGATATTGATATCTATCGGGGCCAGAAAATAGCGCCCAACCTGATTCCGAAAATCAGGCTCGATATTGCGGTCAATGATGAGTTTGTTGATATTACGGTGGATACCATCATCAATGCAGCAAGTCATGGTGAAGGCGAGATCGGTGCAGGAAAGATTTTTATAACGCCGCTTGAGGAGTGCATTCGTATCCGTACAAAGGAGCGGGGAGGCAAGGCGATATAGTAAACGTCACCGATTACACTGACGATGAAAAAGGGGCAGGGGGGATTCTCTCTCTGCCCTTTTTGTGTTTAGTGGCTCTCTTTATTCATGCTTAAGAGCAGTATGATTCCCGACCATCGAAGTAATTGTACGGCGGAAAAAGGAAAACAGAGAGGCCCTATTTTACCGGTTCAGCCGGGACCGGAAGTGGGGCTGATAGTAACGGTGGCAATTTCCAGTCAGGAAAATAGGTGTTCAGAAATGCTTCGGCATTACTGTCGCCAAGCCTTGCCGCCTGACGAAAGTCATCAAAGCGCCCTGCAAGATCGCCGGTTTTGCTTTTGGCAATGCCCCGGTGAAAAAATGCACCGGCCATTTTTTTGTCGAGTTCAATAACCTTGGTAAAGTCAGCAATAGCTTCATTGTAATATCCGGTCATATTATAAATAATGCCCCGATTGAAATAGCCGACAGCCTTGAAGTATGGCTCACCGTATTCGATGACCAACGTGTAGTCGTTGATAGCCTGCGGATATTTTTTCAATCGCTGTTGTGCTGCTCCGCGCATCTGGTAGGCCATGGCGAACACCGGATTGCTTTCAATAGCTCTGGAATAGAGTCTTATTGCTCCGCTCAGATCACCTTTCTGATGTTGGGCAAACCCTTCATCAAACAGGGTATTTGCTGAGTCCGCAAGGGCGAAATGGCCGGAATAAAGCAAACATGCCACAGTTAGAGATATGGCATACAGGATCCTTCTCATGAAAAGCCGCTCTATGGTGTCTTTGAAAAAAAAGAGAAATTGCGGGGTTTGATTACCACACTATCAATATCTGATACTTTTCGGGAATTTGAAGTTTTTTTTTCTCCACGGGTAATGAACGCCGTCAAGGGGGTTTATTTGCGCATTTTCTGCCGCTTTTTCTATCTTGTTTCATTCAATATTTGTCAAACGGGCATCTCTTTAAATTGTCGTGAGCGGTTTGAGTACGAGGCGGAAGGAGCGCAGAAACCGGAATGTACATGGAGTACTTGAGGATTTCGAGCACCTGCCAGCGAAGTAATCGAATCGCGGAACAAATTAATAGAGGTGCCCCAACGTACCAGCCCCATAATGTTCAGGATCAGCCTTGACGAGTTTGAAGGGCCGCTTGATTTGCTGCTTTTTTTCATCAAGCGTGATGAACTGGATATTTATAATATTCCTGTTTCAAAGATAACTTCGGACTTTATCAGTTATATCAGCGAGGTCAGGATCCTGAATCTTGAAATTGCCGCAGAGTTTATCTATATGGCCTCAATGCTGATGAGCATCAAAGCCAACATGCTGCTTCCACGTCCGGCTGAGGATGGAACGCCATCTGATGAGTTTGATCCCCGTACGGAACTTGTGCAACGGCTTTTGGAGTATAAGCGTATCAAAGAGGCTTCAACTGCCCTGGATCAGCTTGCCCGGGAGCGGGAAACGCTTTTTGCCCGGAGCTTTTTTGAGGAGTTTGAACCTGAGGTTATTGATGAGCTTGATGAGCCGGTCAATCGGCCGACACTCTACCATCTTATGCAGGCCTACAAGTCTGTGCTTGAAAACATGCCCCGTACCATGACCCGCAGCGTTTCGGATGCACCGGTAACGGTTGAAGAGCAGACCCTGCTGATTCTGAAGAGACTTGAAGCAGAGGTTCAGGTTTCGTTTACTTCCGTGCTTGAAGGCATCACGGAACGCATTATTCTTGTTGTTACTTTTCTTGCTGTGCTTGAAATGTGTAAAAACCGGCGAATTACCGTGCTGGTAAAAGATGGCTTTGATGATTTCTGGATTACCCAGAGAGCCGGGTCTTGATACCCGGAGACAACCTTGTAATACTTTTGATACATGCCGGAAATTACTCCTTTCAGGGCCATTCTCTATAGCCCCGATCTGCTGAAGAGTGCAGACGCACTGATATGCCCGCCCTACGATGTTATCTCTCCCGAATTTCAGGCCCAGCTCTATCAGGGCTCTTTGTTTAATGCCATCCGTCTTGAGTTGCCGATGGAGTCTGATCCCTATGCCGCGGCGGCTGAGCGTCTGGCTGAGTGGCTGCATGGGGGTGAACTGCTGAAGGAGAGAGAGCCTGCGATCTACCCCTATTTTCAGACCTTTGAGGATTCTGAAGGCAGAAAACATACCCGGAACGGATTTTTTTCGGCGATGCGCCTTTATGATTTTTCGGAAAAAAAGGTACTGCCGCATGAAAAAACCCTCTCAGGCCCGAAAGCCGACCGTCTGAACCTGTTCCGGAAAACCAGAGCCAACATCAGCCCCATTTTCGGTCTCTACGCCGATGAATCCAAAACGGCTGATCGTGTGATGCAGGCCTTTGCCGAATCAAATGAACCGGTTGTTGATGCGCTCTTTCAGGGAGTGCGGAACCGGATGTGGAGGATAACTGACCCGGCCCTTATCGCTACACTCCAGGCATCGCTCTTGAACCGGCCGGTCTACATTGCTGACGGTCATCACCGTTATGATACCGGAGTAAACTATCGCAATGAGCGTGCATCCACAAACCCCTCTCACAGCGGCAGTGAACCCTATAATTTCATCCTGACCTATCTGGCCAATATTTATGATGAAGGGCTGCTGATTTTTCCGATTCACCGGCTGGTGCACAGTCTGGAAGGATTTGATCCCGCCAGTTTAAAAACAAGGCTTGAGGAGTTTTTTGCCGTAACCGAGCTCAAGGACCGGGAAGCCCTGAAAGCATTTCTTGATGGTGAGCCATCCAGCTATGCCTACGGTGTTGTCACTTCCGGCAAGGTGCTCGGCATAGCTTTGAAAACCGATCCCAAACCGCTGCTTGATCCTGCCCGTCCGGAGGCTCTCCAGCGTCTCGGTCTGGTGCTTCTGCACGATCTCATTCTTGGCCGTCTGCTTGGCATCACGCAGGACTCAATGGCAAAACAGAGTAATCTGACCTATGTGAAGGATGACCGGGAGGTGTTTGCTGCGGTCGACTCCGGCAAGGTGCAGGTGGGTTTTGTGGTCAAGCCGACCACCGTTGAGCAGGTGCTGGCTGTTTCGGAGACAGGAGAGGTTATGCCCCAGAAATCCACCTTTTTCTATCCGAAACTCATGACCGGTCTTCTCTTTAATCCGCTTGACTGACCGCTTATGACCCAGGAGTTTCACTCGCACTCTGCCGAAGAGACCCGCCGGTATGCACGGGAGTTTGCTGCAGGTTTGCATGACGGAGATGTTGTTTCGCTTTGCGGTGATCTGGGTGCGGGTAAAACCGAGTTCATGCGGGGGATTACGGAGTTTTTTGTTTGCGAAGAGCAGCTTTCAAGTCCGACATTTCCTTTGTTTAATATTTATGAGGGTACACTGCGCGGAGAGCCGGTTACCCTCCATCACTTCGATCTCTACCGGATAGAGTCACAGAAGGAGCTTGAGGCTATCGGGTTTGATGAATACCTCTCCTCCGCTTTTCTCTCCGTTGTAGAGTGGGCTGACAGGTTCCCGCAATACGCCCGATTCTATAACGCTACGGTCAGGCTTGAGCGAACCGGTGAAGAGAGCCGCAAGATTGTTATAAATAGAACCCATTGATGAATATCCTCGCTGTAGAGTGCACTCATGCACATTTGAGCGTAGCGCTTTTGACCGAAAGCGGAGCTGTTACGGAAGTTTTAAGTGCAGAGTGGAAAAAGGCGGCGGAAACGCTAGTGCCGCTTATTGAACAGGTTATTGGTGACTCGGGGCTTGACCGGCACGAGCTTGATGCCATTGCCATCTCATCCGGGCCGGGTTCGTTTACCTCACTGCGTATCGGGATATCGGTTGCCAAAGGTGTTGCCTACGGTCTCGGTTTGCCGCTCATTCCGGTGCCCACCATGCCGACAATGGCTGCATCGCTTCCGGAGAAGGCCGGTAAGGTTATGGCGGTTGTCCCTTCCCGCAAAGGGGAGTACTACTATGCAATCTATAATCAGGATGATCTTGCTTCAGGCCTCTGGCATGACGAGGTTGAAAGAGGTTCTGCTGCTGATGTGGCCGCCGCAGCCTCCGGAAATGCAGGAGTTGTTGTTGTCGGGCGCGGGCTTTCCGAGATTATCCCATTGCTCGCGGTTTCAGGCGCAGTATACAGAGAGTCCGAGTTCTTTACCGCCAAATCCCTTATTCCCCACGCCAAAAGACTCTTTGCCGGAGCTGATGCCGCAGAACTTAACGCCGTTACCCCCGATTACCGCCAGATGTTCACTCCCAACGGCGGGAATGGGTGAGTTTTGCTCGAAAGCATTTTGATAATTGCAGGTTATTTGACTGCAAAGCTTGCCTCCAATCTCAGGCAATGGAACTGATTCCTTTTCGCGATATAAGAGAAAGGAGTTTCAATGTTGTGCCTGCAGGTTTCTTTTGCCCTCGTTCCCATTGGCTGACCGACTCTTTTGAAACGTTCAGGTAAAGCGCAAAAACCATTTGGCTAACCTCCTCCCGTTCACGCAAGGCCTTGATTTCCTCTGCGCTGAATGGATGAACCGGTGTTAAACAGGATTCATCGAAATGGCGCATTGTCCGCTTGTCGATCACGCCAGCCTCAAACATGTCCGCAACGGTTTCGTGAACTGCCGCAAGGGCATCGCTTTTGTATGTTTTCGTCTTACTCATAAGATTTCACGGTCTTGAAGGCACCACTCTGTATTAGTTTGTCAAGCTTGTCATCGGAAAGGGCAAATGTTATTTTTGCGAGTTCCTTGTACTCCTTGACATCAGCCCTGGTTATG
Organism: Chlorobium ferrooxidans DSM 13031; assembly: GCF_000168715.1. Classification (GTDB taxonomy): domain Bacteria; phylum Bacteroidota; class Chlorobiia; order Chlorobiales; family Chlorobiaceae; genus Chlorobium; species Chlorobium ferrooxidans. Next base: position 2,448 of record NZ_AASE01000039.1, on the reverse strand, counting down.
TTATCCTGTTCATTTTTTGGAAAGCCGTAAACGAAAAAAGCCTTTTCTCCATGACGGTAAAAAATGATAGTCCGAAATCCGCCTGATTTACCTTCATGAAGTCGAGCAATTCTCTGCTTGATGACTCCGCCTCCATAATCGGCATCAATCAGTCCATTTTCGGCATCCTTTACTGCCTTGCAAAGCCTTTCGTCACTGATACCTTCATCCCTGGCGAACTTGGCAAACCATCTGTTTTTGAAAATCCGCACAGTTGATCTTAAGTATTGGGATTTTTTTATCCTTTAAATGTATAAAACCAGGTTCTACTATTCAAATTTATTAAGATTTGACAACCGCCTGGCGTGCTTCCGTCGCTGATCGACATAGGAGCGTAACACGGCGTTGATTTTTGTCTGGTAGCCCTTTCCCTCACTGCGGAAAAACTCCATGATGTCGTAATCAACGCGCATATTGAGTACGGCCTTCGGCTGAGGCAGCTCAACCGAAGTTGTTGACCAATCAACCACCATACCTGCTTCGTCGGGATCGTCAGCAATAGCAGCTTCAATTTCCGCATCAGTCATAGCTGCGGCTGCAGCCCAGTTGCTTTTGTCTTCACCACGCTTCTGCATTGCAATCAACTCTTCATCCGTATATCTGACGATACGCCCGTTCTTCTCCATATCGAGCCCTCATGAAATAATTCTGCGGATCTTTTCGTCTTGTTCAAACAAGGTAAATAATCCATACGCATTGTGTATACACGATAAATCAGTGGTGATGCGTTATTAAGGCGCTTTTTGCTTGGCAAGCATATAGCCTTACAAATAATTTTATTCTGTCAGCCTATATGCTTACATTAAATCTTTTTTAGTCAGTCTATAAGATTACAATTATGGAGAGAAGATCATTACAGATAGAGCAACTCAACCGCAAAATGCAGGTGGTTGCGGAAATAAAAAAAATCACCCCGCCTCCAACAGGCTGGATAAAAGCAGTGCGTTCAGCGCTGGGAATCACGCTACAGCAGTTGGGCAATAAGATTTCTATTACAAAACAAAGCATTCAGGATATTGAGCGAAGGGAAAAAGAGGGCTCTGTTACGCTCAAAACCCTGAGGGATGTCGCCAATGCTTTGGATATGGAGCTGGTTTATGGTTTCGTGCCAAGAGATGGTTCACTGGATGCTCTTATTGATCGGAAAGCAAAAGAGCTGGCCACTCAAATTGTGTTGCGTACGTCCAACACCATGATGCTCGAAGAGCAGCAGAACTCCCCTCAGCGTCTTCAAAATGCCATCGAAGAGAAGACGGTTGACCTTAAAAACAAAAAGCCTAAAATATTATGGGATTAGGTTTGGACTACATTATTGGCCAAACCCCTTTGGATGAAGATGAAAAAGATGGCCTGCTGATTCCGACTATTGCCACCAGAGGCGAGTTGGATGAGTTTGAACAACAGAATATTGAGCAGGCGGTGCAGTGGTCGTTGATGCGAAACTTTAAACAATCGGATATATTATCTGAAACGTTTGTCAGGGGTGTACACAGGCGAATGTTCAAAGATGTCTGGGCATGGGCTGGAGAGTTTCGTAAAACCAATAAAAACATTGGTGTGGACAAATGGCTCGTCCCTATTGAGTTGAAAAATTTACTGGATGATGTGATCTATTGGATAGAGCACAATACCTATCCTCCGGACGAAATAGCTGTTCGATATAAACACCGGCTTGTCAGTATTCATTGTTTTCCTAATGGTAACGGACGACATAGTCGACTAATGGCTGACATTATCGTTGATAAAATTTTCAAACGTCCGGTTTTTAGTTGGGGAGCTTCTGCTCTTTTCGGGAAAGGAGATTCCCGAGCAGCCTATCTCAAGGCGCTCAAAGCTGCTGATAATGGTGATTACAGTTTGCTTTTAACATTTGCCAGGTCGTAGCTCCATTTGCCTGCATTTACCAGCGAGCTTGCATGGTGTGTTATTTATACCGCTCACCCATTCGAGGCAGGGGAGAACTCCCTGGCTTTTTTTGTGTCAGTGAGCGGGCTTTTTTGTATGTTCACGTGATACTTATTCTTGCCGCTTTGCAGCTTTTTTGTTGCTTTGTGGCTATAAGTTGTTATAAAATATGGTAAATATATGAACAGCGGAGTTTTATGAGCAGTCTGAAAAAGAAAGGAAAAGAGACGGCAGATCAGGTAAAAGAGGTGGCGATCAGTGAATTGCTGGCAAAAAGAAGTGCCGAACTGGCGCTTGAGAAAAAATGTGAGGATGTAAAGATTCTTGACCTCCGGGGTCTGACCTCGATTACAGATTTTTTTGTCATTGTAACGGCTGATTCGGAGCGCAAGGCAAAAGCTGCGGCGGAGCATATTGTTGATGAGCTGAAAGAGGATGATGAGCGTCCGATGCACGTTGAGGGTATGGATTCAATGCACTGGATACTGCTTGATTATGTCGATG
>NZ_AASE01000040.1 GCF_000168715.1 Chlorobium ferrooxidans DSM 13031 | reverse complement strand
TACCGAAGCGTTGAAGGTGTCGGTCTGCTTTTCCGTTACATTGTAGGTCAAATCAACCGTGTTGTTTTCCGGGTTCTGCTGAACGTCCGGTGATATCCGGTCCGGCTCAAAGTAGTTGAGCATGTTGAGCTCCCGGATACTGCGCACCACATTACTGCGGCTGAACATATCTCCCGGTATCGTGTAGAGCTCACGGCGGATCACATGGTCCTTCGTTTTGCTGTTGCCTTTGATGTTGATGGTATTCAGCTGGAACTGCTCCCCCTCCCGTAACGAGATCGCCAGATCTACGGAGTCGGGTTTTACGACCTTTTCGTCAAGTTTTGCATTGAATGCCAGATATCCGCGATCCAGATAGAGTGAACTGATATCACTGTTGTCCTGCGAATAATTCAGCCGTTCCTGAATCATTCTGGCATTGTAGACATCACCCTTTTTGATCCTGAAGTTGTTGTTGAGTATTGCTGTGGTAGCAAAATCCTTGGTGTTTCCACTCCATGTAATGTTGCGGATAGAGTATTTGCGGCCCTCTTCAAGAAAAATGTCAAGAAACACCCCTTTCTTATCAGCCGTGTAGCTGATCGAATCACGAAGAATTCTTACATCACGATAGCCGTTGTTGCGATAAAACTCTTCGAGAAGGTTCTTGTCATCGCTGAATTTATCCTTGTCAAGCTTTGGTGCACCGAAGATTTTACGCCACCAGGAGTTCTGGGAAGTCTCCTTGAACACCCCTTTCAGTTTATTCTGGCTGAAAGCTGTGTTGCCATGAAAGGTTATTTTTTCTATAGCTACCTTTGACCCTTCACTTATTGTAAAGTGGGCGGCCACATGATTTTTGCCATTATCCTTCAGAGTAAACTCTGCACCGGCGGTCAGATAGCCCTTTGTGGCATAGAGCTTTTCGATCTTATTTGCCGCAGTCAGCAGATCCTGCTCGCTGATTTTCTGACCCGCTACAAGAGCGGTTTTGGTAAGCAGTTCATCACTTTTGTACTTTCTGTTTCCCTCAAAGGTTACCTTATCAAGAATCCGCAGTTCATGTACTGTAAACCTGAGGGAGATTCTGCCCTGGCCGAGATCGTTTTTTTCGACACTGATATCGCTGAAGCGCTGGAGCTGCCAGAGGTATTGCATTGCTCCGGAGAGTTCCGTTCCGGGTATGGTGATCCGGTCATTGACCTTGACAGGAAGGCTTGCCGTTAATTCCTGCTCACTCAATGTCTCCAGTCCGACAAAAGATATTTTTGCTACCGTGAACGAATTCTGTTTTGCTTCAATGGCTTTCGCCGGTTCCGTAACCTTTGTGCGTGTTTTTGCCTCAACAGTATTTACAGTAAAATTAAATGCAAGGGCCGTCAGAACTAATGTTATCAGTGGTTGCGTTTTTTTCATGAATTACGTAGGTATCAATCCTTTTAGTGCTTGGTTGAAGCTATATTTTTTTTCTGAATCTGTTCACTTGTCTGTCCGAATCTGCGTTCCCTGTTCTGATATTCCAGTATGGCGTCATAAAGCTGCGAGCGACGAAAGTCAGGCCAGTAGGCATTGGTGAAATATATTTCCGAATAGGCGTTCTGCCAGAGCATAAAGTTGCTTATCCTGAACTCACCGCTGGTTCTGATCAGAAGTTCGGGGTCGGGCATTGATGCCGTAGAGAGGTAGGATGAGAGCAGTTGCTCGTCAATAGCATCCGGATCAATATTTCCAGCCTGTATTTCAAAAAACATGGAGCGGCAGGCCTGGACTATATCCCATTTCCCGCTGTAGCTGAGCGCTATATTCAGTACAAGTTTGTTATTGTTTTTGGTGAGTTCCATGGTGTTTTGCAACACGGCTCTCACTTTTTCAGGAAGGCGCGCTATGTTTCCGATAACATTGAGCCGGATGTTGTTGTCATGCAGTTTTTTGGTTTCGCGACCAATAACTCTGACAAGAAGCTGCATCAGGGCTGAAATCTCCTTTTCGGGCCGGTTCCAGTTCTCTGTAGAAAAAGTGAAAAGGGTTAGGTATTTGATGCCAAGCTGGGAGGCCGCCTCAACAACATCCCTGACTGAATCCACACCGGCAATATGACCTTCAAGTCTTGTTTTCCCCTTTAAACGGGCCCATCGGCCGTTTCCATCCATAATTATGGCAATATGACAGGGGAGTTGGCAGGATGATTTCAGTTCGGCTTGCAGCCGTTTGTCAGAGGTGTCACTGTCAGTAGAAAACCAGTGGGGCTTGAATGATGATGATTGAGACATTGTCTTGATTATAGCCATAACGCTCTTTACTCCTTATAGCTTACGGGACTATGAGATCCTAAGCTGCTGATGTTTTCAGAAGACGAAAACACCTTAAATTGAGTGAATAATATGCAGTTATTTCTTATTATACAAACTTTAGACAGAACACAGCTCCAGTAGTGAGATCCTCATTTTCATTGTTAAAGTGAGCAACAATCGACGCGGCAAAATCTTATCATAAAATAATTTATAACTGACGTGCAATTAAGTGGTTACGAGGATCTACGTTCCAGACTTCTCTCCCGGGCAATAAGCTGTGAGGAGGTCATTCGTCTCTATCTGGACCGTATTGATCAGCATCACGCTGACAATATCTATATAACTGTTTTCCATCAGCAGGCACTTGACCGGGCAAAAGCCCTTGACAGGAAGCTCGTGGAAGGGGGTAACCCCGGAAAACTGTTCGGCATGCCGATAGCTATAAAGGATAATATAGCTATAAAAGGAGCCGGACTCACCTGTGCATCAAAAATTCTTGAGAATTACGAAAGCGTCTACGATGCAACAGCCGTTCTGCGCCTTGAAGAGGCCGATGCTGTTTTTCTTGGCAAAACCAATATGGATGAGTTTGCCATGGGCAGCTCGAATGAAAATTCGGCATTCGGCAATGTTCCCAATCCTTTTGATAAAACACGAGTGCCCGGCGGCAGTTCGGGAGGATCGGCGGCGGCAGTGGCCAATGGTCTGGCAATGGTGGCACTTGGTTCCGATACCGGGGGCTCTGTCCGCCAGCCGGCAGGTTTCTGTAATATTGTCGGCTTGAAGCCGACCTATGGACGTATTTCCCGTTATGGTCTGGTGGCATTTGCCTCCTCTTTCGATCAGATAGGGGTTCTTGCCATGAACTGTGATGATGCGGCTCTGGTGCTTGAGGTCATGGCCGGCAAGGATGAGCATGATGCCACCTCTTCACTGCATGCGGTGCCCGACTATCGAGCCGGCATGGCGGCGGTCTCTGTTGAAGGTCTCAGGATCGGAGTTCCTTCGGAGTTCTTTCACGAAAGCCTGAATCCTGATGTTGCCCGCCTTGTAAAGGGCAAGCTTCATGAGCTCCGTGACAGGGGAGCGGAGCTCGTTGATATAACCCTTCCTGAAAGTGATTATGCAATCGCGGCCTACTACATTCTGGTCACGGCGGAGGCTTCATCCAATCTTGCCCGTTTTGACGGAGCAAGGTATGGCTATCGCTCAGGCAGTGCGGAAGATCTTGCGGCTATGTATGTGAACTCCAGAACGGAAGCTTTCGGCAGGGAGGTCAAACGCAGGATCATGCTTGGAACCTATGTGCTTTCCGCCGGTTACTACGATACGTACTATAAAAAGGCCCAGCAGGTGCGAAGAGTTTTTCAGGACAGGTATCGTGAGGCGCTTGAGAAGGTTGATGTCATTGCCGGACCGACCTCTCCGTTTCCGCCATTCGGTATCGGCGATAAAACCGGAGACCCGCTTGAAATGTATCTGGCTGATGTCTTTACCGTTCCGGCAAGTATTGTCGGTATGCCGGCTGTGAGTGTGCCTGTCGGATTCGACAGTCTCAACCTGCCTGTCGGTCTGCATCTTATCTGTAACTTTTTTGAGGAGGGGAAACTGCTTGGTATAGCCAGACATATGCAGGCTTCCTGATAATTTCTCAGGGCGTATTTTATAACCATCAATACTAATCAGTAGCTCTATGAGTGTTTTAGTTAACAAGGATACACGCCTGCTCGTGCAGGGAATTACCGGTGGAGAAGGTACCTTTCATACCTCCCAGATTCTTGAATATGGAACCAATGTGGTTGCCGGTGTTACTCCGGGAAAAGGCGGCGTGCTCTATCACGGTAATGAAAAGGACAAGTTTTGCCGACCGGTGCCGGTTTTTAACACCGTGCGCGATGCGGTGGAAAAGGCGGAAGCCAATGCAACTGTTATTTTTGTGCCTGCAGCATTTGCTGCCGATGCCATCATGGAGGCTGCTGCTGCGGGCCTTAAAGTGATCATCTGCATTACCGAGGGTATTCCGGTCAATGATATGATGAAAGCCTATGCTTTTGTTCAGAAAAAAGGTGCTTTGCTTGTCGGGCCAAACTGTCCCGGTGTTATTACTCCGGGCGAAGCCAAGATCGGTATTATGCCGGGCTTTATTCATAAAAAGGGGACTATCGGAGTGGTCTCCCGCAGCGGCACCCTGACCTATGAAGCGGTACATCAGCTAAGCCAGGTCGGTCTTGGTCAGTCAACCTGTATCGGTATTGGCGGTGATCCGATCATCGGCACCCGGTTTATTGACGCCATTAAACTCTTTGCCAATGATGAGGAGACAGAAGGTCTGGTCATGATCGGTGAAATTGGCGGAAGTGCCGAGGAGGAGGCTGCCGAGTATATCAGCAAACATTTCAAAAAGCCGGTTGTAGGTTTTATTGCCGGTCGTACTGCGCCTCCCGGCCGCAGGATGGGGCATGCCGGAGCAATTGTTTCAGGAGGAAAAGGAACAGCTGAGGACAAGATAAAAGCGATGGAAGCCGCAGGCATTCATGTTGTTGACAGTCCTGCAGATCTCGGTGAAGCCATGCTCAAGGCTCTTGGACGATAAGAGAAGAGATTTTGAATTATGAATTTTGTGTAGGGGCGACCCTGTGTGGTCGCCCTTTTTCACGAAGAAAGATCCTTGTTTACAACATCTTCTTTCTTCTATAGGTCTCATTAGTCCTATATGTCCCATTTGTCCTGTTCTTCAATACTCTCCCCAAAATATCCCCTCACAGCCCCAGTGTAATCAGGTCGTGAATGTGCACAAGCCCGACCGGCCGATGTTCACGGTCACACACCATAAGCTGTGTTATCCTGTAGGTTTCAAGGATATCAAGGCACTCCTTGGCAAGGGTTGTCGTTGTAACGGTTTTCGGATTCGGTGTCATGACCGAACCGGCGGTGCGGCTGAGAAACTCGGTGCCATTCTGAACCAGGCGGCGAAGGTCACCGTCGGTAAATATGCCGGTGAGTCGCCCATCTTCATTAACAACCGCGCTTACACCATACCGTTTTGAGGTCATTTCAAGGATAAGTTCGGTCACAGAAGCCTTTTCATGTACAACGGGGACGGCACTCTCTTTGGCCATGACGCTTGAAACCTTTACGGTCAGACGGCGTCCGAGTGATCCTTTGGGATGGGTCAGGGCGAAATCCCGCTGGGTGAAATTTTTCCGTTGCATGAGGGCGATGGCCAGCGCGTCTCCCATGGCAAGCATGGCTGTGGTTGAGGTGGTAGGAGCAAGATCGTATGGGCAGGCCTCCTTTTCAATACCGGTGTCGAGCATGATATCGGCATTCTGGGCAAGAAATGAACGCGGGTTGCCAGTCATGGCAATGATTGATACCCCTATCTCTTTCAGGGCGGGCAGGATAAAGTTCAATTCATCGGTAGTGCCGCTTTTTGAAAGGCAGATGACCGCGTCACCACGACTGACAATCCCCAGGTCACCGTGAGCAGCATCTGCCGGGTGAAGAAAAAGAGCGGTCGATCCGGTGGATGCCATGGTTGCAGCAATTTTCTGGCCGATTATGCCGGATTTGCCCATACCGGAGATGATGATTTTTCCGCTGCACGATGCAAGCAGCTCAACTGCACCTGAAAAACGGCTGTCAAGTCGCTCTGCCATCATCTGAATCGCCCGTGCTTCCTGAATAAGTATTGATTTGCCGGTTTCTGTTATATGCAGGTTCTGTGACGTTGCGCTCATAGTTGCCAGAAAAATTGTAGCTTCAAATGACGAAAAGATGATCGGTTTCTGTTTTTATAAACTGTAATATCGGCTAAATTGAACAATTATGAGTTGCTTTGCTAATCATAAAGCTTTTTGTGTATGAGTTGGGTTGTTCTGATGTTTTTATCCTGGATATTATTTGCCGTCTTTGCTTTTCTCTTCACCAGGTTTGTCGGATATATGAAAAGGGAGCAGAATCTGCAGATAGAGTCCTTGAGGGATACGCTGATTGACAAGGATAATCCGGTCGGTCTCTACGGGGATGAACTTGAAAAACTCAAACAGCATCAGCAGGAGGCTCAGCGCCACCTCAGGGATGTTATTTCAAAAATACCCGTGATACAAAAGGATGGCAGGTTTCAGATTGATGAGGAGGCACTCCGATTGCGCAAGGAGGCCAGCAATGGCAATGGTGTGTCCGACAAAAATAATGATACGGTTTAAGGTGTTCTGATCTGTTTACTGCATGCTTTCAAAACTGAAACTTCTTTTCAAGGATACGGTTATCTACGGTGTGAGCTCCATTCTTGCCCGCAGTCTCAACTATCTTCTGGTTCCCCTTTACGCAAACAAGCTGACGACATTCGATAATGGTATACAGACCATTGTCTATGCCAACATAGCGCTCGCCAATGTTCTGTTCTCCTATGGGCTTGAGACCTCATATCTCAAGGTTGCCTCTGATTCCACCAACCGGGAGAGAGATGAAACCCGGCTTTTTTCAACGGCGTTTATCTGCCTTTTTCTTACCTCGACCCTTTTTGCCCTGCTGATAGCACTTTTTGCTCCCGAAATTTCCCGATTGATAGGCCTGTCGGCTTCTGATTTCCCATTTATCCGCTACGCGGCACTGATTTTATGGCTTGATACCCTTCTGGTCATACCCTTTGCTGAGCTTCGTCTCAAAAGAAAGGCGCTGCAATTTGCCATGGCAAGAGTCGGCGGGGTTATTGCCGTTGTCATCAGTGCTCTGCTGCTTATTCTTCAGTTCAATGCCGGGTTGCATGGTGTGTTTATTGCAGAGGCATTCGGTTCTTTAGTCAGCCTGATTTTTGTCGTGCCCGTTTTTCAGCAGTTCAGGCTCTTTTTCTCAACCCTGCAATTGCGTGAAATGCTGCGCATCGGCCTTCCCTACGTTCCGACCGGGATTGCCGGCCTACTGATTCACCTCATTGACCGGAACATCCTGATCAGGATATCACCTGCGGAAATTGAAAGGATATATGGCAAAGGGTTCGAGGCTTCGGATATTGTCGGTATCTATGGACGTATTGCAGCATTCGGCGTGGTGCTTCAGCTCTTTATCCAGGTGTTCCGTTTTGCCTGGCAGCCCTTTTTCCTTCAGCATTCGAAGGATCCTGATGCCAAACAGCTTTTCCGGCATATCCTGAGTATCTCTACCCTTTTTACCATGTTTCTGGCGCTTGCCGCATCTTTGTTTGTCCCCGACCTTGTCCGTTATCACTACGGAGGGAGCTTTTATCTCCTTCCTCCCCGATACTGGATCGGCCTTTCGGTTCTGCCCTGGATATTTTTAAGCTATGTGTTTGATATGGTCTCCACCAATCTCTCTGCAGGGTTGCTTATTACCGGCAATACCCGTTATCTGCCTGTTGTAACCTTCTCAGGAGCTGCGGTGACTGCCCTTTGCTGCTGGTGGCTCATCCCTCTCGGCGGTATGGATGGAGCTGCCTATGCTATTGTTGCCGGTACATTCATGATGTGCCTTGTTATGGCATGGTACTCCCTGAGGCTCTTTCCTGTCAGCCATGACTGGCTCAAGCTGGGCCTCTTTCTTGCTGCGGGTGTTGGCCCTGGCCTGGTTTCAGAGCATGTTTCCATCCGCTGTGCCTCTGGCAGGTTCGGCAATTGTGTTGAACGCCGGACTGCTCCTCCTCTACCTTGTTTGTGCCGTGCTGCTCTTTCGTGAAGAGGCTGCACTTGTTGCCATCCGGGTAAGGGGAAAATTCGGGAGGTAGCGTTACCTCGGGCCGCCCTGACCTTCGGTGTGAAACCGCCCCTGACCTGTCGGGTGGTTGAAGCCCCCTCGATCTCGACTGCCGGAGAATCTTCTTGTGGAGATACGATCAAGTACTTTTTTAAGTGAATCCCGCTGTTCCGGTTTGCATATTTTGGCCAGTTCATAAAAATGAAGAGCAAGTTCTCTCTCTATGGAAGCCTGGTGTGAACCGATTTTTGCAGCCAGAGTCGAGATCCTGCCGCTGTCAGGCTTATCGTTCAGCGCTTCTTCCACCAGTTGTTTTTTCAGCACACCGATCGTCTCCATATCAGGCTGCACTTTACGGAAATGTTTCTGGCGGAGCTGCTGGAAACTGACGGTTTGCGATTCACTCAGACCAAGCGGCAGAGTAAACGGATTCTGACGATGGAATTGGCGGGCACCGGTGCCGGCTGGTTGCAAGGTGCAGCTTTTCTGCCGCCAGAGAAATCCGAGCAGCGCGATATTGAGCAGCACAAGAAAAACGACCAGTGTTGTGACAACTCTCTTTGAAGTAAGAAAATTCATGATATCATCAGGTCAGGTTGCCCGGGAATTCACGTTACCTTCCCGGGGTGAAAATCAGGAGCCGTTCTGCTTACAGGCACTTCGCGCCGCAATTGCCGCGCATCGGACGACTCTCGATCATCTTCTGCATTTCATTGCGCTGTGACGGGCTCAATATTGAACCAACTTCTGTGATATGGCGGCTTTTCAGGCGTGCCAGCTCTGCATGCTTTCTGCCAATTCGTTCCGAGAGGCGCTGAATCACTCTTCTGTCAGGGCTGCTTTTGAGTGACTCTGTACGAAGCTCGCGGTTAAGAGTTGTCAGCTCCCGGCGTTCGGCAGCCATAAGCTCGAAATGTGTCTTCCGGAGCTTTGCCATCTGCTCGCTCTGGCGATCATCAAGCTTGAGCTGCTGCTGACAGGCTCTTGCACCGAAGTTCATTCCCCTTGCTCCCGGTTTTCTCATCTGCTGCATCGACCCCTTCGGTCCCGGACAGTAGCCATTTTGCTGCCACTGATTCTGTCCCCCGTTTTGTCCGTTAACCGGGGGATTGCACATCGTACCCCGTACAAAAGCCGTATCGGCATCCGACGGACGGATGGATCTGTTGCGGGTTCAGCCGTAGCT
>NZ_AASE01000041.1 GCF_000168715.1 Chlorobium ferrooxidans DSM 13031 | reverse complement strand
TAGGGAGCATACGGGCCGAACAGTTCAGCGGCGAGTGACTACGTGCTGGACGCGACGAGCAAGGATGTGTCGGCGGTGATAACGGCGAAGTCGGTAACGCTGAGTGGGGTGAAGACCTATAGCGGGACGACGGGTCTGAGTGGGTCGGTAACGATAGGCGGCCTGTTGAGCGGCCAGACGCTGAACTATAGCGGCTCGACAGCCAGTGACGCGCATGTATCGACGACGAACAAGTATATCAGTGCGATAACGCTGCTTGACGGAACGGGTCTGGCGAGTAACTATGCGTTGCCGAGCCTGACGGGGTACAGCGCGGGAGTGAACAGCGTGACGATCAATGCGGCGACGCTGACGCCGACGGTGACGAACGCGGGCGTGACGAAGACGTACGACACGACGACGGATGCGCCAGGCGGGTTTACGGCGACGTACAGCTACAGCGGTCTGGTGAGCGGTGACACGTCAGCGACGTTGAGCAACAGTGGAAGCGCCTATAACAGTGCGAATGTCGTCGGAGCCAACAAGGTAACGGTAAGCGGCCTGTCGATAGGGAGCATAACGGGCACGAACAGTTCAGCGGCGAGTGACTACGTGCTGGACGCGACGAGCAAGGATGTGTCGGCGACGATAACGGCGAAGTCGGTAACGCTGAGTGGGGTGAAGACGTATAGCGGGACGACGGGTCTGAGTGGGTCGGTAACGATAGGCGGCCTGTTGAGCGGCCAGACGCTGGGCTATAGCGGCTCGACAGCCAGTGACGCGCATGTATCGACGACGAACAAGTATATCAGTGCGATAACGCTGCTTGACGGAACGGGTCTTGCGAGTAACTATGCGTTGCCGAGCCTGACGGGGTACAGCGCGGGAGTGAACAGCGTGACGATCAATGCGGCGACGCTGACGCCGACGGTGACGAACGCGGGCGTGACGAAGACGTACGACACGACGACGGATGCGCCAGGCGGGTTTACGGCGACGTACAGCTACAGCGGTCTGGTGAGCGGTGACACGTCAGCGACGTTGAGCAACAGTGGAAGCGCCTATAACAGTGCGAATGTCGTCGGAGCCAACAAGGTAACGGTAAGCGGTCTGTCGATAGGGAGCATAACGGGCACGAACAGTTCAGCGGCGAGTGACTACGTGCTGGACGCGACGAGCAAGGATGTGTCGGCGACGATAACGGCGAAGTCGGTAACGCTGAGTGGGGTGAAGACGTATAGCGGGACGACGGGTCTGAGTGGGTCGGTAACGATAGGCGGCCTGTTGAGCGGCCAGACGCTGGGCTATAGCGGCTCGACAGCCAGTGACGCGCATGTATCGACGACGAACAAGTATATCAGTGCGATAACGCTGCTTGACGGAACGGGTCTTGCGAGTAACTATGCGTTGCCGAGCCTGACGGGGTACAGCGCGGGAGTGAACAGCGTGACGATCAATGCGGCAACGCTGACGCCGACGGTGACGAACGCGGGCGTGACGAAGACGTACGACACGACGACGGATGCGCCAGGCGGGTTTACGGCGACGTACAGCTACAGCGGTCTGGTGAGCGGAGACACGTCAGCGACGTTGAGCAACAGTGGAAGCGCCTATAACAGTGCGAATGTCGTCGGAGCCAACAAGGTAACGGTAAGCGGCCTGTCGATAGGGAGCATAACGGGCACGAACAGTTCAGCGGCGAGTGACTACGTGCTGGACGCGACGAGCAAGGATGTGTCGGCGACGATAACGGCGAAGTCGGTAACGCTGAGTGGGGTGAAGACGTATAGCGGGACGACGGGTCTGAGTGGGTCGGTAACGATAGGCGGCCTGTTGAGCGGCCAGACGCTGGGCTATAGCGGCTCGACAGCCAGTGACGCGCATGTATCGACGACGAACAAGTATATCAGTGCGATAACGCTGCTTGACGGAACGGGTCTTGCGAGTAACTATGCGTTGCCGAGCCTGACGGGGTACAGCGCGGGAGTGAACAGCGTGACGATCAATGCGGCGACGCTGACGCCGACGGTGACGAACGCGGGCGTGACGAAGACGTACGACACGACGACGGATGCGCCAGGCGGGTTTACGGCGACGTACAGCTACAGCGGTCTGGTGAGCGGTGACACGTCAGCGACGTTGAGCAACAGTGGAAGCGCCTATAACAGTGCGAATGTCGTCGGAGCCAACAAGGTAACGGTAAGCGGTCTGTCGATAGGGAGCATAACGGGCACGAACAGTTCAGCGGCGAGTGACTACGTGCTGGACGCGACGAGCAAGGATGTGTCGGCGACGATAACGGCGAAGTCGGTAACGCTGAGTGGGGTGAAGACCTATAGCGGGACGACGGGTCTGAGTGGGTCGGTAACGATAGGCGGCCTGTTGAGCGGCCAGACGCTGGGCTATAGCGGCTCGACAGCCAGTGACGCGCATGTATCGACGACGAACAAGTATATCAGTGCGATAACGCTGCTTGACGGAACGGGTCTGGCGAGTAATTATGCGTTGCCGAGCCTGACGGGGTACAGCGCGGGAGTGAACAGCGTGACGATCAATGCGGCGACGCTGACGCCGACGGTGACGAACGCGGGCGTGACGAAGACGTACGACACGACGACGGATGCGCCAGGCGGGTTTACGGCGACGTACAGCTACAGCGGTCTGGTGAGCGGTGACACGTCAGCGACGTTGAGCAACAGTGGAAGCGCCTATAACAGTGCGAATGTCGTCGGAGCCAACAAGGTAACGGTAAGCGGCCTGTCGATAGGGAGCATAACGGGCACGAACAGTTCAGCGGCGAGTGACTACGTGCTGGACGCGACGAGCAAGGATGTGTCGGCGACAATAACGGCGAAGTCGGTAACGCTGAGTGGGGTGAAGACGTATAGCGGCACGACGGGTCTGAGTGGGTCGGTAACGATAGGCGGCCTGTTGAGCGGCCAGACGCTGGGCTATAGCGGCTCGACAGCCAGTGACGCGCATGTATCGACGACGAACAAGTATATCAGTGCGATAACGCTGCTTGACGGAACGGGTCTTGCGAGTAACTATGCGTTGCCGAGCCTGACGGGGTACAGCGCGGGAGTGAACAGCGTGACGATCAATGCGGCGACGCTGACGCCGACGGTGACGAACGCGGGCGTGACGAAGACGTACGACACGACGACGGATGCGCCAGGCGGGTTTACGGCGACGTACAGCTACAGCGGTCTGGTGAGCGGTGACACGTCAGCGACGTTGAGCAACAGTGGAAGCGCCTATAACAGTGCGAATGTCGTCGGAGCCAACAAGGTAACGGTAAGCGGCCTGTCGATAGGGAGCATAACGGGCACGAACAGTTCAGCGGCGAGTGACTACGTGCTGGACGCGACGAGCAAGGATGTGTCGGCGACGATAACGGCGAAGTCGGTAACGCTGAGTGGGGTGAAGACGTATAGCGGGACGACGGGTCTGAGTGGGTCGGTAACGATAGGCGGCCTGTTGAGCGGCCAGACGCTGGGCTATAGCGGCTCGACAGCCAGTGACGCGCATGTATCGACGACGAACAAGTATATCAGTGCGATAACGCTGCTTGACGGAACGGGTCTTGCGAGTAACTATGCGTTGCCGAGCCTGACGGGGTACAGCGCGGGAGTGAACAGCGTGACGATCAATGCGGCAACGCTGACGCCGACGGTGACGAACGCGGGCGTGACGAAGACGTACGACACGACGACGGATGCGCCAGGCGGGTTTACGGCGACGTACAGCTACAGCGGTCTGGTGAGCGGAGACACGTCAGCGACGTTGAGCAACAGTGGAAGCGCCTATAACAGTGCGAATGTCGTCGGAGCCAACAAGGTAACGGTAAGCGGCCTGTCGATAGGGAGCATAACGGGCACGAACAGTTCAGCGGCGAGTGACTACGTGCTGGACGCGACGAGCAAGGATGTGTCGGCGACGATAACGGCGAAGTCGGTAACGCTGAGTGGGGTGAAGACGTATAGCGGCACGACGGGTCTGAGTGGGTCGGTAACGATAGGCGGCCTGTTGAGCGGCCAGACGCTGGGCTATAGCGGCTCGACAGCCAGTGACGCGCATGTATCGACGACGAACAAGTATATCAGTGCGATAACGCTGCTTGACGGCACGGGTCTTGCGAGTAACTATGCGTTGCCGAGCCTGACGGGGTACAGCGCGGGAGTGAACAGCGTGACGATCAATGCGGCGACGCTGACGCCGACGGTGACGAACGCGGGCGTGACGAAGACGTACGACACGACGACGGATGCGCCAGGCGGGTTTACGGCGACGTACAGCTACAGCGGTCTGGTGAGCGGAGACACGTCAGCGACGTTGAGCAACAGTGGAAGCGCCTATAACAGTGCGAATGTCGTCGGAGCCAACAAGGTAACGGTAAGCGGCCTGTCGATAGGGAGCATAACGGGCACGAACAGTTCAGCGGCGAGTGACTACGTGCTGGACGCGACGAGCAAGGATGTGTCGGCGACGATAACGGCGAAGTCGGTAACGCTGAGTGGGGTGAAGACGTATAGCGGCACGACGGGTCTGAGTGGGTCGGTAACGATAGGCGGCCTGTTGAGCGGCCAGACGCTGGGCTATAGCGGCTCGACAGCCAGTGACGCGCATGTATCGACGACGAACAAGTATATCAGTGCGATAACGCTGCTTGACGGAACGGGTCTGGCGAGTAACTATGCGTTGCCGAGCCTGACGGGGTACAGCGCGGGAGTGAACAGCGTGACGATCAATGCGGCGACGCTGACGCCGACGGTGACGAACGCGGGCGTGACGAAGACGTACGACACGACGACGGATGCGCCAGGCGGGTTTACGGCGACGTACAGCTACAGCGGTCTGGTGAGCGGTGACACGTCAGCGACGTTGAGCAACAGTGGAAGCGCCTATAACAGTGCGAATGTCGTCGGAGCCAACAAGGTAACGGTAAGCGGTCTGTCGATAGGGAGCATAACGGGCACGAACAGTTCAGCGGCGAGTGACTACGTGCTGGACGCGACGAGCAAGGATGTGTCGGCGACGATAACGGCGAAGTCGGTAACGCTGAGTGGGGTGAAGACGTATAGCGGGACGACGGGTCTGAGTGGGTCGGTAACGATAGGCGGCCTGTTGAGCGGCCAGACGCTGGGCTATAGCGGCTCGACAGCAAGTGACGCGCATGTATCGACGACGAACAAGTATATCAGTGCGATAACGCTGCTTGACGGAACGGGTCTTGCGAGTAACTATGCGTTGCCGAGCCTGACGGGGTACAGCGCGGGAGTGAACAGCGTGACGATCAATGCGGCAACGCTGACGCCGACGGTGACGAACGCGGGCGTGACGAAGACGTACGACACGACGACGGATGCGCCAGGCGGGTTTACGGCGACGTACAGCTACAGCGGTCTGGTGAGCGGAGACACGTCAGCGACGTTGAGCAACAGTGGAAGCGCCTATAACAGTGCGAATGTCGTCGGAGCCAACAAGGTAACGGTAAGCGGTCTGTCGATAGGGAGCATAACGGGCACGAACAGTTCAGCGGCGAGTGACTACGTGCTGGACGCGACGAGCAAGGATGTGTCGGCGACGATAACGGCGAAGTCGGTAACGCTGAGTGGGGTGAAGACGTATAGCGGGACGACGGGTCTGAGTGGGTCGGTAACGATAGGCGGCCTGTTGAGCGGCCAGACGCTGGGCTATAGCGGCTCGACAGCAAGTGACGCGCATGTATCGACGACGAACAAGTATATCAGTGCGATAACGCTGCTTGACGGAACGGGTCTTGCGAGTAACTATGCGTTGCCGAGCCTGACGGGGTACAGCGCGGGAGTGAACAGCGTGACGATCAATGCGGCGACGCTGACGCCGACGGTGACGAACGCGGGCGTGACGAAGACGTACGACACGACGACGGATGCGCCAGGCGGGTTTACGGCGACGTACAGCTACAGCGGTCTGGTGAGCGGTGACACGTCAGCGACGTTGAGCAACAGTGGAAGCGCCTATAACAGTGCGAATGTCGTCGGAGCCAACAAGGTAACGGTAAGCGGTCTGTCGATAGGGAGCATAACGGGCACGAACAGTTCAGCGGCGAGTGACTACGTGCTGGACGCGACGAGCAAGGATGTGTCGGCGACAATAACGGCGAAGTCGGTAACGCTGAGTGGGGTGAAGACGTATAGCGGGACGACGGGTCTGAGTGGGTCGGTAACGATAGGCGGCCTGTTGAGCGGCCAGACGCTGGGCTATAGCGGCTCGACAGCCAGTGACGCGCATGTATCGACGACGAACAAGTATATCAGTGCGATAACGCTGCTTGACGGAACGGGTCTTGCGAGTAATTATGCGTTGCCGAGCCTGACGGGGTACAGCGCGGGAGTGAACAGCGTGACGATCAATGCGGCAACGCTGACGCCGACGGTGACGAACGCGGGCGTGACGAAGACGTACGACACGACGACGGATGCGCCAGGCGGGTTTACGGCGACGTACAGCTACAGCGGTCTGGTGAGCGGAGACACGTCAGCGACGTTGAGCAACAGTGGAAGCGCCTATAACAGTGCGAATGTCGTCGGAGCCAACAAGGTAACGGTAAGCGGCCTGTCGATAGGGAGCATAACGGGCACGAACAGTTCAGCGGCGAGTGACTACGTGCTGGACGCGACGAGCAAGGATGTGTCGGCGACGATAACGGCGAAGTCGGTAACGCTGAGTGGGGTGAAGACGTATAGCGGCACGACGGGTCTGAGTGGGTCGGTAACGATAGGCGGCCTGTTGAGCGGCCAGACGCTGGGCTATAGCGGCTCGACAGCCAGTGACGCGCATGTATCGACGACGAACAAGTATATCAGTGCGATAACGCTGCTTGACGGAACGGGTCTTGCGAGTAACTATGCGTTGCCGAGCCTGACGGGGTACAGCGCGGGAGTGAACAGCGTGACGATCAATGCGGCGACGCTGACGCCGACGGTGACGAACGCGGGCGTGACGAAGACGTACGACACGACGACGGATGCGCCAGGCGGGTTTACGGCGACGTACAGCTACAGCGGTCTGGTGAGCGGTGACACGTCAGCGACGTTGAGCAACAGTGGAAGCGCCTATAACAGTGCGAATGTCGTCGGAGCCAACAAGGTAACGGTAAGCGGCCTGTCGATAGGGAGCATAACGGGCACGAACAGTTCAGCGGCGAGTGACTACGTGCTGGACGCGACGAGCAAGGATGTGTCGGCGACGATAACGGCGAAGTCGGTAACGCTGAGTGGGGTGAAGACGTATAGCGGGACGACGGGTCTGAGTGGGTCGGTAACGATAGGCGGCCTGTTGAGCGGCCAGACGCTGGGCTATAGCGGCTCGACAGCCAGTGACGCGCATGTATCGACGACGAACAAGTATATCAGTGCGATAACGCTGCTTGACGGAACGGGTCTTGCGAGTAACTATGCGTTGCCGAGCCTGACGGGGTACAGCGCGGGAGTGAACAGCGTGACGATCAATGCGGCAACGCTGACGCCGACGGTGACGAACGCGGGCGTGACGAAGACGTACGACACGACGACGGATGCGCCAGGCGGGTTTACGGCGACGTACAGCTACAGCGGTCTGGTGAGCGGAGACACGTCAGCGACGTTGAGCAACAGTGGAAGCGCCTATAACAGTGCGAATGTCGTCGGAGCCAACAAGGTAACGGTAAGCGGTCTGTCGATAGGGAGCATAACGGGCACGAACAGTTCAGCGGCGAGTGACTACGTGCTGGACGCGACGAGCAAGGATGTGTCGGCGACGATAACGGCGAAGTCGGTAACGCTGAGTGGGGTGAAGACGTATAGCGGGACGACGGGTCTGAGTGGGTCGGTAACGATAGGCGGCCTGTTGAGCGGCCAGACGCTGGGCTATAGCGGCTCGACAGCAAGTGACGCGCATGTATCGACGACGAACAAGTATATCAGTGCGATAACGCTGCTTGACGGAACGGGTCTTGCGAGTAACTATGCGTTGCCGAGCCCTGACGGGGTACAGCGCGGGAGTGA
>NZ_AASE01000042.1:0-5000 GCF_000168715.1 Chlorobium ferrooxidans DSM 13031 | reverse complement strand
GCAGACCCTGCTCGCATATCGGAAGGGAGCGTTGTCCGAGGGGGCATTTTCGTTGCATGAACGAACTCTCTGCACGGGACATAGCCAGCAGAATTCTTGACTATTTCAGGCAGGCGGAGTTGTAAAGAGGATCAGCATAGCGCGTTGCAATCGACGGCAATGTCGAGTAAACAGGTATCCCGCCTGCCGGTTGTGGGTAGCCTGGAAGGTGTGATTTAGTGTAAAGTATTAAAAATAAAGAAGATCTATTTTCTGTGCTTCCCGGGAAAACCTTCTTTTTATGGTTTTATCCGGCAGGTTGGAAAACTGGTGTAAATAGATTACCTTTAATGTTCAAATTTGCAGATGGTGTTCAACGGGAAACCGTGAAGCCGTGGGGCTGGTCTGCGCAATACCGGACCCTCGCCGTTTTGCAAGCAACTGAGGAGTAATAATGATTATCAGCAATTTGCGCTATGGAAAAAAACAAACTTTATGAATGTACAGTCATCATTGACGGCGGGCTTCAGGACGAGGCGATTACTGCTGCAATGGAGCTGGTTCAGCGGGTCATTACCGAAAAAGGCGGGAGCATCAGCGGTGTTCTCGAAATCGGACGCCGCAAGACTGCTTATCCGATAAAGAAGAGGACGATCGGATACTATGCCCACATCGAATTTACCGGAGCCCCGGGAGTTATTGCTGAGATTGAAAAGGTACTGCGTTACGAGGAAGATCTGCTTCGTTACCTGATTATCCAGCTTACAGGCGCTCTTCTTGAAATGCGCAAAAGGGTTGAGAAATACAGCGTTGTCATAGGCAGTCCGGAAGATGTTGCGGCCCTCGAGGCAGCAGCTTCTGAAGCAGCGGCTAAATGATCGTCATGTTTGGAGTGAAAGCAAGCGAACGACGTGATTCCTTTTGAGATTTAAACGGAGTAGATGTTATGGCTGAATTGAAAATGCCTGAAATAAACAGTGTAATAAACAGTGTGATAATCGCAGGAAATCTCACGAAAGATCCGGTATTCAGGCAGACTAATTCAGGCGGAACGCCGGTCGTTAATTTTTCAATTGCATGTAACAGAAGGTTCCGTGACAGCAATCACATGTGGCAGGAGGATGTCTGCTATGTTGGTGTGGTAGCATGGAACAAGCTTGCAGAGAGCTGCCGTGACAACCTGAAGAAAAGTTCAGCTGTCCTTGTGGATGGTGAATTGCAAAGCCGCACATGGAAGGCTCAGGACGGAACTTCAAGAACGGTTGTAGAGATAAAGGCAAGAAGAATCCAGTTCCTCAACAAACGTAAAAAAAATGGTGAGGATGATGAAGAGGGCTTTATTGAGGATGAATGTCATGATATCCACCATGGAGAGATTCCTGACGATGAAGCCAGTCACATTTACGAATACAAATACCTTTCCTCCGATTGAGAGGACAGGGTAAGCAAAATTTTGTAAAGATACTTATGAGACAGAAATTCACACAGTCACAAGGCCACAAATCGCAGGGCAACAAATCGTTGAGCAATGCTCTTGCGTCGAAGAAAAAAGTGTCGAAAAATCAGGTGGTATTTTTTGACTATCGCGATGAGCGCAAGCTGAAAAGATTCATCAACGATCAGGGAAAAATTATTCCCCGTCGAATCACCGGTCTTTCTGCCAAAGAGCAGAACCTTTTAACCCATTCAGTGAAGTGGGCAAGGTTCCTGGCAGTAATACCCTATGTTGTCGATGAATACAAATAACCATTTTCGCAATCTATTGAACGAGGAAGCTAAGCAGTGAAAGTCATTTTAAGAAAGGATGTGGCTACCCTTGGCGACACAGGTGAAGTTGTTGCCGTCAAAAACGGTTATGCCAACAATTACCTGATTCCGCAGGGGATCGCAATTAGAGCTACAGAGGGAACGCTCAAGGCTCTTGAAACAGAAAAAAAGCAACAGGCCAAAAAGGTCGAGTTACTGCGCAAGCATGCCCGCGAAGTTGCCCGGAACATTGAGCAGTTAGCACTGAAGGTATATGCCAAAGCCGGTGAATCGGGCAAACTCTTTGGAACCGTAACTTCTGCTGATATTGCTGAGGCACTCAAAGCGCAGGGTTTTGAGATTGATCGTCGCAAAATCACGCTTGACGCTCCGGTCAAGACTCTTGGCAAATTTGAAGCAGATGCCAGACTCTTTTCGGATATATCGGTAAAAGTTCATTTCGAAGTTGAGGCCGAAGGTGCGGGAGAGTGAGGATTATTAATGAATAACTTCTGACCCTATTACGGTTTGATTCTATTGACCAAGCTCCGTAACACTAATTGTTACGGAGCTTATTTTTTTTCTCGTCGAGCCTCGCTCATAGGACCTGTAGTGATGATTTTAGTGATTTATTAGGTCATATATCAGCAATTAAATCAATCGTTTAACAGATCTCATCAAAATTATTGAGTCTCTTCTCGGGTAGTCGTAAGTATATCGTTTTATATCATATTAAATTCTGTAATATGGCAGAAGTCAGTACGGAGAAGGGTTGCTGATTTATATATGAAAAGGCGGTTTGAAAACCGGAGGAAATCATCGGCAGGGATCAGAAAGCGCAATGCCCGCGTCATGTCAGCAATTGGGTGAAATTATTTTTTTTGGTTTTTAATATGATTTTAAACATATTTTCATTGTAATTTAATTTTCTGTAGTAGGTGTTGGCTTTATAAGCAGGAAATCGCTATTGGAGTTGATTGATGCCCTGAAACGTTGGCTTCATCCGCTTTATATTTTAATCTTTTCAGGTTGTTCATTTGTCGACATTCGGACGGTGTAGTCCTTTTGTTAGTCTTGTCCCTCTTTTATGTAGCGGACTGATGATTTTATCACTCATTCCGGACATTAAGG
The DNA here is from genome assembly GCF_000168715.1 of Chlorobium ferrooxidans DSM 13031. Classification (GTDB taxonomy): domain Bacteria; phylum Bacteroidota; class Chlorobiia; order Chlorobiales; family Chlorobiaceae; genus Chlorobium; species Chlorobium ferrooxidans. Next base: position 2,144 of record NZ_AASE01000042.1, on the reverse strand, counting down.
GGTTTTATACTATCATGAGCGGTTTTTTAGCGCTTATGATTAGGCTGACGTGAGTAGGGTGAAGAGGGTTTGAGTCGTTCTTTTGAGTGGATCGGCTGAAAAAACAGGTATAAAGTCAATTATATAATCAATAATGGAGATGATTATGAGGCGTTTTGTTCAGGTTTGTTCTCTGATGGTTGTTTTTATCTGTTCCTCGCAAATCGTCAATGCTGAAGATATTGCCAGAGCCACTTTACGTGCAAAGTACGATATGGTTCAGGGTAAGGATGTCTATGAAAGGGCATGTTCAGTATGCCACAGTAGTGGAGTTATGGATGCACCGAAATTCTGTGACATTACGGCCTGGAAGCCAAGAATGGCTCACGGTATGGAGGCTATGGTCAAGCATGCGGTTGAAGGGTTCAACAATATGCCAGCCAAGGGCGGCATGGATGCGCTGACGTTAACTGAAAGTGCCAATGCCGTCGCCTATATGGTCGATCAGTGTCTGTTTGACTGATTCTGATTTCTTGTGAAACAGGAGTTGGTATGCCTTCTGTTTCGGGTTTTATTGATGCACTAACATTAAAAGATTGGTGATTTATCGCCATTTTCAATCATAACAAAAACAATGGAGTGAATAATTATGACGCTTAAAAAAACCATGCTTGTTGGAGCAAGCTGTCTTAGTCTGATGGCGCTTTCTTCGCCGCAGGAGGCATCTGCCACCCCGGTGTTTGCAAGACAGACCAGTCAGTCCTGTGCAGCCTGCCATTTTCAGCGCTTTCCAATGCTGAATGCTTATGGTCGCTCATTCAAGGCTAACGGCTACACAACAGTAGGCAAACAGGGTACGATTGAAGACACCAATCTTTCAACTCCTGCAATTCTTAATGCTGGCCTTGTATCGAAGTTCAGATACCAGAAGACCAACGGAACTGCTGACACCGAGTTGAATGCTGGTGAGTTCCAGGTTCCTGACGAGGCTACGCTTTTTGTTGGTGGCAAAGTTGCAAAGAATATTGGTTTCCAGGCGGAAATCGGTCTTACTACCACAGCAAGCATGCTCGGATTTAAAGTTCCATTCGTATTTCCTGCGAATGACTTTACTTTCAGTGCAATTCCGTTCTACTCCGACGCCCAGGGTGCAGCATATGGCTTTGAGCTTCTGAACACTGGTGCACTGCGCTTCAGCCGCACGTTTGAGAACAGAACAGAGGCTTCAGCTCAGCAGTACATTGGTGCAGCGCACAAAACAACCGGTGTTGCACTGGTTGCGCTCCACAAATATGGCTACATCAGCTATACCCCGTATCTTGTCAAGGATGTTTTGACTGATGGTATTGCATTCTCTTCGGGTCGTCCGCTCAGCTATATCAGAGGTGTTGTAACTCCTGAGAAGGTTGGAAACTGGGATCTTGCTGCAGGTGCTCAGATATGGACCGGCAGTTCAGAAGAAGGAACCGCCTCAGCTCCGACTCGCAATCACGCCAGCGCGTGGGCTATTGACGCACAGGCACAGGGTAAAGCCGGTGACATGCCGCTTGGAGTCTATGTTGCCTATGGCAGCGCAGCCGCTTCGAAAGCAGGCGAGACAGCCAACTTCTATAACGCTTCAACGGTAGCAAGCAAGAATGCACTGACCATCGCAACCGAGCTCGGTATTGTGCCTAACAGACTTGGTATTGGTGTTGCATACAGAAATGCCAACTCCGGTGCAGGTGCAGCAGACAATGACAATGCGCTGACACTTGGAGCAAACTACCAGATTGCAAGAAATATGGTTTTCCAGCTCAACCATAGCTTCTACTCCGGTGACATAAAAACCGACGCTGTCGGAAAACAGCTGACCACAGCAATGTTCTACAGCGCATTCTGATCAAGCAGTTGTTTCGTTGTTACTACTTGAGATCTTTGCTTGAGTCTTAAGCAACTGAATGATTGATTGTAAGTCAAGAGCCGTCTTTACCTTATACAACAGGAAGAGACGGCTCTTTTTATTTAGAGTATAACAGGCAGAGCTTCAGCCTGAATCATATTATTTCAGTAATACAGGCAATATCTATATGTTATGTGAGGTAAATTGACTGAAAGTGGTTACAAAGAGCAATAATCCTACTTCAGATATATATTCTATCTGTGCTTCAGTTGCGACGTCCCCT
>NZ_AASE01000043.1 GCF_000168715.1 Chlorobium ferrooxidans DSM 13031 | reverse complement strand
CTTTACATCCGAAAGAACTTCATCATCCACGCGGCGTTTCTGCGTCAGGCTTTCGCCCATTGCGCAATATTCCTCACTGCTGCCTCCCGTAGGAGTCTGGACCGTGTCTCAGTTCCAATGTGGCTGATCATCCTCTCAGACCAGCTACCCGTCGTAGGCTTGGTAGGCTTTAACCCTGCCAACTACCTGATGGGATATAGGTTCATCCTTTGGCGATAAATCTTTAACAACATAACCATGCGGTTCCGCTGCATCATCTGGTATTGTCCCCGATTTCTCGGGGTTATCCCAGTCCAAAGGGCAGATTACCTATACATTACTCACCCTTGCGCCAAGTACTCACAACCGAAGTTGCTTCCCTTTGACTTGCATGTGTTAGGCACGCCGCCAGCGTTCGTCCTGAGCCAGGATCAAACTCTCCGTTGTAGAGTTTAATCTTGTTTGATCCGGCTAAAAATACCTTGAGTCCGTAGACTCAAAGAAATTGACTTTGGCGTATATTCACTTGACAACAAATTCAAAGAACTTGACCGTATTCGATCAAGGGATGTCAATGTACATCTTTTCAGCTTATCTGCAAAATCTTTCTTCTTTTTCTTTTCCTCCTGCCGGCCTCTCAGCCAACAGCAGAACAGCCTTTTGCATCCTTCGCTTCCCTTAATCTCATTACCGTCAAATAACATGCCATGTTTCAGGCTATCTCCCGACTCTGTCTCCACTTTCGCGCTTCCTTCATCGGGCTCCTAATGTATCACCCCGCACCCTCACTTCCAAACCTTTTCTTAAATAAACAGCACTTTTCTCTTTATTCTCCTGCTTCATTTTCCACGGGCATAAACGATGGCTGTTCAACCGGAAGCTCCATCTGACGCCCCCCCTGAACATACGCTTTGGCTGCCGCCACAAAGCCGTGAAACAGAGGGTGTACTTTCTGCACCCTTGACTTCAACTCGGGATGAAACTGCACCCCGACAAACCAGCGATGATCCTTCAACTCAATAATCTCAACCAGCTCACCGTTCGGCGAAGTGCCGGAAAAGACGAGACCACTCTCCTCAAAGCTGTTGCGATAGGTGTTATTGAACTCAAAGCGATGACGGTGACGTTCGTTGATCAGAAACTTCTGATAAACAGCGTGGGCCATTGAGCCCTCCTTGATAATGCAGGGGTAGCTTCCCAGACGCATCGTTCCTCCCTTCTCCTTCACCTTCTTCTGATGCTCCATAAGGTCGATGACGGGAAAACGGGTACGCTTGTTGAACTCGGTGGAGTTGGCATCCTGCAAGCCGCACACGTTGCGCGCAAACTCTATTGTAGCACACTGCATGCCGAGACAGATACCAAAAAACGGAACGTTCTTCTCCCTGGCATAGCGGATGAAATTGATTTTGCCCTCAATGCCCCGGTCTCCGAAACCGGGAGCCACAAGAATACCGCTGACACCTTCAAGCTCTTTTGAGAGGTTAAATGTGTTGATCTCGGCATCCTCAGCCCGGAGAAGCTTGATATTTACCTTCACATTGTTACTGGCCCCTGCATGAATGAATGCCTCAAGAATCGACTTGTAGGCATCCGGATACTCGGTGTACTTGCCGCAGATACCAATGGTGACCTCTCCCTCCTCCGGGAACTTGACCTTGTTGCAGAACTCACGCCAGTATTCAAGATTCGGCTCCTTGTATTTCTTCAGGCCAAGCTTCTTGAGCACCCGAAGATCAAGCTTTTCCTTGAGCAGCAGCAGAGGAACATCATAGATGGTGTCGCAGTCATTCAGACCGATAACATCGAGATCGTTGACGTTACAGAAGTGACCCACCTTGTTTTTGATTTCGCGTGACAGCGGCTTTTCACTGCGGCAGACAAGTATATCCGGCTGAATTCCGGTTTCGAGCAGCATTTTTACGCTGTGCTGCGTCGGCTTTGTTTTCAGTTCACTGGCCGCCTTGATGTAGGGCACAAAGGTGAGATGGATATTAAGCATGTTGCGATCGCCCATCTCCAGCTTCATCTGGCGCATTGCCTCAAGAAACGGAAGTGACTCGATATCGCCGATCGTGCCACCGATCTCGGTAATAAGGACATCGAGATTGCCGTTTTTGGCAAGCTCGGCCATCCGGTCCTTGATCTCATCAATCACATGGGGAACAACCTGGACCGTTGCGCCAAGGTACTCTCCCCTGCGCTCCTTGTCGATAACCGATTTATAGACCCGTCCCATGGTCAGGTTGGAGGACTGCGAGGTGGATTCATCGAGAAACCGCTCGTAATGACCAAGATCAAGGTCGGTTTCAGCCCCGTCATCGGTCACATAGACCTCTCCATGCTGATAGGGGGACATGGTACCGGGATCCACATTGATATAGGGATCATATTTCTGTATGGCAACTCTCAAGCCGCGTGACTTGAGCAGCATGCCCAATGATGCAGAAAGGATTCCCTTGCCGAGCGAGGAGATCACTCCTCCGGTAACAAAAATATGTTTAACGTTTTTCGGTCGAGCCATGGAATCGTTCGTCGTTGATTTAATAGTAAGATAACCGCATCAGCTACTGCGCACTCTTGTGGGAGCCATCACAGTAAGGCGGATTTGCTGACAGGCCGCAACTGCAAATTGCGACGGTTTTTTCCTCATCAATCTCAACCTTCACCGGATGCAGGCCGCTCCCTTTGTGGGAACCGTCACAGTAGGGAAGATTCTTCGAACTGCTGCATGCACAATAGTACTTTGTGCCCGGCTGCTCTTTGATGATGTAAGGTTTTTTCTGTTCCATAGTTCTGCTCCTGTTTAAGAAAAAATTCGATTCTTCAACAATTCGGCCTCAAACAAACAGATCAATCTGGCCATCTGCATCTTCAATCGGGAAATCACTGTCCCCCTCATCATCACTCTTCGGCACTCTTGCAAGCGCGGAAATTACATCCCCGGCCATCAGTCTGATAAGACGGACTCCTGAAGTGTTCCTTCCTGTGAGGCGGATGTCGGATACATGCTGACGATTGACAATGCCGTGCGTGGTGATGATGATCAGATCATCATCATCATTGACGTCGAGCAAACCGACAAGCGCACCGATCTTTTCATGCGCCTTGAGAGTAATGACCCCTCTTGCACCTCGCCGTGTAAGACGATAGTCCTCCACGCGGCTTCTCTTGCCAAAACCGTTGTCGGTAACAGCAAGCAGGGCCGTATCGAAGCGCTTGGTGGTGACCATTGAAATACATTTTTCACCCTCGTCGAGCGTGATACCCTTGACGCCCATGGCGGTACGGCCCATGGAGCGGATTTCAGCCTCGGCAAAACGAACAACAAAACCGGAGCTCTTGGCCAGGATAATCTGGTGCTCGCCATCGGTCAGACGGGCATCGAGAAGCTCATCATGCTCTTCAATCGTAATGGCGGCAAGGCCGTTGCGCCTTGGATGTGAAAAATCGTCGAGCGGTGTTTTTTTAACAATACCGTTGGTCGTCGCCATAACGATGAAGCCCGGCTCGTCAAAATTGCGGATGTTGATATATGCCCTGATCTTTTCACCAGGCTGAAGCTCCATAATATTGGCCAGAGCCCTGCCCCTTGCCGCTCTTCCTGCCTCGGGAATTTCGTACACTTTAAGCCAGTAGCAACGGCCACGATTGGTGAAGAAGAGAATATAGTTGTGCGTTGAGGCAATAAACATATGCTCGATAAAGTCATCATGCTTGGCCTGTGCACCGGTTACCCCTTGGCCTCCACGGGCCTGACGGCGGTATCCGGAAACCGGAAAGCGCTTGATGAAGCCATCATGGGTAATAGTAATAACCACATCTTCCTGCGCAATCATATCCTCTATGGAGAAATCGCCCTCCTGGGGGACAATCTCTGTGCGACGGGCATCGCCGTAAACCTCTCTGACCTTCAGCAGCTCTTCGCGGATAATCTCCATCTGCTTCTCGGGACTGCTGAGAATAAACTTGAGTGCCTCAATAAGGGCAAGAGTCTCGGTGTACTCCATATCAATCTTTTTTCGCTCCATGCCGGTCAGGCGCTGCAGGCGCATCTCAAGAATGGCCTTAGACTGGAGTTCAGAAAGACCGAAACGCTCCATGAGCTTCTCCTGTGCCGTGTTGGCATCGGGAGACTGGCGGATGGTGGTGATCACCTCATCAAGATTGTCAAGACAGATCTTCAATCCTTCAAGAATATGGGCTCTCTTTTCGGCTGTATCAAGATCGAATTTCGTGCGGCGCAGAACAATCTCATTTCGATGCTTGATGTAGTAGATCATCATCTCTTTGAGATTGAGCACCCTCGGCACACCGTCAACAAGAGCAAGCATGATCACCCCGAAGGTGTCCTGCATAGGCGTATGCTTGTAGAGGTTGTTCAGCACAACCTTGGCTACGGCATCACGCTTCAGCTCTATGACGAGACGCATACCGTCACGGTCGGACTCATCACGGATATCGGCAATGCCTTCAAGCTTTTTATCGTGTACCAGCTCAACAATTTTCTCAATCAGACGCACCTTGTTGACCTGATAGGGCAACTCGGTAACGATTATGGATTCACGCCCGTTTTTCTGGGTAACTTCAACAAGAGCACGGGCACGGATAACCACCTTGCCCCTGCCGGTCATGTAGGCGTTCCGGACACCCTCGTAACCATAAATAATACCTCCTGTCGGAAAATCAGGAGCAATGACAAATTTCATGAGATCGGCAACCTCAAGCTCCGGATTGGCAATCAGGGCAATCATGCCGTCAACAATCTCTCTGAGATTCTGGGGCGGGATGTTGGTTGCCATACCGACTGCGATACCGGATGAACCGTTTGCAAGCAGGTTCGGAATTGCTGAAGGCAGAACAGTCGGCTCCTCAAGGGAGTCATCAAAGTTCAGGGCAAAATCAACGGTACCTTTATCGAGATCTTTCAGCATTTCACCGGCAATGGCCTTCATGCGAACCTCGGTGTATCGCATGGCCGCCGGAGAGTCGCCGTCAACAGAGCCAAAGTTACCCTGGCCGTCAATCAGCGGGTAACGCATGGAGAAGTCCTGTACAAGGCGCACAAGACTGTCATATACGGCTGTATCACCGTGGGGATGGAACTTTCCAAGCACTTCACCGACAATACGGGCTGACTTTTTATGCGGTTTGCCTGCCTGCAGGCCAAGCTCGTGCATGCCGTAAAGTACCCGGCGGTGAACCGGTTTCAGACCGTCCCGAACATCGGGCAGCGCTCGACTGACAATAACCGACATAGAATAATCGAGATAAGAACCCCGCATTTCTTCTTCAATACTGATCGGGAGTATTCTTTCACGCTGCATAGCTAAATCCTGGGAGATAATTGATAGTAATAACTCAACCTCTAAATGTATATAAATCCATCATAATTCTCTCATGATGCAGGCAATTGCAACACGAGAAAGCTTTATAAAATAACG
>NZ_AASE01000044.1 GCF_000168715.1 Chlorobium ferrooxidans DSM 13031 | reverse complement strand
TGGTACTGTCCCGCTTTGTGTCATCGATCCCGGAGGCATCAGCATTTTTGGCCATGTTGCGGGCATACTGACCGGTAATCTTCCACGGCAGCTTTTCCGTGATCTGGCCGCCGACGGTACCGAACAGCTCGGCTATATTGAAATCCTTTTTGGAATAGTCGTATGCCGGAGAGTAGGTGGTCGTGTTGACTACATCGAAATTCGCATAGTTATAGTAACCGGCTCCTAATTGATAACTCACGTCGCTGATCTCACCTTTATATGCCGCCTGGCCAGCCAGAATATAGGCATCCTTTTCTGCTACCGCCGTTCTGGATGAACGCTCGTTAAGCGGGAAGTAGCCGACAACTGCCGTCAGGCCATCCTTCTCCTTGCCGTCACTCTCCTTGCCATACTGGAGCGTTAACCCTTCAAAGGTAAGATCGCTGTCCCATACCAGATCGTTGACCACGACCAGATCACTGGCAACAGCCCGTTTACCCAGAATGATATTGGCCGCTCCGTTCATGCCGTAAGCCATCGGATGGTAGTCGATGAAGTATTCGTTCAGGTAGACCGGATCGGCAAGAAACTGATCATCAATGGTCTCGTTGCGGGAGGTCGTTTCCGTAAGACTTCCGGTCGAGAGCTGTACTCCGCCGGAAAGCTCTTCATTGATCCACGGATAGACACCAAGACGGACACGGCTGCGGTGGCGGTCGCGACTGTGTTCTCCGGTAGCGCCATCGGTGTGGCGAAGATCGGACTGATAACGGTAACGCAGATCACCTTTCCATATCAGGTCAACAGCCTCGGCGTTACTGAATCCGAGGGCCGCTGCAAGACCGACCATCATTGCTATTTTTTTCATGCTCTTTTGGGTTGGTTGATGTTGTGAGTACACAAAACTTTTATCGCATCATTTTTGCTCTCCAAACATACAATTAGTAGTGTTAAGGAATTGTTACAGGAGTGTTGCAGGATTGTGAACAAAAAACAGAGAGAGGCGGGAAGTGCTGTTCCTGTCGGGTGGATTCAGAAATCGCTGTGCATAAAGAGGGCAATGCCCGGCTGCCTGCCGGTGTTTATCCGGCACTACGGGAGGATCCGGAGGGTGAAAGCTGTTTTTAAAACGTGGTTTTCGGGGGGAATGCGTTGCTGAAGGAGTTGATTGCCATGGTAGAGGAGAGCCGGAATCCTTCGCCGTAGGTGACGCCGATCTGCTCACCGAAGTAGCGGGCTCGTGCTTCCAGTCCGGTAAGAAACTCCGGGCGTTTGATCAGGGTTTCCGGCTCTCCGGTTGTTCCTTCACGGTGGAATTGCGACGCAAAGGCAAGAACGCCTTTTCGTGAAGCGGTAAAGGTTTCCGAAACATCGACAATCAGTTGCGGTTCAAGGTGTTTGAACTGGATGTAGTAGAGCAGATGGTGAGGGCGGTGAGCTTCCTGGAGTGATCCGTTCAGGCTGGTTTCAAGCTGTTTCAGGCCTGCATAGTAGCAGGCGTCAGTGACCAGTTTTGATGCTTTGGAGTGATCGGGATGCCGTTCGTCCGAAGGATTGCAAAAAACCACATCAGGCCTGAAGGCTCTGATGACACGGATGATTTCGGCAAGGTTCTCTTCTGTATAAAAAAGTTTTGAGTCTCCAAGGTCGAGGGTTGTGCGGCACCGGTAACCCATTACGGCGGCAGCACGCTCAGCTTCATCACGCCTTGTTTCAGGAGTTCCGCTTGTTCCCATCTCACCTCTTGTCAGGTCGCAGACTGCAACCTGACGGCCTTCGCCGATGATTTTCAGCAGGGTGGCTCCGCATGAGAGTTCCACATCATCAGGGTGGGCACCGAAAGCAAGTGCATAGACCTTTTGAGCTGCTCTATCCGGTTCTCTTCTCATAATTGTGGTTATATTCTGACGATCTCGATTTGCTTATTCTCCTGACACGGCTTGTCTGCTGCCGATAACCAAGAAAATTCCGAACAATGCTGAAAGTAAAGATAGTTCGCCTTAACAAACAAGCGGTTCTTCCGGTTTATGCAACCGCCCACGCAGCGGGAATGGATATTTCAGCCTGCATTGAAGAGCCGCTCACCATCGCCCCCTTGACAACAGCACTGATTCCTTCCGGTTTTGCCCTTGAACTCCCGGAGGGGTATGAGGCACAACTTCGGCCAAGAAGCGGTCTGGCCCTTCGATCGATGATCTCGCTGCCCAACAGTCCTGCTACCATTGATGCCGATTACCGTGGAGAGGTCAAGGTTATTCTCATCAACTACGGCCGGGAGCCTTTTATTGTGCGCAATGGTGACCGGATAGCACAGATGGTTGTGGCAAAAGTCGAGAACGTCTCGTTTGATGAGGTCAGTGAGCTTGGTTCAACGGCAAGGGGTGACGGGGGGTTCGGGCATACGGGAACCGGCAGACAGTGAAGATTATGGCGGCAACCACCGGCTCGGCTGGGGGCTTGATCAGCCTGTTTTCAGATACTCAAGACCAAATTTGTCAAGCTTTCTGTAGAGGGTTGCCCTGCCGATGCCAAGCATGCGGGCGGTTTTTGTAAGGTTGCCCTGGGAAGCCTTGTAGGCCTTGATGATCGCATCCCTCTCATGCTCTTCGAGCGAATAGGAGATCTTGCTCGCGGCTTTCTGATCAGGTAAAGCCTGTTCAACGGTTTTTTCCGGTACGGTTTTCTCGGCAGCGTGCGTTCCGGCTGAACCCGGAATAAGAGCAGAGCGCAGTGTTTCGATCAAGTTGCCTTTTCTGGTTACAGCAGCCCGCTGTACGGCATTTTTAAGCTCCCGTATATTACCCGGCCACTGATAGCCCTCAATACTGTCGAGCGCATCCGGAGCCAGCTGAAGCGATTCCAGATTGTTGGCACTTGAAAACTCGTCGAGAAAATGGCGGATGAGAAGCGGAATATCTTCGGGACGTTCCCTGAGAGGGGGGATGTAAAGGGGAAACTCCTCAAGGCGGTAGTAGAGATCCTCCCTGAAAAGATTGTTTTTTATTGCCTGAGAGAAATCCCTGTTGGTTGCCGAGATGACCCTGAAATTGACACTCTTTTCGCTTTTTTCTCCAACGCGCCTGATTTTTCTCTCCTGGAGAGCACGAAGCACCTTTGCCTGTACGTCTGAATCCATGTCTCCGATCTCATCAAGAAAGATGGTGCCATTGTCCGCCTGCTCAAAAAACCCGGTATGATCAGTGTTTGCACCGGTAAATGAGCCTTTGACATGGCCGAACAGCAGGCTGTCGGCAAGATTGTTGGAGATAGCTGCGCAGTTAACCGAAACAAACGGACCTTTTTTTCGTTTGCTGCCGTAATGAATCGCTTCGGCAAACAACTCCTTGCCGGAACCGCTCTCTCCGATAATAAGAACGTTCAGGTCGGTCTCCATGACCTGTATGACCTGCTCCATGGTATGTTTGATTACCGGGCTGGAACCGATAATTTTCCTGAACAGGTTCTGACTTTTCAGCTCTTTCTGAAGCAGTTGCACCTGACTTTGCAGGGATGACTCCGCCAGTGCATTGCGCATGACAATTTCAAGCCTGTCGATGCTCAGGGGTTTGGTCAGGTACTCGAAAGCTCCGAGTTTAATGCATTTGACGGCATGGGGAATATCGTGTGAAGCCGTGATCATAATGACAGGCGTCACAATGTTGTGCGCCTTCATGTGCAGCATCACTTCAAAGCCATCTTTCTTGGGCATGTTGATGTCAAGCAGAATGACATTCGGGGCCTGTTCGGTAAGGCATCGAATGCACTCCTCACCGTCCTCTGCCACGATGGGAACATAGCCCATTTTCTGTACAAAATGGCTGAGAATCCGGCGCGATGTATTGTCATCGTCAGCAATGAGCACAACACTTTTTTTGGTTGCTGCGGTTTTGCTTCCGGTATAGCGATTATATTGACCCTCTTTCAATGCACCTTTCGTTTGCCTGCTTCAGGGGATAGGGCTATCGCTGTGCTGTGATAGCCCTATCTCCCTCAAACTATTATTCAATCAGAGATTGCCAACTCTTTCTGTATTGTTTTTCTGCTCTGTTGCCCCGTATTGAATTTTCGCGTCAGATTTTCGGTTTCAATACAGGTGCTGATGCAGACGCCGCTGTTGATACCGGAGCCGGTGCCGGTGTTGATGATGATCACGAAGCCGGTGCTGATACCGGAGCCGGAGCAGTTACAGGAGCTGGAGCTGGTGCCGGAATTTGAACTTCAGGAACAACCTCTTTCTGGGTGAAATGAATCTCCTTGACCTCTTTTTTGTGGCGATCTTCACTGCTGCCGATTTTTGCAGATGCCATGGCATTGCCGACAAGCTGTCCAAGACCTGCACTTACATTGTCAAACAGGTTCTGTACCTGGCCGGAGCTGACGGTCGAGACTGTTGCATTCAGATTATCGAGCAGGTTTTTAAACAGTTTGCCGAGTTCCTGAAACGAGCTCTGTACCTGTTCGGAGTTCAGTGTGGCGGTCACACCATCAATCAACTGTCCTGATACCGTGTTGACGTTATCGATCAACTTGCCCGAAACCGAATTGACATTATTGATGATGCCCTGTACAGGTTCGGATTTGATGGTTGAGGTAACACCGTCGATCAGTTGTTCGGTCGCTGAGCTTACTGTGGTGATAATGCCCTGGACGGATTCAATGGTTGAGTCAATCAGAATGCCGACATTGCCGATCAGATTGGCCATATCGCCGTTGCCGACATTGGACTCGGTGCTTTTCTGTACAGCCGGTTTTGGTGCGCCCGCAGGCGTGTTCAGTTCTTCTGCCATAGTGGTATCTTGTTATAGGTAGATAATTAATTGTAATTACCGGAATATAAGAAATCTATTTACCAAGTCCGCCACTGTCGGATGTATTTTGACCGGGTTATGCATCGTTGTACTCTCCGATCTTCTTCTTTGGCCTCAGAGAAAAAACAGGGATAAACTCCTGTGAAATTTTGTTTCCTTGCTGCTTGTTATTTGCAGTTTGAACTATGGATTATGGTACCGAAACCGTGAGGTATTAACGATGACCGGAAGTGAATGGTTGTGGATGGAGAGCTACCCTTAACGCAGGAGCCCGATGTTGCATGCAACGAACTGATTATTTTAATATGATTTATGTAATGATGATGGGTGCTGAAAAACAGTACCCCGAGCCATGGATGGTTTTAATCGGGATTTTAATGTTCGTCTCCTCATATTTTCTTCTCAAACGATGAATGAGTGCATCAAGTGCGCGATTTCCGAATCGTA
>NZ_AASE01000045.1 GCF_000168715.1 Chlorobium ferrooxidans DSM 13031 | reverse complement strand
TTTTTAGTTGATACTTATTTTAATCATTTATTAATCTTTATATTGCTATCATTTACGCTTGCTTGGCATTAATAGTATGTGCTATTAGTCTCAAATTATTTGTAATGTCTTTTAATTTTTTCAGGTTGTAAGGATTCTTCAAGCCTGTCTTGAAGGTGTTTATATTGTTCCGAAGAAAATACCTTATCCATCTCTTTTGCTATGGTTTTGTGTAAATCAACTTTTAAATTCAATACTTCGATTGTATCTGAATCACTCGGTTCATACTTTTCAAAAAACATCTCACAAAGGTCTACAAGTGCATCAATAAAATAAAGGGTTTTACCATTAAAATTGTTCAATAGTGTACTTTTTTCTTTAACAAACTCTTTTCTTATTTTGATTTTATTAAGTGCAATGTGCAAGCTTTTACGGTATAAATTCCTGTAGGCATTGTGTAATTTCTGTTCTTCGTCCCCTTCGATGTCTGAAAACTTTAGTAAGCGTTTTCTTTTGTCATCACCTAGGATATCTGCCGCATAGAAGAAGGAAGAGCAGTGTATATTATGAATAAATTGGTTCCGAAATTCCATCAAAAGCAAGAATAGTCTATGTTCGTCTTCATCGAATATTTCAAGGTCAAAAAGTAAGTCAATTTTGTTTTTGAAAGAGAGTCCGCCGCTTTTATTCGTTATACCCTTCCTTTTTTCTCCGTCAATGGTTAAATAAATAACAAGGATTAGGTCAATATTCTGCTCGATGTTTAAGGTGATGTCAAGTATTTCAGTCCTTAAGAGAAGATTTTTGTCTTTTGTTTTTATGTCTATTTTCATTTTAGGGGAATCAAATATCTTACATCATTACCGATAACTTGTTGATCTGCGTTGCCTTACTGCTCTTTACCTCCCATATTAGACGAATAAGTGCATCAAAGTAGAGTGTTATTGACAGATTCTTTCTTATCGCGTTTATTACAGATCAATCGAATGGGCTTTTAATTTTCTGTAAACTTGTTTGGCTGACATGGTTGTAACATAAGTGACAGCGGAAGGATCAGAAGCAAATCGCCCATTGTTTCCGATACATTCCAACAACTTATCGTTATACCAGTAATCCGCCGATAAGAATGCGATTATCAAAACAAAATATTAGCTTTAAAATACATAGATTTCCTGCGATTTATCAGCAGAAGCGCGAGAAAAGTTGCGTCGATTGGGAAATATTCGTCGAAAATGCGTCTGCATAACCACCATCTTCATTGACAGTTACCTCAACAACTCCCGCTTCATCTGAACAGAGATGCCTCCTTTCAGTTCGGCATGACACCTGAAGAGATTTTGAATTCCGGATGCTGGATTCGGGATTGAAGAGAAGAAAAAAAGGGGCGCGACGACTTTTTTTTACCGATATGCCGTCCCTCCGGGACTCAAGGCAAGCCCTGATGGGGCGTAAAATTAGGGAAGGAGGCAACTTCGGGAACGCCCTCGACTAACTCTACAAAAGGACTGAAGACGGGACGTTCACAACCAAGTGAACAAAAGTGTCTCAAAGCACAATGAGGTGAAGATGAGGGGCTTGAATTAGGGGGAGTTTGAATTACGGATGCTGGATTTTGGATTGAAGAGATCAAGAAGAGCATGCACCCTGAACGGAGTTCATAACGAGTAGCTTCAAGACTGATGCGAGCCCCGATTGTTTAGCTGTTCAAGACCTGCAAGACCGTTTCGGGAGCTTTTTTAACAAGGTTGAGCAACACCAGCGCCGGACCATGCGGTTTGCGGTCACCCCTCTCCCAATGCCTCAGGGTGGCAACACTGATACCAAATGCGGCGGCAAACTCATCCTGCGTCAGGTGGGTTCCATGCCTGATACTTTTAACGTTGACAGGTTCCGGATGAAATACCCTGACCCGAACCTTTTTTCCCTCAGAATAATCAACAGCCTCTTGCAGACCCTTCTTTATACTTTCAAACACATTATCCATTTTTCCCCTTATAGTTTTGAACCAAATTTTTTGTCAGTCCGGCCAGCTCATTCCGCTGTGATTTGTTCAGGTTTCCCTGCTCATTTTTACTGAACGCTGTTATCAGAAATAGCGGCGTGTCCGAAAGACTCCGGGACGTTGTTAAGCAAGAGAAGTCAATTTGAAAGAGTTGGGAGAAAAAACGGTTAAGCGGTTTTCCGGGGAACTTCCTGGTAGGAGAACTACAAGGATGCGGATATCCATTGCTCAAAGATTCTTATACTTTTCAAGAACCTCGCCGAGGGTGAGTGACTTTATAAGTCCCTTTTCGTATGCCTCAACCCTGCTCTCCGACTCTTTTTGCCATAAATCATCAATCGTTTTATCCGGCAAATCGAGATGAGCGATCAACTTATCGACAGGATCAACCTGCTCGTGAGGTTTTAGGACACCTCTCTCAATTTGTTCCGCGTTTTGATTGCTGCGTTGGACGGTGCTCGAAATCCTCATGTACTCCGCTGTACACTCCGGCTTCTGCGCCCCGTCCGCCTTGCCCTCAAACCGCTCACGACAATTTATAGAGGCGCCCATAATGCCAAAGCCTTTTGGTAAATATCTTTTGCCGTCATCGTATAAAAAGATTTATATGTAAAAAGCACAGCACGCTACCAATACTTCATAATAACAACATCTTCAGAAGAAGACAAACTGAGCGCAAATGAGGGGACGACATTCATCGCTGTCAGTTCAAGCTTGATTTACTGCCGAGCCCAACAGCGAAAAACGCTGCTATCCACGGAACTGTGTATATTTCCGTCAAACACATCAATCATGCAGATCAAACCAATAAAGACAGAAGCTGACTATGAGCTGGCGCTCAAACGACTTGAAGAGATATTTGATGCTAAACCAGAGACAATGGAAGGTGATGAGCTTGAAATCCTTGGAAGTCTGATTGAAAGCTACGAAGAGGAGCACTTTCCCATTGATAATCCTGACCAAACAGCATAAAGGGCACCGCTATTAATTGTCGCGAGCGGTTTGAGTTCGATCCCAACGTGGTCGGGACAATGATGCCGTCGAATTCCGAAACAAATTAATTGCGGTGGCCTACAGAAGATTCTGAGAGCTGAACACCCTCTCCACAATCGCGCGGGCGGCTTTTCCGGAGGGATGCTCTCCGCCGGTGATGTTGCAGGCGAAGGCGTACTCGACTCCCCGGCTTTCGAGAAAGCCGACAAACCATCCCAGCTCCTCTCTCCCCTCCGCACTCCTGCCTGATCCGGTCTTGCCGTAAAGTTTCCCTTTCGGGCTCTCTGCAACGAGCATAATGTCACGAAGCGCCTTCACGTGCTTTCTGGAAAAGGGCAGCCGGCCGTCAAGCAATCTGTTCAAAAGGGCAACCTGTTCGCCTGCGCTGATCAGCACTCCGGTTCTGCCCGGCCGTGGAAGCCAGAAGGTGTCGATACCCGAAGAGATATCGCCGTTTCCATAGCCGATGCGGTTGATGTAGCGCTTCATCCGCTCCTGCCCGATCGCTCTTGCCAACGCCTGAAATGCAGGAACTGCCGAAACCCGGAAGGCCTCACGGAGGGTGAGGTTGCGGTTCCACCCGTCGATATCGCGGTGCACACCGTCCCATGTGTACCAGGGGTCATCGGCTCCCCTGAGCAGGCCGAGCTGGAGGCCGATCAGGGTGTTGTAGATCTTGAATGTCGAGCAGGTGGAGTTTCGCCGTGCGCTGAGCGCTGGGTTCACATCGGTCACGGCGCCGGAGGCGCGGTTAACGATCACCAGCGCCGTATCGTACTCGCCGAAAAGCTTCCGGTCAATCTCCTCTGCACCGGAACATGCCGGAATAGCGGAAAAAAGCAAAAGCAGGAGGAGCAGCAGTTTCATCATGACGCTCATAAATGGTATCAGCTTGATTATGGAAAGTTCAGTAAAAAGGAGTTGAAAAAGAAACGATCGGGTCGGATCGGGATTATTATATCGGTTTGTTTTTTTTCGGCACACACTGCAGGTTATCTTGCATAAAAACAGTGCTCTGCATTATCCCCTGCGAGGAAACAAACGCTGAACAGTGTTCGGTAACAGATTATGAGGAAGTTGAGTGAACTCGGTTTTGACGAGTGGTTTCAGGCTCATATTGATGATCTCCCGACCGGAGGGCAGGAGATAGCCCGAGTAACGGCAGTTGATCGCAACTCCTTCATGGTACGGAGTGAACACACAGAGGTTCCGGCTGAACTTTCAGGGCGCCTCTCTTTCCACATCGACTCATCCGTTGAGCTGCCATGTGTCGGCGACTGGGTCAGGGTGCAGTACCACAATGACGGTGCCTCGGCAATCATCCACGCCCTCTTTCCCCGAAGAACCTGTTTACGCCGGAAGCGGGCCGGAACGGAGGTGGAGTATCAGTTGATTGCCGCCAATATTGATCTCGCATTTATTGTTCAGTCATGCCACTTTGACTTTAATCTCGCTCGTCTGAACCGCTATCTGGTCATGGCTGTAGACGGAGGTGTTGAGCCGGTTGTCATTCTTGCCAAAACGGACCTGATCTCCCCCGAAGAGCTGGAGGAGAAGCTTGCGGCTATAAGAGCAGCCGGTATCACGACGAGAGTTATTGCTCTCAGTAACGTCACCGGTGCCGGAATTGAGGAATTCCGCGAACTGTTACACCCGGGACAAACCTGCTGCCTGCTTGGTTCATCCGGAGTCGGCAAAACAACACTGATCAATCACCTGACCGGAAAGGATGATCTTGATACCAAAGCGGTCAGCGCAACGGGAGAGGGCACACACACAACAACCCGGCGGCAGCTCATCGTGCTTGATAACGGCGTTATGTTTATCGATACACCCGGTATGCGGGAGCTCGGCCTTCTCGGTGCCGGAGAGGGTG
>NZ_AASE01000046.1 GCF_000168715.1 Chlorobium ferrooxidans DSM 13031 | reverse complement strand
GGAGAACAAAAAGCCCGATCATCTTACCGGCAAAAATGGTTGCCCCGAGTTTCCAGTTTTTCTGTTTTACCAGATTCTCTCTGATCCTGGCTAAATAGAGACCTCTTTCGAGGCTTATTGTTCCTGATTTCATGGCATTGATATTTGAATGTTTGCCAAATACGCAATAGTGTTGTTGTCACTCTCTGATTCGCAGCTCTTTTCTCAACAAAAGGCAACTCTCCATAACGCTCATTCCCTGACTTTGGCGAGAAAACAAGAAAAGCCGCCCTGCAGAAAGGCGGCTTTTCTTTGTAGGGTAAAGTTCCTTGCGTATTACTTTGAGAGCGGCGTCTCAGAGTTTTTGTCAAGTCTGATACCGCAGTAGCCTTCAACACCCATTTCAGGGATATCAAGACCGTCAAGTTCATCTTCAGGCTTGACCCTGTTGCCGATTACGACATCAATCAGCTTGAAGACCACCCATCCTAATGCGCCGATGTAGATAATGTTGGCCGAGATTCCGATGAGCTCGGCATAGAGCTGGCCGGGGTTGCCGTAAAAGAGTCCGGTTACCGGACCGGCTACACCGTTCAGGCCTGCGCCATAGGTGCCATCAGCAAAGAGACCGAGAGCAATACATCCCCATGCACCGTTGACACCGTGTACAGCGATTGCTCCAACCGGGTCATCTATCTTGAGCACTTTCTCAATGAAAAATGCAGCCTCAATAACCAGTACACCTGCAATCAGTCCGATCAATGCCGCAGCCTGAACGGTAACAAAGGCGCAGGGTGCGGTAATCGCAACAAGACCGGCCAGAAGTCCGTTGATCATCATGGTCGGATCCGGTTTTTTGGTCTTGAACCACCACATGTAGAGCATTGCGCCAATTGCACCGGTTGCCGAAGCTATCATGGTGTTCACAGCAACGATACTCATACGGAGGTCGGTTCCTGCAAGGGTGGAACCCGGGTTAAAGCCGAACCAGCCAAAAGCAAGAATAAAGGTGCCGATGACTGCCATAGGAATGTTGTGACCAGGAATGGCGTTCGGTGAACCGTCCTTGTTATACTTGCCAATACGTGGTCCGATGATAATCGCGCCGACCAGGGCAAGGACACCGCCGGTAAGGTGAACAACCGATGAACCGGCAAAATCAACATGTCCATTACCGAGTCCGAACTGGTTGCCCATCTGGGAGAGCCATCCGCCGCCCCATACCCAGTTGCCGTAAACCGGATAGAGTATGGTGCCTACAAAAAAGCCGTAGACAACGAATGCAGAAAATTTCCAGCGCTCAGCCATTGAACCGGTAGGTATGGTTGCCGTGGTATCCATGAAAACCATCTGAAACAGAAAGAGGGCAAATACACTTACATCATAGACTCCGCTGAGGAAGAACCCTTTTGTTCCAAAAAGTCCGAAGGTGTGTCCGAACAGGCTTATGGCAAACTCCTGGTTCAGGCCGTCATAGCCGCCAAGCGTTGCAAGCGGTCCGACTCCGCCGAACATGATCCCGAATCCGCATATAAAAAATGCGAGCATCCCTATCGGATAGATCATCATGTTCATCGACATGGTGTGTGCCGCATTTTTTGCCCTTGTCAAGCCTGATTCAACCATGGCAAAACCGGCCTGCATGAACATGACCAGAAAACCGGTTATCAGGACCCACATCATGTTGATGGAGACCTTGTTTTTTCCGATCTGGTCAGTTATTTCAGTTGCTGTAGGTGAACCGGCAGTTGCTGCAGAAACATCAACGGTAAGGCCGGTTGTTGCTCCACTTGGATCCAGGGACTTAAGTGCAAATGCATCGCCTCCCACCACGATGCAGAGGGTCAGGAATACACCTGACAGAATAATAAGTAGTTTCTTTGACATTGGCCTGTTTGTTGAAATTGTAAAACGTTTAATACCTGGATGACCTCTCTTTTATTCAGTCCTTGTTGAAAAGCGATTCATCACCGCTCTCGCCTGTCCTGATTCTGTAGGACTGAACGATTTCGGAAACGAATATCTTCCCGTCGCCAACCTCACCGGTATAGGCGGTCTTAAGCAGACAGTCGATAGTTTTCTGCAGATTGACATCGCGAACAACAAGGGAGAGATATCTACGGGATATGTATGATGTATCCCGGACGGTTCCCCGGTATATTTCAGTCTTGTGCTTTGTGTCATTGCCCTGGCCTGTGACATCCCACCAGGTGAAGAAATCAATGTCGATGTCATGCAAAGCTTTTTTGACCTCTTCATACCGGCTTGATCGTATGATAGCTTCGATTTTTTTCATGATGTAGTTGGTTACTTTTCTTTTTCTTGAATCAATCTCTCTGTTTTGCCCCGCTGAAGCTGACATTGATGATCGCGGAGGAAAAAGCAGGAGACTACAGCCTTCTTTTTATGTGCCTTTTGTGCTTTATCAGCTCATTACCTCCTTTTTTTAGGGAAAGCGATTGTTCTTGTTAATAATTAAGGATCAGCTCAATAATAACTGAAATTTATTAATAATAAAATACAATTATGTAAATAATGTTAAGAATTTTCACGTTTCTTATGAAGAACCAATGCTATTGACGTTGATTGTCCTTATATTTTGAGGCAGAAAATGTTCTTCTGAAGGTAAATGCAGGTCGCAAAAACGGAAAGGCGGGGTACTCCAATGAAGAGGCAATGCCGTAAAACTATGTTTGACGAAGGGTTGCATTTTATTTATGGATCGATTTTTAGCACATTGAAGTAATGAAACTATCATCATATATACATGGACGTATCAGCAGAAAGCTGTTGGCTTTTTTCTATGGCATCATCCGGCGAACCCGTTACTTTAACGGAACTTCCCGCCAGTATTTCAAACTCACCCTCGATTATCTTCTTGTTCAGCTGAATCTTAATCAGGACATACCGTTTCTTTTTGTGGCGGTTTGCGTTGGTCTGCTGACCGGCTATGTTGCTGTGGTATTTCATGACGCCATTGTTACGATAAGTACCTGGAGCTTTACCGGTCTTCGCTCGTTCGGCAAACATACCTTCATTGACGACTACTGGAAGGTTCTGCTGCCCTTTATCCCTGCATTTGGCGGTCTGCTTGTTGGACTCTACAACGCTTTTATCGTAAAAGCAAGGCCCGGACATGGACTCGCATCGGTCATCAAGGCTGTGGCACAAAATGATGGTGTTATTGACCGCAAACTTTGGTTCCATAAAAGTATTACATCGGTTTTGAGTATCGGTTCAGGCGGAGGTGGCGGTCGTGAAGCGCCAATCGTCCAGGTTGGCGCGGCAATCGGTTCTACAGTAGCCCAGTTGCTTCGATTTTCTCCAAACAAGACCCGTACACTTCTGGGTTGCGGAGCTGCTGCAGGACTGGCCGCTGTCTTCAATGCTCCCATCGGTGGCGTGATGTTTGCTGTTGAAGTGCTGCTCGG
>NZ_AASE01000047.1 GCF_000168715.1 Chlorobium ferrooxidans DSM 13031 | reverse complement strand
TGCCCCGCGGTTATCCGGACGGGTAAAGAGCTCAACACCATAAGCCTCTGCAAGCTCTCTGGCCTCCTCTTTGTATCGCTCAATCGACGAGTCATCAAGCAGATAGATCTTCTTGTTGGGGTATTCCAGATTGATACAGGTCAAGAGGGTATTTGCAACAATTTGTTTAGGTTCGTGCCGTGCCGGAATGGCGATGGCGACAGAGGCATCCTCTCCAGGCTCTTTTTGAAGCGGTTCTTTATCAGGTTTTTGATTACGCAGAATGTTGAGGAAAAAAGCGAACGAATGAATCATGAGAAAGGCTTCCGCGAAAAAAAAGAGCACGGCAAAGATCTCATCGAATATGTTGACCCTGGCGTGGTACACAGAGTAGGTGCGGGCCATAAGATAGACGGTGAGCATGATTAACAGCACAACTATCTGGACCACAAGAAATCTGGATTTTTTTTTCTGCTTCATGGAGTTGTCCGGTCAAGTAACATTATTTAAAAACTCCAGAGAAGTTCAGCACTCAGCCTTCTGTCCTGATAGATTGAGGCCGATGTATCCCATGTATATTGACCGTCCAGCGACGAGGAGAAGCGCTGGCTCCAGTCATGATGGATTCCGGCCTGAACCTGGTGTGATATATTGCCACCGGGCTCCAGACTTAGCCGGAAAGCCGTGCTGAAATAGCTGTCGTTTCCACCCTGAAAAAGCTCCGCATTCTGAAAATGATGCCGCCACTCGATACCTGCCGTATGCGTGACAAACGATGAGGGGGTCCAGTAGGTCGTACGCCGCTCGTTGAATGCATACTCCTGTATCCGGTAGCTGATGTTCAGCCGTTCCGGGTCATAGAGCAGGCGAGCGGTCAGATCCGCTCCGGCGGTTACGAGCGTGTTGCCGTCGGAATAGAGGTCAAGGGCATAATCAGCACCGGCATTCCATCGATGGTAACCATCGTAAACTATCCTGCCCTGCCAGCGGCTGGTCTGAAGATGGTTCCGGTATGTTGTGGAGTTCTGTATCACCTCTTCGCGGTGGAACCCGAGGCCGAGATGCAGATTATCAACCGGATTGCTGACCGCCTCGGCGTATCCGGTTTGACTCTCCTGCAAGCCATCAGAGTTCTGCCGCCAGCCTGAAGCCCCGCGCAAAAGAATATCCGGCTGGTTACGGTATTCAATGCCGATGGTCATTCCGTGGCTTATTGGGGTCAGTGAGGTTTCATCAAAATGATAGAACCGGCTGTCGAGCTTCATAAAGAGCGAAAACCGGTCATCCACCTGACGTGAGAAGGTTGTGTAGTAGCCGGAGAATGCTACATCGGTAAGCCGCCCCCCACTTATCGCTTTAGAGAACTCAGCCCCGCTCTGTACCTGCGTCATCGATGAGTAATCCCTGCTCTTTTCTCTGGCTGTTATAGCCATGCGATGATCGGGAACGGCTGCCAGCAGTTCGTCATAGGTTGAAGAGGCTTCCCGCCATCGGCCCTGCTGCATGGAGAGCTGGCCGAGGTCAAAGAGCGCTTCAGGGTGAAGTGGTTCAGCATCAAGCCATAGTTGATAGGCTGAAAGGGAGTGGCGATATGCATTACGGTAGTACTCCCGTTTGGCCGCAGCCTCTGCTTTCAGCGCGCTGTTTTCCGGATATCTCTGAATGGCTTTATCATATTCGGCAAGGGCGCTGTCGTATCGGGTCATCCATCCCAGTACCCGCGCTTTTTCGCGATAGTAGAGAGGTACGGGATTTGCGGCAATCAACCGGTCGTAGGTGGCAAGGGATGTGTCGTAATCGCGCTGCCAGCTTGACACCTGTGCAATCAGGAGCAGCGCGTCGAGGTTGCCGGGATGAATCTGCAGCAGTTCGCGGCTTCTCTTTATCGATTCACTATAGTTCCCCTCTGCCATTGCTACGCCGGCAAGCCGGAGATAAAAGAGGGGGAGTTCAGGCTTTTTGGTGATCAGTTCGCGGTAAAGCGCAGAGGCACGAGCATACTCTCTGCGGGAATAAGCGAGTTCGGCCCCGGCCTGAAGCACCCCGGTGTCGCCGGGATAGCGTTCGGCAAGGGCGGTAATCACGGCAGCAGCTTCAGCCTGCTCCTTCATCGTCATGAGTGCATTGGCAAACGAGACCGCCTGCTTTCTCTGGAGTTTGCCTGCTCTCCAGAGCTCCCGATACCGGGTTACTGCAGGTTCAAATTGTCTGTCGAGAACGAGCAGATCGGCATATTCACCGTTGACTGTGTCGTTTCCCCGACCGGCAG